>NZ_FOWR01000026.1 GCF_900115495.1 Enterovibrio norvegicus DSM 15893 | reverse complement strand
GAGTACTTACTTATCAAACCACGTGATTTAGAGGAGGCGAGAAAGATGGTGGCAGAGTCCGTAGATATCTACAATCAAAGACGGCCACACACTGCGTTAAAATACAAAACGCCCGATGAAGTCCATCAGGCGTTTTATGCTTAGAAAGTGTCAACCCATATCAGGACGGGTCATAGAGCTCCTTATTCGAAACCCGAGCACTCAACCTTGTTTATGCTGACACTTCTTGCTCGCGCATACTTTCACCTCGCCTGACGCTGTTTGCTTCTCAAGCAAGAGTGCGAAACCACACACTTCACAGCACCCTTTGACGGGTTTAAGGTTTACCGCGAATTTACATTTTGGGTAGGCATCACACGCATAGAACGCTTTACCAAAACGCGATTTTTTCTCGTGAAGTTTGCCTTTACCACACTCGGGGCAAGTCACATCAACGCCCTCAGTCACGGGCTCTTGATCGCGCTTTTCAATGTGCTGGCATTCAGGGTACGCCGAACAGCCAATGAACATGCCAAAACGCCCTTGGCGAAGCACTAATTCATTGCCACATTCAGGGCAAGGTAACCCTAGCTCTTTCACCACATGACCATCATTGTGATGCAACGATTCCACGAAATCACAGGCAGGATAGCCTGTGCACGCCTTAAAAGGCCCGCGTTTGCTGTGTTTAATAACAAGAACGCTGCCACATTTGGGGCAGCGTTCTTCTTTCTCTAGTGCGTGTTCATGCGCACTAAACAGTGATTCGTCTATTTTTCCAGCCAAAACAGCTTCGCCTCAAACGGACTGACAGTGAAAATATTAATGAAGATATTCATCTTCGGCTGTGCAGTAGAGTAGCTCTTCCATTTGGTCATACGCACGTTCGTTGCCCGGTACATTAAACAGCACCATCAAGATAACCCATTTAAGGTCATCTAACGCGAACTCTTGTGTTTCAAGCTCCATCACACGATCAATCACCATCTCACGCGTTTCTGGGTTCAATACACTGATTTGCTCAAGGAAAATCAAAAAGCCGCGGCTCTCTGTATCCAAACGATCCATTTCTTGCGGCGTAAAAATACGCACCGACGTCAACGCGCTTCCTGTTAGGTAAGGCGTTTTATCCGCATCTTGTAATAGCGCCAGCTTTTCAAGCCAATCTAACGCTTTGTAGATATCTTCCTGATGAAAACCTGCTCGTAGAAGCTCATCAGCCAATTCGTCCTGATCTACCATCAATTCCGCATCGCTGTGGATATAGGTTTCGAACAGATACATTAGGATGTCCATCATGGCTAGCCCCTCCTCGTTCTCACATAGCCACCAGGCACCGCTGTAACCAGCCCCTGAAGCTCCAGTTCTAATAACTTCATCATTATTTCGTGAACGGGTTGATCGCAGATTTCTGCAAGCACATCGACACATCTTATCTCATTTCCTACGTTAGCCAACACTTCCGGAAATGGCAATTCTTCTTGCAAAACTTGAGCCTGCTCGATGTCCAACTGATGATTAATTGCACAGCCTGCCAACGCCATCACTTGTTCGAGAATATCCTCGACGGTTTCGACCAATAATGCGCCTTGCTTAATCAACCCATTGCTACCGCGCGCATTGGGATTATGTATTGATCCCGGTAAGGCAAAAACCTCTCGGCCTTGCTCGAGCGCAAGACGTGCAGTGATTAATGAGCCACTTTTCAACGCCGCCTCCACCACCAACACACCTGTAGAGAGACCGCTGATAATGCGATTTCGTCTCGGGAAGAATGCAGGTTTAGGCGGCGACCAAGGCCAAAGCTCTGAAACCAAAGCACCATTTTCTTTAACGTCTTTGGCTAAATCACGATGACGCGAGGGATAAACCTTCTCTAAGCCCGACCCAAGCACCGCGACTGTTTTACCTTGCCCTTCCAACGCACCTCGATGCGCACGGCCATCAATACCTAATGCCAATCCGCTGGTCACCACCACATCATGCTTGGCAAGTGCTTCGGCAAACTCCCGAGCCAACGCCAACCCTTCTTGGCTGGCATGACGACTTCCCACCATTGCAATCTGCGGTGCTGTGAGTATATGGGGATCACCTTCCACAAATAAAAGAGGCGGCGCAGAAGCGATTTGTTTGAGTAAGAAAGGATAGTGTGGGTCTGACAGTGACAAGATGTGTCTATCTGGCGCATCACACCATGCTAAACATCTGTCTATTATGGAAAAGTCAGGTTGTCGTAGCGCCGCTAATTGCTCGGGCTTAAAGCCAATGGAGGAGAGTTCAAAATCACTTAATTCAAGCAGTTTCTCTGGCGGATGTTTGCTGATGATTTTGCTTACTGCGCTGCCGCCCAATTTCGGGACGGCAGCCAGTCGAAGCCAAGATTCAAGCACCTTGCTCATCAGATCCGCTAAGACCCGCCAGCAGAGATGATATTCATGTTCGATGATAAAGGCTGCTCTGCATCGACCACCATCGCCAAACTAAAGTGCGGATAACTTCGGATAACCAACAATGTACCCGCATGTCGATCAGGCAGTGTCATGACCACTGAATCTGCAGTGCTATCAGTATCAGAGTCGTATCTCATGTTGCCTTTTTTGCCCTTAAGGGCCGCACCAGGCATCATCACAGACAATGCATGTCCCGCATCCAATCCATCAGTTTCCCCTCTGTTCACAACCACAATTTGACGTAGGCCAACATATTTACTGCCGTAAAGATGCCCTACCAAATTGCCCGCGATATCAGAGGGTGCGGCGTGAGGTTGAAAGATCTCGCCAGTTCGAGCGCCGAGTGATGGCAGGAGAATGTCATTTGGCTTCACTTCTTGAGATTGATGAACCAATTTCAGCTCGGCGATCTCATCAAGGTTTCTCACCAAACGCGCTTCCGCCACTTTGTTCAAACTGATCATGGTGGTGGTCTCTTCACCCACTTGACGATCAAACGTCGTGACAGGTCGGTAAATGAACCATTCGTCATGATCGAGAACAGCATCGGCATAGAAAGGTGTTTTAGTGGTGATGTAGTTCCACCCTTTCTGGTTGCCAAGCACACGCGGTGCCATATTAACTTCTGCCGCCCCCATGAGGGTGTCATACGTTAAGTACTGTTTCAGAATATTGGTAGACACACCGCTGATAGGCGTTGTATCACCCATTTCCACTGTCTTTCGCGTCAATACGGGCTGGCCATCTTGCCATGAAAGACGAAGCTCATCCCCTGGATAAATCAGGTGAGGGTTTTCAATATCAGGGTTTTGCTGCCAAAGAGCAGGCCAGTGCCAAGGCTTGTCTAAATACAAACCCGCAATGTCCCACAAGGTATCACCTTTGCGCACCTGATAAGCGTCGGGCGCATCATCTGAAAGGCTGATCACATTCGCCATGGATGTCGCAGACAACATGCCTGCCACACAGACTATGATTAGCTTTTTAAACATCCTGTGTCTCCAAAAGCGTACTTTACATTTGGATGCTGTCATTTGAATTGCAAAATGTCTAGAATTAGCCCAATTACCGAAGCCGGATACGGCGCAGTTCAACATATTTAAGAGACATTTATGAGTGTATTACAGGTTTTGACCTTCCCGGACGATCGCCTACGCACGGTGGCGAAGCCGGTAGAAAACGTCACGCCAGAGATCCAAAAGATTGTCGATGACATGCTAGAAACCATGTACGACGAAGAAGGCATTGGTTTGGCTGCGACACAGGTCGACATTCACCAACGTATTGTCGTGATTGATATTTCTGACAACCGTGAAGAAGCCATGGTTCTGATCAATCCTGAAATTATCGAGAAGCGTGGCGAAGATGGCATCGAAGAAGGTTGTCTGTCTGTCCCTGGTGCGCGCGCATTGGTACCACGTGCATCTGAAGTGACCGTGAAGGCACTTGATCGTGATGGCAACGCATACCAATTCGACGCTGATGACCTTCTGGCAATTTGTGTACAACACGAACTTGACCACCTAGAAGGTAAATTGTTCGTTGATTACCTGTCGCCTCTGAAGCAACAGCGCATCAAACAGAAGCTCGAAAAAATCAAACGCGCCAACGAAAAAAGCTAACTGAGGTTTCCTTGAGCCAATCATTACGTATTGTATTTGCCGGTACGCCGGATTTCGCCGCCCGTCACATGGCGGCGTTATTGTCTTCACACCATGATGTGGTTGCGGTTTACACCCAACCTGATCGCCCTGCTGGGCGTGGGAAGAAGCTGACAGCAAGCCCAGTGAAAATGCTGGCGCTTGAACATGATATTCCGGTCTATCAGCCAGCCAGCTTAAAGTCAGAAGACGCGCAGCAAGAATTGGCGGCCATTGATGCTGACATCATGGTGGTGGTGGCGTATGGCCTTCTGCTTCCGAAAGCGGCATTGGATACGCCGCGTTTGGGTTGTATCAACGTTCATGGTTCTATCCTTCCTCGCTGGCGTGGTGCTGCACCGATACAACGCGCTATTTGGGCGGGCGATGATGAAACAGGCGTCACCATCATGCAGATGGATGAAGGCTTGGATACTGGCGATATGCTAAAAATCGCAACCCTGAGCATTGATGCGAAGGAAACCAGTGCCACGCTATATGAGCGCCTTGCAGAACTGGGGCCTGACGCATTGGTGGATTGTCTGGACGATATCGCAACCGGTCGCGCCGTCGCTGAAAAGCAAAATGACGAGTTGGCTAACTATGCGAAGAAGTTGAGTAAAGAAGAAGCGTTGGTCGATTGGACCTTGAGTGCCGTTGAGCTTGAGCGCTGCATTCGCGCGTTTAACCCATGGCCAATGAGCTACTTCACGCTGACGGCAAACGACACCGAGCACAACATCAAAGTCTGGGATGCCGACGCCGACGCCGAGCAAAGCGACAAAGCGCCAGGCACCATTTTATCTGCGGATAAAACGGGCATTCGCGTGGCAACGGGTGATGGCGTATTACGCCTCACCTCGATTCAGCCTCCAGGCAAGAAAGCGATGGGTGCGGCGGATATTCTAAATTCCCGTCGAGAATGGTTTGAACCTGGCAAAACCCTGTAATCGAGAGGCCAGCTTGCTGGCCTTTTTTAGTCGCAAGAAACACAATTTTGTTGTTCGCCACATACTGCGCACAACCCCCTGACGAAGGTACCTTCATGAACGTAAGAGCTGTCGCTGCACAGGTTATCTATCAGGTAGTTGACCAAGGACAATCATTGTCTGCGGCTCTGCCACCGGCTCAGCAAAAAGTCGCCCCGCGCGATGGCGCGCTGCTGCAAGAGATCTGCTATGGCGTCCTGCGCTGGCTGCCTCGCCTGGAATCCATCACCCAAAGCCTGATGGACAAGCCACTGAAAGGCAAACAACGCGTCTTCCACCATTTGATCTTGGTGGGTCTTTACCAAATTGCGTTCATGCGAATTCCTCCGCACGCCGCCGTTGCTGAGACTGTGGATGCCACCAAAGTACTGAAAAAGCCGCAGCTTCGTGGTTTGGTCAATGCGGTACTTCGCAGCTACCAGCGCAACCAAGAAAATCTCGATGCTACCGCTGTCTCTCACGATGCAGGCAAATACGGTCACCCGGGTTGGTTGTTGAAATTACTGCAAACCGCGTACCCCGAACAATGGGAACAGGTTGTCGATGCCAATCACCAGAAAGCACCGATGTGGCTGCGCGCAAACCGCACGCATCACACCCGCGATAGCTACCGCGCACTGTTGACTGAAAACGGCATAGAAACCGAGGTTCACTCAGAAGCACAAGATGCCCTCAAGCTTGCATCACCTTGTGATGTGACGGCATTGCCCGGGTTTGCTGACGGTTGGGTGTCTGTTCAAGATGCTGCTGCGCAACTTTCTGTGAATTACCTGCAGCCGCAATCTGGCGAACTGATTCTGGATTGCTGCGCCGCGCCGGGCGGGAAAACCTGTCATATCCTTGAGCACAAAGCAGATGCAAACGTGGTGGCCATGGATGTGGATGCCACACGTTTAACCCGTGTGGAAGAAAACCTGGCGCGTTTGAACCTTAAAGCGCAGGTTATTTGCGGCGATGCACGTCATCCTAGCGAATGGTGGCAGGGCGAACAGTTTGATCGTATTCTGCTCGACGCCCCATGCTCCGCAACGGGTGTGATCCGTCGTCACCCAGATATCAAATGGTTACGCCGCGCCGACGACATCGCGCAGCTTGTGTCACTTCAGTCAGAAATTATTGATGCAATGTGGGCACAACTGAAACCGGGTGGTACGCTGGTGTATGCGACATGTTCAATTACGCCACAGGAAAATGGCCAGCAAGTGGCAGCATTCCTCGCGCGCACAAGCGATGCAACATTGGAGACAGGCACACCGGACGCACCGGGTCGCCAGATTCTTCCAGGGCAAGAAAACATGGACGGTTTCTACTACGCCGTGATCAAAAAATCAGCCTGATATCCACGCTGAAGCATCGCATCGAGTAGTGCCAAATTGTTGGTGGCCGTTGTGCCGCCAACCATAACAAGTAGAAACGAACCGAGGTTCACGCAGACGTTATGAAAATTATCATCTTGGGGGCTGGACAGGTCGGCGGCACATTGGCCGAAAATCTGGTTGGCGAAAACAATGACATTACCATCGTCGATAAGAACCCCGAGCGCCTCAGAGAGCTGCAAGACAAATACGATTTACGGGTGGTAACCGGTTACGCCAGTCACCCCTCCACACTTCTCGAAGCCGGCGCTCAAGACGCCGACATGCTGGTTGCCGTTACCAACTCTGACGAAACCAACATGATTGCTTGCCAAGTTGCCTTCACGCTTTATAACACCCCAAACCGCGTCGCGCGGATCCGAAGCCCTGAATATCTCGCTGCCAAAGAACAATTGTTCCAGACCGATGCCTGTCCGGTCGATCACCTGATCGCCCCAGAAGAGCTGGTCACGCGCTATATCCATCGCTTGATTGAATACCCGGGTGCATTGCAGGTGGTTAACTTCGCCGACAATAAAGTCGGTCTGGTCGCGGTAAAAGCCTACTACGGCGGGCCTTTGGTGGGTAACGCATTGTCCGCATTGCGTGAGCACATGCCGCATGTCGACACACGCGTGGCAGCCATCTTCCGTCGCGACCGTCCCATTCGTCCACAAGGCACCACCATCATCGAAGCCGATGATGAAGTGTTTTTTGTGGCCGCCAGCAACCACATTCGCTCGGTGATGAGTGAGCTACAACGTCTTGAGAAGCCGTACAAGCGCATCATGATTGTCGGCGGCGGTAACATCGGTGCAGGTCTTGCGAGAAGCCTTGAGCGCTCATACAGCGTGAAACTGATAGAGCGCAACCCACGACGTGCTGAGCAATTGTCTGAAATCCTCGAGAACACCATTGTGTTCTGTGGCGACGCATCAGACCAAGAGCTGTTGAGCGAAGAACATATCGATCAGATTGATGTATTCATTGCCGTCACCAACGAAGATGAAGCCAACATCATGTCTGCCATGCTGGCAAAACGCCTAGGTGCGAAAAAAGCCATGGTGCTGATCCAACGAGGCGCATACGTTGACCTTGTGCAAGGTGGTGTGATTGATGTGGCGATTTCGCCGCAGCAAGCCACGATCTCCGCGCTACTGACCCACGTACGCAAAGCTGACATCGTCAACGTATCCTCGCTTCGTCGCGGGGCTGCGGAGGCCATTGAAGCCATCGCACACGGTGATGCCAGCACATCCAAAGTGGTTGGGCGCGCCATTGGGGACATTAAGTTACCCGCCGGCACCACCATTGGCGCAATCGTAAGGGAAGAGGAAGTCCTGATTGCACACGATAAAACCGTTATTCAGCAAGATGACCACGTGGTGATGTTCTTGGTGGATAAGAAATACATCCCTGATGTCGAGCGACTCTTCCAACCGAGTCCTTTCTTCCTCTAAGCCGAACCGTGTCTTATGGTCAATTTACAACCTGTACTGTTCGTGATTGGGCTGGTCTTATCTAAGATCGCCCTTTTCATGTACATCCCAACGCTCACCGCGTTTTTCACGGGCACACCGGGATTTCTCGATTTTGGCTTGTCCGTCATTATCACCCATGTTGCCGCGTTTCTTTGTTTGTCCCTTGGCAAGACGGATAACTTTCGCCTCAATGCGAGGGACATGTTCGTCATCACCACCATGGTGTGGTTGATTGCCAGTGCATTCGCCGCGTTGCCCTTCGTGTTCATCAATCACATCAGCTTCACCGATGCGTACTTTGAAACCATGTCCGGCATCACCACGACAGGATCGACCGTGCTCAGTGGGCTTGATCAAATGGCACCTGCCATCTTGTTCTGGCGCTCCATATTGCAATGGTTGGGTGGCGTTGGTTTTATCGTGATGGGCGTGGCTATCCTGCCATTTTTGAACGTAGGTGGGATGAAGTTATTCCAAACTGAATCGTCAGATTGGTCCGCAAAATCTAGCCCTCGCACTAAAAATGTCGCCATCAGTATCATGAAGGTGTACCTGATTCTGTCTGCGCTTTGCTTTATTGCTTATTGGGCAACAGGCATGACACCGTTTGAAGCGATAAACCATGCCATGACCACGCTGTCTACGGGTGGGTTCTCCACATCTGACAGTTCCATGAACCGCTTCAGTCATTCCGCACAATGGGTCGGCACAATATTCATGTTTGCAGGCGGTTTACCGTTCTTGCTCTTGATTCAGGCACTCAGACGCAAAAGCCCGCACATGATTTTTGATGATGCACAGGTACGAGGCTTTACCTACTTAGTACTCGCCACCTCTGCCATGGTTGCCATTTGGTTGGTACTCACCCAAGATTACACCAGCAGTGACGCCATTCGCGTGTCCATGTTCAACATCGTCTCTGTGGTAACAACAACAGGCTTTGGTTTGGATGACTTCACGGCGTGGGGGCCTTTTGCCTCGGTGATTTTTGCGTTCATGCTGATTGTTGGCGGTTGTTCTGGTTCAACGGCGGGAGGCGCGAAAATCTTCCGCTTCCAAGTCGCGCTCGCCTTACTTCGTAAACACATACAGCAATTGGTTCACCCCTCTGGCGTGTTTATTCAACGGTATAACGGCCGCCCAGTTAACGAAGATATTGTCCGCTCAGTGGTGGCATTTGCCATCACCTATCTGATGACGATTCTGGTGGTTGCGATGATTCTGGCTGCAACGGGATTAGACGGCATAACCAGTTTAAGCGGCGCGATGACAGCCGTCGCAAACGTCGGTCCGGGTATGGGCACAGTCATTGGCCCCACAGGGAACTTTGCCAGCCTGTCAGATACTGCAAAGTGGGCGCTGAGTATTGGTATGCTCATGGGACGCTTGGAAATATTGACGGTGTTGGTCTTACTTTTTCCTGCTTTCTGGCGAGATTAAGTGCGTTAGTCTGATGACTAACCGCCGTAAAAAAAAAGCGAGAGGGTATACCCTCTCGCTTTTTTATTGTTTGCAGGCAAATTCACACTGGTTGGACGTAATAATAGATCGCAAGAAAATGCAGTACCGTGCCGCCTAAAACAAATAAATGCCAAATAGCATGGTTGTAGGGAATTGATTGTTTCACGTAGAAAATCACACCCAGCGAATACACCAAGCCGCCCGCAAGCAGCAACATGAGCCCCGGCAGAGCAACCGCCTGCGCCAGTTGATAAATCACCACCAAAGATAGCCACCCCATGGCGAGATAAATCACCAAAGACAACTTCTTAAAGCGGTAAACAAACGCAATTTTCAGCACGACACCAGCCAGTGCAATGCCCCAAATTAACGCCATCAAGCCCGTCGCCAAAGGCGTTCGTAAGCTGATCAACAAAAAGGGAGTATAAGTACCGGCGATCAGCAGATAGATAGCGCAATGATCGAAGGTTTTTAGCGCGCGTTTGGCGCTAGGATAAGGAATGGCATGATAAAGGGTGGAGGCGAGATAAAGTAAAATAATGCTCGCGCCATACACGCTATAACTGGCAATCGTCATGGCATCCGCATTCGCGTTGAGCGCTTTTAAGAGCAAAAGCACCAAGGCCACAATACCAAACACCACACCTAGCCCATGGCTAACGCTGCTTGCTATCTCTTCTTTGACGGAGTAATCAGGCCCTGCAGTCGTGCACGCTGTCATCGTAGAGTCATCCTTCTAAATCACTAACACAGCGAGTATGACACAACTCAGCGTACACGTGTACGCTTAAATTCACGTTATCTTTTGCAGCACATTGTTCAAGGCGTCTTGCACGTGTTCAACGCTGTCATCGAGTGAAACGTCCAACGAACGTTCAAGCTTATTTGCCCCGACAAGCCGTCCTACCATGTCTCCCAACCCTTCCCCTTGTCGATGCACCGTCATGCCGATATCCAGCGCATTATCTTTGTGCGTCACCACCACGTCGAGCTTACGCCAAATGCCCTCGTAGGCGCCAGAAACGGGCATCCAAGAAAACACCTGCTCAAACGATCGAGGGTTTCGTTCATCTTGTTCGCAATCCGCTTTTTCAATGCGAAGCCCGTGCGCCTCTAACACGTCAAAGACCGCGTTCAAATGAAGGGAAGGTTTAATGGTTAACGGCGTTTTGGTTGAAGGGTCTTTCGCCATGGGAATATCAAGGCTGGTTTCGAGCCAAACATTGCAATCTCCCATGGAAAGCGGCGTTTCAGCAGGCACGTTCAATTCAGTTTCAAAGCGGCGAGACTCACCCTTAGACAGCTCAAAAGCATCAGACAACGACCATGACAAAAGCTTATGAGTGATACGTCTGCGCTGTTTCTTCCTGCCCTGCTCACCTGCGCCACGCACCTCTTCCCACCCCATAAAGTCACAGCAAAGATCGAACGAAATCTTGTCAATCTGTTGCATTGCCTCGCCCCCATGCACAATGAGAGTGACCGTCACAGATTGACCTTGTTGAATGTCATCACGCTCAACAGACACCTCTGCCTTCGCACCACCCACACCGACCCGAGCTAACGTTTTCTGAAGCCATCCCATAGCCAATTCTCCTTGTTGAGCGCGTAAATATGTCGCGCATACAATTTACCGCAGTGTAGACGGTAATTAAGCGCTCAGTTGTCACAGCATTTTGATTATTTCTACTAAGATTAGAAGACTGGTGACACGTGGAAAGACGCATTCCACTTTATATAACGGAGAATAAGCCAGCTATGTCTAACGATTCATTTGCGCTATCCGCTGGGTATTTAAAGAAACTCGTTCCACTCATGATGAAGTATCAGGTGCCTGCAAACCCTAAAAATTATGCACTTTGGTACACCTATATTGCCAACACCGATGAAGCCTTAACGAAAGCGATGAACGAGTCGCTTCAATCGTCGGGCTCCGTCAGCCTAGAACAATGCACTGAGCTCTATGAAGCGCATATTGCTGATGGGCAAAATGAAGGCATTCAAGCAGCACAAGAAGGCTTTGAAGCATTAGCCCTTGAGATCAGCAACACCATGGTTGATACCATGAAAGACACGGATGTGTTTCAGAGCACATTGGAGAAAACCTTTTCGCAATTGGCACGTGTTGATGAAGAAGCCATGAGCACGGAAGAAACCATTGCTGTGGTGCGAAATGCATTAAAAGGTTCAAAAGAAATCCGCCAATCCACCAGCTTCTTTAAGAACCAACTGGCAGACGCCCAAAAAGAAATTGATCGCCTTAAGGAAACATTGGCAGAGGCCAACGAACAAGCCTTTAACGATGCACTAACGGGCATCTTAAACCGCCGTTCGTTCGACAAGCACCTCGATAAACTCATCGCATCGCCGCCCGAGCGCGGATTTTGCTTACTGATTTGCGATCTCGACCATTTCAAAAGCTTCAATGATACCTACGGCCACCTCATGGGTGATCAGGTACTGAAGCTCACGGCAAAACGCCTCGCTCAGTTCTGTCGAGAGGGCATAGAAGCTTTCCGCTATGGTGGCGAAGAGTTTGCCTTGCTTGTCCCTAACCGCCCTCTTGGAGGGGGAGGTCGCGTGGCCGAAACCATTCGCGCCAGCATCGATAAATTGGCCATCAAAGACAAGAAAACAGGCTCGAAACTCGACAACATCACGGTGTCCATCGGTGTTGCGCAGTTCGAAAAAGGGGAAAGCCCGCGCAATCTAATCAGCCGCGCAGATGCGCAATTGTATGAGGCGAAAAACTTGGGCAGAAACCGCGTTATGCCGATTACATAACGATCCAAATACCGTAAAGAAAAAGCCGCAAATGCGGCTTTTTTTATTTTTTTAACTTGATGCTTTTTTAAACGATTTATTTTTGTTATGCTCCGCGCGAAATTACACGTCAGAGTGAAAAAACAGCAAGGCTATCAGCCATCGGAACCCCTGGTTCACTCTGCTATTAACCCCGTCATGGATGCGCGAAAACTGAGAAACTTAAATGCGCCCTGTCACTGTTCGCACCGTCCGCGTTACTCGTACACCAGCACGTATGCGTTCTACTTCGTTTGCTCCAACGTTCAAAGCGTCACCAAAGACATCAACACCTGATTTGACGTTAATCCGTCCAAATCCAGTGTTGAGTACCGACGCGCCAGCGGACGAAGCAGCATAAGACGACATAGCTTGCACATAGTGATTCTGGTACTGTATGGCGAATAAGCCATATAAAAAAAAAGGTTATTTTTAACACTGTGTTAGCCCAATTTGGAGTCTTCAATGAAATGTCATCGCGTTAACGAACTGATCGAACTGCTTCACCCTGAGTGGCAGAAAGAACCCGAGCTGAATCTGATGCAAATGATCAGCAAACTTGCCGAAGAAGCAGGCTATGAAGGTCAACTCGACGCACTCACCGATGATGTGCTGATCTATCATCTAAAAATGCGTAACAGCGGCAAAGATGAAATGATCCCCGGTCTTGCGAAAGATTGCGAAAACGACTTCAAAACTGCCATTTTACGCGCTCGCGGAATTATCGACTAAACGTAGCGTGTAAAGTTGCCAAGAAAAGCGAAACCCATGGGTTTCGCTTTTTTATTTTAAAACAATCATCTGTTCCTCAAGCCTTGTCTAGGCGTCCAAGCATTATCCCACCATCCGCACAGAATGTCGGCAATCTGCTACGGTATAATCTTCGGTCTATGATTAAAGAACACCGACAACGTATCGGTGTGTCGCATTGTCGGGATTGCCCGTTTTACCCAAGGAAAGCAGGTGTCATGAGCAAGGAAAAAATCGACATCAAAGATGTCACGCCCAAAGAATTTAATCCCAAAACCCATAAAGGTAGCGGTGATCGTTTTAACCCCAGCAACCGCATTTATGTTCGTGCGGCGAAAGGAGTCTTCCAGAAGCTGCGCCAAAAAATGGGGTGGTTTTTCATGCTGCTCTTCTTGCTCACCCCATGGATTTCCTACGGTGACCGACAAGCCATTCTGATCGACATTGGCAAACAGCAGTTCAATTTTTTCGGCACAACCCTTTGGCCACAAGATTTGACATTGCTTGCTGTGGTGCTGATGGTGGCCGCCTTTGGCCTCTTTTTTATCACCACCTTCCTTGGGCGAGTCTGGTGCGGATACCTCTGTCCTCAAACGGTGTGGACCTTCATCTACATTTGGTTTGAGGAAAAGCTCGAAGGGCCCGCAAATAAACGCCGCTCACAAGATAAAAAGCCCATGACCCGGGATTTGTTGGCCAGAAAAACGCTGAAGCATATTTGTTGGTTTGCCGTTGCCTTGCTAACCGGCCTTACCTTCGTTGGCTACTTCGTCCCAGTCAAAACGCTGTTCGCGGAGTTTTTCACTTTATCAAGCAGTTTCTGGATAGTGTTCTGGGTACTTTTCTTCAGTGTTTGTACCTACGGCAATGCTGGCTGGATGCGCTCTATCATGTGTATCCACATCTGCCCCTATGCACGATTCCAGTCAGCCATGTTCGACAAAGACACCTTTATCGTGGGTTATGACAAAGTCCGCGGTGAAGCACGTGGTCCAAGGCCTCGTAAGAAAGACCCTAAAGACTTGGGCTTAGGTGATTGCGTTGACTGTAACCTCTGTGTGCAGGTGTGCCCGACGGGTATCGACATTCGCGATGGTCTTCAATACGAATGCATCAACTGCGGCGCGTGTATTGATGCCTGTGACGACACCATGGATCGCATGAACTATTCTCACGGTCTCATCAGCTATACCACGGAACATAAGCTCGCCGGCCATTCTGTGGATGTGATGCGCCCCAAATTGATTGGCTATGGCATCGTCATGGTGGCCATGTTCGTCATGTTCTTCTACTTCCTCAATGCGGTTCAGCCGATGGGATTGGATGTTATTCGTGATAGAACACAGCTGTTTAAAACCAACACTGATGGGCTGATTGAAAACACCTACACCTTGAAGATTCTGAATAAGACGCAGCAATCAGAAACCTACAATATCTCGGTAACAGGCCTTGAGGGCATTGAGTGGTACGGCAAACAGCAAGTGACGCTGAGCGCAGGCGAAATCTACACCTTGCCAGTCAGCCTTGCGGTGGACCCTTATGAGCTCGAAAAACCCATCGCCAACATTATGTTTATGCTTGAACGCCAATCAGGGGATGACAAAAAAACGCTGTCTACTGAAAGCCGCTTTATCAGCAAGCTCTAAGCATTGCACGCACATCTAAAACACAAAGGGCGCACCTCGCGCCCTTTTATTTTGTATACCCATACAGTGATGCCAATCTCTGATACCATCAAACTCTCTCTTATCACAAAGCAAGTGACCCTATGAGCGACGCGCAATTTAGCTTCGAGCACCTCACCCCTGACACCTTGATTGATGCATTAGAATCCGTCGGTGTTCGCCCTGAATCTGGGCTTTTAGCGCTTAACAGCTACGAAAACCGCGTATACCAATTTCAAGATGAAGATCGTAAACGCTTCGTCACCAAGTTCTACCGCCCACAACGCTGGAGCAACGCACAAATTTTAGAAGAGCACCAGTTCACCAAAGAACTTGAAGAGTCTGAAATCCCCGTTGCTGTGCCTATTGAAATCGATGGAACAACACTGTTCGAACATGCAGGTTATCGGTTTGCGCTATTTCCAAGTGTCGGCGGGCGCACTTTTGAAGTCGATAACTGGGATCAACTCGAAATGGTTGGCCGTTTCATGGGCCGCATTCATCAAGTGGGTTCACGCGCGTCATTCACTGATCGCCCAACCATTGGCCTTGACGAGTACCTCTACCAGCCACGGAAAGTATTGGAAAACAGCGAATTCATTCCCATGCACCTTGAGAACGCGTTCTTTTCCGATCTCGATCGTCTTATCAATGTACTGGAAAGCCGCTGGACAACAGACTGGCAGCCAATTCGCCTGCACGGTGATTGTCACCCAAGCAACATTCTATGGCGTGATGGCCCGATGTTTGTCGACTTAGACGATTCTCGCAATGGTCCTGCCATCCAAGATATTTGGATGATGCTCAACGGCGACCGCCATGACCGCTTGGCACAACTGGACACCATTGCTGAGGCCTATGAGGAGTTTCACGATTTTCCTCATCATCAATTGCAACTAATCGAGCCTTTACGTGGTCTCAGAATGGTTCACTATATGGCATGGCTGGCAAAACGTTGGCAAGATCCGGCTTTTCCTCGTGCATTTCCTTGGTTTGCTGAGGCAAAATACTGGGAAAATCAGGTGCTCGCCTTTAAAGAACAATTAGCTGCTCTTGAGGAAACGCCTCTGTCGCTGTCGCCGCAGTGGTAAGCAGCATTATAACTATCAGGGAGAAAGACATTTATGTTGAAAAAATTGTTTGCGATGGCCGCTGTTGCCATGCTGGCCTTCTCTGCGCACGCTGCGCGTTTTAATGCGGGTGAGGACTATCAAGTTCTTGATCTGCCGAAAACACAATCACCAACGGTGACCGAATTTTTCTCTTTCTACTGCCCACATTGCTACAAAAGTGAAGGCTTAATGGAAGAGTTAAAAAAGAAAATCCCTGAGAATGCGACTTTCCAAAAGAGTCATGTTTCTTTCATGGGTGGCAACATGGGTAAGGCACTGAGCAAAGCGTACGCGACTGCAGTGATGCTTGATGTAGAAGACGCCATGGTTCCGGTCATTTTCAACCGCATTCACCTACTTCAAAAGCCACCGCGTGATGAAGCAGAAGTGCGTCAGATGTTCATCGACGAAGGTGTGGATGCGAAGAAATTCGACGGCACTTACAACAGCTTTGCGGTTAACGCGATGGCAAACCGTTTTGATAAAGGCTTCAACGATTCAGGCCTGCGCGGTGTGCCCGCTGTGATTGTTAACGGTAAATACCACGTGACGCCAAAAACCATCAAATCAACAGATGACTATTTCGCACTGGTTAATTTCCTGCTAACACAATAAGTCGCAGCAAGTATCCAAATGCAAAAAAAGGGGCCTTGAGCCCCTTTTTCATTTCCATTACATGCGTTTCACACCACGGTATCTGCTTATCGTCTTTCTACACGCTTGTGTATTGGCACCTCTCCATAAATTGCAGACAGCTCATCATCTTTTTCTTCCCAACGCTGATGAAGCCATTGTTGAAATTGGCGTTTGAACGTTTTGTCATTGAAATAATCCCCTTTTACCGCGCTATCGAGCGGCAAAGTATGAATGCGAACAACGATCTTTTTCATCTTGCCTGATAGCAAGTCTTTAAAGGGAAGATCTCGGTTTTCTGGGTAAGCCAAGGTGACGTTAATAATGGCATCAAATTGCTCCCCCATTGCCCCAAGCGTGTATGCAATACCGCCCGTCTTAGGTGACAGTAAATGACGAAAAGGGGAATGGGTGGCATGCCTTTTTTCTTCTGTGAATCGCGTGCCCTCCACAAAGTTAACCACGGTGGTGGGAGTGTGGCGGAAACGCTCGCAGGATTTTCTCGTGGTCTTAAGATCGCAACCTCGTTTTTCAGGGTGCTTGAGCAAATACTGGTGGGCATAGCGCTTCATAAAGGGCATATCCACGGCCCAACACGCGAGCCCCAAGAAAGGCACATACAGCAATTGCTGTTTGAGGAAGAACTTCGCCATGGGAATGCGATGTCTAAACACAGAAAAGACAACAACGATGTCCGCCCAACTCATGTGGTTGGCGATCAACAAATACCATTGCTCTTTACTGAGCGACTCACCGCCTTGTATGTCCCATTCCACGTTTGACGTTAGGTTAACCAACCTATGATTGAGCGTTGCCCATACCCACATAATGCCGTTACAGGCACGCGTAATGGCGCGCTGCAATGCAGGCACAGGGAGCAGCATTTTTAACAACGCAAGGCAGCAGATAAGAACAGATGCCACCGCGGTGTTTAAACACACAAAAATAACGTTGAAGAAAAGTATCAAGGCGACGTATCCACGCACAGATTAGGGATATTTATCAGGCGTCATAATACGTCGACCGAATAAAAAACACCATTCAGTAGAAAGTGGTCAAATGAGTGCCTAAGCACCCATTTCACGGCTAACTCGCCATGGCGGTGAGTTGTTTCAACAACCTATCCATCGAACGATAACCCAAGGCCTCAGCAAGATGCCCGCGTTTTATATGTGGCTCTCCCGCTAAATCCGCAATGGTTCGCGCGACTTTGATAATGCGGTGATACGCACGAATCGACAACCCTAAGCGGTGTAGTGCCGTTTCGAGAAAATCCGCATCCTCTTTTGCTAACGGACAATAGGTTTCAATCTCTCGACTTGAAAGCAGGCAATTGGGCTTTCCCGCTCTCGCTAACATCACAGCTCGTGCCTTTTCCACGCGCGCTTTAACGATGTCAGTCGTCTCACCACGATCGCCCCCTTCGGCTAACGTGCCTCTTGGCAAGGCAGGGATTTCAATCGACAGATCAAAACGATCTAAAAACGGTCCAGAGAGTCGATTCAAATACTTCAAGGTTGCCTGTGGATTGGATCGAGACAGCTTGCCTTCATAATGCCCGGTAGGGCTAGGGTTGAGCGCGCCAATCAACTGAAAACGGGCAGGAAAGCAGGTTTTACTGTTCGCACGGGAAATGACAATCTCCCCCGACTCCAACGGCTCTCGAAGAGAATCGAGCACTTTGCGTTCAAACTCGGGCATCTCGTCTAAAAACAAAAGGCCGTTGTGCGCGAGTGATATTTCGCCTGGTTTTGGGGTTGTACCACCGCCAACCAGGGCGGGCATCGAACTCGAATGATGCGGTGTTCGAAAGGGGCGCTTTTTCCAATTCCCTTCGTGCAATGGTCGTTCCGTCAGCGAGGTGATCGCCGCGGTTTCTAATGCTTCAGCATCGCTCATGGGCGGCAGCAAATCCGCCATGCGCGATGCCAACATGGTTTTGCCCGTGCCTGGAGGCCCAAGAAACAGTAAATTGTGCGATCCTGCAGCGGCAATTTCCAACGCCCGTTTTCCTTGCTGCTGACCGATAATGTCTTGCATACAGCGAGGGTTAGTGACGTGCTCAACATCGGCGTTTTTTGGCTCTTTAAGCATCAATGCACCTTGCCCGCTCAAGTGACGACACACTGACATCAGATCCGGCGCTGAAACATGGATGTCTCGCCCCACCAGCGCCACCTGTCCGCCATTGTCATCGGGCACGACGAGGCTTCTGTTTGCATCAATGCTGGCGACAGCCGCAGGTAACGCACCCTTCACTGAGCGAAGCTGCCCTGACAATGCCAATTCACCCACAAACTCATGGCCATTCAATTTTGTCATCGGAATTTGAGAGGACGCCGCAAGAATGCCAAGCGCAATAGGTAAATCGAAACGCCCCCCTTCTTTGGGCAAATCCGCGGGGGCTAGATTGACGGTAATGCGTCTCGCGGGGAATTCGAAACCGGAATTCACAATAGCGCTACGCACACGATCGCGGGCTTCTTTTACGGTGGTTTCTGCAAGGCCAACAAGGTTGAATCCGGGTAGTCCGTTACTAATATGTACTTCAACGGTAACAAGTGGTGCACTGACGCCGACACACGCTCGGCTTTGAATAATCGCAAGACTCATAAGGGTAAATGCTTAATTAGTTATTTATCATAAAGTTAAATGCATAAAACAATAGTATTGCTGCATTACGACGCGAAAATCCTGAAAACCGCTCACTTTTTACTTGTCATGCGACGAACGTCTGTGATACCACTAAGGGCAGACAACAAGTATGCAAACAAACGTTGACATAAACGATCACCACCTAACATTTGGTGGTTAACGTAAGAGACAAAATGAATTTATCGACTCGCGCCCTCGTCATTATTATTTCAATTATCGTGGTGGTACTACCGCGAGGGGCAGCGACGTTTAGAAAGTAACAACAACATCGCAACCAGCCCCCGCATCGAAAGGTTCGGGGGCTTTTTAACATTGGATGTCCGGTTGTAAACGCAGAAGGAAAACGCGGTATGGAAACACCACAGGAAGCAGAGCAGCAGCTTTTCTCTCCAATGCCGACAGGGAGGATGCAAAGATGACAGGTGCACAATTAGTGGTAAGCGCATTGCGCGAGCAAGGCGTAGAAACCATCTTCGGATACCCAGGCGGGGCGATCATGCCCGTCTATGACGCCCTCTATGATGGTGGTGTCGATCATGTCCTTTGTCGACATGAACAAGGTGCCGCAATGGCTGCCATCGGGTATGCACGTTCAACGGGCGGTGTGGGTGTTTGCCTTGCCACCTCCGGTCCGGGTGCGACAAACCTGATCACAGGCCTTGCAGATGCCATGATGGACTCCGTGCCTATCGTCGCCATCACAGGCCAAGTTGCCAGCCCCCTTATCGGTACCGATGCGTTTCAAGAAGTCGACGTGCTCGGCCTTTCCCTTGCGTGTACCAAACACAGCTTTCTGGTGACCGACCAACGTGAGTTAGCCAAAACCCTTGCAGAAGCTTTCGTCGTGGCGGAAGAAGGCCGTCCCGGTCCTGTGCTGGTGGACATCGCGAAAGACGTCCAACTCGGGCAAATCGACGACACAACTGCACCTAATATATCCACGCCTGCTGCACCAAACGTGTCCATCACGTCACTGCAAGAAGCCAACACGCTCATTGCGGCAAGTAAACAGCCTATTGTGTATATCGGTGGCGGCGTTCAATTGGCACACGCAACAGACACCCTGCGTCAGTTCTTGAATCACAGCCAAATCCCCGCGACCTGTACCTTGAAAGGCCTAGGATCGGTCCATCGCGATTATCCGTACTACTTGGGTATGCTAGGCATGCATGGCACCAAAGCAGCGAACCTTGCAGTTCAGCAATCCGATCTGCTGATTGCGATTGGTGCGCGCTTTGATGATCGGGTGACAGGCAAGCTTGATACCTTTGCCCCGAATGCGACCGTGGTGCATATCGACATCGATGCTGCGGAATTTAACAAATTGCGTCGTGCTAACGTACCGCTTCGTGGCGAACTCAATACCGTATTACCACAGCTCGGTGAGCCGTCTGATATTTCAGAGTGGCAGGGCAATATTCGTTCAATGATGACGGATTTTGGCTGGCGTTATGATCATCCGGGCGAGGCTATCTATGCGCCTTTGTTGTTAAAGCAACTTTCTGACATGATGCCAGATTCAACCGTGGTCGCGACCGATGTGGGTCAACACCAAATGTGGGTGGCACAACACGTGTGTCCTCGACGCCCTGAAAACCTGCTGACATCAGCGGGGCTAGGCACCATGGGATTTGGCTTACCCGCCGCCATGGGCGCGAAAATGGCAAGGCCTGAAGATGAGGTTGTATTAGTTTCGGGAGATGGTTCATTTATGATGAACGTTCAGGAGCTAGGAACTTTAAAACGACGTAATATACCCGTCAAAATGGTGCTATTGGATAATCAGCGCTTAGGGATGGTTCGACAGTGGCAGGAGCTGTTTTTCGACAAACGCTTCAGCGAAACCAATTTGTCTGACAACCCGGATTTTGTGACGCTCGCTAGCGCGTTTAACATTCCCGGCAAAACCATTACCTGTAAAGAAGAGGTCATCCCTGCCCTGCAAGAGATGATGGCCAGTGACACAGCCTACCTGCTGCATGTGGCTATCTCAGAGGAAGAGAACGTATGGCCGCTGGTTCCACCCGGCGCTGCCAACCAGGATATGTTGGAGAGAACATGAGCCAATCACATACCCTACTTATTGAAGCGGACGATAAGCCTGAATTGCTGGAGCGATTGCTTCGCATCGTGCGTCACCGTGGCTTTCGCCTCACCCGCTTAGACATGCATCATACTGACAGTAATGATGTGGTTGAAATTACCTTGAAGGTGGAGAGCACTCGCCCTGTTGCCAACCTTCACAGCCAATTAGACAAATTATGGGATGTCTCACACGTACGTCTGCTCCCGCAAGAATAATAGTAGTGCGTTACTAAAAAGGATGAATACATGGCAAACACAGCGGATTATATTTGGTCTAACGGTGAACTCATTCCTTGGCAAGATGCCACGGTTCACGTTCTGACTCACGCGATGCATTATGGTACATCGGTGTTCGAAGGCATTCGTTGCTACGACACACCTAATGGCCCTATCGTTTTCCGCCATCGTGAGCACATGCAACGTCTGAAAGACAGTGCAAAAATCTACCGTTTCCCGATCCCATACAGCGTCGATGAGCTGATGGAAGCCTGTCGTGAAACCCTTCGCGCCAACAAACTGAACTCGGCTTACATTCGCCCGTTGGGTTTTGTCGGTAACGTCGGTTTGGGCGTTTGCCCACCACCAGAAACCAAAATGGACCTCATCATTGCCGCTTTCGGCTGGGGTTCATACCTCGGTGAAGAAGCGCTAGCAAACGGCGTGGATGCGATGATTTCAAGCTGGAACCGCGCTGCACCAAACACCATTCCAACAGCAGCTAAAGCGGGTGGTAACTACCTGTCGAGCTTGCTCGTCGGTGGTGAAGCACGCCGTCATGGCTATGCTGAAGGTATTGCACTGAGCGTGGATGGTTATTTATCAGAAGGCGCTGGCGAGAATTTGTTTGTGGTCAGAAATGGGGTGATTTCTACGCCACCTGCCACCAGCGCAATTTTGCCGGGCATTACCCGTGACTCAATCATGATCCTTGCTCGTGACATGGGTTATGAAGTGCGCGAGGAAAACATCGCACGTGAAGCGTTGTATCTGGCTGATGAAGTCTTCATGACAGGTACCGCCGCTGAAATCGTGCCGGTTCGCAGCGTTGACCAAATCACCGTGGGTGAAGGCGCGCGCGGCCCAATCACAGAAAAAGTGCAATCAGCATTCTTTGGCCTGTTCAACGGCCAAACCGAAGACAAGTGGGGATGGCTCGATCCGGTCTCTCCGGAAGCCAAATAAGCAGTAAAAGAGGACAAGGAAATGCCTAAGTATCGTTCAGCCACCACCACTCACGGCCGTAACATGGCCGGCGCACGTGCCCTTTGGCGTGCCACTGGCGTGAAAGATGAAGATTTCGGAAAGCCCATCATAGCCGTCGTGAACTCTTTTACCCAGTTCGTACCGGGACACGTTCACCTAAAAGACATGGGCCAACTCGTTGCACGCGAGATTGAAAAAGCAGGCGGTATCGCCAAAGAATTTAACACCATCGCTGTGGATGACGGTATCGCCATGGGCCACGGCGGCATGCTTTACAGCCTGCCATCACGTGAGCTAATTGCAGACTCCGTGGAATATATGGTGAATGCACACTGTGCAGATGCCATGGTGTGTATTTCGAACTGTGACAAAATCACCCCAGGAATGCTGATGGCTGCCATGCGCATCAACATCCCGGTGATCTTTGTTTCAGGTGGCCCAATGGAAGCGGGTAAAACCAAGCTTTCTGATCAGATCTTAAAACTGGATCTGGTGGATGCCATGATCCAAGGTGCTGATCCAAAAGTGTCAGACGAGCAAAGCGAGCAAATCGAACGTTCTGCGTGCCCAACCTGTGGTTCATGTTCTGGCATGTTCACTGCAAACTCAATGAACTGTCTCACCGAAGCGCTGGGCCTTAGTCAGCCAGGGAACGGTTCAATGCTGGCAACGCACGCCGATCGCGAGCAATTGTTCCTGAAAGCCGGTCACCGCATCGTTGATTTAACCAAGCGTTACTACCAACAAGACGACGAATCTGTGCTTCCGCGTAACATCGCAAGCCGCGCAGCCTTTGAGAACGCCACCGCGCTCGATATCGCCATGGGTGGTTCGAGTAACACGGTGCTTCACCTTATCGCTGCTGCACAAGAAGGTGAGATTGACTTCGACATGGATGATATCGACCGCATGTCTCGTCGTGTCCCTCACCTTTGTAAAGTGGCGCCATCTACTCAGCAATACCACATGGAAGATGTCCACCGTGCTGGTGGCGTTATCGCGATTTTGGGCGAGCTGGCGCGTGCAGATTTGCTCAATACCGATGTACCGACCGTACTAGGCCAAACCATGGCTGAAAACATTGCGCAATACGACATCATGGTGACCGAAGATGAAGACGTGAAAACCTTCTTCCGTGCGGGCCCTGCAGGTATTCGTACCACCAAAGCCTTCTCACAAGACTGTCGTTGGGACACCGTTGATGATGACCGTGTTGGCGGCTGTATCCGTACCCGTGAAAATGCATTCAGCCAAGAAGGCGGCCTTGCTGTACTTGGCGGTAACCTTGCCGAAAACGGTTGTATCGTTAAAACGGCGGGCGTAGACGAAGAGAATCTCGTCTTCCGAGGTCCTGCTCATGTCTTTGAAGCACAAGAAGATGCGGTTAGCGGCATTTTGTCTGGTGCGGTGAAAGCGGGCGAAGTGGTTGTTATTCGTTACGAAGGCCCGAAAGGCGGCCCGGGTATGCAAGAAATGCTTTACCCAACCACCTATCTGAAATCCATGGGCTTAGGTAAAGCGTGTGCGTTGATCACCGATGGCCGCTTCTCTGGCGGAACCAGCGGTTTATCTATCGGTCACGTTTCACCAGAAGCGGCAAGCGGCGGCACAATCGGTTTGGTGAAGCAAGGCGACATCATAGCTATCGATATTCCTAACCGTTCCATTGTGTTAGAAGTTGATGACGCAGAACTGGCTACCCGTCGTGCAGAAACGGATGCGCGTGGTTGGAAACCCGTTTCACGTGAACGCGTTGTTTCCTTAGCACTAAAAGCCTATGCAAGCCTTGCGACCAGTGCAGACAAAGGTGCTGTTCGCGATAAAAGCAAACTGGAGGGGTAATCATGACGCAGGCCCACCAACAGACGAAAGACATTGCACCGCTTAGTGATGCCGATTACATGCGCGACATTTTGCGCGCGCCTGTGTATGAAGTGGCGATTATCAGTCCTTTACAGGACATGCCACGAATTTCCCAGCGATTAGGCAACACTATTCAATTGAAGCGTGAAGACCGCCAACCGGTGCATTCGTTTAAGTTGCGTGGCGCTTACAACATGATGTCTCAACTGACTGAGGCGCAGAGAAAGGCTGGCGTGATCGCCGCCTCTGCAGGTAATCACGCTCAAGGTGTTGCTATGTCTGGCAGCAAGTTGGGCGTGAAAGCCACGATCGTGATGCCAAGAACGACCCCAGATATCAAGGTATCAGGGGTACGCAGCTTTGGTGGTAACGTGATTTTACATGGCAATAACTTTGATGAAGCCAAAGCAAAAGCCATTGAACTCTCACAAGCGCACGGCTACACCTTCGTTCCACCATTCGACCATCCATCCATCATTGCAGGACAAGGCACCATCGGTCTGGAAATGCTGCAGCAAAATGGCCACCTAGATTACATTTTCCTGCCCGTAGGCGGAGGTGGCATCGCAGCCGGCGTTGCAGTCATCGTTAAACAGCTGATGCCGCATATCAAGGTAATCGCGGTGGAAGCGGAAGACTCAGCGTGCTTGAAAGCAGCACTCGATGCCGGAGAGCCAGTAACCCTTGATAACGTGGGTACCTTTGCTGATGGTGTTGCTGTTAAGCGCATTGGCGATGAGTCCTTCCGTCTGTGCCAAGAACATATTGATGACATCATTACGGTATCTAGTGATGAAATCTGTGCAGCGGTGAAAGACATTTTTGAGGACACTCGCGCCATTTCCGAGCCGTCAGGGGCATTATCCCTCGCCGGCCTGAAGCGTTATGTCGAGCAGCACCAGCTCAAAGATAAGAACCTTGCCACTATTCTTTCGGGTGCAAACACAAACTTCCACAGCCTTCGTTACGTGTCTGAACGCGCTGAACTGGGTGAGAAACGTGAAGGGTTACTTGCGGTTACCATCCCTGAACGTACCGGTGCGTTTTTGGATTTCTGCAAAGTGCTAGGCGGACGCGCGGTGACCGAGTTTAACTATCGCCACAGCGATGACGCAGAAGCAAACATCTTTGTCGGTGTCCGTTTGCTTAATGGCCAAGAAGAGCTTGATAGCATCACTGCAGATTTGCGTAAAGGCGGGTATGCAGTCGAAGATTTATCAGACGATGAAATGGCCAAGGTTCACGTACGCTACATGATTGGCGGGCGACCAACCAAAGTCATGAAGGAACGTTTATACAGCTTCGAATTTCCAGAATACCCTGGTGCATTGCTGCGCTTTCTCAACACGCTGGGCACGCATTGGAACATCAGCATCTTTAACTATCGTAACCATGGTGCTGACTATGGGCGTGTACTGTGCGGTTTCGAGCTTGAAGAGGCGGATCTGCTTTCGTTTACCACCCATCTCCGTGAGCTTGGGTATTCGTGGAAAGATGAAACGGAAAACCCGTCTTATCGTTTCTTTCTTGCGAAGCAATAATGTAAAAAATAGAGATAAAAAAACCGGCGTCAGCCGGTTTTTTTTCACGTTATTCATTGTTTGGTGACGAGCCAATATCAACCATATACGCCGCCAACAATAAAGCTTGCTCCATCACAAGGTGACGCGCGGACAGAGGTAATTTATTAAACAACATTAATAATGTGTTCAACTCATCTCTGTGCGTAAACGCGATATCACTGCGTGTACTTTCACCGTATAACAACCAGTTTAATGGTCGGCCAGTAACGTCAGCAATTACCGCAAGCGACGAAATTTTTGGTTCAGTCTTTCCCGACTCGATATCCAAATACGTCTGGCGTGCAACATCAAGATGTTGCGCCATTTCTACTTGCGTAATTTCGCGATATTCGCGCGCTTCTCGAATGCGCTGCGCAACGTGAGCTTTGACAATCAACATCACTTCTTGCCCCACAACTCGACACTAAAGCGTTGTAGCGAAATTGCCACACCACCGTAAAGCGCTTAACAGCTAGATCCTGCATTATGCACAGCGGCGTTGGCTTCACATGTAAAGCGTCATTGAATTGTGAATCTAGGCCGTTGTTGCCTAAGCCAGATGACAAGCAAATAGTGCAATACCTATTTTGGCAGGCAAGGTCTGACCTAGCCTGCCGCGTAAGTAAGTGCTCAACCTCTTTGGGCTGATTTAGAGTAATTTACTAAAAATGATGCCATGTTTACACTTTGGTTTAGTATGGCAGTACGTGCCTCATGAGGCAGTTTTGAGAAGTGTTCAAGCAGACGATTTACATCTTGCTTATATTGAACATCATGCAGTTCTACATCTGCATCACCGTAAACAAACCAAACCAATGGGCGTTCTGTGATTTCTGCAATCTCAGACAGCATTCGAACGCGAGGCTCTGTTTTACCGGTTTCGATGTCTAAATATGTTTGGCGCGCTACTTCCAGTAGTTTTGCCATTTTTACCTGAGTGATACCTTTCCACTCACGTGCTTCTTTGATGCGTTTCGCTACTTGTGATTTTGAGTCAATCATACTTCACCTTCACTCCCTACGACGTACAGCTCGTTTTTGATTATTGCTGCTTTATCGACAATATGCACAATACGCGCCAACTATTTAGACAAGGTTTAAATCAATAAAAATCATAGAGTTACATATACAGAATGGTGTTATGTTTATCTTTCTAGGCGGGATGTCTTGTTATCACTGCGAAATGATTTGCAAAATGCAAATATCAGCCAATATTTCGAAGTTGCAAATAGCAAAGAGCAAATTTAATGTCTTATTTACGATACAAAAAAGGCGCAATAAGCGCCTTTACGTGATTTTTGCGAGCAAGAGATAGATCGCTATTTGATTGAAATATAAATCATTCTACCGTTACAGCTTTCGCTAGGTTACGCGGCTGATCCACATCCGTACCTTTAATAAGAGCGACGTGATATGACAAAAGCTGCATTGGCACGGTGTAAAAGATCGGCGCAGTGATTTCATCAACATGTGGCATAGCGATGATCGTCATCCCTTCGCTTTCTTGGAATCCCGCCGATTCATCCGCAAACACATACAACTGACCACCACGAGCACGCACTTCTTCGATGTTCGATTTGAGCTTCTCAAGCAGTTCATTGTTTGGCGCTATCACAATCACTGGCATGTCCGCATCAATAAGCGCCAGAGGGCCATGTTTGAGCTCACCAGCAGCATACGCTTCAGCGTGAATGTAAGAAATCTCTTTGAGCTTTAGCGACGCTTCCATGGCGATAGGGTAAAACTCACCACGGCCAAGGAACAAGGCGTGATGCTTATCAGCAAAACCTTCTGCAAGCGCTTCAATTTGCTTATCAAATTTCAATGCTTGTTCTATGTCCATAGGCAAACGGTGCAAGGCTTTTACGATCTCGGCTTCTTTCTCCGCGCTCACCATACCTTTTTGTTTACCAAGCGCTGTCACCATCATCAAAAGAGCCGTTAATTGCGTCGTAAAGGCTTTGGTGGATGCCACACCTATTTCGGTGCCTGCACGCGTCATGATGGCAATATCGGATTCGCGAACCAACGACGAACCAGCCACATTACACACCGTCATGGCAGCCATAAAGCCGCGCTCTTTTGCCAAACGCAACGCCGCCAGCGTATCTGCCGTTTCGCCCGATTGCGACAGTGTAATGAGAACACTGTTTGGACGCGTCACAAAGTTGCGATAACGAAATTCAGAGGCAATCTCTACATCACAACCCACACCAGCAATCGATTCAAACCAATAGCGAGCAACCATACCTGCGTTGTATGACGTGCCACAGGCGATGATCTGGATATGCTCTGCTTTTTGCAAAATGTCCTTCGCACCATGGCCCAATGCATCCACCAGCACGGATTCAGAATCGATACGCCCCTCAAGGGTATTGATAATGGCAGAAGGCTGTTCGAAGGTTTCTTTTTGCATGTAGTGGCGGTATTTCCCTTTATCTGCCGCATCATGCTCTGCCGTTGATTCGTGAACCGTGCGCGCGACTGCATTGCCATCAACATCAAAAATGTCCACGTTACGGCGTGTAATTTCCGCAATATCACCTTCTTCCAGGAACATGAAACGACGGGTCACGTTTAATAGCGCCAACTGATCAGACGCCAGGAAGTTTTCACCGATCCCTAAGCCGATCACCAGTGGGCTACCAGAACGCGCAGCGATCAATCTGTCCGGATCACGACGATCCATTACAACGGTGCCATAAGCGCCTTCTAATTGCGCGACTGTGCGCTGAAATGCTTCAAGCAGCGAACCGCCTTGCTCGAGCTCCCAATGTACAAGGTGCGCGATAACTTCGGTATCTGTTTGCGACGCGAAGGTATAACCTCGGCCAACGAGTCGCTCTCTCAGCGGCTCGTGGTTTTCGATAATGCCGTTATGAACCACAGCAATGTTTTCACCGGACATGTGTGGGTGCGCATTTGCTTCACTGGGTTCACCATGTGTAGCCCAACGGGTGTGTGCGATCCCTGTACCACCAGTAATAAGTTGGTCGTCGAGTGCATCAGACAACATTTTCACTTTGCCTAATCGGCGCAAGCGGCTCAGATTCGAGTCTGCATCGATCACCGCCAAACCCGCGGAGTCATATCCGCGATATTCCAATCGGCGTAACCCTTCGACTAGAATTTCCGCCACATCCCTTTGCGCCACCGCGCCAACAATTCCACACATAGAAAATCCCCGTTATCAATCTGGGGCGCAGATAACTTCTGTGCCCGTCTTTTCAATGGCCAGTCTTGTGGTACTGTCGATATTGTTATCTGTAATAACGGTCGTAATTACCTGCCAAGGCAATTCTAGATTAGGGATTTTTCGTCCTATCTTTTCCGATTCAATCATCACGACAATTTCTCTGGAAACCTCTGCCATGACTTGGCTGAGTCCAACGAGTTCATTAAACGTCGTGGTACCTCGAATGACATCTAAACCGTCAGCACCGATAAATAATTGGTCAAAGTCATACGCACGCAGTGCTTGTTCCGCCATTTGTCCCTGAAAAGCTTCAGAGTGCGGATCCCATGTGCCTCCTGTCATCAATAGGGTGGGTTCGTTTTCTAACTCTTTGATTGCTTGCGCAACACTTAAAGAGTTTGTCATGACAACCAATCCACGTTTTTGATTCAGAAGAGGAATTAGCGCTGCGGTTGTTGAACCGCTATCTACCACAATACGATTATGGTCCCGAATACGGCTTGCTGCCATTTTCGCTATCGATAACTTTTGTTCCGAAACTTTTACGGCATTTTCCGAAACCATTTCGTGCGGAACCGGCACGGCACCACCGTAACGACGAAGTAGAATTCCGTTTTTCTCAAGCTCAGCAAGGTCTTTACGGATGGTAACTTCGGATGTTTCAAATAAGCCTGAGAGCTCATCTACACTGACTTTTCCTTTCTCACTCAACATTGCCACGATGGCGTGACGCCGTTGTTGAGTATTACGTTTCGACATGTAACCACCAAACTTTCGTTTCGAAAGATAATATTCACTTTAACCTAAAGATCAAGAATCAAATGCGAGAAAACTCACAGCAATTTTGTTAAAGCGTGAAGAAAGACATTATACAAGGGACTGTCACAACGAGGGAGATGGAACACTGAGGATAAAATTTGGACGAAAAAAAAGCAGGCTAATAAGCCTGCTTTTTTTATATGGTGCGGAAGGAGAGACTTGAACTCTCACACCTTGCGGCGCCAGAACCTAAATCTGGTGCGTCTACCAATTTCGCCACTTCCGCGTGTTTCTTTTTGCCTATCCCTTAAAGGGACAGTAAATCTGGTGCGGAGGGAGGGACTTGAACCCTCACATCCGTTAGGACACTAGCACCTGAAGCTAGCGCGTCTACCAATTCCGCCACCACCGCATGTTTTGCTCAGACTTTGAGTTTGTCACTCTAGACACTTGGTAGTGCGTCAGTCTGTTTGAAAGCCAACGCTTTCGAATTAATGGTGGCTACGACGGGATTCGAACCTGTGACCCCATCATTATGAGTGATGTGCTCTAACCAACTGAGCTACGTAGCCATGCCAAAATATGGCTGGGATACCTGGATTCGAACCAGGGAATGGCGGCATCAAAAGCCGCTGCCTTACCGCTTGGCGATATCCCAACAGCAACCACGCTTATCGCATGATCCTTTAATATGGTGCGGAAGGAGAGACTTGAACTCTCACACCTTGCGGCGCCAGAACCTAAATCTGGTGCGTCTACCAATTTCGCCACTTCCGCATTTGTTACGGCTTTCACAAAGAAAGCGATGCACTGAAAAGAATGGTGGCTACGACGGGATTCGAACCTGTGACCCCATCATTATGAGTGATGTGCTCTAACCAACTGAGCTACGTAGCCATCTTTTCGTTCAGGGACATGCCCTGAGTGCGGGGCGCATTATGCGAAGAACCTAGGGTGTCGTCAACCTTTTTTCCATGCTTTTTTTATCATATTGGTGACTTCGCTGTGATTTTGAGCAGGGGGAGGTGTTTTCTTATTCATTTGAGCTGTAAATGGCGAAACTAGGGAGATCTAAAACGAAAAAAGCTGGCAAAAGCCAGCTTTTATCATCGAGTTAACGATTGGAATTAAACGTTAAAGCGGAAGTGGATAACATCGCCATCTTTAACAATGTACTCTTTACCTTCTAAACGCCATTTACCAGCAACTTTCGCGCCAGCTTCACCGTTGTTGTCGATGAAATCGTTGTAACCGATGATTTCAGCACGGATAAAGCCTTTTTCGAAGTCGGTGTGGATCTTACCCGCAGCTTGTGGCGCAGTTGCACCTACAGGCACAGTCCATGCACGTACTTCTTTCACGCCAGCGGTGAAGTAAGTTTGCAGAGTCAGTAGTTCATAACCTGAACGAATAACACGGTTAAGACCTGGCTCACTTAGACCCATTTCTTCTAGGAATACAGCTGCTTCGTCTGCATCTAGCTCAGAAAGCTCACCCTCGATCTCTGCACAAACAGCAACAACCGTTGCGTTCTCTGTTGCAGCGATTTCGCGTACTTTATCTAGGTAAGGGTTGTTTTCGAAACCATCATCGTTCACGTTCGCGATGTACATGGTTGGCTTCATGGTCAAGAAGTTCAGGTAATCAATCGCTGCTTTTTCTTCTTTGGTCAGCTCAACTGAACGTAGCATGTTGCCTTCTTCCAGCACTGGAAGTAGCTTTTCAAGCACTGCAATTTCAATTTTAGCGTCACGATCGCCGCCTTTCGCTTTCTTCGCTTGGCGTTGTATTGCACGCTCACACGCTTCAAGGTCAGCCAAAGCTAGCTCAGTGTTGATCACTTCGATGTCATCTGCTGGATCAACTTTACCCGCTACGTGGATAATGTTGTCGTTTTCAAAACAACGAACAACGTGACCAATCGCATCGGTTTCACGAATGTTTGCTAGGAATTTGTTACCTAGACCTTCACCTTTTGACGCGCCTGCAACCAGACCTGCGATGTCTACGAATTCCATCGTCGTTGGCAGAACGCGTTGAGGGTTCACGATTTTTGCCAGTGCATCCAAGCGAAGATCCGGCACTGGTACCACACCAGTGTTTGGTTCAATGGTACAGAACGGGAAGTTTGCCGCTTCGATACCGGCTTTCGTCAGAGCGTTGAACAGAGTTGATTTACCTACGTTTGGTAGACCAACGATACCGCATTTAAAACCCATGAGATGGTAACCTTTCGTTTATGGCGCTATTGCGCTTTAAATGTATGAAGGCGGTTTTGCGCCTTGGCCAAATCGTCTTTGAGCAAAATGTCGATACAGCGTACCGCTTCGTCAACTGCTTGTTCGATCTGGCTTTGTTCGTTTGCAGGCGCTTTGGTTAATACAAACCCTGCAACTTTGTCTTTGTGACCGGGATGCCCGATCCCAATTCGAAGACGGTAGAATTCTTTGTTGTTGCCCATTTTACTGATGATGTCGCGAAGGCCGTTGTGACCGCCATGGCCACCGCCTTTTTTGAATTTAGCGACACCTGGAGGCAAGTCTAGCTCGTCATGGGCAACCATGATTTCTTCTGGCTTAATCTGGAAGAATTTCGCCAGTGGAGCCACTGCTTTACCCGATAGGTTCATAAAGGTTGTCGGGATCAACAAGCGGAGATCTTCACCACCGATGCTGATTCTGGCCGTCAGCCCGAAATACTTTTTGTCTTCTTTGAGTTGCACGTTATGAATACGGGCTAACTCTTCTACTACCCAAGCGCCCGCATTGTGGCGGGTTTTGGCATACTCCGGCCCTGGATTGGCCAGCCCCACTAAAAGGCGAATTTGGTCGCTCACGATGAGATTCTCGTTGTTATTGTGTAACGCGTCAGGCGCGAGGAAGACCCAAGAGGCACATTCGTCAGCGCTAAAGGCGGCATATCCTACCACTATACCCAAGCAACTTGAAGATGCTGGGCAATGTGAGAGGGGCAGTGGATATCGCCAGAAACAAAAACGCCCTGCATGAGCAGGGCGTTTCTTCTCGCATGTATTCTATTAATCGAACATTGCTGAAATTGATTCTTCGTTGCTGATGCGACGAATGGCTTCAGCCAGCATGCCTGAAAGTGTTAGTTGAGACACTTTACCCGTTGCTTGCATTTCAGCACTCAATGGAATTGAGTCAGTCACGATAACTTCATCAATCACTGATTCTTTGATGTTTTGTGGCGCGTTGCCAGAGAACACGGCGTGGGTTGCGTATGCGAATACACGCTTAGCGCCACGGTTTTTCAGTGCTTCTGCTGCTTTACACAGTGTGCCACCGGTGTCGATCATGTCATCAACGATGATGCAATCACGGCCTTCAACGTCACCGATAAGGTGCATAACCTGCGAAACGTTCGCACGTGGGCGACGTTTGTCGATGATTGCGATGTCCGTGTCATCCAGAAGTTTTGCCGTTGCACGCGCACGTACAACACCACCGATGTCTGGAGAAACAACAACAGGATCTTCCAGTTTCTTCGCCAGCATGTCTTCCAACAAAACAGGCGTACCGAAGATGTTGTCTACGGGTACGTCGAAGAAGCCTTGGATTTGCTCTGCGTGCAGGTCAACAGTCAGTACGCGGTCAACACCTACGTTTGACAGGAAGTCTGCGATAACTTTTGCAGTGATTGGCACACGCGCAGAACGAACACGGCGGTCCTGGCGAGCATAACCAAAGTAAGGAATAACAGCAGTGATTCGGCCAGCTGATGCGCGACGCAGTGCGTCGATCATCACAACCAATTCCATTAGGTTGTCATTGGTTGGCGCACAAGTCGACTGGATAACGAATACGTCGCTACCCCGTACGTTTTCATTGATTTGTACACACACTTCTCCGTCAGAAAAACGGCTAACGGTTGCGTCACCTAGTGACATATATAGGCGATTCGCGATGCGTTGGGCGAGTACAGGCGTTGCATTACCAGCAAACAGCTTCATATCAGGCACGGTGGAAAACCTCGGGGTTGTATCCATTGATTTTTGTCTGTCTCACTGGGTTTGTGCGTTCAGTGTGGTTACAAGCGGTGATGTATTCACACCTCTAGCGACGAATCCAGAAAGCCAGTCGGGCAATTTGTTTAATGTTGAACGAGCCGCTGCTTCATTTTCGAATTCCGCGAAGACGCAGGCGCCCGTTCCGGTCAGTCTTGACGGCGCGTATTCTAGCAGCCACGAAATAGCCTTATCAACCTCTGGAAACAACTCTCTTACTATCTTTTCGCAATCGTTTTCGTAATTTCCTGCCAATAGCGCGTTTAGTGAGCGTTTTGGCGTGTTGCGAGTAAGGTGAGAATGTCCAAAAATTTTTGCCGTTTCGATGCTTACGTCCGGTTTAGCAACTATATACCATTTCTCTTCAGCATAGGCAGGTTGAAGTAACTCTCCAACCCCTTCTGCGAAAGCAGTCACGCCACGAACGAACACAGGCACATCAGCGCCAAGCGCCAAGCCCATCTCAGCCAGTTCGTCGGTTGAGTAACACGTATTCCAAAGGTGATTGAGTGCCACAAGTGTGGTTGCAGCGTTCGATGAACCGCCACCTAACCCACCGCCCATTGGCAGTACTTTGTTAATATGAATATGTGCGCCGAGTGTCTCTGATGCGTTATTTTTCAACGCCATGGCTGCACGATAAACCAAGTTGCTTTCAACCGGCACGCCTTCGATGTCTGGCGATAAGGTTATTTTGCCTGTTTCATTGGGCGTGATGGAAAGCGTGTCGCCGTAATCAAGAAATTGGAACAGGGTTTGCAAATCGTGATAACCGTTCTCTCGTTGACCCGTAATGTAGAGAAAAAGATTGAGTTTGGCAGGTGAAGGCCATACCGAACGTGTTTGACTCATTGTGCATATTTCCAGTTGGAGATCACCAGATTCACTTTTTGATCGTTCTGGTTCATTTTGATTTTTGCGGGTAACAAGCTGTCAGTTGCCGCGTCATAGGTTTGGTAATCTAACTGCCAACCCGGTTTATTGGTTGAGGCATCGTTTTCTGATAAGAAGGCGAGACGGTTATCTGCACCAAGCGTGAAATCGTTTGTTTCGGCAGGTAGGCCTTTAATCCACTGCGTCATATCATTTACGGGCAGCGCAATGCCTGTGAGTTTTTGCAGAAGGCTCGCTGCATCTCTACCGATATAACGTTGCCCTTCATTATCGACCAGAATTGCACCCTTTGGTGTCGCTTCCAATTTCAATAAGGTTGAGCCCAAAAAATTGGTGAGACGCAATGACATGGCGTCGCCATTTTGCTCCCACACAAAGTTAGCGGAGACGCGTTGGGCTGGGCTAATAAAGGCGACTTTTCCCTTGGCGGTGAACTGGGTAATGTCCAACAGGGTTTGTTCATGCGTTTCCCATTCCGTCATCGGCGCGGGTTTGGTCGCACATGCAGATAGCCCTAGGACGCTAGCAACGAGCAATAAAGCGTGGAAGAAATGCTTGACGTGTCGGGTCATAATTATGCTCCGCGTACCTTTATCATCATGAAAATATTGGCCTAGTATATCTCAAGATGCAGACTTGAAGCAGCCTTGCTGAAGTGATGACTCAATCATTCTTAGATATGGGTAATACCTGAGCATCTCCAGATTTCTTGGGGTTAGTCATGAATTAGGCCAAATGTTCATAGACTTAACGGTGACGCGCGAGCAAAAAGCCAAGTATCTTTGTGTTATAGGGAGTGTTAGGGTCAAAACGCGCGGATTTGAAAAGCATAACCGCTGAAAAAGTCGGCAAAAAACAAACGTGAATGCTAAGTATTCTCACTTGGCTAGAGATATAGTCAGGTTCGCGATGGTGAGGAAGTAATGTTATCTTTTAATCGAAGAGCCCATAAAGTAAAATCCTCGGCTCGGATTTCATCTGGTGCTGTCGGTAACCCTGCTTAATGAGCTTGTTAGTTCTCGGAATCAATCACAAGACCGCCACGGTCGACTTGCGTGAAAAAGTGGCTTTTTCACCGCAACAACTTCGCGATGCATTATCCCAGCTGAAAAGTCAGCAGGTCGTGCAGAGTGGGGTCATTGTGTCTACCTGTAACCGAACTGAAATTTATTGTGAAACCGACCATCCGAGTCCTGGCAACGTTGTTGATTGGTTGCAACAGTTCCACAATCTCGACAGCGATGCATTGTTGTCTTGCCTATATACCTATCATGACCAAGCTGCCGCACAGCATTTAATGCGTGTCGCCAGTGGCCTTGATTCCTTGGTGCTGGGCGAACCTCAAATCCTGGGGCAAGTGAAGCAAGCGTATGCCGAATCGGTTGACCTTGAAGCCATTAACGGCCCACTTGAACGCTTGTTCCACAAAACATTTACGGTTGCCAAGCGTGTACGCACTGAAACCGATATCGGTGGCAACGCTGTTTCTGTCGCGTTTGCTGCGTGTTCGCTGGCACGTCAAATTTTTGAGTCATTGGAAACTTCGACCGCATTGCTTGTTGGCGCAGGTGAAACCATTGAGCTTGTTGCCAAGCATCTCTACGAGCACAATTGCCGTAAGATTATCGTGGCAAACCGAACCCGTGAACGTGCAAAACCGTTTGCTGATGCGTTTGGCGCAGACATTATTTCTCTGGAAGAAATACCAGAGCACATGCACCGTGCTGATATTGTCATCAGTTCCACGGCTGCACCTTTGCCAATCATCGGTAAAGGCATGGTTGAAAAAGCACTAAAAGCACGTCGTCATCAGCCAATGCTGCTGATCGACATTGCGGTGCCGCGAGACATTGAAGAAGGGGTTGGCGAATTGAATGATGCCTACCTCTATACGGTTGATGATTTGCAATCAATCGTTGAGCGAAATCGAGAACAACGAAAAGCCGCCGCTGTTAAAGCGGAGTCCATTGTCGATGAGGAAAGCGTTGGGTTTATGACCTGGATGCGCTCCCGTGATGCGGTGGACAGCATCAAGCAGTACCGTGCGGATTCTGAAGCACTCAAAGATGAATTGCTTAGCCGAAGCCTTCAAGCCCTTGCTAATGGGACAGACCCAGAAAAAGTGCTCAAAGAGCTAAGCAATAAATTGACCAATAAACTGATCCATGCGCCCACTCAGGCCATGCAAGACGCCGCCAGAAATGGTGACGAACGCACATTAGACACGCTTCGTCAGAGCCTAGGTCTGGATCCTCAAAAGTAGTAAAAAGAATTCACTATGAAACCATCTATTCTCGCCAAACTAGAAGCGCTGAGCGAGCGCTACGAAGAAGTGCAACACCTTCTGAGTGATCCCGGCATTATTGGCGATCAGGATAAATTCCGTGCGTTGTCAAAAGAGTACAGCCAGCTTGAAGAAGTCACCCAGTGCTTTACGTCTTACAAGCAAGCAGAAGGCGATCTCGAAGCTGCGCTAGAAATGGCGAACGAAGACGACCCTGAAATGCGTGAAATGGCGCAAGAAGAAGTCAAAGCAGCCAAAGAAGAAATCGAACGTCTGACTGACGAGCTGCAAGTGTTGCTGTTGCCAAAAGATCCAAATGACGAACGTAACTGTTTCATTGAAATTCGCGCCGGTGCGGGGGGTGATGAAGCGGGTATTTTTGCAGGCGATTTGTTCCGCATGTACAGCCGTTTCGCCGAATCGAAAGGCTGGCGTGTTGAAGTGATTAACGCCAATAGCTCTGAGCAAGGCGGCTATAAAGAGATGGTGGCACGCATCTCTGGTGACGGCGCTTATGGTGTATTGAAATTCGAATCGGGTGGTCACCGCGTTCAGCGTGTTCCTGCAACTGAATCTCAAGGCCGTGTTCACACATCAGCGTGTACCGTTGCGATTTTGCCTGAAATCCCAGAAGCAGAAATTCCAGACATCAACCCGTCTGATTTGAAAATTGATACGTTCCGTTCATCAGGTGCGGGTGGTCAGCACGTTAACACCACCGACTCTGCCATTCGTATTACCCACTTGCCAACCGGTACGGTGGTTGAGTGTCAGGACGAGCGTTCACAGCACAAAAACAAAGCGAAAGCGATGTCAGTACTGGCTGCGCGTTTGATTAAAGCGGAAGAAGAAAAACGCGCGGCTGAACAAGCAAGCACACGCCGTAACCTGCTAGGTTCAGGTGACCGCTCTGACCGTATTCGTACTTACAACTACCCACAAGGCCGTGTGTCTGATCACCGCATTACGCTGACGATTTATCGTTTAGATGAAGTGATGGAAGGTGACCTGAGATGCCTTATTGATCCAATCATGCAAGAATTCCAAGCGGACCAATTGGCAGCGTTGGCAGAGCAACACTAATGCCCATCAGCATTGAAAATGCGCTGCGTGATGCAGCGCTTTTGCTAAGTGAAAATCAAAGTCCGTCACCCAAGATTGATGCGTCAGTCCTTCTTTGTCATGTGTTAGACAAGCCAAGCAGCTATCTCTATACATGGTCAGACAACCTGTTGTCTGAGGAAGAGGAGCGTGGTTTTAATGCGTTGCTCGCTCGCCGTGTAAACGGAGAGCCAGTGGCCTACATCATCGGCTATCGTGATTTTTGGTCGCTGCGATTGAATGTGGAGCCAAGTACGCTCATCCCTCGTCCTGATACGGAACGCTTGGTTGAACTCGCGCTGGAACGACTACCTGTCGGTGAAGGGCGCGTGTTGGACTTAGGCACAGGAACGGGCGCGATTGCGTTGTCATTAGCAAGTGAGCGTCAAGATATACGCGTTGTGGGCGTTGATCTTCGTCCGGAAGCTGTCGCACTTGCCGCAAGTAATCAGCAATGCAATGCCATTAATAACGCTGAGTTTTTGCAAAGCAGCTGGTTTGATAACCTTGCGGGACAAACCTTCACCATGATCGTGAGTAACCCGCCATATATTGACCCTGAAGATCCGCATCTTTCACAGGGCGATGTGAGGTTTGAGCCTAAAACGGCGTTGATTGCTGATGAGCATGGTTTGGCGGATATTCGCCACATTTGTCAGCAAAGCCCTCAGCATTTGGCGACGGGTGGCTGGCTTTTAATCGAACACGGTTATGACCAAGGCGATGTGGTTCGTACCATTTTTTCTGATGCGGGGTTTTGCAATGTGGAAACGGTGCAAGATTACGCAGGACAAGATCGTGTTACGCTGGGGCGCTGTTCGCGCTGATTCCACCCTAAACAACAATAAAGAGATAGACGGACTATGTACGTTGCATTGAAGCATATACACCTTTTTACCATCGCGCTTAGCGTGACTCTTTTCATCATTCGTTTCGTATGGCGCATGATGGACAGTAAAATGCTCGAGAAGAAGTGGGTGAAAGTCGTTCCTCATGTTATCGACACTGCACTGTTGCTAACGGGTATTTCTCTCGTGGTCATTACTGGCTTCACGCCGTTTACACCGGGTGCGGTGTGGATGACCGAAAAACTGACCTGTGTGTTTGCGTATATTGCTTTGGGCTTCGTGGCTCTGAATTACAGCCAAGGCACCTTGTTCAGACTGTTCGCCTTCTTTGGTGCTTTAGGTTGGGTATATGCTGCCGCTAACCTAGCTATCACCAAAACGCCGCAGTTGTTGGGGTAAGAATGAAAGCGTTTACGGATCAAGAATTAGATACGCTGACTCTGGTTGAAGGTGCATTGGCACTGAATGCCGCTGTTGAGCCAGCCACATCCTTGCATTGGGTTCGTGCTGAACTTGAGCTATTAGCCAAAGAAGCAGATCACCTTTTAGCGGGCGAAACCAATGACGAACTCCGTCTTGATGGCCTGTTGCGTTTGTTCTACAAAGAGTGGGGCTTCAAAGGGGATTTCGAGCAATATTTCTCTTCTGACAACGCGTTTGTAGAGAAAGTGCTTCGCCGCCGCAAAGGCATTCCCGTGAGCCTTGGCGCAGTGTTTCTTTTCTTTGCCCACCGTTTAGATTTACCGTTGCAGCCAGTGGGGTATCCCACTCAATTGATCTTGAAAGCAAACTGGCTCGACAGAGAAGCGCAATACATCAATCCTTTTGATGGCGAATACCTTTCTCAACGCGTACTTCGCGGTTGGTTGATTGGGAAAGAAGGCCCAAGTGCTGAAGTGAAACCTGAGTATTTAGAATCATCAGACAATGCAACCTTGATTGGCCGCTGGTTAGCCGTCGTTAAAAGTGCATTGCTTCGTGAAGAAAACTACGCCATGGCATTGCGGTGCAGTGAATTGGCGCTGACATTCAGCCCTGATGACCCTTACGAAATCCGCGACCGTGGCTATATATTCCAACAACTCAAATGTGATTGGGTTGCCGCGGAAGACTACGAATATTTTATTGCTCAGTGCCCTGACGATCCGGCCGCTGAGTTGCTAAAACTGCAGGTCAAAGTTCTGACTGCAGAAGCCCCAATTTTCCACTAATCAGGAAACTACCATGACAGCACAAAAAACGGTTCAGATTGGCGATATTCAAGTTGCTAACGACAAACCATTTGTTCTTTTTGCAGGAATGAATGTGTTGGAGTCTCGTGATCTGGCGATGCAGATTTGTGAGCATTACGCTGAAGTGACCCAAAAGCTGGGTATTCCTTACGTGTTTAAAGCGTCTTTTGATAAAGCAAACCGCTCATCAGTTCACTCTTATCGTGGTCCTGGCCTCGATGAAGGCATGAAGATCTTTCAAGAGCTGAAAGACACCTTCGGCGTGAAAATCATCACTGACATCCACAACGAAGCACAGGCTCAGCCTGTTTCTGAAGTGGTTGACGTTATGCAGCTGCCTGCGTTTTTGGCTCGTCAAACTGATTTGGTTGAAGCGATGGCAAAGACCGGCTCGGTGATCAACGTGAAGAAACCGCAGTTCATGAGCCCGGGTCAAGTCGGCAATATCGTTGATAAATTCGCAGAATGCGGCAACGACAAAGTCATTCTTTGCGAACGTGGTTCATGCATGGGTTATGACAACCTTGTGGTTGATATGCTGGGCTTTGACGTGATGAAAAAGGCAAGCAACGGCAGCCCAATCATTTTTGACGTTACCCACTCACTGCAATGTCGTGATCCGCTGGGCGCGGCATCTGGCGGTCGTCGTGAGCAGACGGTTGACTTGGCTCGTGCTGGTTTGGGCACCAAGATTGCCGGTCTGTTTATTGAAGCGCACCCTGATCCAGACAACGCGCGTTGTGATGGTCCTTCTGCGTTGCCACTCGATAAGCTTGAGCCATTCCTAAAGCAAATGAAAGCGCTGGACGATCTGGTGAAGAGCTTTGAAGAATTAGACATTCGCTAAGTGCTGTTTCGCTTAACGCCTGTCCCGTCTTACCTTTAAAGATTGGGCAAGCATCGAATAAAAAAGCCGGCTGATGCCGGCTTTTCTCGTTTTAAACTCGCAGCCTTCACCGCGAGGGGGCGTCGAGTTACAGTCTGAAGCGTGAAATTTCCGCATTCAGCTGCTGCGACAAGCCAGATAACTCGCTGGCTTGAATACTCGCTTGATTCGCTTCTGCTGCCAATTGATCTGACGCTGTGCGAACTGCTTCTGTATTTCGAGTAATTTCAGAGGTCACCAAGGATTGCTCTTCCGCCGCTGACGCGATTTGAGTCGCCATGTCACTGATGGTGGAAACCGACGTGGTGATTTGCGATAAGCTCACCGTCGCGGAATTTGCGTCATCAACGCTGGTGGTCGCCAAATGGCGGCTGTCTTCCATGATTTGAACCGCGGAGTGCGTTGTGGTTTGAAGCGTCTCGATGGTCGCCTGAATTTCGCGGGTTGAATCGTGTGTACGTTGGCTCAATACGCGGACTTCATCAGCAACCACCGCAAACCCACGACCTTGTTCACCGGCACGTGCGGCTTCGATGGCTGCGTTTAATGCCAGTAAGTTGGTTTGTTCCGCAATGCCTTGAATCGTCGAAAGAATGGAATTGATGCTCTGAGTATGCGCATGCAGTTCTGCAATAACGGCTGTCGCAGATTCCACTTCTGTCGATAAGTTACCGATCGACACCTGGCTCTGGTTTACCTGAGAAGCACCCGTAGACGAGCAACCCACAGCTTCTTTTGACAGTTGTGCGGTGTTTTCTGCGCTACCTGCAATTTCATGTGTGGCTGCGGTCATTTGATGGATGGCGGTTGCTACCATATTGATTTCGTCTTGTTGACCACGAATACGTGCGCTGCGCTCACTGGCTTGCTCGGCCGATGTATTGGCCTGAACAGCCAGTGCTTCACCCACGTTTTTCAGTTGTGTCACCATGGTGTGCATGTTTGCTACGAAGGTATTGAAGTTTTGCGCAAGCTGACCCACTTCATCCTTGCTGTGTGGCGTGAGACGTTGAGTTAAATCGGCATCGCCACTGGCAATTTCAGCCATTGCGGTAGAGACGCGCTTCAAATCGCGGAACAAGAAGCTCACGACCCAAGCAGCCATTGCTAAGACCAATAAAGTAATGGCCAGACTGGTGATGATAAGCGTTGTGACGGCACTGTTATGGCTTGCCAATTCGGTCGCCATATCGAGCTCAATACCAATGATCCAGTTCGCGTTAGGTAACGTCGCAAAGTAATACGCTTTATCTTCGCCGTTCAGCGACAGCGATAGGATGTCGCCGTTGAAGGCCGCTTCCTTCACCGTCGAAATATCGAGGGCTGCATTGTACTGTGAAAGCTGTTTCCCACGAAGTGCTGCGCTTTTGTGAGCAATCAAGGTGCCTTTGTTGGTGAGCAGCATGCCATAGGCATTTTCACCGAAACGAAATTGCGCCAAGTCATTCACGATCTTGCGAAGACTAATGTCGCCGCCAATAACACCGCTCAATTTTCCATTCGTGAACGTAGGCGTTGCTACCGTTACCATGGTGTCACCCGTTAGTGCGTCTTTGTAGGGTTCTGTGCTTACACTGTCACCTTCCCTAACGGCATCGATATACCAAGGACGCTGACGAGGGTCGATGTCCACGTTCGCGCCATTCGCGAGATACAAGGTACCATCGGTCTTTGCATAGAATGTCATGGCAAACTCGCCCGCAATCTGGAGCATTTTTAACGCTTGCTCAGGGTTGCTGTGAGGCTGTGTTTTGATAAAACCAGATAATTCCGTTTCATGCGCAACGAGCCAGTCAGAAATACCTGCTTTGGCAACGTCAGACATACTTGTGACGCGTTCCTCAAGATTCCGTTGGGTTTGTGTAGACAGTTGATTGGCGGCAAGCATGGAAAGGACCATCGCCATTGCCGTTACAGCAAAAAGACAGGTGCCTATCAACTTCTGTTTGAGTGTCAGCGTCATTGTTAACTTCCTTGCATCGAACTCATGATAAAAATAGATCCCGAACAGACAGGATCAGATCGTTTTTTTGTTATTAGTACGGAGTGTTGTATCGGCGCAAAATGAGGAGGCTTTAGAGGGAATGTGCAACTATTTTAGTTTACTCGTGATGCCGACAAGCGCCGTGGGCTCGTACGTACACATATTATAAAATAATAAATCATAACATCATGATTTAAAATGATATTTATGGATGGCATCATGATTTTCCTTGACAGGGTCGCTTTGTATCAATGCCTTGTATATAAAGCAGCCATGAATCGTAGCGAAATGATTCGGACGTTTAGACGTCTATATATTGACGCATTGATGGTTTCATTTTACTCTTCGCTCCAAATCACAAAAACGATGTAACACAACATGACAGAGAAGCAAATTTCCCCCACTCCTTCAGCCAAAGCGCTTTTGCCGTTTGGGCTGTTCTTGTGTTTGTTCATTGGTACTGGCGTCTATTTTTCGACGCAAAATGTCGATTTCGCATTTTACCAATTACCTGCCCCTATTGCCGTTTTGCCGGCGATAGTGCTCGCGGTGTTGATGAGCAAAGAAAAACTCAATGGTGCCATTGGTCAATTTATTGAGGGTGTCTCTCACCGTGATATCACGGCGATGTGTTTGATCTATCTTCTTGCAGGTGCTTTTTCTGCGGTTGCCAAAGCAACGGGCGGCGTTGATGCGACGGTAAACCTAGGTTTGGCCGTTTTGCCATCAAGCATGATACTGCCGGGGCTGTTCCTCATTTCAGCATTCATCGCCACAGCGATGGGTACGTCAATGGGGACCATCGCAGCCGTTGCGCCAGTCGCGTTGGGCATTGCACAAAGCACAGGCATTGATGCCACGCTAATGGCGGGTGTGGTGCTGAGTGGCGCAATGTTTGGTGACAACCTTTCTATTATTTCTGATACCACCATTGCTGCGACGCGCTCTCAAGGCTGTCACATGAAAGACAAGTTCCGCGAGAACGTGAAAATTGCGGTACCTGCAGCGTTGGTGAGCCTCGTTATTTTCTTTTTTTCCAATGAAGTGACCCAGGCTCCGGCTTCAGGTTCTATTGATTGGCTGGCGGTATTGCCGTATTTGACCATCTTAGGTCTTGCTGTCTACGGCGTGAATGTGTTCGTGGTGTTGACGTTAGGCATCGTGTTTGCGGGTGCTGTGGGCATTGCACGCATTGAAGATTACAGCGTGATGTCATTGAGTCAGGATATCTACGCAGGCTTTGGCAACATGCAAGAGATCTTCTTGTTGTCCCTATTGATTGGTGGTTTAGCGGAGCTGATGCGCCAACAAGGTGGCTTGGCATTTGTTACTGAAAAACTGAGCCGTTTGATTCTTTCTCGCGCTGATAAAGCGGCGGAAAAAGGCTCTTCGCGCGCCAGTGAGGCGGGTATCGCTATTTTGGTTAGCATCAGTAACTTGTGCACGGCAAACAACACCGTCGCGATCATCGTTTCTGGCGGTGTCGCAAAAGAGCTGGCAACACAGCATGGCGTTGAACCTAAGCGTAGCGCGAGCTTGTTAGATATCTTCTCTTGCGTGGTGCAAGGTTTGTTGCCATATGGCGCGCAGGCTCTATTGTTAGGCTCAATTTTCGAGTTGTCACCGTTGTCTGTGGTGAGCCAATCTTACTACTGTTTCTTGTTGGCATTGGCGGCCGCATTTGCCATTGCTCGCTCTAAGGGCAAGCTGCAGAAAAAATAATCGCTCATGACCTTGGTGCCGTCTAAATCCTGAACGTTCACGCGTGTAAGTGTGTTTTTCAGTGATCTAGGCGGCACTTTGTTGAGAGAAGAATGTGTTGGTTAACTTATATATTTAGACTACTTCGTGAAAACGACGTAAATGTCGACGTTAACACAGTGCATTTGGGTGCGACGCTGTTCGCCCTTACCGCAAGGTTTTCAACAAACAAATAGGTAACACCATGACGGATCGCCTTTCTCTGAAAGCAGCCATTAGCGCTGCATTGCTTGCTTCTCTAGCAGGCTGTTCTGCCACGACTGAAACAACGGAAATTGTGCCAGGCTGGCAACCAGATACCACCTATAACGTCACCATTCTCCACACCAATGATAACCACGGTCGTTTCTGGCATAACCGCCACGGCGAGTATGGTATGGCCGCGCGTAAGACACTGATCGACAAACTTCGTGCGGAAGCCGAAGCAGACGGTGCAGCGGTACTCCTGCTTTCTGGTGGTGACATCAACACCGGTGTTCCTGAGTCAGACCTGCAAGATGCAGAACCTGATTTCAAAGGCATGACCATGATTGGTTATGACGCAATGGCATTGGGTAACCATGAGTTTGATAACTCGTTAGATGTGCTTGAGAAGCAAATGAACTGGGCCGACTTCCCAATGCTTTCTGCCAACATCTATGACAAAGCCACTGGCGAGCGTAAATACCAAGCGTACGAAATCTTCGAGAAGAATGGTCTGCGCATTGCTGTGATGGGTCTGACAACAGAAGACACAGCAAAAATTGGTAACCCAGAGTTTATCGGAGAGCTGGAATTCCGCGATCCGAAAGAAGAGGCGAAGAAACTGATCGCTGAACTGGAAAAAACAGAAAACCCAGACATCATCATTGCCGCGACGCACATGGGTCACTATGAAGATGGCCAGCGCGGCATCAACGCGCCGGGTGACGTTGCACTTGCACGCTACTTGAATGAAGGTTCACTGGACATGATTGTGGGTGGTCACTCACAAGAGCCTGTTTGTATGGAAGGCCCAAATGTCGCGAGCAAAACCTTCAAACCGGGTGATGAATGTAAACCTGATAACCAAAATGGTACTTACATCGTTCAAGCGCACGAGTGGGGCAAATACGTCGGTAAAGCGGATTTCGAATTCCGTAATGGCGAGCTTAACTTGGTGTCTTACGATTTGATCCCTGTGAACCTTAAAAAGAAAATTAAGGTGAATGGCGAGAAAAAACGTGTCTTCATTCAGAATGAAATTCCAAAAGACAAAGGCATTTATGACTTCCTGAAACCTTACCAAGAGAAAGGTCAGGATCAGTTGAATGTGAAGATTGCAGAAACCAACGACAAACTCGAAGGTGACCGCAACGTGGTGCGTTTCCAACAAACCAACCTTGGTCGAATGATTGCAGCTGCGCACAAAGAGCGTGCTAAAGCAGACTTCTCTGTCATGAACTCTGGCGGTGTGCGTGACTCTATTGAAGCTGGCGACGTAACGTACAAAGACGTACTGACCGTTCAGCCATTTGGTAACATGCTGACGTATACCGACATGAGCGGTTCAGAAGTGTTGGATTACCTGAACGTTGTGGCAACTAAGCCTGTAGATTCTGGTGCATACGCGCAATTCTATGGCATTTCAATGGTGGTTGATGGTGATAGTGTGAGTGATGTAAAGGTCGGTGGTGAAGCTCTCGATCCAAACAAAACATACCGTTTCACCGTACCTAGCTATAACGCTGCAGGCGGTGATGGTTACCCGAAAATTACTGACCACCCAGGTAACGTCAACACAGGTTTTGTTGACGCAGAAGTGTTGAAAGACTTCCTAGAGAAAAACACACCGATTGATGTGAACAAGTATGCGCCAAATGGCGAAATGGTTTACAAATAAGGTTGCGATGCGTCAGTTATTCAAACAGCCTATCGATGTTCATATGAGAACATCGACAGGGTGATTGTGTATCAATAGGGAGTAAGTGATTGCTCTCTAAGACGTCTTAAAAAGGCACTGTTATCAGTGCCTTTTTTTATGTCATTATCAATAGGATCTGACGTTGGCTTGTCCAAGGTCAATAGGCCCTAGTAACGAGAGACAAGAGTTATGACACCTGCAATCACCCTCGCGGAAAAGTCCGGTATTTCTTTTCATGTACACAGCTATGAGCATGATCCGAACAACACCCATTTTGGTTTAGAAGCCGCAAGTGTGTTGGGACAAGATGCCAGTCGTGTTTTTAAAACCTTGTTGTTCGCGATGAACGGCGATCCAAAAAAACTGGCGGTGGCCATTGTACCTGTCGCAGGGCAACTTGATTTAAAAGCGGCAGCGAAAGCGGCGGGTGCAAAAAAAGCCGAAATGGCCAACCCAGTTATCGCAGAAAAAACAACAGGGTATGTGGTTGGCGGCATCAGTCCATTGGGGCAAAAGAAGCGTTTACCCACGTTATTGGATAAAAGTGCTGAACAGTTTGAAACGATATATGTCAGCGCAGGTCGAAGAGGATTAGAGATAGAGCTAACGCCCTCTGATTTGCTGACATTAACGCAAGGAAAGATGGCGGAGATAGGTAAGGAAGGTAAATGAAGTATATCGGTGTGCTGATGTTGTCGCTAATGAGTCTCCCTGTGATGGCGAGTAAAAGCAGCGACGCTGTTCTCATGCATTGTTACACGGCACATGAAACGCAGGTTGAAGTGGCCGCATGCCTTGATAACCACTGGCAAATTGCAGAATCCAAACTCATAGCGAAAGAAAAAGCGCTGACAGAACATTTTGCCAAGTTAGATGCTGTGTCTTCGATGAAAAATGCCGTTATGTCTGCGAAAGCCACGCAAGGAAGCTTCAACGAATGGCGCGACAAGCAATGCAAGATGGTTGAAGCGAGCTTTGCATCAGGATCTGGTAGCGGTTTGGGGTATTTGAGCTGTAAGATTGAACTCACGAATGAACAAATCGACCGCATCAATCATTTGATGGGGGCCAAGGACAACGAAAAATGACGGTTTCTGTATGGCTAAGCCTAGTTTTAGTCTGCATGCTGGGCGCGATGTCTCCTGGCCCAAGCCTGGTCGTGATGGTGAGGCATAGCTTAGCGGGTGGCCGTTTGCACGGTATTGTCGCGGCTTGGGCACACGCTTTGGGCGTGGGCTTATATGCAGTGATCACCTTGCTTGGGTTGGCGGTGCTATTGAAAGAATCGCCGATGGCATTTCAGATCATTGCCTATGCGGGCGCGGGCTACTTAGCGTGGCTTGGCATAAAATCTTTACAATCAAAAGGCGGTGTTGCCGCAAAGCTTGAATCTGGCGAGAAAACGACTCTGCTGGAAGCGGCGCGTGACGGTGCCATGATCTCTATACTGAATCCTAAACTGGCTTTGTTTTTCTTGGCACTATTTAGCCAGTTTGTGGCGGTTGGTACCGATGTGTTTAGTCGCTCAGTGATTGTGGCGACACCTTTGGTTATAGATGGACTTTGGTACACCATTGTCGCGTTGGTGTTGTCATCCAGTCGAATGCTCGACACCCTCAAACGTCGCGCGGTGTGGATTGATAAATTCTGCGGCATCGTGCTTATTGGGCTGGCGATTCGTGTTGTCGTGACGCTATAAAAAGCGAAGAGTAAAGCCCAAAAAAAAGGAGCCAAATCGGCTCCTTTTTACGTTTCTTTCCAGCTATGCGCGTCGGTTTAAATGACGCTCACGCGTTTCTAATTTCTTATCTTGGCTCTTCTTCAACAGAACATATACTGCGCCTGTGCCGCCATGATGGCGCTGTGCTGAGTGCACACACATAACGTCACTGATCTGTTCAAGCCACTGGCAAACAAAGCTTTTCATTCGCGCTGGTGGGTTAGTACGCTCACCTTTGCCATGAACAATGATGACGGTTCTTACGTCCATGCGTTGGCATTGTTTCAAAAAGGTGAGGATTTCTTCTCGCGCATCTTTAAGGGTGTATTTGTGCAAATCGAGGCGTGCGTGAATATCATACTTGCCTAAGCGAAGCTTTCTAAACACGCCATCTTGCACGCCTGGACGCTTAAAGGTGACGACATCATCAGGTTTGAGCATCTCAGCGTAATCGAGAGATAAATACTCAGGATTACTGTCCGACAGCTTTTGTGCCGCAGTTTGTCGAGCAAGCTGAGCATCAGTAGGCTTGTGTGGCTGGCTGACTTTCTCCACCGTATCGTGCGCGATAGGGGCGACATCTGCCATCATTTCCCGGAATAAATCCGACTCATTATTGCCGTTCATAGTCATTACGGATTGGTAAAGCGTCGCTTGAGTATAATGACAATTTACGCAGAGATCTTGTAGGAAGCAAACCGACTGCTTAGAAAACGTTCAATCCACACTCGCTGTCGCTCGCAAAAACAAAGGACAAAAAAACCAGAGTACCGCATATAGCGAGCACTCTGGTGTAAGCAACTCAACCGAATTACGTTAGTCGAACAGAGCGTTTGGCGCTCTATTTTGCTGCTCGATACTCGCGTTTGGTGTAAACATATCGCCTAAGGGATTCAGTTTGTTTCTGGGTCTTTGAATGCCTTATAGACAAAGAAGCCTCCCATGAAACTGATCATGCCGAGCGCGACAAAAATGACGATCATAGAGGAGAGGCCAATTGCGTTTCCGAAAAGTAGGTCTAACCAGAAGTCCATCTTTGTATTCCTTTGTCTGTTAACGTTAAAGCTAGGTTGCCAATTGGTAAAACATTCTACGATGATCCAGATCAAGTGAAGTTCGGGTTAGTAGCACGTGCTTTTTTAACTGTGTTTGTGGTCGCAATTCGTCCGCATTTGGTGATCCTTTAAGCGATCGGTCCGTAACAAGTGAAAATCCTCATAAAACACTTGAGTCTGCGGCGAGGATGAGTAATATAAGCCACCTCCGCAGCGCACAGCGTAGCGGTGATTTTCGGTGAATAGCGCAGCTTGGTAGCGCATCTGGTTTGGGACCAGAGGGTCGGGGGTTCGAATCCCTCTTCACCGACCATATTTGGGTAGATATCCACCTCTGTTAATTCAGTAAGCGGTGTGAATAGTGCAGGTTGGTAGCGCATCCATCTTTTGGTGAAAAGCGGACCAGAGGGTCGGGGGCTTGACGGCAAGTCCCATCGAATCCCTCTTCACCGACCACTATTTAAGTGGCAAGACGACGAAACGTGAGTTTCGACAATCAATCTTGTTACTAGCTGAACATAGAGTCAGCATAAGGTACTAGGGCAATACGCTTTAGAACCTAACACTCGGTGAATAGCGCAGCTTTGTGGCGCATCCGGCTCTTGCGAGTAGCGGACCAGAGGGTGACCCTCTGAGAGCACTCCGAAGAAACACAAAGAATATCGGTGAATAGCGCAGCTTGGTAGCGCATCTGGTTTGGGACCAGAGGGTCGGGGGTTCGAATCCCTCTTCACCGACCACTATTTAAGTGGCGAGATGACGAGACGCGAGTTTCGAGAAGCAATCTTGTTACTAGCTGAACATAGAGTCAGCATCAGGAACTAAAGCTATAAGCTTTGGAACCAAATACTCGGTGAATAGCGCAGCTTGGTAGCGCATCTGGTTTGGGACCAGAGGGTCGGGGGTTCGAATCCCTCTTCACCGACCACCTTTAAAAGGCCTCGCAGAAATGCGAGGCCTTTTTCGTTTGAATGGAATAGGATTTTTCCGAAACTCGAAACTCGAAACTCGAAATCCCACTACCACAGCCACCACATTGCGGTAAAATACCCACCATCAAAGAATCCAATCAGCATCAACAGGGCAGTACTATGCGCAAGTCATTCATTATTTGGTTTATTTTGCTTTTCTTCGTATCAATGATTGTGACCAAAGTGGTGGTCGGCAGCTAAGGCCGACCTTTTTATCGCTAAGGTAATTCTGGCAGTTCGCAGCCCGCTTTTTGGCCTTGATTCAATTGCGTGATAGTGAACCCCTTTTTTTCCAATAAGGCCAATAGCCCCTCATCCCCCGGAAAATGTAGCGCGCCAACAATCACCACATAATCTCCATTCGGTACTTGTGCTGAATCGGTCAGCATTTCAATCCAGTTCAGGTTTCTATCAACAAGAATCTTACGTTCTAAATCGTTTGTATCGCTCATTTCCTCAGCGATGGCGGTAATTTTCTCACCGTCACCGAGGCGCCATGCTTCTATCATACAAGATATAAAATCCTTCGACAGATCCCAGTACAGCAAGGTGTCGTCGAGCAGTTCAATACCATTATCACGTGCGTTAGCGAGCAGATCTATTTGTTCTTGCATGGTTTCTAAACTGATGATGGGAATATTGAAACTGTCGGTTCGGGAGAGAAAATGAAGGTCGACGCCCAGTATTTGTTGAAGATCTAACGCCTGAGTTTGCGCTATCTGCAAGACCATGGCTGTTTGCCAAGGCGGCATCTTGAGCAGCACTGAATCTGTGTAGCCGAGTTCTTGAGCGATTTGAGCGAGTTGATTACGTTGTTGTGAGGTTATTACATCGTCAGATGGTTTGCCTTTGGGCATATTTAATTGGGTGTCGTTAATGATATCGACTTCAACAATCAAGGCGTCAGCTGCCACAAAGCGAGATTCAATAATGTCGGGAAGTGGGTAAAACTCTGGCTTACCGACATGGACTGAGCCCATGAGGGTATAAGTGAGGTCACCTTTTTGTGCTTGCCAGACCAAAGGTTCAGCTGTCACTGCTTGCGCGAAGAAAAGTGAAAATAATGCGGGGAAAAAACGTTTCATTAAGCCTCCATAACCGTGATTTTCAGTATGGAGGCTAAGGGTATAAAAGTCAGCTTTAGTTGTGCTTGTTATACACCATGGTCATGCCTGTATGAGAAAAGGCGACAACGTTATATGCATCTTTCTGGTTGCCATATTCCATACCCGGAGAGCCCATAGGCATGCCAGGCACGGAAAGGCCTGCCAGTTTAGGTTTCTTCTCTAAGAAGCTTTTTACGTCGCTGGCAGGGATGTGGCCTTCGAAAACATACCCATCAATAACGGTTGTGTGGCAAGACGCCAATTGAGGCTTAATGCCGAATTTTACTTTAATTGGGTCCATGTTGACGTGATCTTCAGAAATCATGTCGAAGCCATTGTCTTCCATGTGCTTTACCCACTCTTTACAACAGCCGCAGTATGGGGATTTATAGGTTGTACCTGTTGCAGCCAGTGTGCTTGTTGAAAGCAGAACTAGGGATAATGCGGCGAACTTCGGCAGGTTTTTCATTTGTTTTCTCCTCAATGCGTCGAGACTTTATTGCAGCAGAGCGGCGAGTGTTGCTCGCCGTCTGCCACGTTTTTATCGCTAGGTGGCACAGCCGCATTTGAAACGACTGCTACCACGAAAGCGTTATTTACTCTTGGGTATCATTTTTGTCTGCTAGCCAAAACCACCAGATGATTAGCCCAATCAGGCCAATGCCTACGAAATTAATGATCATGCGTTACCTCGTTTGGGTGCAAACCAACGCAGTCGATTGGCGTTCATCACAACCGTAATGGAAGACAAAGCCATGGCTGCGCCCGCAACAACCGGGCTCAGTAACGTGCCGGTGAGGGGATATAGCACACCCGCGGCAATGGGAATACCCAGTGAATTGTAAACAAATGCGCCAAACAGGTTTTCCTTCATGTTTCTGAGCGTCGCTTTGGAAAGCAAAAGACCGTCCGTTGCCGCATCAATGGAGTGGCGCATTAGCGTCATTTGCGCGCTTTCGATGGCCACGTCGCTGCCGCTACCTATTGCAATCCCCACTTCTGCTTTTGCTAACGCAGGTGCATCGTTGATGCCATCACCAATCATGGCAACACGACGCCCTTGCGCTTGAAGGCGCGTGATTTCATCGGCTTTACCGTCAGGCAGAACGCCGGCAACCACCTCTTCGATTCCTGCTAAAGCAGCAATGGCGTTCGCGGTATCGGGATGATCTCCCGTCAGCATCACCACCTTATAACCGAGCGCATTTAAGCGAGTAACGGCGGCTTTGGAATCATGACGCAGTGGGTCACTAATGCCGATGATGCCAAGCAATTGGCCGTCCGTGGCGAGATAGACCGCCGTTTCACCTTGCATGGCGACGTTTTTGGCCGCGTTCGCATGTGCTGAGAGATCGATATGGTTCTCTTCCAACAAACGCGCATTGCCGAGTATGTAGGTTTGACCATCGATGACGGCTTTTAGCCCCTTACCGGGAATGCCTTCAAACTGGCTGACAGCCGCTATAGAGAGGGCACGGTCATTTGCAGCATCAATCACGGCCTTGGCAAGTGGATGCTCAGAGCCTTGTTCAAGGCTGGCTGCAATGCGCAGCAAACCATCATCCGTTCCGTGCATAGCAAGGATGGACGTCACCTGCGGCTTGCCTTCGGTGAGCGTGCCTGTTTTGTCGAGCACGACGGTATCGATGCGTGACGCGTGTTGAAGTGCTTCAGCATCACGGATCAGAACACCCAACTCTGCCGCTCGGCCAACGCCTGTCGTGACAGACATCGGTGTTGCTAATCCCAATGCGCAAGGGCAGGCAATAATCAGTACCGTGGTAGCAGTGACAAGCATAAAGCTCAGTTTCGGGTCTGGCCCAAAGTTGTACCAGCTTAGCGCCGTTAATATCGCGATGATCATGACGGTCGGAACGAAAATGGCAGACACGGTATCCGCCATTCGTGCCAAAGCAGGCTTACTGCTTTGTGCCTGACGCACCAACTGGATGATGCGTGACAACATGGTATCGCTGCCGATGCCTGTCGCTTTAAACAACAAACTGCCATTTTGGTTGATGGTGCCCGCATGCAAGGTGTCACCGTGCGTTTTGCGCACCGCAAGTGGTTCGCCCGTCAGCATGGATTCATCAACGAAGGTTTCACCGTCTTCAACGATGCCATCAACCGCAATTTTGCTGCCCGGTTTAACGCGTAGCGTCATGCCAGCTTGAACATCGGCCAAGGCCACTTCGCGTTCTTGGCCATTCTCAACAATGATGGCGGTCGCAGGTTGGAGATCGAGCAAGCGATCTAACGCCTTGGACGTGGATGCGCGCGCTTTGGCTTCTAGCGCATGCCCCAATGTCACGAGGCCGAGAATCATGGCTGTCGCTTCGAAATACACATGGCGAGCCTGTTCAGGGAAAAGCGCAGGTGCGAGAACAACTGCCGTGGAGTAAAGCCACGCAGAGCCGGTTCCCAATGCGACAAGCGTGTCCATACTGGCGCGATGATGTCGCGCTGCCTTAAACGCATTCGCGAAGAAGTGTTTCCCCGCAGTGCACAGCAACAGCAAGGTGACGACTGCAATGATGCCCCAACCGATTTGGCTGACGGTGCTTTCGACACTCATGGTGCCGCCGAGCATGCCCCACAACATCAAGGGTGCGCCTAAGCCTAGGGCAAGCCATGTATTGCGTTTATGTTCGGCAAATTGCGCGGTATGAAGCGCCGCTTGGCGTTCTCGACGCGTTGCTTCATCTTCGCTGAGTTCAGCGCCGTAGCCTGCTTGCTCAATCGCAGTGATCAACAAGTTCGCATCAACATCGCCGGAAACGAGCGCAGTGCGCTCCGCTAAATTCACATTCACGGTATTAACGCCCTCAACAGCCCTGACCGCTTTTTCTATCGAAGAAACACAACTCGCACAGCTCATGCCGGAAAGAATCAGTTGCTGAGTATGTGCTGAAGTACGTGGCTTTTCTTCGGGTTCAGCTTTGGTGTCTGTGAGAGGCTCAGGTACGGCTTCATCATGTGAAGTGCTTTCCGCGTCTGAGACTGCAGGCACGTGATACCCCGTGGCTTCGACAAGGTGAATCACGGCGTCTTTGTCAAGCAACCCGGTAATGCTGGCTTCTGTTTTGCTGATGTCCTGCGAAAACACGTGCGGGTTTGATTCAAACGCACTCGTCAGTTTTGCAACGCACTTGCCACAGCTCAGCCCTGCAAGCGGAACAGTAATGGTGTTACCCGCCTGATAACCCAGCGTATTAACGGCTTCTAGAATCGCATCAAGCGGCGCATCCGCATTCACCGTCAGGGAGTGTGTGTCTGCATCAACAAATGTTACGCCTTCAATGGCTTCTGCTGCACTTTTCACTTTTCGTGCGCAACCCATGCAGCTCAATCCTGAAAGGGGAAGCGTGATCACCGATGTGTCTGATGTCGGCGTCGATGCGACAACAGTGTCTAAATCAGCCATGAGCGGTACCTTTTACTTAGCATGCCTTGCTTGCGATCAAGCGGGTCTTTTGTTCATAATGCAAAGCATAAACCTTCCAGTAGATGTAAGGTCAAGCGCGGTGTTAATGCTGTGATATTGAGTCAGCAGGAGTGAGCGATGAAGATTAATGAGGTGTCACGGATTACTGGCTTAAACGCCAAAACCATTCGTTTTTATGAGCAAAAGGGTGTCATCAGCGAGCCGTCACGCAGTGAAAATGGCTATCGTGATTACAACGAGCGTCAGGTGAATGAACTGCAAATGATTCGCCGTTCTCGATTGGTGGGATTTAGCCTCGATGAATGCCAAGCACTGCTCGATTTGTCGAGAAATCCAAATCGAAGAAGTGCTGACGTAAAGCAAAAGGCATTGGAAAAAATTGACGAAATTGATGAGAAAATCAAAGAACTTCAAGCCATGAAAACGAGCTTGAAAACGTTGGCCAGTGCGTGTCCTGGAAATGACAGCGCGTGTTGCCCAATCATTGAAGCTTTGTCTTCATCTGACTAAACGAAGAATACAGCTCAACGACAAAATATATTGATAAAAAAAGCGCCGAGAAGGCGCTTTTTCAGTACTGCAGAGAAAGGAAATCAGTAAAGCAGAGAATAAAGTTGACGACGATAGCGTGCGGCGACTTCGTTGCCTTGACCCAGTGCCGCGAGAATATCCATCATGGTTTTCTTCGCTTCGCCATCTTGCGCATTTAAATCTTTACGCAGTAGACCAATCAAAAGCTCTAGTGCTTCTTCTTGTTTGTTCACCTGGCTCAATTGGATCGCTAGCTCAAACGCTAACGATGTGTTGGTTGGGTCAGCATCGTAGGCTTTCTGCAACTCACGGATCTCTGGGGTATCCGCGGCTTGTTTGTGAAGCTCTACTTTTGCCATCAAAGCTTTGTATTGCGCGTCTTGATCTTGCATGAGCACCGTTGCAAGCAAGGCTTCAGCAGCGTCATATTGCTGTGTTTCCACATAGCATTCCGCCATGGCTAGCTTGAACAAGCCAGCTTCACCGAGAATAGTCTCAAGTGGCTTTAGCACGGCCTGTGCTTCTGTGTATTGCTCGTTGGCAATCAAGGCTTGTGCTTGTTTGAAGGTCATTTCTTCTTGGCTAGGCAAGTGACGGGTTAGCATCTCGCGAACGCTTTGTTCTGTCTGAGGGCCACCCAGGCCATCAACCGGTTGCCCGTTGCTAAACAATGCGATGGTTGGTAATGCGCGCACGCCAAATTGAGACGCAAGCATTTGTTGCTGTTCACAATCAAGCAGGGCAAGGGTGAATGCGCCGCCGTATTCATGAGCCAGTTTTTCGAGAACAGGCGTTATTTCAGTGCTTTCTGGGCTCATCTGTGCCCAAAAGTGGATCAGTACAGGTGCGGAGGCTGAGGCTTCCAACACTTGCTGAAAGTTCTGCTCGGTAAGTTCAACAATGTAGTTCGGGTGCATGGATTGGCCTGATCATTTAAGTAATGCTGTAAAGGTGGGGCGGCAGCGCTGAAAATTCAAGGCATTAACCCGTGAATTTATGCCTAGATAACAAAGTTTGAGGGAATCACCTGAATTGATGATACTGGCAGCACATTAGGCAAGATCGAAAAAGGCCACCGTTATCACAGTGGCCTTCTCTTTGGCGCTTGTCGAATAGTTCGCTGACTTAGAAAACAAGCAAAACCGCCAGCGTCACACTCAAACAGAGCCAGTTCAATTGACTTAGGGACATAGCCCGGCTCCTTTGGGGAATTTATAATTTTTTGTGGTCCCCGTTCACGGCCTGATCCGACACTCATCACATTAATTTGGTTGTAGGGGGCAGGTGTTTCACGGTACAGGAGCTATGTTACCCAGCATTTATGACAAGAATGTGACGGTGAAGTCATGATCTTCCGATTTATTTTTGCGATCTAACTAGCATCAACCACCTTTCGCCAAGATCTTGTCGAGCATTCTAGATGGAAGTAGCCTTTTACAGAGCGCCATATATTGCGTGGGTTTGGTGACGCGATAACGAATTTTAGGTGTCGCAGCCGTCAGTGCGTGAAGCAGTGGAGGCACGATTGCCTCAGCAGGCAAGGTGTATTTGTTGGTTGAATGCTCGCTTTCAAGGCGGTCTTTTTGTGATAGATAGGCGTTGGTGAAGCGACTTGTATCAATGTTTATCGCGCGATGAAATGCTGCGAGAGCATTGGCGCGAAAGCGACTTTCGATAGGGCCTGGCTCAATCAAGCTTATTTGAATGGGCGTGTCAGCGAGTTCGAGGCGAATGGTGTCTGTCCAGCCTTCAATCGCAAATTTGCTGGCGTTGTATGCGCCGCGAAATTTCAACGCGATGATGCCAAGCACGGAGCTGTTTTGAATGATCCGCCCTTTTCCATTGGCATGCATCATTGGGATCACCGCTTGCGTGAGTGTGTGCCAGCCGAAGAAGTTGGCCTCAAATTGCTCGCGCAGGGCATCCGTTGGAAGATCCTCCAATGCGCCGGGCTGACCATACGCCCCGTTATTGAATAACCCATAAAGTGTTCCGCCAGTGTGTGCCTTGACGGTTTCAACCGCAGAAAGAATGCTGGCCGTGTCTGCAAGATCGAGTTTGATGCAATGCAACCCTTCTTGTTGGAGACGTGTAACGTCTTCGTCTTTTCGGCAAGACGCGATGACATCAAAGCCTTCTTTTACCAATGCATGTGCGCATACATAGCCAATACCCGTTGAACATCCTGTGATGAGAACCGTGTTATTCATTCTTATGTATTTCCTTGTTTTTACAGGTTTGGCGTAATGTGTTCTTGCATGAAATCAGCAATCCACGGTTGAGCAATGGCTTTAGGATGAAGGCCATCTTGCATCATCCATCCTTCCGTCATCACGACTTTTTCCATAAAGAAGGGAATAAGTGGGATTTGCATTTCTTTACTTAACTCTGGATAGATATCTGCAAAAGCATTGCTGTATCGTTGACCATAATTAGGTGGGATTTGAATTTGCATGAGCATGACTTTAGCGCCACTTTCTTGGCTCAAAGTGATCAGTTTTGTCAGGTTCTCGCGTATTTTCTTTGGCGGAAACCCGCGTAATCCATCGTTAGCACCAAGTTCAATCACTACCCAGGCCGGAGCATGCTGTTCGAGTAAGGCTGGGAGACGGTCAAGGCTGTTGCCACTGGTGTCGCCTGAGATACTGGCATTGACCACTTTGGTTACCGTGCCTTGGCCGACCAATTGAGGCGCTAGAAGGCTAGGCCAACTTTTTTCAATCGCCATTTGATAGCCAGCACTCAAGCTATCTCCAAGTACAAGCAATGTCTGTCCGACGGCGCTTTGACTGATAATCAAAAGACAAAAAGAAAGGATGCGAATCATGACAACTCCAGTGATCAGGGCGAATAACGTCACGAAAACAGTGACAACGAATGCACAGACTCTGACCATTCTGCAGGATGTTTCCCTTCAGGTCGAGCAGGGCGAAAGTATTGCTTTGGTTGGGGTTTCTGGCGCGGGTAAATCCACCTTAATGACATTGCTCGCTGGGTTAGATACCCCAAGCACCGGAGAAATCGAGCTTCTCGGTAAGCCGCTTAGCCAATTGGATGATAATGGGCGAGCCGCACTTCGCGCCGAATCCATTGGGTTTGTTTTCCAAAGCTTCCTCCTAGTTCCTTCATTGAATGCGCTCGAAAACGTCATGCTCCCTTGCACCATTCGCGGGGATGACGAAGACGAAGACCGTGCACTCGAATTGCTCGCCTCCGTGGGATTGAAAGGTCGTGAAACGCACCTTCCTTCCCAACTCTCTGGCGGCGAGCAACAGCGTGTCGCCATTGCGCGCGCATTCATGACGCGCCCTCGCGTGCTGTTTGCGGATGAGCCGACTGGCAACCTTGACCAACATACCGCGGCGACGGTGATCGATTTACTTTTCTCGCTTAACCGCGATCACGGGACGACGCTGATTCTTGTTACGCATGATCCTGCATTGGCGGATCGCTGCACGCGCACATTACACATCAACGCGGGTGAGCTGGCGGGGGTTGCATGAGCGAATCTCGGAATAAAAAGAAAGGCACCTTAGTGTGGCGCTGGGCGTGGCGTGAATTATTTCATGGCCAGCTCTGGCCCGTTGTTGCGGCGTTGGCGCTGATCATCGCGTGTGTGTTTGCCTTGTCAGCATTGGCGGGGCGCATTGAATCTGTATTAACTCAGCAAGGCCGATCGATGCTGGCTGCTGACCTCGTGCTGAGAAGTAATCAGCCTCTCACCGAACAAACTCTCGCGAACTTCGAAACCCTTGACGTTGAAGTGTCAGATCAAACCCGATTTGGCACCATGGCATTTAGCCAAGACAACATGCAACTAATTAGCGTGAAGGCTGTGGAAAGCAACTACCCGCTGCGTGGAAACCTTGAGTTGCAAGCCGATACCACGATGCACGACAGCGTGAAACCTGGCGAACTTTGGCTAGAGGAGCGTTTGTTTACCTTGCTGGATGTGCAAGTCGGTGACAGCGTGGACGTGGGGGATGTCAGCCTGCAAGTATCAGGCTTGATCGTCTCTGAGCCTGAACTTTCGTTTAACCCATTTAGCCAAATGCCTGCCGCCATGATGCACCAAAGCGATGTAGCTGCGGCAGGGGTAGTACGTCCGGGAAGCCGTGTTAACTATCGTTATTTTTTCAGTGGCGACAACAGCGAACTTGATGCGGTAAAAGCCGTGTATCCGGTGGCTGAAGGGCAACGTTGGATTGATGAAAATACCGGGGATCGCACCGGTGACATGTTGGATCGCAGTCGCGGGTATTTGTCGCTCACGGTTGTTCTTGTGATCATTATGGCAGCCGCGACCTTGCTGCTGACGTGTCAGCACTATGTTGATAGCCGCACGCAGACCCTTGCTATGGTGAAAAGCCTAGGGGCACAACGAAGCTGGGTAAGACGTTGGCTGGGCCGACAACTCGTCATGTTAATGCTGATGGCGACCGTGTTGGGGTTGTCGTTTGGTGCTGCGTTGGAATACCTGCTTCGCTTACCGTTGGCCGATGTGTTGCCATCGCCGCTACCAAGTTATGGTTTGTTGCCTTGGTTCTTGGGGCCTTTAGTGGCCTTGCTGGTGGCCTTGCCTGCGCTGGGCATTCCGCTCATTCGCTTGATCGACGCACCCGCATTGAGTGTGTTGCAATCGCAAGGGGCAGTGAAAGCAAGAAAGAGCCCTTGGAGTTGGTTGCTCGCTTCCGTGCCTATTTTGGCGTTGGTGGCGTGGTCTTATGACAATCGCCTGTTGTGGCTAGTGTTGGCTGCTTTGGTGGTGATGCTCAGTTTGCTTGCTGGCATTGGTGTGATGGTGCTGCGTTTTGCACAAAAACGTGTCACCCAACCTGCGTTCAAATTGGCATTGAGCCGCATTGCCCGTAACCCCGCGTCGAGTGGCGCGCAGCTTGGTGCGCTGGCCACTTCGTTCATGTTGCTGTCGATCATCTGGTTGCTGCGTACCGATTTGCTGGAAGATTGGCAGCAAACGTTACCGCCGGATGCACCCAATGTGTTTGCGTTGAACATCGCGAAATCTGAACTGGACGATTACGTTGGGCGTTTGGATGCCAACAACCTTGAACGATCTGAAGCGTATCCGATCATTCGAGGGCGCCTGGTGGCAAACAATGGCAATCGTTATGCGGACATGGAACCGAATCGCGAGGAGCGTGATGAAGCCCTTCGCCGCGAGTTGAATTTCACATGGCGTGATGAACTGCCTACACATAACGCATTGCTTGAAGGCACATGGCCAACGAAAGGCGGCGTGTCGGTGGAAAGTGGCATTGCGGAGCGACTCGGGTTGCGGATGGGCGATGAACTGACGTTCAGTGTGAACAGCCAAGAATTCATTGCCACCATTAACTCAGTGCGCGATGTGGAATGGCGCAACATGAAGCCAAATTTTTACTTCATTTTCGACCCAAAACTGGTCGAGAGTTTACCTGCAAACTGGCTGGTGAGCTTCCGCCTTGAAAGCGAGCAGAGCGACATCGTTAACCAGCTTGGACGTGATTACCCAACCATTACCTTGTTGGATTTGCGTACCATGAGTGGGCGCATCCAAGTGATGTTGCGCCAAGTGAGCTTATCGCTGTCAGTGCTGGCGGGCCTTGCTGTGGTCAGCGGGTTATTGCTGCTGCTCACGCTCCTGCGGATAACGCTCTCGGAAAGGCAGCGTGAAATCATGCTCTATCGCACCTTAGGCGCGAGTAAGAAACGCATCAACACCACACTTTGGGCGGAATACGGCATCATGGCCTTGGTGTCAGGTTGCATGGCTGTGGGCGGGGCAGAACTTGCGATGGCCGCATTGCTCAAATGGGGTGTTGAGCTGCCTGTGCGTTTGCACCCTGAGGTGTGGTTGAGTCTGCCTATGATCGCCGTGGGCCTTGTCTTTATGACGGTCGCTTGGATGCTGCGTGGATTGCTTGAACCCTTGAAACGTTAAATCCTGGGCCCTATTCGGCACTAAAAAAGGCACGTATTAGCGTGCCTTTTTGTTTTTTATTGGCTGATCTAACACCTCATTGAGAGAAGGCGCTTATTGGCGAAGCAAACTGTCGAGTGCTGGGCGGATTTCTTTGTAGGTGAACGTGAAGCCGTCCTCCTCCAATGCTTTTGGAATCGCCCGTTGACCTTCAAGGAGGAGTTGACCCGCTTCACCCAGCATCAATTTAATGGCAAAAGCAGGTGTGAAAAGAATGTGTGGACGGTCAAGAGACGCCGCCAGACTTTGGCTAAACTCGCGATTCGTTACTGGGTTCGGCGCTGTCAGGTTAAATGCCCCTTCATGTTCACTTTTTTCGAGAAGGTGCACGATGGCATTGGCCATGTCTTCGATGTGGATCCAAGGGAAATACTGATTGCCATCGCCGATAGCGCCACCTAATCCCAGTTGATATGGCAGTAACATTTTCTTCAATGCACCGCCTTCTTTGCTCAGAACAATGCCTGTTCTCAGCAAGCAAACTCGCGTTTTAGCGGGTCTTGCGCGCAAGGCGATTCTTTCCCAGTTTGCACACACAGCATGGGCGAAATCCGTGGCATCCACCACCAGGGATTCATCGACAATCGCGTCTTTTTGGTCGCTGTAATAACCAACCGCGGAACCGCTTATCAAGGTTTTGGGCGGATTGTCAGCCGTTAAAATGCGGCTAACGATTTTTTCCGTGATACCCCATCGGCTTGAGCAAATGATACCTTTTTGCCGATCTGACCAACGCTTATCGACAATCGGTTCACCTGCCAAATTAATTACTGCATCGATGTTGTTGAAGTCCGTGAGCTCATCGAGATCGGCAATGGTGGTGACGGTTGAAGGCAGAACATTTTTCGCTTTTTGAGGCGAGCGCGTAAGCACGGTGATTTCATGGTCACCAAGTTTGCTGATCAAAGTGCGGCCAATGAGACCTGTCCCACCAGTAATTAGAATGTGCATTGTTAACCTTTTGCGCTGGGCTGTTGTATTGAGTATGCATTCAAATGGTTAAATGATCATTCTAGACGTGCCTTTCGTTCCTATTTTAAGCAAAACCTTGCTAACTCAATCACCCTATTCACATTGTGGTCTAGAAAGTCTGGTTACATCTGGTTACATTTGTGGGCAATTATGCGATGCTGGAATGGAGCGAGTGTGAAGGGAATCACTGCATTGCTATCCGCTATGTTGGGAAGTTTTAAAGACTTGCTCCCGATTATTTTGGTGATCGGCTTCTTCCAAGTGTTTGTGCTTCAACAACCCATGCCTGATCTTGCGTCTATCCTCGTTGGACTCGTGTTGGTGGTGATGGGGCTTACCTTCTTTGTCTTTGGCCTCGAAATGGGCCTGTTTCCGATTGGCGAATCCATGGCGCACGCACTCGCTCGAAAAGGCAGTGTCTTTTGGCTGATGGTGTTTGCGTTCCTGCTCGGTTTTGGCACGACTATCGCCGAACCTGCGCTCACGGCTGTGGCTGCGGAAGCGGCTGAAGTGGCTGCGGAAGGAGGAATGATCCCTATGGCGATGGAAGCGCAAGACAGCTACGCCAATGGGCTTAGGATCACGGTCGCACTCTCTGTGGGGTTTGCCATCATGCTGGGTGTATTGCGCATCCTGAAAGGCTGGCCGATTCATCGCATCATCATTGGTGGTTATCTCTTGGTTGTCGCGATGACCATGATCGCGCCGCGTTACATCATAGGTATCGCTTATGATTCTGGTGGCGTGACCACATCGACCATCACCGTGCCTTTAGTGACGGCGCTTGGCGTAGGCCTTGCCACAGTGATCAAAGGGCGAAACCCCATGGTGGATGGCTTTGGCCTGATCGCGTTTGCCTCACTTTCTCCCATGATTTTCGTCATGGTTTACGGCATGGTGGCGATATGACCTTGCTTCAATCCCTCATCCCTACCTTCTTTGATACCTTTCTTTCGACCGTGCGCGATGTGTTTCCCATCGTGTGTATTTTGTTTGGTTTCCAATTCGCCGTGTTACGTCAGCCCATCGCGAACCTAAAACGCATCGTGTTTGGTTTTGCGTACGTGCTGTTTGGTTTAACGCTCTTTTTGATGGGGTTGGAAATGGCGTTGTTCCCGCTTGGGGAATCCATGGCGATTCAGCTCACTGCGCCTGAATTCCTTTTTGGGGAAGGCGGCATCATGCCTACACGAGTGCAATGGCAGCATTACTATTGGGTTTACATCTTCGCGGCTGCTATAGGCTTTAGTACCACGGTGGCGGAACCGTCGTTGATTGCGGTCGCCATTAAAGCGGCGCAAGTGTCAGGTGGTGCAATCAGCGTGAATGGATTGCGTTTTTCTGTCGCTTTAGGCGTATCCATTGGGATTTCATTGGGTTGCTATCGCATTGTGGAAGGCGACCCGATTCATTACTACATCATTGCCGGTTATGTACTGGTGGTGATCCAAACCTTTTATGCGCCGAAGTTTATTGTGCCACTGGCCTATGACTCCGGCGGGGTGACAACATCGACGGTAACGGTGCCTTTGGTGACAGCACTTGGTCTTGGTCTTGCGTCTACGGTACCTGGGAGAAATCCCATGATTGATGGTTTTGGGTTAATTGCGTTTGCCAGTCTCTTTCCGATGATCACCGTTATGGGCTACGCCCAAATCACGGAATGGGTCGCTAGGCGTCAACGTGTCAGTAACAAAACGAGGGAATCCTAATGCGGTTTAAATTGATCGTCGCTTTTATTGAAGATTCAAAAACAGATGCTGTGCTTGATGCGGCACGGAAAGCGGGGGCAACCGGGGCAACGGTCATCAATAATGCGCGCGGTGAAGGGCTGACAAAAAAGAAAACCTTCTTTGGCCTGACGCTGGATGTTCAACGCGATGTTGTCCTGTTTTTGGTTGAAGAACACCTTGCTCGCAGCATTCTCGAGACCATCAATGACGTCGGGGAGTTTGATGCCAGTTCAGGGAAGGGGATCGCGGTACAGCTCGACGTGGAAGATGCTGTTGGCGTGGCACACCAAGTACAAGAACTCAGTACTGTGATTGAGGACGAGCTATGAAAGAGAGCAAATGCGTAAGAGAAGTGATGAAAAACGATTTCGCACTTATCGATGGTTTAACAACGGTTGCCGAGGCCATTCGCATCGCCAGAAGCAAAGAAATTAAATGCCTGATCGTGAAAAAGCGCGATGAGAATGACGAGTATGGTTTGGTGCTAATGAACGACATCGCCAAGAAAGTGCTGTCGCAGAATAAATCGCCAGAGCGCGTGAATGTGTATGAAATCATGACCAAACCAGCACTGGGTGTGTCACCAGACATGAACGTAAAATACTGCGCGCGTTTGTTTGAGCGGTTTGGCATTAGCCGCGCGCCCGTGGTCGAAAACGGCGAGATCAAAGGGATCGTGAGTTACAACAGCATTGTTATGTTTGGCATGTTGGCAGACTGATTGCGCGCAGTCTGTTCGTGGCGACTTCCTTCTGTGTTATCCGCTTCTCATGTAGACAAACTGCACATCGAAGCCTCTGCCTTGCACAAGGTCGCCACAAACTGTTGCAAAAATCATCACCAAAGGTCAACAGACCCTAGCCGTTAGCGATCAACATGACCGAGATCGCGCGTCGGATCGATCACGTCGCGCACCCGCTGCTTTAGCTGTTTCGCATCGGGGAAGCCGCCGTCACGCTTTCTTTCCCAGATCATTTCATCGTTACAGTGCACCTCAAAACGCCCACCAGTGTCGGGGTGCAGAGTCAGGCTTTCAATTTCTTCACTGAACGTCGTTAGAAGTTCTTGGCTCATCCACGTTGAACGCAACATCCAGTTGCATTGACGACAATAGTAAATGGCAATTTTTGCTTTCATTGTTATTCCTTAAAGTACGCCTACGAGCAATTTAATGCCGACGGCAAAGGTCAGCAGTTCGAAGGCGATTTTGATCAGTTTGTTGCTGTATTTGTCCGCCATGTAGGCACCGAGATATCCCCCTAGCAAGGAGCCTGCAAGAAGGGCGGGAATCCATGGCCAATAAATTTCTGCACCTGCAATCGCTAAGGTGATTGCTCCTAAACCATTCCAAAACAAACCAACACTGACCAGTGTGAGCGCTACCGCTTGTTTGTAATCTAGTCCAAACCATCGAACCAAAAAGAGGGTGACGAACAACCCCGTGCCTGCGGTGAGCGAGCCATTCAGTACGCCGATGACACTTAAACCAACACAACCGATCACCATGCCTAAGGTATCGCGATGTTTAGGGTCGGCTTCATGCCCTAACGTTTTTCGGGCGCGGGAATACAACCCCAATAAGATGATGAAAACACCGAGCAACCCTTCTGCTGTTGGGCCAGGGATGAACAGAATAAGGTTCGCCCCTGCAATGACACCCGCAGCGCCTGCAAGCGTGACGTAAACGGTTAATGCGAGACTAAGGTTGCCACTTCGACAATGTCGAATAGCCGCCCCTAGGCCAAGTGCGACAGAGGCGACTTTATGGGTCGCGAGGGCGACTGAAAAGGCGAGGCCGAGAAAAATAAGAAGGGGAAGTTGCAGCAAGCCTGCGCCGCCACCTGCGAGTGACGCCAGTGTGTTTGCGATCAGCGAACCGACAAAGAGACCGAACGTGGCGAGAATATCCATATGCGCCTGAAAATCATCCTTTGAATAAATATCGCGCATGATGACATGCACAAAAAGAAAAAGCCTGTGTTTTACACAGGCTTTTGGAGGGGGGAAAAAAGGGGAACCAGGTTATGGGTGGATTACCAGCCTTTCACCACACCACCTTGGAAGGTATCTACCGCCGCAGTGTAAACAGCGTCTGACTGATAAGCAGAGACAAACTGTTTCACGTTTTCAGCATTCACGTTATCGGTACGCGCAACAATCAGGTTCACATAAGGTGATTTCTTGTCTTCAACAAACACGCCGTCTTTTTCTTGTGAAAGACCAATGGTTGCAGCGTAAGTGTTGTTAATGATCGCCAGCGTTACATCGTCCAATGAACGCGGAAGTTGCGCCGCTTCTAGCTCAACAATGTCCAAATTCTTCGGGTTGCCGACGATATCCAATACGGTCGCTTGAAGGCCAACGTCCTCTTTTAGGGTAAGAAGACCTTGCTGTTCAAGAAGAAGCAAAGAACGGCCTAGGTTTGTTGGATCGTTAGGCACAGCGATTTGTGCGCCATCTTCGATTTGATCAACAGAGGTCACTGTGTTTGAGTAACCTGCAATCGGGTAAACCAAGGTATTGCCTGCGATTTCGAACTTGTAGCCACGGTCAGAAATTTGCTGATCCAAGTACGGCTTGTGCTGGAAAGCGTTGGCATCAATGGAGCCTTCTTCCAAGGCAGCATTGGGTGATACGTAATCTGTAAAGGTGATTAGCTCTACGTCTAGGCCGTATTTCTCTTTCGCCACTTTTACTGCGATTTCGGCAACTTGCTCTTCTGCACCAGCCATTACGCCAATTTTTACTTTGGTCAGGTCGACCGCTTTTTCTTCACCACAGCCCGTCAATGCCAGAGCGGAAGCCAAACCGAGTACTGTCGCGATTTTTTTAAGATTGAACGTCATTTGCGCATCTCCTATGAGCTTAAATTTCCATTTTTTTATTTTCTATGGCGCAGAAAGCGGGGATATCTCGCCTTTCTGCGTCATCGTTTTTTCTTTTGTCACTGTGTTTTATCTGTGGTCGACGCGTTTAACGAAGTAATCGCCCGCCGACTGAATCAATTGAACCAAAATGACGAGCATGACAATGGTGATCATCATGACGGTGCCATCAAAGCGCTGGTACCCGTAGCGAATACCGACATCGCCCAAGCCACCACCGCCTACAGCGCCCGCCATGGCGGAGTAGCTCACCAGCGTCACCAAAGTAATGGTCGCGCCATTCACGATGCCCGGTAGGGCTTCTGGTAGCAGAACCTTAAGGATGATTTGCAGCGGGGTAGCCCCCATGGCTTGCGCCGCTTCCACCAAGCCTGATGGCACTTCAATCAGCGCACCTTCAACAAGGCGAGCAATGAAAGGAATCGCACCCACAATCAAAGGCACAATCGCCGCGGCTGTGCCTATCGAACTGCCCACCACAAGGCGAGTGAACGGAATGATGGCAACCAGCAAAATGATGAAAGGAATCGAACGGCCAATGTTCACTACCGCACCAAGGCTGCGGTTGAGTAGCTTGTTCTCAAGCAACCCGCGAGGTTTGGAAAGATGCAGCAACACACCTAATGGGATACCAAACACAAAGCCAACAAAGCCAGAAACAAACACCATGGTGAGGGTTTGGCCAAGGGCATCAATCAACAGACTGACAAGGCGTTCGTTTTCAGCGAACCAGCCAGAAATGGCAGCAATACTAAGCGACATAACCAAGCACCTCGATGTTGACGTTGTTTTCTTTTAAATACGCGAGAGCATGTGTGACGTCTGAGGCGTCGCCGAAAAATTCTGCCAGCATGAGGCCGAACTTCACGCCACCGGCGTAATCCATGTCTGCACTTAAAATGCTCACATCAACGTTGAACTTGCGCGACACTTGGCTCACGAGAGGGGCATCCACACTGGTGCCAGTAAACTCTAGGCGAACCAAAGGGGGAAGTGTGCCCGTGTTTTCTGTTTGAAGACGCTCCGCGTAATCTTGAGGAATCGACAGGTTCAAGGTGGCACGAATGAAGTCACGCGCCAGTTCGGTTTTGGGGTGGGCGAAAATATCGCCAACCGTGCCCTTCTCCACCAACTTTCCGTCGCCAATAATGGCCACTTCATGACAGATGCGCTTTACCACATCCATTTCATGGGTGATCAACAAGATGGTTAATCCCAACTTCTGATTGATGGTTTGCAGCAGATTCAAAATCGAATGTGTGGTCGCAGGATCCAGGGCGCTGGTGGCCTCGTCGCAAAGCAGGACTTTTGGGTCACTGGCGAGTGCGCGAGCAATGGCTACCCGTTGCTTTTGTCCGCCACTTAAATTGGCAGGGTAGCTGGTGTGCTTGTCATCAAGCCCAACCAATTCCAGCAATTCAGTGACTTTGCCTTGGATATGCGCGTGGTCTTTACCAGCGAGTTCAAGAGGTAACGCGACGTTATCAAACACAGTGCGAGAAGAAAGAAGATTAAAGTGCTGGAAGATCATGCCGATCTTCTGACGTTCACGTGTCAATTCTGACGCTGAAAGGGTGGTGAGTTCTACGCCATCGACGTTCACGTTCCCACTTGTTGGGCGCTCCAACAAGTTAACAATGCGAATCAGGGTGCTTTTACCTGCGCCAGATGCGCCGATAACCCCGAAAATCCTGCCCTTTGGAATGTGAAGGTCAATATCACGCAGAGCATGAATCGTTTTCACGCCTTGTTTGAATTCTTTATTAACCTGACTAATTTCGATCATAAGCCATCCTGGACAAAATCGTGTTAAATAATCGTTAAAATGTAGTGATAATTGTTGCTTTTGTTCTTTGTTCTAGAATTTGATGCTATTTATAGTCGATCGATAAGTCAATAGATATTTTTACGGCTAGACGGCTAGACGTCTATACGGTTATTTGGTTGTGTTTTAGGCATTGTGTTGGGGATACGATTCATGAGGGATCATGAAGGAAGTCTGAGTAGGCAAGGCTCTGCAGGGAGCACATCTGTAGATTGGTAAGGAGTATCCCTATCAATACCCAAACCCGCGCAGTTTGTAATTATATTTCTGCCATTCATGAACCGACTGCTTAGTTTTTGCACTGAAGCACGTCGTTAGCGTTATTTTTACAGTAAAGTATCTGGTTAATTGGGTACGTATGGTGAATATGACGTTAACCGCCTCTTTAACACGCAATACGTTGTTTAAACATGTCATGCTTTGCGCGAGCTCCTTGAGTTGGTTGCTCGTTTCTTTGATGCCAGTGATCAACGCACATGGCAGCAGCGCAGGCGTGTGGGCGACACTTTGTACCGTTAACGGCTTTGAATTGGTACAAATTGACGAGGGTGAACCGTCTAAAACGCACAGCAGTAAACCCTGCCCTTTTAGTCATTTCTCCTCCTTTCATCATCACTCACTTTCTTTCAATCCGGTTTATACACTCAGCACGGATATCGTGCTTGAACCTTATACCTACCTCGTAAAAAGGGTGAGGTTTGAGCTGCCTGTCACCCGAGCGCCACCGTCATTCCTCCTTGTTTAACAGCCTCATAAAAACAACAAGGGCAAATGCCCAAACGTAAAGTCAACATGCAATGTCGCTGCGTTTTTATCGTGTGTTTTAATCATGCGCGAGAAATGCGGTGAGGTTGTGCATGAAAAAAGGAATGATTCATGGTTACTCCCAATCTCAACGCCGATAGCAATCCGCCAGACATCCTTGCGAAGCAAAAATCCCGTTACTTTCTCACTTGGCGCTGGCACTTCTATGCAGGATTATTTGTTATCCCCTTTATGCTGATGCTCAGTATTACCGGCCTCATCATGCTGTTTGATGATGAGATTGAATCTGCGCGATATGGCGAGGTGCTTTCGGTTAACTCCAGCGCATACTCTTCGCAAGAACCTTTGCCCGTCTCTGCGCAGTTAGCGGCGCTGCAACAGGCTTACCCTGATGGCACGGTGACGCAGTTTGTGCCAGCGACATCCTCGGAGGTCACTAACCGTTTTTCTGTCACCATGGCGGATGAATCGACGCATTTTGTACTGGTGAATCCTTACAATGCAGATATCACTGGCACGATTGATCGCAGCGACAGTTGGTATCAATTGGCGAACGACATTCACGGCACCTTGTTGATTGGTGATGTGGGCGATTATTTGATCGAAATTGCTGCCAGTCTCACCGTTATTTTGTTGGTGTCGGGGATATATCTTTGGCTACCCAACGACAATGCGCGCCGAGCTGGTTTTCTGAAAATTCGCACAGACAATGGGTCGCGGATTTTGCTTCGTGACCTTCACGCGAACATCGGTGGCGTACTCTCCATTGTGCTTCTCTTTTTCGTGCTGAGTGGCTTGGCGTGGGCGGGCATATGGGGCGCGAAAATCGTTCAGCCTTGGGGCAGTTTTCCCGCCCAAAAGTGGGACGATGTGCCTGTGTCAGACCTTAATCACAAGGCGCTAAATCATGGCTCAGAGGAAGAGATGCCGTGGAACCTTGAACTGACGCCGTTACCTCAATCTAACGTGCATGTTCACGGCGAAGAAATTACCTCGGGTTTATCGGCAGGGAGTGCTGAAAAAGCAGGAATGACACCTGAGCAAATCGGCATCGATCGTGTTGTGAATGAAGCGAAAGTGTTGGGTTTTGGCCAATACAAACTCAATTTTCCGCGCTCAGAAACAGGTGTGTTTACGGTGTCAGCCAACACCATGAGCGGGGATATTACCGATCCTACGCAGGACAGAACCACCCACATTGATCAGTACACAGGAAAGGTACTCGCTGATGTGACATGGAATGAATACAACATGATTGCGAAAGCCATGGCGGCCGGGATTGCGCTGCACCAAGGGGATATCAGTATCATCAATAAAATCGCCAATGTGGTTTTCTGTTTGGCGTTTATTTTGATTGCAGCAACAGGGGCTTTGATGTGGTGGCAACGTCGTCCTGCAGGACAGCGCAAACTGGGTGCCCCGCCAAAAGCCGTGGATTCAGGGCTTTGGAAAGTGGGCGTTTTCAGCGTGGTTTTGGTGTGTATCGCGTTCCCGATGGCAGGGTTAACCATCGTGGCTTTGATGACGATTGATGCGTTGATTTGCCGCTATATGACGACATTCAAAGAAGCCCTAAGTTAACGCGAAACGGTTTATTGCGTGGATAAAGAAATAGGGTAAAGCGCCTTCCATACGGGAGGCGTTTTTGTTCCCACTCGAAAATTCAAACAAAAATGACGAAAGCCCTCAGACGAGTAGTAGCACGAGATTGGTCGCATACAGAGGCCGTTATCTATCAGATGTTTAGATTTCTAGCGATCATTGTTTGACCAACTTCAAACAACCTCGCCCTTTCGCTATTTGCGGGTGACGATAATGGGTAAAGTTATTGCAACAAACCATTAACTCATCAAGAGCCATTGATGAGCGTCGTGTTAGTTAGGCAGTACCTACTTTTAACTGTAAACCTTTGTTAGATGCAAACCTTCAGTACTGCTAAACCTATCGCCTTTCCCAAGCAAGGAGATCACTCTCATGTACAAACGTCGTTCGTTTCTTGCCGCAACAGCAGTCGCACTGAGTGTGCTGTTATCTGGTTGTGGTGAAGAAAAGCAGGAAGCAAGTGCGCAGGCGCAGCCAGCAGCACAAGAAAAAATCAGTTGGAAAATGGTAACGACTTGGCCGAAAAACTTTCCCGGGCTAGGCACAGGTGCAAACAACCTTGCTGAGCTAATCACTGAGATGAGTGATGGGCGTTTGGACGTGAAAGTATATGGTGCAGGTGAACTCGTTGGCGCGCTGGATGTGTTTGATGCCGTGTCTCGTGGTACTGCGGAAATGGGTCACGGTGCAGGTTACTACTGGAAAGGTAAAGCGCCAGCAGGTCAATTCTTCGCAGCCGTGCCTTTTGGTCTAACAGCGCAAGAAATGAACGGCTGGATTTACAGCGGTGGCGGTCTTGAACTTTGGGCTGAAGCGTACGAACCCTTTGGTATCATCCCTATGCCTGCAGGTAACACGGGTGTGCAAATGGGCGGTTGGTTTAACAAAGAAATCAACACCATCAGTGACCTCGAAGGTCTGAAAATGCGTATCCCAGGTCTGGGTGGCGAAGTGCTGAAACGTGCGGGTGGTACCCCTGTACTGTTACCGGGTGGCGAAATCTTCCCATCACTGCAATCTGGCGCAATTGATGCGACTGAGTGGGTAGGTCCTTACAATGACCTTGCTTTCGGCCTGCATAAAGCATCGAAATACTACTACTACCCAGGTTGGCATGAGCCAGGTACAACACTTGAAGCGCTGATCAACAAAAAAGCCTTCGATGCGTTGCCAAAAGACCTGCAGTCAATTGTTCTCGCGGCAACGCGTGTTGCGAATGCTGACATGATTGCTGAGTTTACTGCGCGTAACAATGCAGCGCTAGAAAGCTTGGTAAATGAGCACAAAGTTGATTTGCGTCCATATCCGCAAGAAGTGTTATCACAGCTGCAAGTACTGTCTGATGAAGTGGTTGCCGAGCAAGCACAAGTGGACGAAATCAGTAAGAAAGTTTACGAGTCTTACAAAGGCTTCCGTGATCAAGCGATCGATTGGCATGCCATTTCTGAGCAAGCCATGCTGAACGCACGTAACCCGCAATAACCTTTAAGAGGCGATCCTAGATCGCCTCTTTTTCTTTCCAATTTTAGCCAATAGGCTGATGTTAGAGTAGTTCTATGAATACCGCCTCTCCTCAATTGATCGCGCTTATTAAGGGCATCAACCGTTTTAGTGATTGGACGGGACGCATTGTTTCCTGGTTCGTCTTAGCCATTGTGCTTATTACCTTTGTGGTGGTGGTAATGCGCTATGTGCTCAATTCCGGATCGGTGTTTTTGCAAGAATCTGTCCTTTATTTCCATAACTACGTCATCATGCTCGGTGCGGCCTACGCCTTATTGAAAGGCGCTCACGTTCGCGTTGATATTTTTTATCGTCCGATGTCTGAGAAGAAAAAAGCTTGGGTCGATTTGCTCGGTTTTCTCTTCTTGTTACTTCCAACGTGTAGCTTCATTTTTTACATTGCATGGGATTATGTTTCCGTGTCTTGGCAGATCATGGAAGGCTCACAAGAAGCGGGTGGTGTTGAAGCAAAGTACCTTTTTAAAACCAGTATTTTACTGATGCCAGCCCTTGTCATTATTCAAGGCTTTGCCGAAGCATTGAAGTCGTTAATGACCATTACTGGTCACCAAGACATTGCCAAGCAACTTGAAGATCACGATGAGGAGCACGCGCTATGAGTGAATTCCTCGCCCTGTTCCTTTTCCTGTTTACCTTTGGCGTGTTGCTGGTCGGCTACCCTGTCGCGTTCACCCTTGGTGGTTCTGCACTTCTGTTTGCATTGATTGGCGGTGTGACTGGCACGTTTGATCCTGCGTTTTTGGAAGCCATTCCAAACCGTATTCAAGGCACTTTGTCGAATGAGCTATTGGTGGCGATTCCCTTATTTATCTTCATGGGGGTCATGCTTGAAAAATCCCGCATCGCAGAAGATTTGCTCGATACCATGGGGCAAGTGTTTGGCGGGCTTGCGGGCGGCTTAGGCATTTCCGTGACTATTGTGGGCATGTTGTTAGCAGCAAGTACCGGCATTGTGGGTGCAACCGTTGTCACGATGGGCTTATTGTCGCTGCCTTCAATGATGAAACGTGGCTATTGCCCAAGGCTTTCGACGGGCATTATTTGTGCGTCAGGAACGCTAGGTCAGATTATCCCTCCATCTATCGTGTTGGTCTTGCTGGGCGATGTTATCTCTTCGGCTTATCAACAAGCTCAGCTAGACCAAGGCATTTTCTCGCCAGAAAGCGTTACCGTGGGTGATCTCTTTTTGGGTGCGTTAATCCCTGGCTTCATGTTGGTGGGCATGTACATCGTTTATCTGATTTTCGTTGCGATTACACAGCCTCATCGTGTGCCACCCATTCCTGCTGAAGAAAGAAAAGTGAGCAAGGAATTGTGGATGCAAGTACTCACCGTCTTGTTCCCGCCAGTGCTGTTGATCGTGCTGGTGTTGGGGTCGATTCTCGGCGGTGTTGCAACACCGACGGAAGCAGCATCTGTCGGCTCGGTTGGCGCAATTGTTCTGGCTGCCAGCAAGCGTATGTTCAGTCTGTCGATTCTGCGTGAAGTACTCAGAAGCACGACTGAAGTGACGGCCATGGTCTTCCTGATCCTGATTGGTGCATCCTTGTTCGCCTTGGTGTTCCGTGGGTTCGGCGGTGATGATATTGTTCGTGACTTCTTGATGAGCCTACCGGGTGGTGTGTTCGGTGCCATGTTGTTAGTGATGCTGGTGCTCTTCCTTCTGGGCTTCTTCCTCGATTTCATTGAAATTACCTTCGTGGTCATCCCGATTGTTGCGCCGATACTCCTGACCATGGGCGTGGATCCAGTATGGCTTGGGATCATGATTGCGTTGAACCTTCAAACGTCATTCCTAACACCGCCATTTGGCTTTTCGCTATTCTACTTGCGCGGTGTGGCTCCGGATTCCATATCCACCATGGATATCTATCGCGGTGTACTGCCTTTCATTTTGATTCAGCTAGTGATGCTGGCATTACTTGCCTATTGGCCAACGCTGGCAACCTGGTTGCCGGATGCTATCTATGGCTGATATCAACTGAACAGCACACATATCAAAAGCTCCCAGATGGGGGCTTTTTTCTTAGTAAACCCCAATATTATTGGGGAGTATTCCGTACAAATATCTCGTTTATGACTTCCCGTCTATCACTTGAGATTTTCGGGTCTTTTATGAGTCTATACTTTCAAAATAGTTAAATTAAGTATTTTCACCGCGGTATATGGTACGTCCTTTTCAACGTAATCCACTTTTTCTATTGTTTTCTTCCAACTTTTTCAAGGGAATAGGCCGCTTGAGCGTATGGTTGTCTGTCGCGCTATTAGCGGGTTGCCAGTGGTTGGTTTTGTGGGAATTCGATGATGGGCAATCAGCAGGGAGTGGGAGCGCACAGGAGAATCTTCTCTCCGCTTTTAACCTCGTATCCATTACTTCTGGAAACACAGCCTCACCTGACGCGCAGATCGGTCGTGTTCTTTTCGAATGGTAGAGTACGACACAGAACACCAGTGTTTCGGTTACCTATACCGTATGTCAAAAAGATACATCTCAACCTAACGACTGCTTAAGTCTAATAAGCGTCGACAATACTGTCAGTGCATATGTTGACGTCGGTGGTGCCCTTAAAGCCGCTGACAATGTTTACTTTGTTCTTGCGCAGGCCGGTGGTGAATACCTTGCGTCGAATGAACGTTCTGTTGAAAGCGAGGCAATCAATCAGTTGATTGGCTATTTCAAAGCATCAAACACTGGCGCAAGTGATATTTATGGTGCGACAGTGGCGCTGAGTGACGATGGTAAAACACTGGCTGTTGGTGCAAAGCAAGAGGATTCTATTTCTCCGGGCATTAATGGGGATGAGTCTAACAACTCTAGGGCTAATGCTGGCGCCGTATACCTTTATCGCAAAACAAACACTATTTGGCTTAAGCAAGCGTACATCAAACCCACTGTAGTGGGAGGGGGAGATTTGTTTGGTCGTTCCATTGCACTTAGTAGTGATGGTAATACGTTGGCAGTCACAGCTCCCGAAGAATCGTCTAATGCGTCCGGGGTGAATGGCGATGCATCAAACAATAGTACTGGTCGCTCTGGTGCAATGTATATTTTTCGGTATCAGGGTAGTGCTTGGTATCAAGAGGCCTATATTAAGCCCGCAACGCCTAAGAGCTCTTATTTCTTTGGCGGACGAGTTTTGCTCAGTAATGATGGAAATGTTGCTGCAGTGTGTTCCACTGGTGATGACTCAAGTGCAACAGGCATTAATGGAGATGACACGATTGCAGGAAGCTCAAATTCTGGATCTATGCATGTATTCAGGTTCAGTGGTGGGAGTTGGTCGCAGGATGCGTACATCAAAGCGTCGAATACTGGCAGTAACGATCGTTTCTGTTCATCGGCAGCGATCAGTGGTGACGGCAACACCCTCGTTGTGGGCGCCAAAAATGAAGATTCGGATGGTACCGGCATAGATGCAGTCCAGACGAACAACAATCGCTCTAATTCTGGTGCCGCCTATATATTTCGGTATAGTTCTGGAGTTTGGTCTCAGCAGTCATTTATAAAGGCATCCAATACAGGCAATGGAGACGAATTTGGTACAGATGTTGCCCTTGATGATACGGGGAATATTTTAGCTGTTTCTGCACCTTTAGAAGATTCAGACGGTGTCGGTGTTAATGGAACACAAACAAACAACCTGTCAAGTAATACGGGGGCAGTCTATTTCTTTCGATTTGATAGTGGTAACTGGTTTCAAGAGGCGTTTATCAAGCTAGATGAACCTTCGAACTTTGATCGTTTAGCAAATGTTGAGCTCAGTGGTGATGGCAATACTTTGGCTATTCGTTCTGAAGATGACTCGGGAGCGGTTGGCATTAATGGTGAGACGAATGATAGCTCTCAAAACAACGCAGGGGCGATACATGTATATCGGTATCGCAATTCAAACTGGGAATATGATCACTTTCTAAAAGCAACGAATACTGAGAGTGATGATTCTTTTGGTGACGGTCTTTCAATAAGCACCGATGGTCTTTCGATTGTGGTAGGGGCACAGGCTGAGGATGCTTCAACTCTCAATATTAATGGTGATGCTACGGTTAATGGCGCGACAAATTCAGGGGCGGTATACCTTTTTTAGTAGAGCCTGTAACAGATTCTGTGTAACTGCCATTTAGTTAATATGCTTTTCGAGGCGTTCCCCGAACTCGATAATAAATCGACTCATCGCCTGACGCCAGTTTCGAATCGGCATCGTCCATTTCTTGCTGGCGTCCTTGATGGCCAGGTACACCATCTTCCTTGCCGCATCATCACTTGGGAATACTTTTCGCTTTTTGATAGCTCTACGGATAACGCTGTTGAGCGATTCAATCGCATTGGTGGTGTATATCGCTTTGCGAATATCATCAGGATA
>NZ_FOWR01000061.1 GCF_900115495.1 Enterovibrio norvegicus DSM 15893 | reverse complement strand
AACTCAGACATAAAAAATCGGCCTCAACAATGTTGAGGCCGATTATGAAGCCTGCGTAGGATCGTTCAATGACTTAAAACGATCGGCATTAAGCCAAGTGGCTCCCTTTTTGTACCTATAATAAGACAGTCGCTGTCAAACTATATTGGTAACCTTAGTTGTTTGGAAATTTCTAAGGAGAGGAAATGAAAAATTTATCGAGATGTAGTGTTTTCACCATTGCCGTATCGTCTTTTCTAGCTGGTTGTACTCATATGGCAACAAACAAGTTGGAAGATACCAATGGAACTGGGGCTATAGCAATTCCAATCTCGATTGTGACTAACTCAGAGTCAAAAAAATACCCTTGTCGTTCTCTAGAATTAGTTATCAAGAAAACCTTTGTTGATCCGAGTGATCTTAACGTAGGCATCAAAGAAGAAATATATGTTGGCAGTAAACCTACATATTCACTGATTACGAATCTAGCGCCAGGTGAGTATTCAGTAGGAGAATATCGCTGTTACGCTAATTATCGCCGTGTTTTTAATGATTCAAAATCCTATTTAACAAGTTATGCAGGGCTGAGTTTTGAGGTTAAGGCTGATCAGGTACTTATTCTGAAGAAAGGCTTTGAGGGAAGTGTCGACTATGATGCTGTTGGCGGTTCTAGTTTTAATTATGGCTTTTATAGCGCCACCGGAGGTCAAAAAGAAAGTATAAAAGAAACGATGACCAATCAAGGGTTACCCGTTGGATGGACAATCGTAGAGCAGTAATAGTATTGTGCGCAATTCAATAAAAGCCCCAAGATAAGGGGCTTTTATTGATCTTTATCCCGCCAATTCTCTTGCTTGCATGGTCAAACGCATTTGGCTGTTTGCTGCGCCAAAACCCTTATAGCCATTTCGTTGCAATATTTCGAAGCAGAATCTACCTGCAAACAGCGTGGTATAAAGCTGGAAGAAGCTGCCATGCTCATCTTCGTCATACAGAATGTTAAAACGTTTCATTTTTTTCAACACGTCATCTGACAACGAGAATCGAGCAGCGATATCGTCATAGTAATTCGCCGTGACCGTCATGGTGGTGCTCGACTGCTTCTGCATGAACTCTGCAATGGCAAAAATATCTGTGGTGGCAAAGGCGATGTGGTTTACGCCAGTTCCTGCGTATTTGTCCAATATACGGGTTGATACGGTTCGTGCTGATTGGCTGCTGTTCAGCGTGAAACTGACACTGCCATTAGGGGTTTGTAATGCTTGGCTTTTTACAAGCCCGCCGGGGTCTGAAACATCCACCGTTGGCATGGTTTCCATGCTAAACATTGAGCGATATAAGAGCACGGAATGCAGCATCTCCTCATAGCTCATGGTTGTTGCAACATGATCTACGCGGTTAAGAAAACCTTGAGGCTGCACGTTGTCGTGCCAGACGAATTCACGTTCCCAATGTGCAGGTTTGTCTGCGTCATCCACCATGTAGAGCAGGCTTTCACCTGGGCCATAGATTGCAGGAATTCCGTGGGTATCTGTTTCTGGGTTGCCATAAACCGGCGGGAAGCCCAGTTGATTGGCGCGTTCAACCATGGCATTGACGTTGTGACACGTTAGCCCGACGGCACAGACTGACACGCCATGTTGCTGATGGAATCGCTGCGCAAAGCTGTCAGGTTCCATATTCATCACGAGGTTGATGTTACCTTGTCGCCAAAGCTCCACGTCTTTCTTTCTGTGCGTTGCCGTATGGCAGAAGCCAAGCTGCGCCAGAATATTGCTTAAGGCGTCTTTCTCGTTGGCACTCAACGCGAACTCAATGAATTGGATTTCTGATGGCGGTGAAACCGTTGAAATCTTTTCAGGCTCGATATCGGGTGTTTTCTCAATGGCTTGATTGGCGAAAACCAATGAACGATAACCATCTCGCGCGGTTTTCTCTGTTGAGCCAGAGCGGAATTGGTCATTGAAAATCTCGAGAGAGAAGGGGCCGTCGTATCCGGTTGCACGCATGTTGGCAACGAACTTATCGAGCGGTAAATCCCCTTGTCCGGGGAAGCAGCGATAATGACGACTCCAGCTTAAATGATCCATCGACAGGCTCGGCGCGTCAGCAACTTGTACTAAAAAGATGCGGTCGCCAGGGATATTGAGCATGGTGTCGAGTTCTGTTTGACGCGAGAAAATATGGAAGGTGTCTAGGCACACGCCCACGTTTTCATGATTGGCGCGGCGCACGATTTCCCAAGAATCGCGGTAATCACACACGTATTTCCCCCAACCGAGGGCTTCATAAGCCACGCGCATATTGCGTTTTGCCGCGCGTTCGCCCAATTCGTGGAAGTCATCTGCAGCGCGTTGAATTCCCCCAAGTGCGTGCGGTGACACGCTACTGCAAACCATCAAGAGATCGGTGCCCAACTCTTCCATTAAATCGAATTTACGCTCGGCACGATCAAAGGCTTTTTGGCGATAGGGGGCTGGTAACCCTTCAAAGTCACGAAAGGGTTGATAGGTGACCACTTCCAAACCGTGATCGTCCAGCATGCTGCGAATTTCATGCACTGACCCGTTGTGGGTGATCAGGTCATTTTCAAAAATTTCGATACCGCGAAATCCCGCTTTTGAAATGGCTTCGATTTTTTGTCTTAGGGTACCGGAAAGGCAAACCGTCGCGATGGAGTAAATCATGACGACATCTCCGCACGTTCCGCTAAGGCTTGAATCGCCAATGCGTAGCCGTTAACGCCAAACCCTGCGATAACGCCAATAGCCGCAGGGGTTAAATAAGAATGATGACGGAACGATTCACGTGCATGCACATTGGAAATGTGCAGCTCAATCACTGGGACCTGTGCACCTTTGATCGCATCATGCAGTGCCACAGAGGTGTGTGTATAAGCGCCTGCATTGAACACAACACCGATCAACTCACCACTTTTATGGTTTCTGCCCGCTTCGTGAATGGCATCTATCAATACGCCCTCGTGATTGCTTTGAAAGCATTCAACACCAAGGTTCAACGATTCGCCTTTTTGACGACAAAGTGCTTCAACATCATTCAGCGTTGAAGAACCATACTGTTCGGGTTCGCGTTGTCCGAGCAAATTCAAGTTTGGGCCGTTTAACACCAGTAAAGATTTCATCGTTACAGTCCTTTGCCATTCCCTAGAGTTAACCAATGTCGTTTACAAAAACGGTTCTTCCGTTTTTCACCGCTTCAACAACGGCTTCCGTGACGCGTAGGTTTTGTAAGCCATCTCTTACTGTGACCAGTGGCTTCTCTTCTTTTCGGATTACGCGACAGAAGTGGGTCAGTTGTTCGACCAGTGGATCTTTACGTTCAAGCGACACGTTGTCGCATTCGAACGGTTTCCACCAAGATCGGTCTTCTTTTTCTTTGTAGTATTTTAATCGCATGGTCGGAACGGAAATTGAACCGTGAGTACCTGCGATGTGATAGCAATCTTCGTCTTCATAACTTGAATAGGCTTTGTTTTCTTGGGATGTTTGCTCCCAGCTGCGCCCTGAACCAGCGGTGTCTGATAACAAGAAAGTACCGAGAGAGCCGTTTTCGAAATTGAAGGTAATCGACACCGTGTCTTCTACGTCAAACCCACGGCGACGGCTGGATGCCATGGCTTGAACGGCGACGATTTCTCCGCACAAATAACGCAGGTTACCGATGTCATGAATAAGGTTTATCAGGATAGGGCCGCCACCTTCTTTGGTGCGCCACGGTGCTGCATCGAAATAATCATCGGGTTTGTAAAACACGGCGCTACCTTGCGATGCCACCAATGCACCCAATACACCAGAGTCGATGATTTCACGGGTACGTTTGATGATTGGGCTGTGCATTCTGTGGTGGCCAACCAGCAAGGTGTCCCAAATGCCGGGGGTATTAACCGCAATATTGAGCAGCTCTGTGGCTTCTTCAACGGTGTGTGACACGGGCTTTTCAATGAGCACGGGAATGGCATGTTGGATACACATTTTTGCTTGGGTAACGTGTAGGTTGTTTGGTGTTGCTAAAATCACACCATCGACATCGATTGCCTCAATCATGGCTTCAAGATCGGCGAAGTGTGGCGCGTTGTATTCTGCGGCAAGTTGTTTGCTTGCTTCGAAAGGATCGACAATTGCCGCGAGCTGGCAGTTTGGGTGTGCATCAACGAGTCGAATATGGTTTTTACCAATCAGCCCAGCGCCGACCACGGCGATACGTAGCATTTCCATGTTTTCTTGCTTTCCTTGTCTATTGGGTAAAAGCACGCGTTTTAACGCGTGAAAATAGCGATCGCGTCTTACTGTTTGTTATTTTTCTGTGCTTGTTGCTTTCACGCGTTCTACAAACCCACCAAGGTGTGATTCAAGCGCATGAATGCAGGCGTCAATATCTCTATTTAGCGCTGCATCGAGGATGAGTGCATGTTCGTCGACAATGTGTTTTCCACGAAATCCAGACGTGCGTAATTCCATCATCACGAATTGTCGAAATTGGTCATAAAGCTGGCGGTGGTAATGCATATGAAGTTCAGAGTGGCATGCACCAATCAGCGCTGCATGAAATTCGTAATCGCAGCGGTGCCACATGACAAAATTGTCTTCGATGCTGTTTTGCATCTTGCTCTCTACGTGTTGGAGCTTGTGGTGAGCAGCAACGAGGTTGCTTTCCCATTCCATATCGCCTGCTGCAAACGACTGTCTTGCACCATCGCTTTCGAGCAAAATGCGTAGCTTGGTCAGTTCTTCCATTTTCTTGACTGAAAAACTGGCGACATGAAAACCTTTCTGGCCTTCAGCCACGACCAACCCATCACTTGCTAAGCGCGTGAGGCTTTCACGGAGCACGTTAACGCCACTACCATAGCGAGATTTCAGGCTCTCCATACGTAGGCGACTGCCTGCCTTGAATTCACCTTTCAATAAGTCTGTTCGAAGTGTTTCGTAGAGTGTCATTGCTACTTCTCTTTGTTTAAAACGACGAAAGTAACGTCTGTAACGCTTCTATTAATGCATCAATCGCCGATGCGCATTGCCGCAAAATTGAGATGAATCTACGTTTTGTTGATTTCACTATAAAACAAAAAATATCACCTAAAATTAAAAATAGATGATGTTTTAACAATTGAGACACAATTGGCTAACATCGTGATCAATTATTCGTCTACGCTAATGACATATTCATGGTCAACTGTTGTTTTGATGCGTTTATTCATATTACGCATCAATGCGTTGACCCTATAAGGGCCCGCAGTAAGGGCTTTAATCAAAGGAGTGGTGTATGAAATTGTTGTCCCAATCATCAGCAAGTTGGATGAAGAACCTGATGAAGATGACTGCGCTATCAGTAAGTATGTTTGCTGCAACAGCAGCTGGTGCGGCGGATATGAAATTGCGTTTGTCGGCACCGAGTTCCGAATCCGATCAGCGTGCGGTTGCACTAACAACGGTATTTGGTCCTGGTGTTGCAAGTTTTGCTGAGTTTGAACCGCACTGGAATGCCTCACTGTTCAAGCAAGGCACTGAGCTTGAAGCGATTGCGCGTGGCAACCTCGACATGGCAATGGCATCGGCGCAAGAACTGGCAGAATTTATCCCTGAATTCTCCATTTTCTCTGCTGGTTACATGCACCGTGATGCGGACCACCAAGTGGCGGTATTTAACGCTGATTTTATGGACCCATTGAAAGAGCAAGTTGAAGATACGCTGGGCGTGAAACTGCTAACCGTGATTTATCTTGGCCGTCGTCAGTTGAACTTGCGTACCGATCAAGAAGTGAAAACACCTGCGGATCTTGCGGGCGTGAAGCTACGTATGCCGGGTTCAGATTCATGGCAGTTCTTGGGTAAAGCATTGGGTGCTAACCCGACGCCAATGGCATTTACTGAAGTCTACACGGGTCTTCAAACCGGTGCGGTTGACGGGCAAGATAACCCGCTTCCAACAGACAAAGATGCAAAATTCTACGAAGTGACCAAGCAAATCGTCTTGACGAGCCACTTGGTTGACTTGAACTACCTTGCTATCTCTAAAAAGGTATGGGACAAGCTGACGCCTGAACAACAAGCACAACTGCAAAAAGCGGCTGACGATGCAGCAGCATTTGGTCGTAAAAACCAATTGGCACTTGAAGGTGAACTGGTGGACTTCTTCGTCGAAAAAGGTCTAAAAGTATATGAACCTGACCTAAACGCGTTCCGTACTCACGTACAAAATGCGTACTTGGAATCAGATTTCTCTGATACTTGGCCTGAAGGCATGGTAGAGAAAATCAACAAGCTGTAATGAGGTCGCGTGTGAAATCGATGTTAACTTGGTTTCAGCGAATTGCAGATGGCGTTGCCGTCGCTATGTTGGCGGCAATGTTCCTGATGTTTTGTGCTCAGATTTTCTCACGCTACGTCCTGAATTCACCCATAGGTTGGTCATCGGAACTCTTGTTGACCTTGTGGCTATGGGTGATTTTTTGGGCGGGCGCGTTTTGTCTTCGCCATAAAGACCACATTCGCTTCGACCTTCTTTATTTAAACGTGCCAGGAAAAGTCCAACGTGTGTTTCTCATCCTGTCAGCATTGGGCATCATTATCGGTTTCGGAATGAGCTTTTTGCCAACGTGGGATTACATCACTTTTTACAAGATCAAGAAGAGTGCCATTTTGAAGTGGCGTCTTGATTACGTATTCAGTATTTATGGCGTTTTCCTTGGTGTCATTATTCTCCGCTATAGCGTGTCATTGATTCAGTATTTGAACCCTAAATACAAGATCACGGATGAAAACGCAGATGCCAACAAGGACGAGCAGGTGGAACAATGAGTTTAGCGTTAACACTTTGCTTGGTGACTGTCCTTTTACTCGCTGCTTTTGGTACACCGGTGTCGTTTTCTATGATCATTGGTGCCATTGTTTATTTGGCAGTCAGTGGTCAAGATCTCGCGTTGGCGGGTGAGCAGATTATCCAAGGTTTTTATAACAGTTTTATCTTGCTTGCTGTGCCTTTGTTCATTGCAGCTGCCAATATCATGAATGCAGGAAGCATCACGGATAGGCTGTTGCAGTTTTGCGTTGCATTGGTGGGTCACTTACGTGGCGGACTAGGGCATGTGAACATTGTGTCGAGCCTTATTTTCTCGGGCATGTCAGGATCTGCCGTGGCAGATGCTGCGGGCATCGGTCGTGTCATTATTAATATGATGACCAAAGATGGCCGATACCCACCTGCGTATGCGGCGGCCATTACTGCGGCATCAGCAACTATTGGGCCTATCATCCCACCGTCAATACCGATGGTGATTTATGCATTGGTGTCTGATACGTCTATCGGTTATTTGTTCATTGCTGGCCTGATCCCAGGCTTGTTAATGGGAATTATGCTGATGGGGATGAACGCGTACCTTGCTACCCGCATGGACATCGTGAAAGAACCTCGCACACCGATTAAAGACATTCCTGGTATTACCTTCCGTGCGCTACCAACCCTCTTAATGCCAGCCATTTTACTGTTCGGTATTTATGGTGGTATCACAACGCCAACGGAAGCCGCTGCGGTTGCAGCTGCCTATGCCCTGTTCCTCGCGGCAGTGGTATATCGCTCTATCAGCTTTAAGCAGCTCTACCATGCGTTAAAAGAAAGTGCATATTCGTCTGCATCGGTAGGGTTAGTTATCGGCTCCGCGCTGATCTTTAACTACATCATTGCGACGGAAAATGTGCCGACCTCTATTGCGAACATGATTGCTGCGGCGGATTTGTCGCCAATGGCATTCCTGATCATCGTTAACCTGATTTACTTGGCATTGGGTTTCTTGCTGGATGCAACGACCGTTATTTTGGTCATCGTTCCACTGTTCATTCCTGCATGCCGTGAATTGGGCATCGATTTGGTGCACTTTGGTGTTATCACTATCGTTAACTTGATGATAGGGCTGATAACACCGCCTTATGGTGTGTTGTTGTTCGTGATAAATGGAACAACAGGCATACCGCTAGCGGGCATTATCAAACAGATCATTCCTTTTATTATTGCGCTGCTTGCTGCATTAGTGATCATGATTCTGTCACCAGATTTGGTGCTGTCACTGCCACGTATTATGGGCTATCAAGGTTAGCGCCCTAGTTAGGCATGACAATTAATCAAAAAGGCCGGTTGGCCTTTTTTTGTGCCATTTATATTTGAATGTCTAAGAAACCGTTAAAAACAGCATAGTCAGTTACGGAATGATCGCTGGCTTGTCGCAAAAAAAGAAACTTCGTCATGGACGCATCAATGCCGTTCTTTGGCTTGGGTATATTAGTGTCAGTCTCGTTATAAAAAGGCGTCAGACAGTATCTGATGCGTTTAGCACTATTCAAAAGGAGAGGATAATGAGTGATACCATGGTAGAAAATGTACCTTCGACAGAAGGCACGGCAAAAATCGTTTATGTGTTGTATTTAGTGGGCATATTATTCGGCCTGACGACACTTATTGGTGTTGTTATGGCTTATGTGAACCGTGGCGACGCGCCTGAATGGTTGAAAACCCACTATCAATATCAGATTCGAACTTTTTGGATTGGCGCGCTTTATCTGATCATTGGTGCAATCACGTCATTGGTGCTTGTTGGTTACTTGATCTTGTTGTTTTGGTTGGTGTGGACTGTCGTTCGTATGGTTAAAGGCATGAAACAATTGGATGCTAAAAAAGCGGTTGAGAACCCGACAGGTTGGCTCTTCTAACCGTTCACCGCCAAAAATGAAAAAACCGCATTTTTTAATGCGGTTTTTTTGTGTATTAACGTATCAGCTTTAGTCTGGAAGGCGCTTATTTTAGGGGAGAATGGGCTAACTTTTCTTTTGTTTTCGCAACTCACCCGGACTAATACCCATTTCACGGATCATGGCGCGGCTGAGTGTTTGGCCGGATGTGAAACCTAACGAAATCGCTATCTTATCAATCGATTCATCGGTGTATCGAATCGCTTGATATGCTTTGAGACGACGCCAGTGATTTAGATAGGCAATGGGGGCCATTCCAACTGCGTCTTGAAAGTGGCGCACTATGGTTGCACGTGACATACCTATTTGTTTACCCAGCTCATCAAGCGTCCAGTCATTGTCGGGTTGTGTGTGCATGAGCGATAAAGCTTTCAAAATTCTTTTATCACGTGTTGTACCTAGAAAATCAAATATTTCAGCATCCTCAGATAAATAACTCCTCAAAAGCATGATAAATAGCACTTCAGTCAACTTATCAATAATGAGGTTGTCATGATTGCCGAGCTCTTGGATCTGTTGATCTATCAAGGTGATGAGATTCCAAACTGGACTGTCATGAGCAATGCTTTTGAAATGCAAAATACTGGGGAGAGCGTCAAGTAAAGGATGGCTTAAATCATCATCAAACTTCACCATGCCACACATTAATTTGTGTGTCGTTGGGCCTTCTTGAAATTTGGGGTCATTCAACGAGCACGCTTCAATCATGCTCTCACTCGGCGTTTTATGATTGTCAGGATTATCTGCCACCCAATGCTTATCGCCATTGGGTAAAAAGACGAGTTCCATTTCATTGGCTTGAACGTGCTCTTGGCCATTTACGCCAAAAAAGCAGCTCCCCTTCATCGTAATGTGAAACCTCGGATAGCTTTTCTCATCGAGCGATATGCCCCACGGTGCTGAGAGGTTAGAACTTAGAAAAATTGAGCCTCTAAACCTAAGTGTTTCAAGAATATCGGTCAGCAAATTGAAGTTTTCGTCGTTTTTGATTCTTCTAAGCGCCAATGTGAGTCTCCCGATGATTACACCCATTTCTTATATAGCCTAAGCTCTGACCAAATGCTTGTCTACTGAGCATTTTGTCACTAGAAAGGAGTAACAATAAATGGAAGCACACAAAGCATTCGCAACAAAAAAAACTCCATCTTCAATTCTGACTAAAGGATTGGGGGCGGCTGCTTTATTGAGCGCGTTAACCTTGGCGTCAACCAGTGTCTCTGCAAAAGAGTATTTCACTATTGTAGACGGCGCCCTTGAGCGTCCTACTGGTTATCGTGAATGGGTCTATGTAGGGACACCCGTTACACCTAATGATATGAACAATGGCAAAGCGGCTTTTCCAGAGCACCACAATGTGTACATTGACCCTGAAAGCTGGACGCACTGGAAGGAAACGGGTGAGTTCCGTGATGGCACCATCATCATTAAGGAACTTGTTGATGTGGGTTCAAAAGCGGCAGTGAGTGGCGCGGGGTATTTTCAAGGTGACTTTATTGGCTTGGAAGCGACTATCAAGAGTAAAAAAGTGAACCCTAACGAGCCGGGTAACTGGTCATACTACAGCTTTTCTACGCCGGATCATTCGTCACTGACAGATACAGCAACGGCATTTCCTGCTGCTGCATGTAATGCTTGTCACGCTGCCGCCGCAGCTGATGATTTTGTATTTACGCAGTACTACCCAGTACTTCGTGCGGGTAAAGGAACCGGTGAGCTTGCCATTGGTGGCGTTTCTTCATCATTAAAATAAGGTAGAAAAAAATGAAAAAAGGCATCATAGCTTTCGCTTTACTGGCTAGCGCTGGGGTAGTTACGACTTCTATTGCATCAGACAACACATCCTTTTCGGGGATTGTTGATGCAGACGGCAACATCGCTTTTCCTGAAGGGTTTCGTACGTCAATGGTCCATCTTGGGTCGTGGTTTGTTCCTGATGGTGGCGCGAGCGGTTTCCACGGTGTTTACACCGAAAAAGAAACGGTAGAGGCTTTCCGAAAAACGGGTAAATTCCCCGACGGCGCAACGCTTGTTAAGGAACTTCGCGCACATGCGAGCGGCGATTTCACAACCGGTGCTGGTGTTAACTATGAAACCGAAAACCTTAAGCAATGGTTTGTCATGGTAAAAGACACGGAAGGTCGTTTTCAAGACACTGGTGTATGGGGAGATGGATGGGGTTGGGCGCTCTTTAAGCCTGGTAACCTCGGGGTCAATGCTTCATCAGATTACAAAACTGATTGTTTAGGTTGCCACATTCCAGCTAAAGACAATGATTGGATTTACACAGACGCGTACCCAATTTTAGCGGAATGAATGTTCTTTATGAACATCCCTCAGTAAGACAAGCCAGCCCGCCAAAGCTGGCTTTTTTCGTTTTAGTCAGCGGGTTTCTCGTTATTGTGAAAAACGCTTATGAAAGATCGAAGGCGTTAGCTTCCTCTATACGTCGAGTAACTATAGGGAGAAACAAGTAACGGTACGTGGAAGTGTTGATTGTGATCTGAGATACCAAATCGAATCACGATTTCATCAAGAAAGGGAATAGGATCGACGGGCGTGTTGCGATGACGAAAATACGCGGCCGTCGAAAACACAAGTTGATATTGGCCGGAACGAAAAGCGTCGTTTTCTAGAAGCGGTTTCTGAGTTCGGCCATCTTGATTTGTTGATGTAGAAAGAAGAGGTTTGAGTCCATCATCATCAATGCGATACAGCGATATTTTCACACCCGCGGCAGGCACACCATTTGCGGTATCAAGAACATGTGTCGTGAGTTTCCCCATTTTTTAACCCCTCATCAATGGTGTATTGAATGCACTCGCTTTCAAACTAGCAGGGAGGCGGGCGAGGTGCATATCTAGCATTGATAAATGATAACAGAATCAACAACTAGTTAACGTTTCCGCTACATTGTTCAATTAAAAATGCAATCGCGAGTAAATACTCTCATTGTGTATGAGCGATGAAACGCCCAGAAACAATAGCTTATTCGTAAGGAGTAGACATGAAAATGGGCCTTATAAAGGCCCATTTTATGGTCGATGTATGTTGCTTGAATCGTGGTGTAGAGTGAGCCGTTTAAGCGGGTTGCGCCACGACACGGACGATCGGTTTATCGTTGATGGGGAGGTGAAGAATGGCTGCGGTTAGTGCGAGAACCACCGTTGCCCACCAAATCGGCTCGTATGAACCGTAGTGATCAAAGACACGACCACCCACCCATGCACCCATGAAGCTGCCAATTTGGTGTGTAAAGAAAACCAAACCGTACAAGGTCGACATGTAACGTGCTCCAAAGATTTGGCGAACCAATCCAGAGGTAAGTGGCACGGTGCCTAACCAACAAAAACCAATGGCTGCGCCAAAGATTGTCGCGCTTTCTGTTGTTAGTGGTAACGTCACAAAAAGAGCCAGCACCACAGAGCGCATCATATATAGAGAAGACATGACGTAGCGCTTGTTGAATCGATCGCCCATCAATCCCCAGAAATACGATCCGAAGATATTAAAAATACCTACATAGGCCAATGCCATCGCTGCCGTATTGCCGGGCAGCCCCTTATCTGCAATGTAGCTTGGTAGGTGGGTAGCAATGAACATGACTTGGAAACCACACACAAAGAAACCCGCGTGAATGAACCAGTAACCTTTGTGGTTGAATGCTTCTTTCAGCGCTTCTTTTAGCGTTTGGGAATCATCAGCAGGGTTCGTCATGCCTGCACCTTGCGATGTTTTGATGAACACCGAGAAGGCGATCATGATGGTGCAAAGCACGGCGAAAACTTGCATGGCCGTTTGCCAGTCAAAGTTAGCCAAGAGAGACTGGGCACCAGGAATAACGGCAAACATACCGAATGAACCCGCAGCGGTGGTTAAACCGAATGCTTTCGCTGTGTGTTCAGCCGGAACCACCTTGGCAACCGCCCCCAAAATGATCACATAGCTTGTGGCACTGAGGCCCAAGCCCACCAAAATACCAAGAGACACGTACAACATACCTGCACTGGTGGCGATGGACGTGAGGTAGAGACCGAGTGCGTAGGCAATACCGCCAATAGCAATGATGCGTTTTGCGCCGAATCTGTCAGCTGCCATACCGATAAAAGGTTGGAACGCGCCAAACATGAGGTTTTGCACGGCAATAGCGAGGCTGAAAAATTCACGTCCTGTTTGGAACGTGTCGCTGATAGGCATCATGAAGATACCAAATGATTGCCTGATCCCTAGGCTGACGATCAATATCCCTATTCCCATCCAAACGACGAGCGGGAACCGGAAAATACTCATTGAACTACCTTAACGTTGAGAGTGAATCGTGTTCACTTATTGCTTATAAATTCGAAAATCGCGTGTTCTTGACGCTGTTTTACGCACTACTTTGCGGTGACTTGCTGTATATGTCTTGTTCAGTGGTGGGGCGCGTCTCTGTGTTGTTGATGGCAACCTCCGTCGACGGCGTATTCGGTTAGTGCGCGTTGAAATGGCGTGCAGTGATGCACTGCGACGAGCGTTAACATAAGGACGACTGCCCAGCGACAGAGCTGAGACGCCAAAGACTGTGATTGCAAAAAGAGTGGAAACATAGCGACCTCAGGGTGAGAAAGGCGCGTAGAGTAGAGTTATCAATGGCATGAAGCAAATGAATCAGATGCAAAAAGGTCATGCGTTTTCTGCATGGCGAACGCATCAACACGATGAAGAGGTGCTAAGCACCATAAAGAAATGACGAAGACCCGCGCTGAACCGTCATGGTGTTTACACTTATGCGCGCCAAATTAAGCTTCTTTTTTCATAAGTACCTGCTGGAATGAGAAAAATCAGGACAAGTAAAGTCACGCATTGAGTGAATAATTATTTGCAGCGGCGTGTCAGAGACAGCCGCAATATTGATAGGTTTTAAAGAAGTAAAACACGCTATGAACGATGCTAAGTGATTGAAACTGCACCTATATGTGACGTGTGTCACAAATATTTTTCATGGAGATTTTCCCTTGCACGTCGATGCTCACGCATTGAATAGTGATTTATATCACGGTCAAAAACTCATTTTTGCAATGCTAGATTGCATTTTTAGGGGTTTAAAAAATTCGAAATCGGAGAAGAATACGCCTCATCGAATAGAGCCATCTTGTTTAAGTACGGGATCATCTAAACGATTTAATGAATATGCTTTTCTATATACCCAAACAACCTGAAGATGCGCGATTTCAGAGGTCATCAGAGTGTTCAATTCAAGGCAAATTTCTGTAGGAATAGTCATTCTATTTCACTGGAATTTAACGATGAAGTGAACTCTCTGAGGGCCTCCCTTCGGGCGAGTTTACTGACGCCATGCTCGGTGTTGTCCCTTTTTGATGGAGCGCACTACATCGGCAAAGGGACGCCTTGATCATAACGTCAGTAAAGCTCGCTGAATCCGGCATCTTCAAGTTGTTTGGGTATAAAATATTCATTAATGGATGTATTTGCATGGCATAACGTCTATGTGAATATTGCTGTAATAAGAGCACATTCGTTATTTCTGATTATCACCAATATCAAAATGCCGCCCTTAAATGTATTCAAGTTAAATAAATAACGTTGAACACATACAGTCGCCATGGATCTGGCCGCCTGAAATTAATCTATTAATCTGTCTCGTCTGAATTAAGGGTTTAAGTAATGTCTTCAGATGCCAATAGTAAAAAAATGGGATTGGTTGGTTTAACCGTTCTCGTTGCGGTAAATATGATGGGCTCGGGTATTATTATGTTACCGGCGAGCCTTGCACAAGTCGGCACTATTTCTCTCCTTTCATGGGTTATTACAGCCCTGGGTGCAATGTGTATTGCGTATACCTTTGCAAAATGTGGTGCGATTTGTAAGCGTTCTGGTGGTATGTCTGCGTATTCCGAAGAAGCGCACGGAAAATCGTCCTTCTTTATTGCGTCTTACACCTACTATGTTTGCCTTGTTATCAGCTGTGTTGCAATCGCAGTTTCAGCGGTGGGTTATATCAAACCGTTCATGCCATGGCTTGATACGCCAATGCACACCTTCTTTGGTGTTGTCGCCATCCTTATCGTGACCATGCTAGCGAACTTTGGTGGCCCTAAAATCACCGGTCAGATTTCATCATTAACCGTGTGGGGCATTATCCTTCCTGTACTCGGTCTATCAGTGGTTGGCTGGTGGTGGTTCGATCCACAAACCTTCATTTCTGCATGGAACCCACACCATGACACCACCATGCATTCAGTATCTTCAGGTATCGCACTGACATTATGGGCTTTCTTAGGTATTGAATCTGCGGGTGCTAACTCGGACGCAGTTGAAAACCCAGAACGCAACGTGCCGCTAGCCGTGTTGTTTGGTACTGGTTTTGCTGCGGTGGTGTATATCCTTTCCACTACGGTGATCCAAGGCATTATCCCTAACGCAGAGTTGGCAAATTCAACCGCACCGTTCGGTCTTGTGTTCAGCCATATGTTTAACCCAACCGTGGGTAATATCGTCACCATTGCAGCGGTTATCGCGTGTATTGGTTCACTACTGGGTTGGCAGTTCACCAATGCGCAGGTATCAAAATCTGCCGCTGAAGAAGGCCTGTTCCCTAGAATTTTCGCGAAAACAAACAAAGCGGGTGCGCCAATCTTGGGCATGCTCATTATGTTGGCGGCAGAGCTGCTACTTGCCCTGATGACGATTTCTCCAAACTTGGTGAGTCAATTCAACGCATTGCTCAACCTTGCGGTGTTCGTGAACATGGTGCCGTACATCCTTTCCATGACAGGATTGGAAGTAATGCTTCGCAAAAACAAGGTCACACCTGCGCAATATAAATTGGGTGCAACTGTGGGTACGCTGGGTGTGATTTACAGCATCTATGGCGTGTATGCCTGTGGTGCGGAAGCCGTGTTCGGCGGCACAATCCTGACGCTATTTGGTTACATCTTCTACGGTTTCATCGCAGCGCGCGACATTAATACTGACGAGGTTAAAACCAACGTCATTGAAAAAGAAGTCAACGCGTAAGTAAGTATTGTATTTCCAATATCCACCAATGATTAAGCATTAAATAGTTAGCCTCATTTTCTCTCCAGTTATTGGGGCTGACTATTTCTATTTTTAAAGAAAACGCCACGGATTGGTTGTTATTTTTTTCTCCTAGAGTAAATGGATGAAAATTAATTTCACTAGGAAAGTGTTTATTTGTGCTGGTCACGTGATCAGCTTAACGAAGAATTAACGTTAACCACTCTGCCTGACTTATTTGTATTACATACACAAGCCATCCAAAGCGTTGACGCTGAAATGCACCTTGTCGATTAGGTAATTATTATGAGCAACTACTTCAGCAAAATGCGCACTCTGGTTGTAGAGCCGCAAAATATTGATCCAAGCAGTTACGCTGCGCGCACCACACAATCACTGATTGCAGAACTGCATGAACGTACCATTGAAATTGTCACTGCAAATTCTTATGAAGATGCCAAGGCCGTTATTCTTGCAACACACATCGACAGCCTTGTATTGACGCTCGATAAATCAGAAGAGCAAATCCTGCATTCAAGCGAAGAAATTGAACTGCTCGATACGCTAAAAAATCGTCAGTCAGAGGTGCCCGTTTTCTTGCTGGCGGAGCGTGCACGTACATCCATTCTTGCGAACCGCAAACTGATGGAGCGTGTGGATGAGTGTTATTCCGTGCTGGAAGACACTGCAGATTTCGTTGCGGGTCGAATTGTTGCTGCCATGAAGCGCTACCGTGAGAATGTATTGCCACCGCTGATGAAAGCGATGATGCAATACAACGACATTCACGAATATTCATGGTCAGCGCCGGGTCACCAAGGGGGCATTGGCTTTACCAAAACACCCGCAGGTAATCAGTTCTACCAATTCTACGGTGAGAACTTGTTCCGTTCAGACATGGGCATTGAACGCGCGGCGTTAGGTTCACTGTTAGACCACACTGGCGCGTTTAAAGACAGCGAAGAAGAAGCATCCAAAATCTTCGGTGCGCACCAGTCGTATTCAGGCATTGTGGGCACATCGGGCTCGAACCGTACTATCATGCAAGCATGTTTGAAAGACGATGACATTGCGATTATCGATCGCAATTGCCACAAATCTATCGAACAAGGTCTTATCCTGACGGGCGCTCGCCCTGTTTACATGGCACCAAGCCGTAACTGTTACGGCATTATTGGCCCAATCAGCCAAGCGAGCATGTCAGCTGCGTCCATCACACAAAAAATTGCAGACGGCAAACTGACCAAAGAGTACGTGGGTAAATCACCACGCTATGCCGTTGTCACTAATTGCACGTATGACGGTCTTTGCTACAACTCAGAGCGCGCTGAAGCATTGCTTTCTGAAAGCTCTCATCGCATTCATATGGATGAAGCGTGGTTTGGTTATGCCCGATTCAACCCTGTATACAAAGGTCACTTTGCCATGCGCGGCAGTGCTGACGGGCACAAAGGGCCAACCGTCTTCGCGACTCATTCAACCCACAAGTTGTTGAATGCCTTGTCTCAAGCGTCCTACATTCATGTGCGTAATGGCGAAGATGCTATCGACTTCGACCGCTTCAACCAAGCGTACATGATGCATACCTCCACATCTCCGCTTTACGCGATCTGTGCGTCTAATGACGTGGCGGCAAACATGATGAAAGGGGAGAGCGGCTTATCACTGACAAATGAAGTGATCCGTGAAGCGGTGATCTTCCGCCAAAGCGTGCGCAAACTGTTCAATGATTACACCACCGATGGTGATTGGTTCTTCAAGCCTTGGAATGCGGAAGTCGTGACCGATACCAACGGCGAGAAAGTGAAATTCGAAGATGCGTCTGTTGAATCGCTCATGTCAGTGCAAGATAACTGGGTATTGCACCCAGAAGACAAATGGCATGGCTTCGATCACATGGACGACAACTGGTGCATGTTGGACCCAATCAAAGTGAGCCTGCTAACCCCAGGTTTGGATGACAAAGGGCAATTCCTTGAAAAAGGTGTGCCAGCGGCACTGGTGAGTGCGTATTTAGGTCGCTTTGGTATTGTGCCAACCCGTACGACGGACTTCCAAGTGATGTTCCTGTTCTCAATGGGTATCACCAAAGGTAAACGCGATACGCTGATCAATACCTTGTTGTCGTTCAAACGTCACTATGACGCAAACGTGTCTTTGGAAACCATGTTGCCAGAATTGGTAGAAAGTGCGCCAGAGATCTATAAAGGCCTTGGGCTGCGTGATTTGGGCGATCGCATGTTCCAATACCTTGTTCGCCATAACCCAGCACAAGTACTGAACGAAGCATATTCAACCCTACCGGAGGTTGAGCTGAAACCACGTACGGCTTACCACCACATTGTGGCAAACGAAGTGGAATTGGTGCCTTCAGACAAACTGGAAGGCCGCGTTGCTGCGCACTCAGTGATTCCTTACCCACCAGGCATTCCAATGCTAATGGGTGGCGAGAACTTTGGTAACGAAAGCAGCCCGCAAATTCAGTACCTTAAAGCCCTAGAGGCGTGGGATGACGAGTTCCCAGGTTTCGAACATGAAACCGAAGGGGCTGAGAAAGAACACGGTAAATACCACGTGCTTTGCATCAAATCTGATGCGCTGTAAGTGAAATCAAAGAAAAACGCCTTCCCATTGGGAATAATGCCGATCGTTTTAAGTCATTGAACGATCCTACGCAGGCTTCATAATCGGCCTCAACATTGTTGAGGCCGATTTTTTATGTCTGAGTTTTTGAAAGAGTTACACATCACCGCTGAGTTTTGCCAAGACCACCCTATCAACGCATTCTCTAAACACATTCCTCTTGAGTGGGTTGAAGAAGCAGTCAAACAAACCGGACGCGCTTCTTTGCGTAAACGTCGCTTTCCCGCTGAGCAGGCTGTTTGGCTAGTTTTAGGGATTGGATTACTGCGCAATCGCTCGATTCAGAATGTTTGTGACCAACTTGAGTTGGCTTTTCCTGATACCAAAGGGGAAC
>NZ_FOWR01000086.1 GCF_900115495.1 Enterovibrio norvegicus DSM 15893 | reverse complement strand
ACCCACGAAAGCTTAGGAAACATCCCTCCGACCGAATACCGGAGGAAATTGGAAACCTCTAGCTATGCATTGTCTCGCTAAAGGGGAAGTGGACAAAATCATGTGGCTATTTTTGCTAAGTTGAATTGAATACACATGGTTTTATCGAGTGATTTTGTCTTTAAGGCCGCAGTTGAATTCACAAAACGGCGCGTTCGTTGGGTGTTGGCGGCAAAGCCGCGATAGTATTAAGAATCAGCGGCTAACAAGGTCATCAACAGGACACCTTGCCAATCTCGAAGCGCTTAGAAAGTGGTGTGAATACATTGGTTTGGTGAGGTTTAGTGCGGGCAAGTGCCCGTTATCACAACGTTATATTTCAATCATTCGAGATTTATTATGAAAAAAATAATGTTTATTTGGTCTTTAGTCATTCTTTCCTTCCCCGCGTTTTCTGGAAGTAGTGCTGGTAAGGTTGGTGATATGTTAATTACTAGTGATGGAGTATTACTATTCACCGCTGGTGCTCATCAAAACCCCGGTTGCCCTACACCCGCTTGGGGAGTCGAAACCAAAACGGCCGAAGGTAAATCATTGATGTCAGTGGTTTTGATGGCAGCAGCGTCTGATAGGACGATTGAAGTATCCGGACAGGGTGTCGGAGAGTGTATTAGAGACCGCGAAAAAGTGGATCTGATAATAGTTAAACAATAGTTGTGTACACTAGCCCTAGTAGAGTTCATCAACGGGACGCTTTTTCACTGTGGCAGCGTTATAAAGTGATGTGAATACAAGGGATTAAAGCGGTGTGGTAAACGCCCGTTATTTTAACGTTATCCGTCAATTCTTCTCAGTATTTTGTTTGCGAGGTTTGGTTAGCTATTTCCTCTCTTCGTCTCAGGCTGTTTATTCTGAAAACGCTCACCAAACCAATCCCAAACTCGATGCAAAATCATGTGCCTATCTTTGCTAAGTTGAATTGAATGCACATGGTTTTATCGAGTGATTTTGCCTTTAAGGCCACAGTTGAATTCACAAAATGGCGCGTTCGTTGGGTATTAGCGGCAAAGCCGCGATAGTATGAATGTTCAGCGGCTAACAAGGTCATGAACGGGACACCTCGCCAATCTCGAAGCGCTTAGAAAGTAGCGTGAATACATAGGTTTGGTCAGGTTTAGTGCGGGCAAGTGCCCGTTATCACAACGTTATGTGTTTGGAGTAAATATGGAAAATGTAGAAAAAGCTCATGGCCATTCAGCTAACCACCGTAGGGAAATTGAAAAATCCGAAATCTGTGGTTGTTTCTATTGTCTATCAATATTTACACCGAAGGAAATCGTTGATTGGTGTGATGTGTACGCTGATGAAGTCGGTGGATTAAAGTACGGCCATACTGCTATTTGTCCCAAATGCTCTATCGACTCCGTTTTGGGCTCGGATAGTGGTTATCAGATTACTAGAGATTTTCTAAGCCAAATGAATAGTAGATGGTTTTAGGACCACACATAACAAGGCTATAAACAGGGACGCTTTGTCAATGCGGAAGTTTTTCAAAATGTTGTGAATACAAAGGATTAAAGCAGTTTTGGGTGGTTTGGTAAGCGCCCGTTATTGCGACGTTAGCTCTCAATTGCCTTTTCAAAATTTAAGGGAATCTCGATGGCTCGAATCATAGGTATAGGGAAAAGAGTAAGTAGGCTTAGATATTCTGCTTTACAACTCGTTAACTTTTCAATTTTAGTAACAACTTATCCTTTGGCTTTGAAAATTGGAGTTGATACTTTATTTAGCATTGTAGTCATGCCACTAATATTCATTCTCGCTTTTTTGTATCATTTAGTCTTAATTTTTCAGAGAACAATGGATATTGGTGGTCGTTGGCAATGGGCATTTTTAGCATTTTTAGCATTTATACCTTTTATTAATTTCTTTTATGGCATCGGTCTTCTTTTCTGGAAAGGTTCTGAAGGTCTTAATAGTTATGGTAATCCGCCTGCTCATAAGCATTCTTATAGTATAGTTTTAGTCATATTATCTATCGTACTAATAAGTTATGGTATGAGCATTATGCCAACAGGCTTAACAGAGAGCTAACAAGGCGTTTAAACGGAACTAAAACAGTGGGTTAGGTTTCGCTTCGCTACACATTATAACCCACAATTTTAGTCCGCTTAACGCGGCGCTGAAGGATCCCCTCATAATTCGCCCAACCCTGACGAATGTGTCAGCCTCTGATATTCGAGCATAGCCCACTGATATTGCTGCTCATTGATG
>NZ_FOWR01000059.1 GCF_900115495.1 Enterovibrio norvegicus DSM 15893 | reverse complement strand
CCAAACCTAGCGTACCCGCCAGTGAACAGGCTTCGTGAGAGATACCTTCCATCAAACAGCCATCGCCCAAGAACACATAGGTGTTGTGGTCAACGATGTCGTGGCCTTCACGGTTAAATTGCGCCGCCAGAGATTTCTCTGCCATTGCCATGCCGACCGCATTGGTGATGCCTTGGCCTAGAGGACCCGTGGTGGTCTCGATGCCTGGTGCATATCCGTACTCAGGGTGACCTGGGGTTTTTGAATGCAGTTGACGGAAATTTTTCAGATCGTCAATCGACAGATCGTAACCGGTGAGGTGAAGCAGAGAGTAGATCAGCATTGAACCGTGACCGTTCGACAGCACGAAACGATCGCGGTCAGCCCACTCAGGGTTTTGCGGGTTGTGGTTCATGTGGTCGCGCCACAATACTTCGGCGATGTCTGCCATACCCATAGGGGCTCCTGGGTGACCAGAGTTGGCTTGTTGGACACCGTCCATACTAAGAGCGCGGATCGCGTTAGCTAAAACCTTGCGAGAAGACATGTCTGCTCCTGAGATCATCAATAGACGTTTTGTATTAGTTGCCATCCAGCGCAATACTTTTAAAAGTTGGCGAGAAAGCAGAATTCGGCGGGCGGGTATTGTCGCAAGACTCCCCCTGCACTGCAAACGTTTTACATCGCTGATTTCATGGCATTCTGCTGATTTTTGCGCGAAGAATTGGCTTTTTTACGTAACCTTTTGCTTCTGCACGCAAACGTTTCCCCCAAACAGCAATAAACGCATGGCGATATGCCAAATACATATTCTTAGCGTGTTAATTCATAACACCGACAAATTGCATGGTTGATTTCTTATCGCTCCAGCGTAGAATAGACGTCCAGATGGTAAAACATCTAACCATTTAAACGTGTATAAACCTATCTTCATATTTTTTAAGGAACGCGACATGGCCAAACACCTGTTTACTTCAGAATCGGTTTCGGAAGGTCACCCAGACAAAATTGCTGACCAGATTTCTGATGCTGTACTTGATGCGATTTTGGAACAGGACCCAAAAGCCCGCGTTGCTTGTGAAACTTACGTAAAAACCGGCATGGTCATGGTGGGTGGTGAAATCACCACGTCTGCATGGGTTGATATCGAAGAGCTGACGCGTCAAACCGTTCGTGAAATCGGCTATGTTCACTCAGACATGGGCTTCGATGCTGATTCTTGTGCCGTATTGAACACCATTGGTAAGCAATCGCCTGACATCAACCAAGGTGTTGACCGCGCAGACCCGAAAGAACAGGGCGCAGGCGACCAAGGCATCATGTTCGGTTACGCATGTAACGAAACTGACGTGTTAATGCCAGCACCGATTACTTACTCTCACCTTCTTGTTAAGAAACAAGCAGAAGTGCGTAAGAGCGGTAAGCTAGATTTCCTTCGCCCAGATGCGAAATCACAAGTTACGTTCCAATACGACCAGGGCAAAATTGTTGGTATCGACGCGGTTGTTCTTTCTACCCAACACTGTGATTCAGTGACCACTGAGCACCTACGTGAAGCGGTAATGGAAGAAATCATCAAACCAGTACTGCCAACAGAATGGTTGAACAAAGAAACTAAATTCTTCATCAACCCGACAGGCCGTTTCGTTATCGGTGGCCCAATGGGTGACTGTGGTTTGACAGGTCGTAAGATCATCGTTGATACCTACGGCGGCGCAGCGCGTCACGGCGGTGGTGCTTTCTCTGGTAAAGATCCATCAAAAGTTGACCGTTCAGCAGCATATGCAGCACGTTATGTAGCGAAGAACATCGTTGCTGCTGGCCTGGCAGATCGCTGTGAAATTCAATTGTCTTACGCGATTGGTGTAGCAGATCCGACGTCTATCATGGTTGAAACCTTCGGCACTGAAAAAGTCTCTCAAGAGATCATCATCGAAGCGGTCCGTCAGCACTTTGACCTGCGCCCTTACGGCCTACAAGAGATGCTTGATCTGTTGCAACCTATCTACAAGAAGACGGCAGCATATGGTCACTTCGGTCGTGAAGAATTCCCTTGGGAAAAAACCGACAAAGTGGCAGCACTGCGCGATTTCGCAAACATCAAATAATCGCGACAACGCAGCACAACAGAACAAGAAAAGGGAAGCTTCGGCTTCCCTTTTTTCATGCCTCTCTTTACCCTACCCGCTGTGACCATCCAATCAGCCAAGGCGATGAACGAACTTCACTACCGCATAACTCGACGCGTAAGCGAATGCATTTCTCATGCAAATCTGACCCTCAATACAGAGTTTTCAGCACCCGCGATCCGCTTTGATATTCGGGGTAAAACCGCTGGAATGGCGCTGCTTCAACGCTGGCAACTGCGCTTTAATCCCGTATTGCTGGCAGAAAACCCTGACGCCTTTATAGAGGAAGTCGTCCCTCATGAAGTGAGTCACTTGATTGTCTTTGCCCGTTTCGGACGCGTTCGTTCCCACGGTAAAGAGTGGCAATCGGTGATGTCTCAGGTCTTTGATGTTCAACCAAAAACCACACATAGCTTTGACATCAAATCTGTAGAAGGCAAAACCTTCCCCTATCACTGCGAGTGCGACGTGATCCCGTTATCCGTGCGTCGTCACAATAAAGTACAACGTCAACAAGTGCAGTACGTGTGCCGTCGCTGCAAACAACCGCTGGTATGGAAACCTTCATCACCCTAACGCAAGTGCGTTACATGCAACGCCGCTCTTAATAACAAGTTGTTCAATTAACACTATTTTAGTGGGATTTAACTCGCAACTATCTGCAATAATCAAAGTACTTAATTCCAATAAGACTTTGTTTAAAGATGAAGACATATCTCCTACTGCTTTCCGCGTTGTTGATATCGCCACTGGCAATGTCAGCGCCTGAACACCCTCAATCCTTCTCGAAAGCCAAGCGCCTGGCGCAAAAAATCTATCTCGATCACCCAACCTCTTTTTACTGTGGCTGTGATATCCAATGGCAAGGTAAGAAAGGCGTGCCTGAACTCGATACCTGTGGCTACCAAGTGCGTAAACAAATGAAACGCGCGAGCCGCATTGAGTGGGAACATGTCGTTCCTGCATGGCAGTTCGGCCACCAGCGCCAATGTTGGCAAGATGGCGGACGCAAAAACTGTGGTAAAACCGATCTGACTTTCCGCCTTATGGAAGCAGACCTGCACAACTTGGTGCCCGCCATTGGTGAAGTAAACGGAGACCGCTCAAACTTCCGTTTTTCCCAGTGGAACGGTGACAAAGGTGCGTTCTACGGCCAGTGCAAAATGAAGGTCGACTTCAAACAACGTGTTGCAGAGCCACCCGCACAAAGCCGCGGTGCCGTTGCGCGTATCTATCAATATATGAATGGCCAATACGATTTTCGTTTAGCGTCAGCGCAGAAAAAACTCATGAACGCGTGGGACAAAACCTACCCGGTGACGGAGTGGGAATGTGAGCGTGACCGTCGTATTGCAGCTACGCAAGGAAATCAAAATCCTTTCGTGAAAGCGGCATGTGAAAAAGCAGGTCTATAAAGACAGCATTGAAAAACTGAAACCACACCAAAACTACAGTCAATGAGCAGTAGCATGCTAAACTGCTGCTCATTATTTCCAAGACCAAAACCACCATGCGTATCCCAAGAATTTTCCATCCTGAATTGCTGCCTAACAGCGGCCGTGTCGCACTCGATGATGATGCGGCGAATCATGTTGGCCGTGTATTGCGTATGCAAGTTGGACAAGACGTCCTGCTCTTTGATGGCAGTGGCGCTGAGTTTCCTGCTGTGATTTGTGACGTGTCGAAAAAAAACGTCAATGTCGATATCACAGAGCGTGTCGAGCGCAGCATTGAATCGCCGCTAGACTTGCACCTTGGTCAAGTTATCAGTCGCGGCGACAAAATGGAGTTCACCATTCAAAAGTCCGTTGAACTTGGCGTGAATGTCATCACACCACTGATCTCTGAGCGATGTGGTGTCAAACTTAACGCTGAACGCTTCGACAAAAAATTACAGCAATGGCAAAAAATTGCGATTGCTGCCTGCGAACAATCTGGCCGAAACATCGTCCCAGAAATCCGCCCAGTGATGGCGCTGGAAGCTTGGAGTCAGGAAGCGTTTGATGGGTTGAAACTCAACCTTCACCCTCGTGCCAAATATTCCATCAATACCCTGCCGCAACCTGTCAATCGCGTGCGCCTATTGATTGGCCCTGAAGGTGGATTGTCAGCAGAAGAAATTGAAAAGACCCGCGAACACGGGTTTGAAGAAACACTTTTGGGACCGCGTGTGCTGCGCACTGAAACCGCAGCATTGACCGCAATTACGGCATTGCAAGTTCGCTTTGGTGACCTTGGTTAACCACACCAAGCTTAACGACGACGAACTTGCCAGATAAGGAAGACAGAATGATCAAACTGGGTATCGTGATGGACCCGATTGAGTCCATCAACATCAAGAAAGATTCTTCTTTTGCCATGATGCTAGAAGCACAAGCGCGTGGCTGGGAAATTCATTACATGCAGATGAATGATTTGTCGCTGGAGCAAGGCAAAGCCCTTGCTCGCACCAAGATCATCAGCGTAGAACAAAACCCTGAGAAGTGGTTTGACGTAAAAAGCGAACAAGAGATCGCATTGGCCGATCTTGATGCCGTTTTGATGCGTAAAGATCCACCGTTCGACACCGAATACATCTACGCGACCTACATTCTGGAGCGCGCCGAAGTGGAAGGCTGTTTGATCGTTAACAAACCGCAAAGTCTGCGCGATTGTAACGAAAAGCTGTTCACGGCTTGGTTCCCAGAGCACACGCCAATCACCTTGGTGACACGTCGTGATGACCAAATCAAAGCGTTCCATGAAAAACACGGCGACGTGATTTTGAAGCCACTCGATGGCATGGGTGGTTCTTCTATCTTCCGAGTGAAGAAAGGCGATCCTAACCTGTCGGTGATCATCGAAACCCTGACCAGCCTTGGCACTAACTACTGCATGGCGCAGACCTTCGTTCCAGATATCAGCAATGGCGACAAGCGCATTCTGGTGGTTGACGGTGAGCCAATGCCATACTGCTTGGCGCGTATTCCCGCCAAAGGTGAAACACGCGGAAACCTTGCAGCTGGCGGTCGCGGTGAAGCGCGTCCATTGAGTGAGACTGACTGGGCCATCGCCCGTGCCGTTGCACCAACGCTGAAAGAGAAAGGCCTGATCTTTGTCGGTTTGGATATTATTGGTGACAAACTGACAGAAATTAATGTCACGAGCCCAACGTGTATCCGTGAAATTGAAGCCGCCTTTGATATCAACATCAGCGGTAAATTGATGGATGCTATTGAAGCACGTCTGCAAAAATAAAGCTTCGCACACCGAGCAGTTTCGGCTGCTCGGGTATGACTTTCTCCGTCTTACTGCTCATACTGAACATAAGCGGGGGAGCGTAAAACGGCTTACTCCAACAGACTTCACCTACGTCAGAAAAACACAACATCGTCAGAAAAACACAACATCATCGCAGCTAGCAGTCTTGCAAAGAAATAACGCGAAATCGCACGTACTGGAAGGGCACCATGAATCTCAAAAACCATTTCCTTGTTGCAATGCCTAGCATGGCAGATGAACGCTTCAAACAAAGCGTCATCTACTTGTGTGAGCACAATGACGACGGTGCTATGGGGCTTGTTATCAACCAAGCGATCAATATTTCTGTCGCCAACATGTTGGAACAAATAGAGGTTGAGCGCGATTTGGATCTTACCCACGAGGTCAGTCTCGATCAGCCCGTGTTGTTTGGAGGCCCAGTCTCTGAAGACAGAGGATTTGTTCTGCACAAGCCAAACCAAGTCTTCGGTTCTAGCATCAGCTTGTCTGATCAATTAACCGTCACAACGTCCAAAGACATTCTGAGCATTCTCGGCACCCATGATGAGCCCGACCAATTCATTGTGGCATTGGGTTATTCTGGTTGGGATGCTGGCCAGCTAGAGCAAGAACTCACAGAAAACAGTTGGCTGACGATAGAAGCCGATCCCAAAGTCATCTTCGACACACCGATCAATGAGCGCTGGGAAAAAGCCCTAAACCAATTAGGCATTAGTGGTTTAAACCTGTCCTCGGACATCGGACACGCATGAGAACAACACCATGAGTAACATCCAAAGCGTGATGGGCTTTGACTATGGCACCAAGAGTATTGGGGTTGCCGTAGGCCAGATCATCACAGGCACTGCGCGCCCATTAAAAGCGCTAAAAGCCAAAGACGGCATTCCAAGCTGGGAAGCGATTGAAGCCCTACTGAAAGAGTGGCAGCCCGACTTAGTGGTTGTCGGTCTACCCTTGGACTTACGTGGGGGTGAGCTTGAAACCATCACACCACGCGCCCGTAAATTTGCGAACCGCTTGAAAGGCCGTTTCGGCGTAGACGTTGAATTGCATGATGAACGTCTCACCACCACAGAAGCGCGCTCTTCATTGTTTGAGCATGGTGGTTATAAGGCACTCGGTAAGGGCGATATTGATTGCCAATCCGCCGTCATCATTGTCGAAAGCTGGTTCGAAAGCCAATACGGCGAATAAGCCGCATCACGCACTGAACAAAAAAATCCCGCCATCAAACATGGCGGGATTTTCTTATTTTGACGTTATTTTTGCGCGGCCATGTCCTTTCTAAAAGAACATTTTTCTAGAAGGGCTTTTTCTAAAAAATCACTCAATACTGACGTTAGCCAACGTCGGACTGCCGTCTGGCGATTGTTCAGACATCTTGATCATCAGTTTCAATTCATTGCGAGAATCAGCATGGTGCAGCGCTTCTTGTTCCGAGATCTTGTTCGCGCGAAACAGTTCAAACAACGATTGATCAAACGTACACATTCCCGCGTTGTTTCCCCTACGAATACACTCTTTCAGTTCGTGCAACTCACCTCGACGAACCAAATCAGACACATGCGAGGTGTTGAGAAGAAGCTCATAAGCACCGTGACGACCAATACCACTGACATCCGGAACCAACTGCTGAGCCAGCACACCGCGAAGGTTCAAAGACAGGTCAAACAGGAATTGCTCACGGCGCTCTTTTGGCACCAAATGCAGCACTCGCTCTAGGGCTTGGTTGGCATTGTTCGCGTGCAACGTGGCAATACATAAGTGCCCTGTTTCCGCAAACTGCATGGCGTATTCCATGGTTTCACGTGAACGGATCTCACCGATCATGATCATGTCTGGCGCCTGTCGCAGCGAGTTTTTCAGTGCCACTTCATAGCTTTCGGTATCAATGCCGATTTCACGCTGCGTCACAATGCATTGATCGTGTGGGTGAATAAACTCAATCGGATCTTCAACCGTCAGAATGTGCCCGCTGCGGTGACGGTTTCGATACCCCACCATGGCTGCCATCGACGTCGATTTGCCGGAGCCAGTGCCACCCACAATCAAGATCAAACCCCGCTTAGCAATAGACAGATCCTGCATCACTGACGGCAAGCCGAGGTTTCGAATATCAGGAATGTCCGTTTCAATGCGTCGAATCACCATGCCCGGCAAATCACGTTGCCAAAACGCACTCACACGAAAACGGCCATTTTCCGTCACCAACGCAAAATTCGCTTCACGTTCACGGTAAAACGTTTCACATTTCTCGTTATCCATCGCTTGTTCAACCAAGCTTTCCAGATCCGAGATAGTCAGTTTGTCTCCGGTCGGAGTTAGCGCACCATCAACACGCAGCATGCATGGCGCATCCACCGTGATATAACAATCCGATGCTTGCTGACTCAACATGTCTTCAAGCAATTGGTTTAATTTGATTTGGCCACTCATCAGGACATGCCCATCCCAGAGGAATCCATAATTCGGTTCGCTTCCTGACCATCAATGATGCCCTGCATCATCAAATGACGTAGCGATTGTTCCATGGTTTGCATGCCTAACGCTGCGCCGGTTTGGATCATCGAGAACATCTGCGCAACTTTGTCTTCACGGATCAGGTTTCGAATCGCGGGCGTTGCAATCATGACTTCGTGCGCAGCGACGCGCCCACCGGTGACTTGTTTCACCAAATTCTGAGAAATCACCGCACGCAATGATTCCGACAACATAGAGCGCACCATCGGCTTATCCGCACCCGGGAAAACATCAATAATTCGGTCGATGGTTTTGGCCGCGCTTGAGGTATGCAGTGTGCCGAACACCAAGTGCCCTGTTTCAGCCGCCGTCAGCGCCAAGCTAATGGTCTCTTGGTCGCGCAACTCGCCCACCAAAATCACATCAGGGTCTTCACGCAATGCCGAACGCAGTGCATTATTGAAAGAGTGTGTGTCTCTGTGCACTTCACGCTGGTTAATCAAACACAGCTTTTGCTCGTGAACGAATTCAATCGGGTCTTCAATCGTCAACACATGGCGATGTTGTTCATTGTTAATTTTGTCGATCAGTGCCGCCAAGGTGGTCGATTTCCCTGACCCTGTTGGTCCGGTTACCAACACCAAGCCTTTACGATACTGAGTAAATTGATCGAAAATTTTTGGTGCGCCTAGCGTTTCCAAAGAGGGAATAACAGTAGGAATGCTACGGAAAACTGCCGCACAGCCACGAGCCTGATGGAAGGCATTGACACGAAAGCGCCCAACAGACGCCAAGTTAAACGAAAAGTCGACTTCTAGGTTTTGCTCAAACTCGCGCTGTTGCGCATCATTCATGATGTCGAATATCAATCGATTCACATCATTGTGATCCAGCGGAGGCAAGCTCAGCTTGCGAACATCACCATCTACTCGGACCATCGGCGGAACCCCAGCAGAAAGATGTAGATCTGAAGCATTATGCTTTACACTGAAGTCTAATAATTCAGTAATATCCATTAATACGTTTCCTCGCAGAATCAATCATGTGTAGTATCAAACAAAACCTAGAACAGGTCACCAGACAAATAGACAGTGCCGCACAAAAATGCGGGAGAGACGCCTCTGGCGTGCAATTGTTGGCTGTCAGCAAGACCAAGCCTATCGACGCGATCGCTGATGCCGTGGGCGCAGGGCATCGCCAGTTCGGTGAAAACTACGTGCAAGAAGGTGTTGAGAAGATCCTTCATTTTCGCGAACAAAGCACGCCTTTAGAATGGCATTTTATTGGTCCCATTCAATCCAATAAAACCCGCCCTGTTGCCGAGCATTTCGATTGGGTCCATTCCGTTGACCGCAGCAAAGTCGCGCGTCGTTTGAGTGAACAACGCCCCAATGATATGCCGCCGCTACAAGTGTTAATTCAAATCAACACCAGCGGTGAATCCTCAAAGTCAGGCACGCAGTTTGAGGATGTCAAAGCGCTCGCAGACGAAATCGACCAACTGCCGAACCTCGAACTTCGAGGCCTGATGTGCATCCCCCAACCCGAAGATGATCACGACAGCCAACTTGCGGCTTTCGCACCACTTTCTCAATTATTTGAGGAAATGAAGGCGTCACGCCCACGTTTTGATACGCTGTCCATGGGGATGAGCGGTGACATGGATGCTGCGATTGCATCCGGCAGCACCATGGTGCGCATTGGTACCGCGATTTTCGGCGCGCGCGATTACACGAACCGCCAGTAAGACACACCAGAAAGACAGTCAACGTCAGCATTTCATTGGCGACAGATTGCCGCCAATTCAACAGGAAGTAGATGGATGGAACAACGTACAGTCGCCTTTATTGGTGCAGGCAACATGGCGCGCTCTATCATTGCGGGCCTCGTGCAATCAGGTTATCCGGCATCGGCCATCACGGCAGTGAATCGTACGCCAGAGAAAAGCGCAGCGTTCCGTGAATCATTCGGTATCAATGCGAACGAGAATGCCATTGAAAGCGCGGCAAACGCCGATGTCGTCGTACTGGGTGTAAAACCTCAGGCCATGGCAGAGCTATTGGAAAGCATGAAAAGCATCGATTGGCAGGGCAAATTGGTGATTTCTATCGCTGCGGGTATCTCTGTTACACGCCTTTCAGACATGGCGGGCACCGAATTAAACCTCGTTCGTGTGATGCCAAACACACCTTCTTTGGTTGGCGAAGGTATGAGTGGGCTTTATGCGCCAGACTCTGTATCTGAAAATGATCGTGCCTTTGCCGGTCAACTGCTTGAAGCTGTGGGTAAAGTTTGCTGGGTATCTGAAGAATCAGGTATCAATGGCATCATTGCCGCAGCGGGCAGTGCACCTGCGTATTTCTTCTTGTTTATGGAAGCCATGCAAGCGGAAGCTGAGCGCCAAGGTTTCGATAAACAAACCGCGAGAGCGCTGGTTCAACAATCTGCACTTGGGGCCGCTAAAATGGTGGTTGCAAACCCAGACATTGAACTGGCAACCTTGCGTGAACAAGTGACGTCGAAAGGCGGCACAACCGCTCAAGCGTTGAGCGTTTTTAATAACAACCAACTTCCAGAAACGGTAGCCGAAGCCATGCAAGCTGCGGTACGTAGAGCGGAAGAAATGGAATCGCTATTTTAGGGCAACTTTATGAACACAATGAATTTCCTCGTATCAACACTGTTCGATCTTTATATCATGGTGGTGTTGTTGCGAGTTTGGCTGCAATGGTCACGCGCTGATTTCTACAACCCATTTAGCCAGTTTGTCGTTAAAGCCACACAACCTGTGGTTGCACCACTTCGTCGTATTATTCCATCGATTGGTAGCTTTGACTTAGCCACCGTCTTGTTCGCCTTTGTCCTTTGTGTCGCGAAGTTCTTCGTGCTGCAAATGGTGGCATCAGGTGGCCTTCCACCGTTTGACGCAAGCTACTTGCTGATTGGCCTGCTTGCATTGGTTAAAGCGGCGGGTGGTTTGCTGTTTTGGGTATTGATCCTTCGCGCCATTCTGAGCTGGGTTAGCCAAGGCCGCAACCCCATCGAATTTGTGATGATCCAACTGACCGAACCGTTGGTTGCACCCATCCGTAAGGTACTGCCTTCTCTGGGTGGTTTGGATTTAAGTGTGCTGGTGCTGTTTATTGTGCTGCAATTTCTTAACTTCCTGATCGGTGATTTGCTGAGCCCTTACTTCGGCAACTTGTGGTTCGTGCTGTAATTCATGACACGCACCACTCGCCCTGCTTGGCAAGAGAATGACGACCTAATATTGCGTTTGTACATTCAACCGAAAGCCAGCAGAGATCAGTGGATGGGACAACATGGCGAGGAAATAAAACTCGCCATTACCGCCCCACCCGTCGACGGGAAAGCGAACGCCCATCTCACCAAATTTCTTTCAAAACAATTTAAAGTCGCTAAAGGCCAAATTGACATTGAAAAAGGGGAGCTTGGACGTCACAAACAAGTCCGGATTCATGACCCAGCCATTTACCCCGACGCCCTCAGTGATCTGATCTCCGCCTTCAAGCAGTAATATCTTTGTATCACTTTCTATTTGAAAGAGTCAGCGCAACACGCTGGCTCTCTTTTAACGAAACACCGTGATAAGGAAAGCACGATGACCCGTTTCTTGTTTCTCACTCGACGCATTCAATACGCCTTCTTTAGTGTGCTGCTGTTGCTCCTTTCGCCGTCAGTGACCGCTGAACAATTCAAAAACATCGGCTCGTTGGAAGTGCATTATTCCGCGCTGAACGCCACCTTCATCCCGGCGAACGTCGCAAAGACGTATGGCATCCAACGCGGCAGCCATAATGCACTGATTAACATTGCGATACTCGACAAAGCCCAAGCCGGCAAACCCGCTTTAACCGCGACCCTTGAAGGCACGGCACGCAACTTGCTCGGCACAAGAAAACAACTCACCTTTCGTGAAGTGAAAGAAGGCAAAGCCATCTATTACTTAGCAGAGGTGCGTTTCGCTAACGAAGAGAACCTTATCTTCGACATCGAGGTTCACGCACAGGGCAATCGCGCAGGCAAACTCACCTTCCAGCAGCAGTTCTATACCGAATAGCGTGGTAGATGACACCACATCACATTCAGGTATGATGGCGCTCACATGAAGCGCCATTTTTTATCGGTGGCGACCAGACGACAATTTGCGTTTGCTTCAGTGCTCCCTCAGCGGGTATCAGCACGCGCAACACCTTCAGGAGTACAATGATGAGCAAAGTGGTTCTCGCGACAGGCAATGCTGGAAAGGTCAAAGAAATGGCCGACCTTCTGCAAGATTTCGGCTTCGATGTGCTTGCACAAAGTGAGTTCGGCATCAGTGACGCTGATGAAACTGGAACCACCTTCATCGAAAATGCCATCATCAAAGCACGCCACGCAGCCAAAGAAACAGGGCTTCCCGCCATTGCCGATGATTCCGGCTTAGAAGTGGATTACCTGCAAGGCGCACCTGGCGTTTACAGCGCGCGTTATGCGGGTGAAGGCAAAGGCGATCAAGCCAACATCGACAAACTGTTAGAAAGCATGGCCAATGCCCCTGACGATCAACGCAGCGCGCGATTCCACTGTGTATTGGTATACATGCGCCACGCGAACGACCCAACACCCGTGGTCTGCCATGGCGTGTTTGAAGGCCACATTGCGCGTGAAGAATCAGGAAAGAATGGCTTTGGTTATGACCCTGTGTTCTGGGTAGAAAACCACAACTGCACACTGGCAAACATTGAACCTGCAGTGAAAAAGCAAATGTCTCATCGTGGACAAGCATTGAAGAAACTGTTCGCTGCGCTCAGTGAACGCATGCCGTCCGAACAAGCGAAGTAAACTGAAAATGACAGACCACAACGTGGCCGCACACATTCCGCTAAGCCTTTACGTCCACATTCCTTGGTGTGTGCAGAAATGCCCGTACTGCGATTTCAACTCGCACACCTTGAAAGGCGAAGTACCAGAGCGAGATTACATCGACGCCTTGTTGGATGATCTTCAACGCGACTTAGCTCGCTTCCAAGGCATGAGTGGTCGAAAGCTGCATTCCATCTTCATCGGTGGCGGCACGCCAAGCCTGATGTCACCCGAAGAAATCGCTCGGCTGCTGATTGGCATTGATACGCAAATTCCGTTTAAAGACGGCATTGAAATTACCATGGAAGCGAATCCAGGCACGGTAGAAGCGGACAAGTTTATTGCGTATCAACAAGTGGGCGTAAACCGCATTTCCATCGGTGTTCAAAGCTTTGATGACAGCAAACTTGCGCGTCTTGGCCGCATTCACGGGTCAGAAGAAGCGAAACGTGCAGCAACGTTAGCCCATGAAGCCGGATTGAACAGTTTCAATTTAGATTTGATGCACGGCCTGCCCGATCAAACCCTTGAAGGGGCACTCGACGATCTCAAACAAGCCATTGCACTGAACCCACCGCATTTGTCTTGGTATCAGCTCACCATTGAACCCAATACGCAGTATTACTCCAAACCACCTACGCTGCCGGATGACGATGACCTGTGGGACATTTTCGAAAAAGGCCATGTGCTATTGAGTGAAGCAGGCTACGTGCAATACGAAACATCGGGATACAGCAAGCCGGGTTATCAGTGCCAACACAACCTGAATTACTGGCGTTTTGGCGACTATCTCGGCATTGGCTGTGGCGCGCACGGCAAAATCACCGCCGAAAATGGTGCCGTACAGCGCACAGTAAAAGTGAAACACCCGCGCGGTTATCTCGATCTTGAGAAAGAATACCTCAGCGAATTGCATATAGTGGAGTCTGATGAATTGCCGTTTGAATTCTTCATGAACCGATTCCGCTTGGTAGAGGCTTGTCCGAAAGAGGACTTTCCTGCACGCACGGGATTGCCGCTGGATGTGATCAAAGCACCTATCGATAACGCTATCGAGCAAGGGCTTCTCAGCGAAACTGACACACACTGGCAAGTGACACAAAAAGGTCGCCTGTTCTTGAACGACTTGCTTTCCGGCTTCATCGACGAGTAAAGGCAGCGAATAACGCTGTCTTTATACGAAGGGAAGACACCTTCCCTTCGTGTTGATCTTCGCCAAACGGCAAAGCAAAGGACAGCGTTGTAGATGAAGAAGTATCTGTTTGCCCTGAGTGTAATCGCATGGCTGCCACTCACCGATATTGCGCTTGCCGCAACATCAGGCAGCACACTATCCAATCATGCATCACCGCATGCCTCAAAGCCTGCATCCCCAAACAATGGCAACATGTTCGGCCCCATGCCGGATTGGGTTTCTCCAGTTTCTGCCATTCCCACGTTCGACGAAAAAGGCCACCACTACGATCAGCAATATTTGTTGGTTGATAAGCAACTGAACCTCTCAGTGACAGAGCCTGTGATGTACAAGCGCTACACCAGCAAAGTGGTGTCCATCAAAGGGGTAGAGTCAGCCTCTCAAATTTCTATCGATTTCGATCCTGCTTATCAGCATGTCTTGGTTCACCGTCTCAACATTGTCAGGGACGGCAAGGTTATCGACCGAAAGAAAAGCGCAAAAACCTCGCAGTTTAAGCGTGAAGTCGACCTCGACGCCTTGCTCTATAACGGCGAAGAAACCTTGCATATCGTGCTTGATGACGTCCAAATCGGCGACATTATTGATTACAGCTACACGCTTACCGGCTATAACCCAGTGTTTGGCGATCACCGAGAGTGGTACATCAAATCAGGTTGGGCGACCAGTGTTGCACTGACCAACACGCGTATCATCGTGCCAAAAAACAGCCCAATTACAGTGACGAATCTGGAGAGCAAAGGAAAAGGAACGCTGACAACCTCTCAGCAATCCAACACCACGGTGTACCGTTATCGCGAAGAAAACGGCCTGTATGATTTTGACGAATCAGAACAACCCCGTTGGTATAACCCCTACCCTTACCTGCACATTTCCAGCTACAAAGATTGGCAAGATGTGGTGAACTGGGCACTGCCTTTGTACCAAGCCACCCCTGATGACGACGAAGTACAAGCACTCGTTAGCGACATTCGAGACACCTACCCTGCTGACATTAAAAGGCAGGTTGTCGCTGCGATTCATTTTGTGCAAAACAACATTCGTTACCTAGGGGAAGAGAACGGCATTGGTTCGCACAAGCCTCGCCCGCCCGCTCAAATCGTGGCGCAAGGGTATGGTGATTGTAAGGACAAAGCCTTACTGCTGGTGTCTATGCTCAATGCACTTGGCATTGATGCGTACCCCGCATTGGTGGATACCTACTGGCGCGACCAATTGAACGAACAACCTGCAGCGCCTTACAGCTTTAATCACGTGATTGTGCACATCGACTTTGGCGGAGAGCCAATGTGGATTGATGCTACTCGCACTCACCAAGGCAGCAAACTTACGACCATGGCGCAATCACAGTTGGGTTACGCTTTAGTGCTCAAACCCGGAGAGCGCAGCCTCAAAGCCATGCACACCCCAGACCAAGACGTGATTCAGGATGTTGAGCAAAAGTACGTGGTCAACCACGCTGACAAGAAAAGCTACCTGACGGTCAAAACCACTTATCGCGGCATTGAAGCAGAGCAATGGCGTCGCTATTTGGAATCAAAACCCCTGCGTGAGCTTGGTGAAGAATACGCAAACTATTACGCCAGTTACTTTGAAGCGCTCGATCTTCTTAGGCCGCTGACGATCACCGATGATCCAAACCAAAATGAGCTAACCTTGCACGAAGCCTACGCCGTGGATGGCTTATGGTCGAAAGACGACGATACGTATGTCTTCGTGATTTCCGGTGACATCGTCGATGACTACTTAGTGAAACCTGACCTGATCCGCCGTAAAACACCGTTCCGTTATGGAACAGAAGGCGCTGTGCATCAAAAGATTCAGATCAGCTTGCCGGAAACGTGGAACATCACGCCTTCGAAGCATTCCATCGATAGCCCGTTTTTTGAGTTCAAGTCATCACTGAAAGCCGTCTCTGGACCAGGGGATACATTGCTCGATAAAACCTATGTCGAAGCGGATTATTACTACCGCGCGAAAGCACGACACGTAAAAGCCAGCGAACTGCGCCAATACCTTCGTCACGTCGATGATGCATGGGATAACGTGGATTACGAGTTTACGTACAGACCGAATACGCCGTAAGCGAGATTGCGAGATTGCGAGATTGCGAGATTGCGAGATTGCGAGATTGCGAGATTGCGAGAAAAGCATAGGGCACCGTAAACATTATGCATTAAAAAACGCGGAATACTCCGCGTTTTTTTGTGTTTGTCAGCGAGGTACATCTACAGCATGGTGACGGTTTTCCAGCCGGAAAGCGCGGGAATCAACTGCTGAATGTTTTCTTCCTGTACTTGCCAATCAGACAAACGGGCACACACATCCTGACGGGCTGCTTGCGTGCGATGGCGCTGCGTTTTCACTTCATCCGTCAGCTTGTTCTGCAGTGACGCCATTTTGCTGGAAATGTAAGACAGCTTGTTTGGCTTGTCAGCACTGAGCGTTGCAATGTCATTCAAACCTCGACTAGAGACAGTGGCAATTAACTGAGGCACGCTGGCTTCAAGTTCCTTCACCGCCATCGTAAAGGCTTCGTGATTCAACATCGGGCTGCGATCTGAACCATAGAAAGAGGTCACAACACGGTTTTGTAGATGTTGGTGGAACTGACCCAATTCGCCGCGCAGTGAGCTTTTCTCACCCAACTCATTTGCAATCACACCATCCAATGCGCGCCAAGACGTTTGCAACTCGTTAGACAATGAACGGCTGATATAAGGCAAATCATTACGAATGGTTTTGTTGTATGCCGACAACGACGCGCGCTGCTCATCAGACAGCGCCACTTTGTGCACATCAAAAAATAGACTGCCATTCGGCTCGATACGGAATGTGTTGTTATTGCGTTCGATCACCAAGCTATCGGCATCAATCGCAATGTCGCTGTGCAGCTGAGGACGACAGGTTTCTGCGTTCACAAACATTGGCAAGGTCGCCAATAGAACGGCAATAGATTTCACGAGATTCGATACGTTCATTTTAACCATGCTCACTCTCCTTTATCTGGTGCTCAGCACCAGCAGCATTCCCAAAAAGACTGTCTCAATGCCGTGATAAGTCACCACATTGCAACCCCCTTCGGTGCTTTAGAATATTGAACGTCCGATGCGTTCGGCCAACAGTTCTAGTGCTGCTGTACCTGCTAGTGAGTTACCGGAAAGGTCGAGTTCTGGAGACCAGACACAAATCGACATTTCTCCCGGTACGATCGCTACGATCCCGCCTCCGACGCCAGATTTCCCTGGCATGCCAACTCGGTAGGCAAACTCCCCTGCACCATCGTACAAACCACAGGTTGCGAGTAACGCATTGACCTGCTTACTCTGAGTCTGGCTGACAATTGTTTTTTCTGCGCCTAAAGGAAGTCCCTTATTTGCCAAATAGTTAAACGTTTTTGCCAGATCGACACAGCTCATGCGGAGTGCGCAGTAATGAAAATAATTTGAAAGCACTGGCATCACATCATTGTCGAAATTGCCAAAGGCGCGCATCAAATACGCAATTGATGCGTTGCGATCACTGTGTTCCATTTCAGAATTCGCCACGCTTTTGTCATAACAAAGGTGAGGATTGCCAGACAGCATACGCACGAATTCCAGCATACGCTGACGCGGGGCAGATAAACGGCTGTGTAGCATGTCGCAGACCACCAGCGCACCCGCATTAATGAACGGATTACGTGGGATCCCCTGCTCCATTTCCAGCTGGATCATGGAGTTAAACGCTTGACCTGATGGCTCTTTGCCCACGCGCTGCCAAATCTCAGCAGGCTGATAATTTTGCAGGGCGAGCGTTAAGCTCAATACCTTAGAGATAGATTGAATAGAGAATGCTTCTTGCGCATCCCCTGCTGTGATGATTTCGCCGTCGTTATAACAAACGGCAATGCCTAATTTATCCGCCGAGACACTCTCAAGTGCAGGGATATAATTGGCAACACGACCTTGTCCAATGAATGGGCGAACTTCTTTAAGGATCTCGCTCAACAGCTCTGGGCTTGGTTTCATCACTATCTCCAGTGGTCAAAAAAGCCAACGCGAGGTTGGCTTTAAGTCATTCTCCGACGTGCACATTACCGTGTCGCGCCGAGAATAAAGGTATGCGTTTATTCTTATTCTGTGCGGGCGTATTTCATGTCCCATACACCGTGGCCCAAACGATGGCCACGCGCTTCGAATTTCGTCAACGGACGATCATCTGGGCGAGGAATGTAAGAACCGTCTGTTGCCGTGTTCTTGTAACCCGGCGCAACGTCCATCACTTCAACCATATGCTCAGCATAGTTTTCCCAATCTGTTGCCATATGGAAAATACCGCCAATTTTTAGCTTATCACGCAGCATTTGAACGAATTCAGGCTGAACGATACGGCGCTTGTGGTGACGCGCTTTATGCCATGGGTCCGGGAAGAACAATTGAACGGTTTCTAGGCTTGCGACTGGCAGCATATGTTCAAACACTTCCACCGCGTCATGACACATAACACGTAGATTGGTGACGCCAGCATCGCGAGCGGCCATCAAACATGCCCCCACACCAGGGCTGTGTACTTCAATGCCAACAAAGTTTTTCTCTGGCGCGTTCTTCGCCATTTCAACCAGTGATGCGCCCATACCAAAACCGATTTCTAGAACAACGGGATTGTTGTTGCCGAAAACTTCAGCCCAATCTAGTTGTTTCTCTTCGAAATCAATACCCATGGTTGGCCAGCAATCGTTCATTGCTTGCTCTTGGCCTTTGGTCAAACGACCTTCACGGCGTACAAAGCTTCTAATTCTGCGAAGAATTTTGCCGTCTTCGGTCAATTCGGTTTTGGTAACTTCAGTCATTCTCTATGCCTGTAACTCAGTAACGAAGAAAAGTTAAGCGGATCGCGCATTATCCAAAGATCGAGCAAGTGTGCAAGCCTGATCATTTGACGGCACGTATTTTACCTGAGATGCCTACAAGTTTGCGGCCTTTTTCTGCACAGACTTATTATACCCAAACAACCTCAAGGTGCTTGTTCAGCGAGAGTGTGTTGGCTGGCAGGCGCGGCGCTGAATTGAAAACATAGTTGATCTGCGTTAAAACGCAGCAACAAAGCATGGTAGCCAACAAAACTCGCCCTTTGGGAGCCTCTCATTTCGCTCACTTTTTTGTCAAAAAACCTCGAAATGGCTCACCATTACTGTGGTTTATTTCCTCAAATTGAACGAAATGAGAAGCTCTGAATCCTGCATCTTGAGGTTATTTGGGTATAGACTAGTGCTCGAGCAATCTCGTGGGCAATGCCCCCAATAAAGATAACAAAAGAGCGAGCAAAGTGAGTCAGTCCTTTTCCGACGCAATATTGGCCTGGTATGACAAATACGGCCGCAAAACCTTACCGTGGCAGCAAGAAAAAACACCGTATAAGGTGTGGCTGTCCGAAATCATGTTGCAGCAAACCCAAGTTGCGACAGTGATTCCTTATTTCGAGCGCTTCATGGCGCGCTTCCCAACCGTCGTCGATCTTGCCAACGCAGAACTCGATGAGGTGCTGCACTTGTGGACAGGGCTTGGCTACTACGCCCGCGCCCGCAACCTGCACAAAGCCGCTCAAAAAATCGCTACGGAATTCCACGGCGAGTTTCCGACCCATATCGACGATGTCATGGATTTACCTGGCGTAGGCCGTTCAACCGCAGGTGCAGTGCTGTCACTCTCTTTGGGCCAACACCATGCAATATTAGACGGCAACGTAAAGCGCACCCTTTCGCGCCACTTTGCCGTTGAAGGTTGGCCGGGTAAAAAACCGGTTGAAAACAAACTGTGGGAATTGGCAGATGCCAACACGCCCGCCGAAGGCGTGCAGCGATATAACCAAGCCATGATGGACATGGGTGCCCTGATTTGCACGCGTAGCAAACCTAAGTGCGACATTTGCCCTGTCCGCGCGAGTTGTGATGCTAATGCGCTTGGCCGCCAAGCGGACTTCCCAGGTAAAAAGCCCAAGAAAACCATGCCGGAGAAAGAAACCTGTTTTGTGCTGTTTCAATACGACAATCACATCTGGTTAGAGCAACGACCACCCGTGGGCTTATGGGGCGGTTTATGGTGTCTCCCTGAAGGGAACGAGCTAGAAATCGAGAGCTTCATTGCAGGAAAACTCAATGGCATTGCATTCGAGAAGCCTCAGCATCTCACCGCATTTCGCCACACGTTTAGCCATTTTCACCTCGATATCGTACCTATTCAAGTCACTTTGAACAGCAAACCCACCTTTATTGGTGAGCAAGGAATCATGGAAGGCAACGGCGGGCTTTGGTATAACTTAAACCAACCAGCAAAGGTCGGACTGGCAGCGCCAGTACAAAAGCTGCTTGAAAGCCTGACCAGAGAAATTCAACTTTCGGCTGCGGCCGGATAATTTAATCGGGGAACGGAAAAATGAGCCGTACAGTTTTTTGCGAGCGCTTAAAAAAGGAAGGCGATGGCCTTGATTTTCAACTGTATCCAGGTGATCTGGGTAAGCGCATTTTCGACAATATCTCAAAAGAAGCATGGGCAATGTGGCAAAGCAAACAGACCATGTTGATCAACGAGAAGAAGCTCAACATGATGGATCCTGAGCACCGCAAATTGCTGGAAACAGAAATGGTGAAGTTCCTCTTCGAAGGCCATGACACTGTGATCGAAGGTTACACACCACCTTCTGAGTAATTCGTGGGCTAGATACCTCACAGTTTCGTTATATTGTTTTGTAAACAAAGGCATCGTGATTACTCTAATCGTGGTGCCTTTTTTAATGTCTGGCTTTTTTTACTCCACAGTCTTCATTACTGTGTCATCGTGAATGGGAACACATGAAACTACGCCGCGTGCTTGCGCTACTTATCCTTACCCTTTTCTCGACGGGCTGTACCCGCGAAATGATCGAGTCGGTCTACAAGGTCGATTATGAATCCACTAACCGATTTGCCAAGAATCTCGCCCCTCTGCCGGGACAATTTCAGAAAGATTTTGCTGCGCTCGACAAGCTTATTACCGGCTTTAACGGCAACATCGAGGTGCGTTGGGGTAAAGACGAAGTATTAATTTCAGGCAAACGTGATTACGTAAAGTACACGGATAATTACCTTAGCCGTGCCCGCGTTGACTTTACCAATGGCCTCGTCACGATCGAGACTGTCGCCACGTCAGATCCAAAACAGCATTTAAAACAAGCCATTGTAACCACACTGTTGACACCGAATGACCCAGCCTCTGTGGATTTATATTCTGCAGCTGACGTGCAATTGGAAGGTCGTCCCTTCTTACAGGGACAAGTGCTCGACCAAGATGGAAAGGAAATTGCGTGGGAATGGCGCGCTAGTCGATATGCCGACTACTTGATTGATTCGAAGATCAAAAGTAAATCGCTGCGTTTTCAGAAAGTATTTTACGTCGAAATACCGATGGTATCCGATCACTCCAGCAAGCGACGCTATCAATATGCCGACTTGATCCGTAAATCTTCACGCCAATATGGCATTTCAGAAGAACTTATTTATTCCATCATCAAAACAGAAAGCAGTTTTAACCCTTATGCGGTGAGTTGGGCAAATGCATACGGCTTGATGCAAGTCGTTCCCAAAACTGCAGGACGTGATGTGTTTAAGCTGGTGAAAAAGCGCTCGGGAGAGCCTAGCCCAGAGTATTTATTCGACCCTGCGAGAAATATTGATGCGGGTACGGCATATTTCTATATTTTAAAAACACGTTACCTCAAAGATGTGCGCGATCCGTTGTCAAAACACTACAGCATGATCTCCGCATACAACGGCGGAACAGGCAATGTACTTAAAACATTCCACCGTTCAGACCGAAAACGTGCCATGAATGATTTAAATCGATTAAATCCTAATCAGGTTTATTGGGCACTAACCAATAAACACCCGTCTTCAGAGTCTCGGCGCTATCTTCAGAAGGTCACTAACTTTCAAAAGGAATTTCGTTCCATGCAATAAAAACACGGGGAAAACCAGAAACTCAGTGCGTTTTTAAATCAAAACGATGAAAAAGGCATCAAACAGCATTATTTCACGTTTTTTTTAAAAAAAGGTGTTGACGAAAACCCTGAAAATCCGTTTAATGCACCCCGTTGCCTCGATAGCTCAGTCGGTAGAGCAGGGGATTGAAAATCCCCGTGTCGGTGGTTCGATTCCGCCTCGAGGCACCATATTTAGTGAGATGGTGTTTGTACGCAACGTTTCCACGGTTTGTGTGCCGGCTTAGCTCAGTTGGTAGAGCAACTGACTTGTAATCAGTAGGTCACCAGTTCGACTCCGGTAGCCGGCACCAT
>NZ_FOWR01000058.1 GCF_900115495.1 Enterovibrio norvegicus DSM 15893 | reverse complement strand
GCGGCGTTGGTCAAGCAGGAGCTTTGGGGAATGTTGCTTGCCTACAACCTGCTGCGTTTTATGATGTGCCAGATGGCGTATTCCTTGAATACGGTAATGCCATACCAAATAGGTTTTAAGCAGGCATCGATATTTTTGGTGAGTCAGTTGCAGATGCTCCCGGCAGTCGCGCCCGGAAGATATCCAGAAGTGCTCAGGTATATCCTCGATATGGCAGAGAGCTTTGTGCTTCCAGAGAGGAGGGAGAGGACATATCCAAGAGCAGTAAAGAAAAGGCCCAGTCGCTATGCGACTAGGCCTTCTAGAAGGCGTAATTCAGCTTAATTCACATGCATTACGGCAATAGCCGTGCTTTTTCTTTTCTGGCGTTTAGAGCTACCCCGTAATACCACAGTGACGCAGCAATGCATCAGGTGATGGCTCGCGGCCTCGGAAGCGTTTGAACAGCTCCATTGGCTCTTCACTGCCGCCGCGCTCTAAGATATTTTCTAGGAACGATGCGCCCGTTTCTGTGTTGAAGATGCCTTCTTCTTCGAAGCGGCTAAACGCATCGGAAGACAACACTTCTGCCCACAAGTAGCTGTAGTAGCCCGCACTGTAACCACCCGCAAAGATGTGGCTGAAGGCATGAGGGAAGCGATTCCACTCTGGCGATTTCATCACAGCGACTCGGCGCTTGATGCCCGCCAGTGTTTCCAGCACTTTCGCCCCTTCTTCTGGGTCGTAAGTGGTAAACAAGGTGAAATCAAACAGCGCAAACTCTAGCTGACGCAGCAAACCCATCGCGGATTGGAAGTTCTTCGCGGCCAACATTTTATCGAGCATGTCTTTTGGCAGTGGTTCGCCTGTCTCGAAGTGACCAGAAATAAACGCCAGCGCGTCCTCTTCCCAACACCAGTTTTCAAGGAATTGACTTGGTAGCTCAACCGCATCCCAAGGTACGCCGTTGATGCCAGACACGGATGACTCATCCACTTGCGTCAACATGTGGTGAATGCCGTGGCCAAATTCATGGAACAGCGTCACCACTTCGTCATGGGTGAACAAGGCTGGCTTATCGCCAATCGGTTTGTTGAAGTTACACGTTAGGTACGCGACTGGGGTTTGTAGCTCGCCAGATTGCGTCACACGACGAACGCGACACTCGTCCATCCATGCGCCACCGCGTTTGTGTTCACGGGCATACAAGTCCAGATAGAAACTGCCACGCAAGGTACCTTTTGCGTCGAAAATGTCGCAGAAGGACACAGATTCATGCCAAACTTCCACACCATCACGGCGTTTCACGTCCATGCCAAACACGCGCTTCAATACTTCGAATAGACCAGCAACGACCTTTTGTTCAGGGAAGTAAGGACGAAGCTCTTCATCTGAAATGCTGTATTGGTGTTGCTTCAGTTTTTCTGAATAGTACGCAACGTCCCAAGGTTCAAGGGCTTCAACACCGAAGTTGTCTTTCGCGAATTGCGTTAATGCTTGGAAATCTTGCTCACCTTGCGGGCGCGCTTTGTCGACCAGTTCATTCAGGAAGGTTAAAACCTGATCCGTTGAGCTCGCCATTTTAGTGGCCAGTGACAGCTCGCTATAGCTTGCAAAACCAAGCAAGCGCGCAATTTCGTGAGAAAGCAGCAATGTTTCGCTGATAAGGTCAGTGTTATCCCACTTACCTGCATTCGGACCACGATCAGAAGCGCGTGTACCGTAAGCTTCGTAAAGCTCTGCTCGCAGTTCACGATTATCACAATACGTCATCACTGGCAGATACGACGGAATATCGAGCGTGAGTAAATAACCATCGAGTTCTTTCGACTCCGCCTGCGCTTTTGCTGCGGCAATGGCAGACTCTGGCATACCAGCCAAAGCACTCTCATCCGTAATGTGCTTATTCCACCCCATGGTGGCGTCCAAGACATTGTTTGAAAAATTAGAAGAAAGCTCAGAAAGGCGCTTACTGATTTCCCCAAAGCGGTGCTGATCTTTTTGGCCTAGCGCGATGCCTGAAAGCTCAAAGTCGCGTAAGGCATCGGTAATGGTTTTCTGTTGAGCAAGGGTAAGAGAAGCGAAATCATCACGCCCTTTAATGGCTTTGTACGCATCATAAAGCGGCTTGTGTTGACCGACCCACGTCGAGTAATCAGACAGCAGTGGCAAACACGCTTCATACGCTTCACGCAACGCCTGGCTATTAGCGACGGCATTGAGGTGCCCAATTGGCGACCAAACGCGACTTAAACGATCATCACTCTCTGCGAGCGGCACGCAAATGTTGTCCCAACTTGGATCGGTGTTGTTTTCCAGTACCGCTTCAACAGCAGCACGGCAATCGGCAAGCACTTGCTCAACCGCAGGTTGCACATGCTCTGGTTTGATATCAGAAAATGGCGGTAAATCTGTAAACGACAATAGCGGGTTGGTCATTGCGGGTTCCTTTCTCTCTCAGATATGTCTTATTTATGGCGGTAAATAGGTGGGTTTTCAATGCTCATGCTGCATCCAATCACGCAATAAGCGATAATACTGGCTACTTTTTTCGTTTTCATCGGGTCATACCATGCTCAGTTATCGCCACAGCTTCCACGCTGGCAACCACGCTGATGTTGTTAAACACATCGTTCAAAGCCTGATCATTGAATCACTAAAGCAAAAAGATAAGGCTTTTGTTTACCACGATACGCACAGTGGTGCGGGACGTTATGATCTGTCAGATGACCACGCTGAGAAAACCGGCGAATACAAACAAGGCATTGGCCAGATTTGGCAATGCGACGATGCACCAGACGCATTAGCGCCCTATTTAGATGCCATTCGCAGCCTAAATGACGGTGATGAGTTGCGCTACTACCCGGGCTCACCGAAGGTAGGCAGAACCTTGCTGCGCGACCAAGACCGTGCGATGTTCACTGAACTTCACCCGACAGATTTCCCGCTGCTACTGCAAGAGTTTCGTGGCGATCGTCAGGTGAAAATGTTCAAAGAAGATGGCTACGCGCGATTGAAAGCCAGCCTGCCACCGAAAGAGCGCCGCGGCGTGGTGTTGATTGACCCGCCTTATGAGCTCAAACATGAGTACCAAGATGTTGTCGATGCGATCGGTGAGAGTATTGAACGTTGGGCAACAGGTACCTATGCGATTTGGTATCCAGTGGTGTATCGTAAAAATATCGACCTGATCACCCGTGGTTTAGAAAAACTCGGCATTCGTAAAATCCTTCAAATCGAATTAGGTGTCGCACCCGATTCAGAAGAACGCGGCATGACAGCATCAGGCATGATTGTTATCAATCCGCCATGGATGCTTGAAGCGCAGATGAAAGAAATTCTACCGTGGCTGCAAAGTAAAATTGCGCCCACGACAGGTCATCAATTTGTAGAATGGATCGTACCTGAGTAAAAATCAGCCCTCATCGGGTCTGTTAGTTTGGGAAATATTGGATTACCGCTTTCAGTGCGGAAATAAGAAAAATCACATGGAGAATAAAATGGCCAAGCATTTTGATTACATCTGTATCGGTGGTGGTAGTGGTGGTATTGCATCGGCTAACCGAGCAGCAATGTATGGTGCAAAGGTAGCAATTGTTGAAGCGCGCCACTTGGGCGGCACTTGCGTAAACGTAGGCTGTGTACCAAAGAAAGTGATGTGGCACGGCGCTCAAGTTGCTGAAGCGATCAAACTGTATGGCCCTGACTATGGTTTCGATACCACGGTGAACAAATTCGACTGGGCAAAGCTTGTCGAAAACCGTGAAGCGTACATCGGACGCATTCATGCCTCTTATGAAAACGTATTGGGCAAAAACAACATCGAAGTCATCAACGGCTTCGCCAAATTTGTTGATGCGAAAACCGTCGAAGTAAACGGCGAGCATTACACCGCGGACAACATTCTTATTGCAGTCGGTGGCGAGCCAACCATTCCGAACGTACCAGGCGCTGAGCATGGTATCGATTCAAACGGTTTCTTTGAACTCACTGAGCAGCCAAAACGCGTTGCCGTTGTCGGTGCGGGTTACATCGCGGTTGAAATCGCGGGTGTTCTGAATGCACTAGGCACTGACACTCACCTGTTCGTGCGTAAAGAGTCGCCGCTTCGTACCTTCGATCCGATGATTATCGATACCTTGGTGGAAGTGATGGAAGCAGAAGGTCCAAGCCTTCACACCCAGTCAACGCCAAAAGAAGTGGTTAAAGAATCAGACGGTTCAGTGACACTGCATTTTGAAAACGGCACGTCTCACAACACCGACGTATTGATCTGGGCAATCGGTCGCAACCCGACCACCAGCAAAATCAACTTGGAAGCAACTGGCGTTGAAACCAATGCGCGTGGCTACATCAAAGTCGACGAGTTCCAAAACACCAACGTGACTGGCATCTACTGTGTGGGTGACATCATGGAAGGTGGCGTTGAGCTGACGCCTGTTGCCGTAAAAGCAGGTCGCCAACTTTCTGAGCGTCTGTTCAATGACAAAACCAACGCCAAGATGGATTACACGCTGATCCCAACAGTGGTCTTCAGCCATCCACCTATCGGCACTATCGGTCTAACAGAGCAGGAAGCGAAAGTACAATACGGCGAAGAGAACGTCAAAGTGTACGGCTCTGGTTTCACTGCTATGTACACCGCAGTAACTCAACACCGTCAACCTTGTCGCATGAAGCTTATCTGCGCAGGTGAAGAAGAAACCGTGGTAGGCCTTCACGGTATCGGTTTTGCTGTTGACGAAATGATCCAAGGCTTCGGTGTTGCTATGAAGATGGGCGCAACCAAAGCAGATTTCGACAGCGTTGTGGCTATCCACCCAACAGGCTCTGAAGAGTTTGTTACGATGCGCTAAACATTGATTTAAACATTAAAAAAGCGGCCAATCGGCCGCTTTTTTTGTTTATCGCCACACCGTTTCCGTCACTCACAAAGCACATTCACTTCGGAGGACTGGGATAAAGGCATGGGCACCATGATAACAAGATCATAAGCATCACCGCTCGCAACCCAATAAGGCAAACGGTTCGGCACCACTTCTCGTGTCTCGGGGTCGGCAATCAGCTTTTTCAGCGAAGCAGCAGAAACCACTTTAAAGCCGTTTTCAGTGCACGTCGTTTCAGCGTCGGCAAAGGACGCGCGTAGCCACATTTCATCATTACGAGAATAATGTCGTTCGCCATATTTCGGTTTAGGTACTTGCACACCCGCAACCGCTCTGAACTTACGATTACGTTTTATTTTCTTGGGCTTAGCGGTAGTTTTGGTAGGTGTCGCTTTGACCATGGCCTCAGCAACAGGTAACGGATCATTGTTCTGTGTACTCATCAGTGGCTCTGTAGCGGCTTCTGCCGACGCAACTATTGCCACTACTGGCGCTGCAAGTGTCGCCTTCTCCAGCATCGCTGCTTCAACCACAGAGGCTTCCACAATAGGTGATGACGACGGCGCTTGGGCAACCATCTCAACAACCGGTGCCGGGGTTAACCGCATTTCGTTACTGATAGAGACTTCACGAACAAACGCAGCTTTCATCGCAGGTTGCTTTCGCATTCCGTCTCGCACTTTCATTGCGGTACTGAATTGCTCAAAGGGCCCAGCAAGGCAACGATAAGCTTCCCCTTCGTTGCGGAAGATGACCTGATTGGCGAGTACAGATTTGGCTAATTGACTGGAAAGCCAAGCACCTGGCAGGTTCTTCACTATCCCACACTGCACCCAAAACTGGCCTTGCTCGGACGCTGGATTTTTACCCCAAAGGCCATTACCAATCGGGCAAGCCTCATCCACCACATTCCACGAATCTATACGCTCAGGCGAACAAACGCTCTCCGCCGAAAAAGCCGGGACATTGAGAACCACCGATAAAATCAAAGCGCTAACAATACGAATGCTCGAAGCGATCATGTTCCCTCACACGCTGGAAATGGATGATTAAACTTTTATGAGCGGAGATCGTTAGCTTAGTTCGGATTTGCGCGAACCGATAAATTTGATGCTTAAAACAATAAAAAAAAGGTAACCAACGTTACCTTTTTTATGCAGATTTGGCGGAGGTTAACCTTTGTATATTTTTGGGTTAAACACATCCCGTAGCCAGTCACCCAGTAGGTTGATAACCAGAACGAGAACAACCAACACGATGCCCGGAAACGCCGTGATCCACCATGAACCAGAGAAAATATACGTAAAGCCAATACTGATCAGAGAGCCAAGAGAAGGCTTGTCGACGGGCATACCTAACCCAAGGAAAGACAATGCTGCTTCAGACATGATGGCATTCGCGACTTGCACCGTTGATATCACCAAGATTGGGGACAAGCAGTTCGGCAAAATGTGTCGGAACATAATGCGCGGTGCTTTGAAGCCCATCACTTGCGCCGCTTCCACGTATTCCTTTTTCTTTTCAGCCAACACAGAGGCACGGATTGTTCGCGCGTACTGAGGCCATTCAGCAACACCGATGATGACCACCAGCATCAAGATGGCATACTCGCTATAGAAGTCACTGCCAAAGCTCGCTTTAAAGATCGCCGAAACGATGATGGCAACCATCATGGTAGAGAACGACAACTGCACGTCAGCAATACGCATCAGTAGGCTGTCGATACGGCCACCGAAGTAACCCGCACTCAAGCCAATCACAATGCCTAAGAGCAGTTGCAAGGCAACGGCACCAAGACCGATGATTAACGAGATACGCAGGCCATACAGGATGGTTGAGAGAATGTCTCGACCTTGGTTGTCAGTACCTAACAGGAAGCGTTCATCTCCCCACTCCATCCACGTAGGAGGAAGCTCAGAGTCCATGATATCAATCACAGACAAATCGTACGGATCTGACGGAGACAGAAGTGGAGCCAGCACGGCCGCCAATACAAAAGAGACAAAAACCGCAAAGCTGAACATGGCGACTTTGTCGCGCTTAAAGTAATAGAAAAAATCTGACGCTAAAAACTGCTGCCAGCGAGAAGGCGCTTTTGATGTCATCTGTTCCATGCTTATGCCCCCTTACCAGTGAGATTAACCGTTGGGTTAATCAAGCCGTAAACCAAATCAACAATCGTATTGGTCACCACAAACAGCAAACCCACAAAAATGACATAAGCCGTGATCAGCGGAGTATCAACACGGTTGATCGCTTCTAAGAACAAAAATCCCGTTCCTGGCCACTGGAAAACCGTTTCAGTCAAAATGGTGTAAGCCACCATGGTGCCTATCTGAACACCACCTACCGTCACCAATGGAAGCATGGTATTTTTAAGTGCATGACGGTACTGCACGGTTTTTTCAGGCATACCCTTTGCGCGTGCGAATTTTACGTACTCCGTGCTTAACGCTTCTAGCATTTCAGAACGTACAAGACGGATGAACAGCGGCAGCATGATGGAAGACAGAGCAATACTGGGCAAAACAAGGTGTGACAAGCCATCAAGCGTAAAGAAGCCAGATTCCCAACCAAGAATATTGACGGTATCTCCCCGCCCAAACGACGGAAACCATCCCAGTTCAATGGAAAAAACATACATCAGCATAATCGCGGTCAGGAACACAGGGACTGAGATGCCGATACTGCTGCCCGCCATGATGATTTTGGTAAACACACTGCGGGGGTGAATGGCAGAGTACACACCCAGAGGAATAGAACACACAATAATGATGATGGTCGCGCCAATCACAAGCTCAAGTGTTGCCACCAGCTTATCCAGAATGACATCAACGGCTGGGCGTTTGAAGAAATAGGATGTACCCAGATCGCCCTGAACCGCATTGCCAACAAATCGCGCGTATTTCTGATGGAATGGGTCGTTTAACCCAAGCTCATCACGCAGCGCTTGTCTTTCGGCTTCTGAAACCGATTGCCCAACCATTTCACGCAACGGATCGCCAAGATTATCCTGAATGGAAAATGCCACTAGGCTGATCACAAACATCACTATCACGGCCTGAAACAGACGCTTGACGAGAAACGTAAACACTCCTTGCCCCTTACCTTTCCTTGAAGACTTTTACTTTTACTTCTTTCAATTGGCTTCATTTCCAAATGAAAGAAAACGGCCCTTTCTATCCATTGGTTCTACAAGATAGAAAGAATGGCCGTTTACAGTGTTTAAGTACGCCAGATAAAGATGCTTCTTTAACTGGCGTAATGGGTGGTTACTTAACCACAAGGTTGCCGAAGTAAGGGAAGTTCATTCCGTTTACAATTGGACCGATTTCTACGTTTTTCTTGGCAGCCCATGACGGATCTTGCCAATGCAGAGGAAGGAATGCCGCTTCGTTGTACAGCGTTTCTTCAACTTGTTTTAGCATCGCATTTCGCTTGTTCAGATCCGTTTCTTTGTTCGCCGCATTGACCAACTTATCCACTTCACCATTGCTGTAATGGCCACAGTTGTACTGACCTTTACCTGTGTCAGCATTGCGGGTCATTGCTAGGAACTCAGTGAAGTTTGCAGAATCTTCTGTATCTGGGTGCCAGCCGATCATCAACATGTCAGCCGCACACTTATCAAACTCAGGCCAGTATTGCGCTTTTGGCATGGTTTTCAGATCAACTTTGATACCGATTTTCGACAGCATGGCCGCGGTTGCTTGGGCAATCTTGTCATCATTCACGTAGCGGTTGTTCGGCGCCATCATGGTCAGCTTGAAGCCATCCGCATAGCCCGCATCTTTCATCAGCTGCTTGGCTTTGTTGAGGTCATAGCGTGGTTTCAGGCTATCATTGTAACCCGCGTAGCCTGGAGGGCTTTGCTGTGCTGACGCAGTCGCTGCACCCTTCATGACTTTCTTCGCGATACCTTCGTTATTGACCGCATAAACAATGGCCTGACGAACACGTACATCTTTCAAAGCAGGGTTGCTGTTTTGGTTCATTTGGAACGTGATGATTCGCGTGCCAGGCATGGTGTAAAGATCAACGTCTTTCGCTTTTTGAATACGCTTGTAATCGTTTGGCGAGACAGGCGCGATCATGTCAACATCGCCAGACAGCAACGCGGCAACGCGGGTTGCGTCTTCTTTGATAGGCACCAGCGTTAACTTATCAACGTTACCGCCAGACGCGTTATCCCAGTAATCGGCAAAACGCTCAAACTCAACCTTCACGCCTTGCTCACGCTCTTTTACGATAAAAGGTCCCGTACCAGAAAGGTTTGCTGACGCAAAAGAGTTACCGTGCTTAACAAGCTCTGCTTTGTCTTTCCCTTCTGCAGTTTTGCCAGAGTAGAACTTGCTGTCCATTGGGAAAATGTACGTCGCGACGTTTTCAATCAGTGGGTATGTACCGTCTGTTTTGATTTCAACCGTGTAATCATCAACTTTCGTCAAGGACACGAGCGGCGCAAAAATGCCTTTAAAGTCAGGAGATGACTTTAGGCGATTGAACGTCCACACCACATCATCTGCGGTCAGTGCGTTTCCTGAGTGGAATTTCACACCCTTGCGAAGGTTGAAACGCATGGTTTCGTTATCAACGCGCTCCCATGATTCAGCCAGACGAGGCTCAAATTCCATTGATTGGTTAAAACGAACCAATGGATCAAAAACCATGTGAGACAACTGAAGGGTACCACCAGAGAGTTGCTCATGCGGGTCAAGTGAGACCGGATCGGCATCGTAAGCAACCGTAATGTCGGCGGCTGATGCAGCAAAGCTTAAACCCGCTGCCATCATCGCTAGGGCGATTTTACTCTTGAAGGTTTTCATTGCATGACTCCTTATGCAGGGAAGCAAGTTCCCTTTCTGTTGTGTATTGCTAATTCACATTGTCAGTGAACACAACGTATCCTTTCCACTGACACATAAAATGTGTATGTCTTAATTGGCAACAGTACTCATGCCCTTGAACTCAGGCATTAGCGATATCAAATGCTGGCTGTATTCATGCTGCGGCGATTCAAACAATACTTCCGTTTGTGCCACTTCCAACAAGGTGCCTTTCTTCATCACCCCGATGCGATCACACATCTGACGAATAACGGGTAAATCATGGCTAATAAACAGCATGGTGAGGTTAAGTTCTTGCTGCAGATCTTTGAGCAGGTTGAGTATTTGCGCTTGAACGGACACATCAAGTGCTGATGTGGGCTCGTCACAGATCAGTAGTCGAGGCCTTGTAGCAAGTGCGCGCGCAATGGAAATCCGTTGACGCTGTCCGCCTGAGAATTCATGAGGATACTTAATACCACTGGCTCGGCCCAAACCTACGTGATCCAAGAGATCGCCCACGATTTGCTTCACTTGCCTGTCGTTCTCAGCCAATTTGTGGAAACGAATCGGCTCCGCAATGATGTCTTGCACTTTCATGCGCGGGTTCATCGATGAGTACGGGTTTTGGAAAACCATCTGCATCTGGCGTCGCATCGGGCGACGTTGGGCTTCACTTTTCAGCCCGGTTAGGTCGATACCCTCAAACCACACTTTCCCCGAGTTAGGCGGATAAAGACCTGCGATGACTCGAGCAATGGTTGATTTTCCTGACCCAGATTCTCCCACCAATCCAAACGTTTCACCCTCTTGAATATCAAAGCTGACATTGTTTGAAGCTTGAACATATTCTCGTCGATTTTCGAAGAACGAATCCTTGGTGATGAAACGCAGGTTAACGTTCTCAACCCGCAGCAGTGAGCCCGTGTAGTCGCGCTCATCTTGGCTTTGACCAAGCCAATGCGTTTTCACATCTAACGGCTTCATCTCGACAGCTTCTTCGATGTAGCTCACCAGTGGGAATCTATCGAGCTTGATGTCCGATCTCGGTACGGCTGAAATCAAACTTCGGCTATAAGGATGCTCGGGGGTGTTTAGCACTTTGGATGTTTCACCAAATTCCACCAAGTCGCCGCGATACATCACTGCAATTTTGTCTGTGACGTTAGAAACAACACCCATGTCATGCGTAACAAGCATGCAGCCCACGTTTTTCTCGATACAAAGCGTGCGGATAAGGTTCAGAATCTGATCTTGAATGGAAACATCCAGCGCCGTTGTCGGTTCATCGGCAATGATAAGCTCTGGCTCACCCGCCAATGCAATGGCAATCACGACACGCTGGCGCATGCCACCAGAAAACTGATGGGGATATTGTTTAACGCGAACATGTGCTTCTGGAATGCCAACCTGCTCCAATAAAGAAATGGAACGTTGCTTAGCCTCTTGTTCAGAAACACCAAGGTTGACGGTGATGGTTTCAACAAGCTGCTGCTCTACCGTAAACAAAGGGTTCAAAGACGTCATCGGATCTTGGAAGATAAATCCGATACGGGATCCCCGATAGTGACGCATTTTCTCAGGTGAAAGCCCGGAGATTTTCTCTCCATCCAAATACACCTCGCCGCTCGCCACATGTCCTGGTGGACTCAATAGGTCAATAACGGCGTTTCCAACGGTAGACTTACCCGCCCCAGATTCACCAACCACCCCAACGATCTCCCCTCGCTCGATAGAGAAAGATAGATTGTTGACCGCGGCAAAGATGCCATGACGAGATGGATACTCAATTCGAAGGTTTTTTACTTCAAGCAATGCCATTGACCAGACCCTTGATACTGCACAAACCCGTGCCTGTCTGAACACAATCCCTGTTTACATCAATAAAACAAGACCAAATTAACGACCTACAATCTGTCAAATGTTTCACGAAAAAGCAACAAACCAACACTTATAGCCACAACTAACGCCGTTTATCGTATAAATATTCACCAACAGTGCATTTGACAGCATCTGGAAAAATGAAAAATAACCGCTATCTCGCACAAAAAGGCTCAACTGAATGCACACATCTGACGAACTCGTAACAAGAAAGGCTGTTTAATTATTCAATGTGAATTAAGAAATAAGTAAGAAAAAGGTAGGGAAATAACCACAAACACGGTGCTTATTTGATGAGAACTGTGAGGGTACGCAGTCAAACTGGGGGCAAATTCAATGATAAAGCCCACCTCATTGACAGAGATTTTGCTAAACAGCGGAAATTAGGGGCGCTACATTAGAGGTCAACTCGGTATTGAGCCCCCTAAACGCTTTCCCAAACCGCAGATACGAAAAAGCCCGCTCTATTGAGCGGGCTTAATCTAAATGTGGTCGGTGAAGAGGGATTCGAACCCCCGACCCTCTGGTCCCAAACCAGATGCGCTACCAAACTGCGCTATTCACCGAGTGGGGTGGCTAACGGGACTTGAACCCGCGACAACTGGAATCACAATCCAGGACTCTACCAACTGAGCTATAGCCACCACATTATTTTTTGCCAATTTTTGCTGTATCCGGATTGGCGCACCCGACAGGATTCGAACCTGCGACCTTTGGCTCCGGAGGCCAACGCTCTATCCAGCTGAGCTACGGGCGCTTGTCCCTGTCGGCGGAGTCGCATATTACGGAGATCGCTACTTGCCGTCTAGCACTTTTTTTAATTTTTTTTCCGAATGCTCTCTTTTTGTTCAATCAGAATAAAAACCGTGCGAGTGGCCATAATCATAACGGTTTAACGCAACAATCTAAAGCGCTATAATCACTTAATGTTTACACGGAGTTAACCTAATCGCGGTATCACTTCGTAGTTAGACAAAGTCACATATACTCAAAATGTCGACCTTGGTATCCGAATATTGCCCTTTCAGTGTGATATAACGAACCAACAGCATAAAAAACGCTCGGATTTATCAGAGCCACAATGAAATTGGGAGTGAAACAGTGAGCGCAAAGGGAATTTTTTTACGTCGTTTAGCAGTGTCTGCTGTCACCGCATTGTCTCTTGTTAGTGCAGTTCACGCTGCGGACATGTCTGAAGAAGCCATTGCAGAACGTATCGCACCTGTTGGTTCTGTCTATCTAGAAGGCGAAGCCCCTGTAGAAACAGCGGCTGTACCTTCAGGCCCACGTGCGGGTGACGCCGTGTACAACACCTATTGTATGGCATGTCACTCTACTGGAGCCGCTGGCGCACCAAAAGCAGGTGATGCAGCAGCTTGGGAGCCGCGTCTTGCTCAAGGTAAAGACACGTTAGTGAGCCATGCAATTAATGGCTTTAACGGCATGCCCGCAAAAGGCACATGTATGGATTGTTCTGACGACGAAATCGTCGCGGCGATTGACCACATGCTGTCTCTATAAATCAGGCAACGCAAAGAGAAAAGCGGCCTACAAGGCCGTTTTTTGTTTTCAAGCTATCGACTCTGGAAGCAACCGCACTGACTGCACACCGTTAATCAAACACAATATTGGGGTGTTCTATTTTGAAAACCTCAACATGACTGAATTTGAAAAAATGTCCCAAGGGCTCGCTTTTAATGGCGGTGACGACGGGATCAGTGCCATTCGTGCCAATGCCTTTGTTCACCTCCAAGCCCTCAATGCCCAGCGCAGTGATAACATTACCGATATCGCCCAAAAACTCTTTGGCCACTTTGATCCAGAATCCATGGTCATGACGCCCTTTCAGTGTGAGTTTGGCAAAAATATCCACATCGGCCGCCAAACGTTTCTCAATATGGGGGTCGTGATGCTGGATGTTGCGCCTATTACCCTCGGCAATAACGTATTAGTAGGGCCAAACTGCCAGTTTTATACAGCAGGACATCCACTCGATTACCGCCGCCGACGTCAATGGGAAACCTTCTGCAAGCCTATCGTGCTTGAAAACGACGTGTGGATTGGTGGGAATGTCGTGGTCTGCCAAGGTGTCACCATTGGCGCTCGCTCGGTGATTGCCGCGAATTCCGTTGTCACACAGGATGTGCCGCCCGATAGCTTAGTGGGTGGCACTCCTGCGAAGGTGATTCGGAAAATCCATGAGAATGGCGATACAGACGCACTGGAGACAGCCTAGCCCACCTTGGTTTGAGACTCACAGTGTCAAACATGTCCTCATTAAAGAAAAAGCCAGCATTCGCTGGCTTTTCGTTAATCCTTTTTAAGCATGGCCCTGAGGTTTGCAATGGCTGCTGACCCCTTCGCCATTCGCTCTTCTTGTGTTTGAGGCTTTTTCTTTTCTTCCCATTCAACATCGTCGTAGGGAAGCTCCTCAAGGAAACGACTCGGCATCGGTTTAATCAGCTCGCCGTATTGACGACGTTCTTTGCACAAGGTGAAGGTCATTTCTTTTTGCGCGCGCGTGATGCCCACATACGCAAGGCGACGCTCTTCTTCCACATTGTCTTCATCAATGCTCGATTGGTGCGGCAACAGGCCCTCTTCCATGCCAATCAAGAACACATAGGGAAACTCGAGACCTTTTGAAGCATGAAGGGTCATCAACTGCACCTGGTCCGCATCATCGTTGTCTTCACCGCGCTCCATCATGTCGCGCAAGGTGAGTCGCTGTACCACTTCACGTAGCGTTTTCGGCTCGTTGTCGTAGTTGTCCCCTTCCAGGTCGGCAACAATCCAGCTGTAGAGGTCTGAGACATTCTTCATCTGCATCTCAGCGGCTTTCGGGCTGGATGCGGTCTCATACAGCCAATCTTCATAATGTGAATCACGCACCAGCGAGCGAACCGCTTCAACGGCATTACCACGTTCAAACTCGTCAGACATTTCGACAATCCAACGCGTAAAGCGTTGAAGCGACTCCAATCCACGCCCAGTAAGGTGCTGCTGTAACCCCATTTCAAAGCTGGCAGCAAACAGGCTTTTTCCACGCATGTTTGCGTACGTTCCCAGCTTTTCAAGCGTAACTGGGCCAATTTCACGACGCGGCGTATTAACGATACGCAAGAAAGCATTGTCGTCATCTTGGTTCGTTAACAAACGCAGGTACGCCATGATGTCTTTGATTTCAGCGCGTGCGAAGAACGAGGTTCCCCCTGAGATTTTGTAAGGAATACGGTTTTGCATCAGGGCTTTTTCAAACAAGCGAGACTGATGGTTACCGCGGTACAAAATCGCATAATCTTTGTAATCAGAGCGATGCATATAGCGGTGTGCAATGATTTCACCCACCACACGCTCGGCTTCATGGTCTTCGTTGTTGGCTTTGAGTACCTTCAACATTTCACCATCAGGCAGCGCTGAGAACAGGGTTTTCTCAAACACGTGCGGGTTGTTGGCGATCAGGATATTGGCCGATCGCAAAATACGGCTGGTTGAGCGGTAGTTTTGCTCAAGCTTGATGACTTTGAGGCTCGGAAAATCCTGATTCAGCATCAAAAGGTTTTTCGGCTGTGCGCCACGCCAGCTATAAATAGACTGGTCATCATCCCCTACCACGGTAAAGCGTGCGCGCTCACCCACCAGCATTTTCACCAGCTGATATTGGCTGGTGTTGGTATCTTGATACTCATCCACCAGTAGGTAACGAATTTTGCTTTGCCAGCGCTCGCGGACGTCCTGGTTTGTTTTCAGCAAGATCACTGGCATCAAGATCAGGTCATCAAAATCCAGTGCGTTGTAGGCCTTCATTTGCTTCTGATACAGGGTGTAGCAATGCGCGAAGAGCTTATCTTGCTCACCCATGGCTGACGCTTCCGCTTGGGTTGGCGTCAACATGTCATTTTTCCAATTGGAGATTTTGTGCAGAAGCTGCTTAAGCAGGTCTTTATCGCCTTCTAGCTCATCTTCCGTTAGCTCTTTGAGCAAAGCCATTTGGTCTTGGTCGTCAAACAGCGAAAAACCCGCCTTAAGCCCTAGCGTTTTATATTCGCGACGAATGATGTTGAGCCCGAGAGTATGGAACGTAGAAACGGTGAGACCACGCGATTCTTGCTTACTCAGGGTTTGGTTGACACGCTCTTTCATCTCACGTGCCGCTTTATTGGTGAACGTCACCGCCGCGACATGACGCGCTTTGTAATCACACTGCTGAACCAAGTAGGCGATTTTATTGGTAATAACGCGGGTTTTACCCGAGCCAGCGCCCGCCAAGACTAGGCACGGTCCAGACACGTGGTGGACGGCGTCATTTTGGGCTGGGTTCAGTTTCATGTGGTTCCTCTGTTTATCGTCTGCGATGAGTCGCCGTTACATTGTAAAAGGAATGCTGGCTCACTTCATCATTCTGTCAGGTTTCATTCATATTCATGGACATTCATTGTTCACTTAACCTTGCAGAGTGTTTTAAATTCAATACAATGAATGAACGTTCATTCATTGAGAGCGTATAAATGATGTCTGACAAAAAAACGCAGATCCTAGAAGCCACCGAGCGTTTACTGGCAAAACACGGCTTTGACCGCCTCTCTATGCAGATGGTTGCCAAAGAAGCTGGCGTTGCGGCGGGTACGATTTATCGGTACTTCTCGGACAAGAACGATTTGTTGAGCCAACTTCGCAATCATGTCATTGGAAAATGTGCCGAAAATATATTGCACGGTTTTACCAACGACATGTCTATGAAACAGCAGTTTGTCACCCTTTGGCGTAATGCCTGGCAAATCACCATTGATCGTGACGACAATGCAATCAACCGTGAGCAGTTTGATAGCTTGCCCTATCAAAACGGTACAGAACAAAAAATGGCGGAAAGGGAGGTTTTTGCTCCTATACATCAGTTTTTCGAAACCGGTATCGCCAATGGAATATTCAAACCACTCTCAACTGACGTGCTTTCTGGCATTGGCCTTGAACCGGCCATTTGTTTAGCTCGCAAACAGGTAAGGGGTGTTATAAACCTTGACGCTTCAGCACTCGATGATGCAATCAACGCGTGCTGGGATGCTATATGCCTTCATAAAGAATCGGAGAAATCTAAATGAAGAAATCGTTTGTTGTTATGTTGGTCGTGGCACTTGTACTTTTCGGTACAGTTATCGGCTTTAACATGTTTAAACAACAAAAAATTGCCGAATACATGGCAAACATGCCTGAGCCCGAATTCCCAGTGACAGTGACAGAAATGTCATCCATTGAGTGGATCCCAACCATTGAAGCCATCGGCTTTATTGAACCCAACCAAGGTGTCACGCTAACCACCCAAGTTAATGGCGTTATCGACCACATCAACTTCGTTTCAGGTCAATCCGTGAAACAAGGTGATGTGCTATTGGCATTGGATTCAAAAGTAGAAGCGGCAAACCTAAAGAGTACTCAAGCGCGTTTACCTGCTGCGAAAGCAAAATACAAACGCTACCAAGGTCTGTTCCGTAAAGGGTCTATTTCGAAAGAAGCCTTGGATGAAGCAGAAGCTAACTACCGCTCGCTACAGGCTGACGTAGAAAGTTTGAATGCGTCGATTGAGCGCCGCACCATTGATGCACCGTTTGACGGCGTTGTTGGTCTTCGTAACGTGTTCCTTGGTGAATACCTGCAACCAGGTACTGAAATTGTTCGCTTGGAAGACACCTCCATCATGCGCCTTCGCTTCACGGTGCCGCAAACAGACATTGCGAAAATCAAACTAGACCAGAAGATTAACATTGCTGTCGATGCATACCCTGAGACACCTTTCACCGGCAAAATCAGTGCCATCGAGCCTGCGGTTAACTTCCAAAGTGGTTTGATCCAAGTACAAGCTGATATCCCTAACAACCACGGTCAACTGCGTTCAGGTATGTTTGCGCGCGCAAACATCATTCTGCCAACAGTTGAAGATCAGATTGTTGTCGACCAAACCGCTATCAACTTCACGCTGTACGGTGAGAACGTTTATGTACTTCGCGAAGAAGACAGCGTGACACGTGCGTACCAACAAGTCGTGAAAGTCGGTGAGCGTAAAGGCCACATCGCACACGTTCTGAATGGTCTAAAAGCGGGCGACAAGGTGGTGACATCGGGTCAAGTACGCTTGAGTAATGGTGCGAAAGTACGCGTTGTTGAAAACGATGCGCTGACACCGCCTGAACAGCTACCACAACTGTGATGAGGTCCTGATGAAATTTACGGATATTTTCATAAGGCGTCCGGTTCTGGCCATCTCGATCAGCTTTTTGATTGCGCTACTTGGCCTACAATCGATGTTCAAGATGCAGGTTCGGGAATACCCGGACATGACCAATACTGTTGTTACCATCGCCACCAGTTATTACGGTGCAAGTGCTGACTTGATCCAAGGCTTCATTACAACGCCACTGGAACAAGCTGTTGCACAGGCTGACAACATTGACTTTATGACGTCAGAATCGGTGCTGGGTACCTCCACCGTCACGGTTTACATGAAGCTAAACACCGATCCAAATGCTGCCTTGGCAGACATTTTGGCGAAGGTGAACTCTGTTCGCGCACAGTTGCCAGGTGAGTCTGAAGACCCTTCAGTCACCATGTCGACAGGTTCAACAACCGCGGTAATGTATATCGGTTTTACGTCTGACACCCTAGATTCAAGCCAAATCACGGACTACCTAGAACGTGTAACAAAACCTCAGCTGTTCACGGTGAATGGTGTAGCAAAAATCGACCTTTATGGCGGTTTGAAATACGCACTACGCGTATGGCTTGATCCAGCGAAAATGGCGGCGTTCAACCTGACTGCGACGGAAGTGATGGGCGTACTTAATGCCAATAACTACCAGTCAGCAACCGGTCAGTCGATTGGTACTTACATGGTATATAACGGCTCTGCCGATACCCAAGTATCCAACACCGACGAGCTTAGCCGTTTGGTTGTCGCTACGCAGGAAGGTCAGGTTATTCGTCTGGGCGACATCGCGAAGGTGTCGCTAGAGAAGAGTCACGATATCTACCGTGCTACCGCGAATGGCTCAGAAGCTGTTGTCGCCGCGATCAACGCCGCACCAACAGCAAACCCAATCAACATCGCTGCAGATGTCACTGCCAAGCTTCCAGAGCTTGAACGTAACATGCCTAGCACCATCAAGATGAATGTCTTGTATGACTCCACCGTTGCGATTAATGAGTCGATTCATGAGGTTGTAAAAACCATCATCGAAGCGGCACTGATCGTATTGGTGGTGATCACCTTGTTCTTGGGTTCATTCCGCGCAGTGCTTATCCCTATCATCACTATCCCACTGTCTTTGATTGGTGTGGCCATGATGATGGAGCTGTTTGGCTTCTCGCTAAACTTGATGACACTGCTCGCCATGGTATTGGCCATCGGTCTGGTGGTGGATGACGCCATCGTTGTTCTTGAGAACGTCGACCGTCACATCAAGCTCGGTGAATCGCCGTTTCGTGCCGCCATCATTGGCACCCGCGAAATCGCAGTACCTGTTATCTCGATGACGCTGACACTGGCTGCGGTATACGCACCTATCGCATTGATGGGCGGTATCACAGGCTCGTTGTTTAAAGAGTTCGCACTGACGCTTGCTGGCGCCGTATTTGTCTCGGGCATCATTGCACTGACGCTGTCGCCAATGATGTGTTCGAAAATGCTCAAGGCCAACGAAAAGCCGAGCAAATTTGAAGCAAAAGTACATGGCTTCCTAGATCGCATGACGGAAGGCTACTCACGCATGCTGGGCGGCATCATGAAGATTCGTCCTGTCATCATCTCTTTCGCGGTGATCGTGTTTGTCAGTCTGCCCATCATGTTCTCCTTTATCCCAAGTGAGCTTGCGCCACCGGAAGATAAAGGTGTGATGGTAATGATGGGTACAGCCCCATCAACGGCAAACTTGGATTACATCGAAAACACCATGGCAGAAGTGAACGCAACATTGGCTGCACAGCCAGAAGTTGCATTTGCACAGGTGTTCTCAGGTGTACCTAAGTCAAACCAAGCCTTCGGTATTGCCTCTTTGGTGCCGTGGAGTGAGCGTGAAGCCAGTCAGGCTGACGTGGTTAAGCGTATGACTGAAGAAGTGAAAGATGTACCAGGCATGGCGGTAACGGCGTTCCAGATGCCAGAACTACCCGGTGCGTCTTCAGGTCTTCCGATTCAATTCGTTATCACCACGCCAAGTAACTTCGAAAGCTTGTTCCAAGTTGCGGCGGATGTGCTTACTGACGTGAAAAGTAACTCAATGTTTGTTTACTCAGACATGGACCTAAACTTTGATTCTGCGACGATGAAAATCAACATCGACAAAGACAAAGCAGGCGCTTACGGCATCACGATGCAAGACATTGGTATCACGCTGGGCACCATGATGGCGGACGGTTATGTTAACCGTATCGACTTAGATGGCCGCTCCTACGAGGTGATCCCACAAGTTGAGCGTAAGTACCGTTTGAACCCTGAATCTATCAAGGGTTACTACGTACGTTCAGCCAGTGGTGAAGCCGTGCCTCTGGGCTCACTGGTGACCATTGACGTTGTTGCAGAGCCTCGTGCATTACCACACTTCAACCAGCTAAACTCGGCGACCATCGGTGCAGTTGCTGCGCCTGGTGTTGCCATGGGTGATGCGATCAACTGGTTTGAAGGCATTGCTGCCGAGAAACTGCCACGCGGCTACCAACATGACTACCTCGGTGAAGCACGTCAGTTCGTCACAGAAGGCAGTGCGCTATTTGGCACCTTCTTGCTGGCATTGGCTGTTATCTACCTTGTGCTCGCGATTCAGTTCGAATCATTACGCGATCCACTCGTTATTCTGGTCTCTGTACCGTTGGCGATCTGTGGTGCCTTGATTGCTCTGGCGTGGGGTGCGGCGTCGATGAACATCTACTCTCAGGTCGGTTTGATTACTCTGATTGGTTTGATCACCAAGCACGGTATTCTTATCTGTGAAGTGGCAAAAGAAGAGCAACTTCATAACGGCATGAGCAAGATGGAAGCGGTGATGGAAGCGGCAAAAGTGCGTCTTCGCCCAATCCTGATGACTACAGCTGCGATGATCGCGGGTCTCATCCCGTTGATGTACGCAACCGGTGCTGGTGCTGCTCAGCGCTTTAGTATTGGTATTGTTATCGTTGCGGGTCTGGCAATCGGTACGCTATTCACCTTGTTCGTTCTTCCGGTTATTTATACTTACCTTGCAAGCCGCCATGAGCCACTGCCTGTGTTCGTAGAAGATGACGAACTAGAAGCAATGAGATTGGCAGAAGAAGCTGAAAAAGCCGCCTCGCACTAAGTCTCTTTATGCACTGAAAGGCCTCCATTGTGAGGCCTTTTTTATTTTGCTCCGTAGTGGAGAAGAGAAAAGAGTTTTTCGACAACAATCCGAGGATTGCTTAGAATAGCGTCATCATAATAAGGAGTAGCGCATGTTCGACCCTAAGAAACTAGAGCAAGTCGTTAAGCAGATTCAGGAATCTATGCCAAAGCCTGTGAAAGATCTGGGCAATGACGTAGAGCAGAAGGTTCGTGAAGTGATCCAATCACAGCTAGCAAAATTGGATGTTGTTAGTCGTGAAGAGTTTGATGTTCAAACGCAAGTTCTGCTTCGCACTCGCCAAAAGCTGAGTGAAATGGAGCAAAAGCTGGCAGAGTTCGAACAGAAGCTGAACGAGAAATCTGACGCTTAGTCATCGCAAACCGATGAAGGCTGCATGCAAAACAAACCATCATTAAAAAACCCGGCTTTCGCCGGGTTTTTCGTATTCAATTCTTCAATACGAAGAGATTAATCACCAACAGCAATGCGCTTCATGTCAGTCATGTAGCCACGCAGCTCGGTACCAATCCACTCTACAGGGTGGTTACGTAGTGCATCGTTAACAGCAATCAAGGTTGCATTGTCAGCGTCGTTGCCTACATCGCCAAGACCCTTACCGATAACGTCAGTACCAACACCTGGCATGAACTTCTCGCGCAACAGTGGCGTTGCAACGTTTGCGAACAGGTAGTTACCGTATTCAGCCGTGTCAGAAATAACCACGTTCATTTCATACAGACGCTTACGCGCAACGGTGTTTGCAATCAAAGGAAGCTCGTGTAGTGACTCGTAGTATGCAGACTCTTCAATGATGCCTGATGCCGTCATTGCCTCAAACGCCAGTTCAACACCCGCGCGAACCATTGCAACCATCAAGATGCCGTTGTCGAAGTACTCTTGCTCAGAAATCTTCACATCTGAATCTGGGTATTGTTCAAATGCCGTTTCTGCCGTCTCTTCACGCCAGCCAAGAAGGTTTGCGTCATCATTCGCCCAGTCAGCCATCATGGTTGATGAGAAGTGACCAGAGATGATGTCGTCCATGTGCTTGTTATAAAGCGGGCGCATCAGATCTTTAAGATCTTCTGACAATTCAAACGCTTTGATCTTCGCAGGGTTAGACAGACGATCCATCATGTGCGTGATGCCACCGAACTTCAGTGCTTCAGTGATCGTTTCCCAACCGAACTGAAGCAGTTTGCCTGCGTAGCTTGGGTCAATGCCGTCAGCAACCATCTTCTCATAACATACGATAGAGCCCGCTTGAAGCATGCCACACAGAATGGTTTGCTCGCCCATCAGGTCAGATTTAACTTCAGCAACAAAAGACGACTCAAGAACACCTGCACGGTGACCGCCAGTCGCAGCAGCCCAAGCTTTCGCGATTTCGTGACCTTCACCTTGTGGATCGTTCTCTGGGTGAACGGCCATTAGCGTTGGAACACCGAAACCACGCTTGTACTCTTCGCGTACTTCAGTACCTGGGCACTTAGGTGCAACCATCACGACAGTGATGTCTTTGCGAATTTCCATGCCTTCTTCAACGATGTTGAAGCCGTGTGAGTAACCTAGCGCAGCACCTTCTTTCATCAAAGGCATTACTGCACTAACAACGCTTGTGTGCTGTTTGTCAGGCGTTAGGTTAACCACCAAATCCGCTTGTGGAATCAGGTTTTCATAGTTATCAACATTGAAGCCGTTTTCTTTGGCATTCTTGTAAGATTGACGTTGTTCGTCGATAGCTGCTTGGCGAAGTGCATAAGACACGTCTAGGCCAGAATCACGCATATTTAGACCTTGGTTAAGGCCTTGCGCACCACAGCCAACAATAACCACTTTCTTACCTTTTAGGTAATCTGCTTCATTGGCAAATTCCGCTTTATCCATAAAGCGACAAACACCCAGTTGATCAAGTTGCTCGCGCAAATTCAAGGTATTGAAATAGTTAGACATGTCGAATACTCCGTAAGAAAAATCTGTCCTTGAGCGATGTGAACATGACAAGCTGCCACATCGAATTGAGTTCATAATAGATCAGGCAGTAAATTGCTTAAAGTGATATATTCACAACATGTAATTGCAATTTATGCAACATAGAGAACGACAATGGACGTCAAACATCTACAATTCTTTATTCATCTATGCGACAGCAAAAACTTCTCAAAAACAGCTGCAGCGATGCACATCAGTCCTTCAGCGTTAAGTCGCCAAATACAAAAGCTCGAGCAGGAAGCTAATCAACAACTTTTCCTTAGGGACAACCGCAGCGTAGTGCTGACCCCTGCAGGGAAAAAGCTACTGCCAATTGCGATGCGAATATTGTCGGAATGGCAACAATACCAAAGCCAAGCGGATGCATCTGAAAACGAACTACGCGGTGAACTTCGCCTGTTTTGCTCTGTAACAGCAAGCTACAGCCACCTACCCGAACTGCTCTCTGAGTTTCGAATTCGCCACCCATTCATCGAACTCAAGCTCTCGACGGGCGATCCTGCACAAGCGATAGACAAAGTACTCGTTGATGAAGCTGATATCGCCATATCCGCAAGACCGGAACAACTTCCTGCTAAAATCGCATTCAAAGCCATAAGTGAAGTCCCTCTGTCTGTAATCGCGCCCGCAGGTGTAAGCAGTTTCGCCGAAGCACTGCAAAAAGAAACACCGGATTGGCATGCCATTCCTTTCATTGTGCCTGAAGCCGGTACAGCGAGAGAGAGAGCCAACACCTGGTTCAGGCAAATGAAGATAAAGCCAAATATCTACGCACAAGTCTCAGGCCATGAGGCCATCGTAAGTATGGTTGCACTAGGATGTGGAGTCGGTATTGCACCAGATGTCGTGATCAACAACAGTCCAGTACGAGAGAAAATTGAAAAGCTGCGCCTAGCGCCGATCAAACCCTTTGAGCTTGGCGTATGTAGCCTTCACTCCCAGCTTGATAATGCGTTAGTAAGGGCGTTATGGGATATCGCTGAAGAGAAAAACATCGCGAATTAAACGAAAATCAGATTCGTCTCATGCTTGATTCAGAAAGATTTTGTCACTGACAAGATACGGCGTCTATCCTCCACTCATCTTTACAAATAGGCAGAGGCCACATGTCTTTTATTGAAAGAGTTGGAAAGGCGCTTGAACCGCTAATGCTCGCTATGGGCTTAATAAGCCCTCTGGCAACACTCCCGCAAATATATAAACTCTATTTCTCTCACAGTGAAAGTGCCGAAGGTTTATCGCTAGTAACATGGCTGCTCTACACGTTCATCGCGTCGCTCTGGACCATATATGGTTTGTATCACAAGAACCCGACGATTTGGGTTGGCAATGGACTGGGCTTCATGATGTATGTTGCGATGGTCGTAGGAATTATCGCTCATGCAGGCATGACGTTTTAACCTGCATATTTCTACATCTCTTATGTAGCGAGAACTCACAGACGATAAAAAGCCCCGCTATTACTAGCGAGGCTTCTTAATAAATGGCGGAGCGGCCGGGGGCGCGCACGTCCGGGACTCAAGCCAGAGGCTCGTTAGAGTCCATTTACAAAACCCAC
>NZ_FOWR01000068.1 GCF_900115495.1 Enterovibrio norvegicus DSM 15893 | reverse complement strand
ATCGGCAAATCGTGGCGCAATCACTGGGAAAACCTTAATACGTTATTCAATTATCCTGATGATATTCGCAAAGCGATATACACCACCAATGCGATTGAATCGCTCAACAGCGTTATCCGTAGGGCTATCAAAAAGCGAAAAGTATTCCCAAGTGATGATGCGGCAAGGAAGATGGTGTACCTGGCCATCAAGGACGCCAGCAAGAAATGGACGATGCCGATTCGAAACTGGCGTCAGGCGATGAGTCGATTTATTATCGAGTTCGGGGAACGCCTCGAAAAGCATATTAATTAAATGGCAGTTACACAGAATCTGTTACAGGCTCGCTGATAGGAAACCCTATCAGCCTACTAACGCATAATGACCACTGCGGCTATCGTATTGCTGTTGATTTAGAGATAGTCGGTCATTCATTACTTTTATCGCTTCACAGAACCGCATTTGTTTTGTGTCGGTCAGTGCCAATGTTGATTCGCTCGCATGCATACACAAAGATGCGCAGCCTGCGTTTTCAATCACCAAAAAGGATTCACTGCCGTGTTCAGTCTTCAAATCCACAATAGAGCCTACAGCTGGCGTGGTATGCCCTGCTTGTGTTTCGAAAAACCAACTTTTAGGAAGTAGCGGTTTATGGAAGCGGTTCGCTGCCACTGCGTTTAATACTAATTCCGCCTGGCGAGGGCCAGACAAAGGTAATTGACTTACTGCATCTGAATAGGTCGAAAAGAGTGATGCGTCATCAACTGAAAATGGGGTGTCAACAAACGCATCGGGGATGAGGTGCTTCTTTTCAATCGCCACTTTAAAAACCATATCGCTACCAAGGTCGAGCATCAGCGCGTTTGCGTCGGTATCGAAGTACCATTTCCATGCATTATTTGGTTTCAACATCTTGTTCTCTCCTGCTTAGTGCAGAGAATCGGTCCATGTAAAGTGCGATTTAAATTGAGCTTTCGGAGAAGTGTAATGGGGTTTAGATAAAAAAAAAGGGGAAAACTTCGTTCCCCCTTTCGTTACATTCTTAATTTTCTAGGTTAAATATTACGAACAATATTCTTCACTAGTTTTGGTCCGTGATAAATGAAACCGGAGTAAACTTGAACCAGTTCAGCGCCTGCCATCATTTTCTCTTTCGCGGCCATTACCGAGTCAATACCGCCTACCCCAATGATTGGTAATTTACCATTCAGTTCTTGGTGAAGACGACGAATCACTTCCGTGCTTCGGTTTTGAACAGGACGGCCACTTAACCCACCCGCTTCATGAGCATGTGGCATGCCATCTACCAGCGAACGATCAAGTGTTGTGTTGGTTGCAATAACACCATCGATGTTATGACGAACCAACGCATCAGCAACTTGAACCAACTCGTCTTCGGTCATGTCTGGTGCAATCTTCAATGCAACAGGCACATACTTACCTCGAGATTTCGCCAATTCTGTTTGACGCACTTTCAATGCACCCAACAGATCATCAAGTGCTTCACCGTATTGCAGTGAACGTAGCCCTGGCGTATTTGGCGAAGAAATGTTTGCGGCGATGTACCCTGCATGGTCATACACTTTGTCCATACAAATCAGGTAATCGTCTTTACCATTTTCAAGTGGCGTATCTTTGTTTTTGCCGATGTTAATGCCAATGATGCCGTCATATTTGGCTTTCTTAACATTCTCTACCAGCGCATCAACACCCGCATTGTTAAATCCCATGCGGTTGATGATCCCTTCTGCTGGAAGAACACGGAAAAGACGTGGTTTGTCATTACCAGACTGAGGGCGCGGTGTCACCGTGCCTACTTCAACAAAACCGAAACCCATTGCGCCGAAGGCATCAATACATTCACCGTTTTTGTCTAAGCCTGCAGCGAGGCCAACTGGGTTTTTGAAATGCAGTCCCATGACTTGAACAGGACGAGGAGGAAGATTTTGACGATAAAAAATATCAAGAGGTGTACCAGTAAAACGAGATAGATTCTTGATTGTCAGATCATGAGCATGTTCTGGGTCTAGCTGAAAAATTGCCGATCTGGCGAGGCGGTACATCATGTAACCTCCGAAAAAAAGCCCCGAATAAACGGGGCTGTATTATCAACACTTTCGATGCTTAATTCAAATTTAAAAGCGTAAGTTCCCGCAATGCAACGGAGAATTTTGCAAATTCATGAGCAGAGCCCACTTTAAATTCAGCAACAATGCTTTCCCATCGGCCTAAACTGATTGCGTGCTCAATCATCCAAGACTCAAGACCCAACTCTGCAGACTCGCCTTTTTTCATGCCCGACAAGATTTGTGCGGTCAACAAGCGCTGCTGCCAATCCAGATCTTCTCGGAATGAAGCTCGCGCCAATGCCTGCCAATGGTTCTCAACCGGTTGATTGGTGATTTGCTTGAGGAACCAATGTAATGACAAGGTATCGCCAAGTACAAAGTACAAACGCGCAACCACGTCGAACGGCATCTTCATTTGATCCGACACTTGTGCCAAATCGAAACCAGCGAACAAACTTGTTAAACGAGCCACTTTATCTGCGATCTCTTTCGGCACACCATCTTTGATGTAACCTGCCGCTTGTTGCTCATGTTCCTTAATTTCCGCAGGCACCAAGTATTTCTCAAGGTTATCTGACAGATTCTTAATGGCTGGTTTGTAGAACGCCAATTGTTCTTGGATTCCCTGACCTCTTGTGCGATTGCGCAAGATCCAGCGCGTTGCTCGACGAAGCATACGACGGCAGCGGAACAAAATTGCGTACTGCGTTTTCGCAGACACTTTGTTATCTAGTGCGCGAACATCTTCAAACGTTGTACCGAAATCAAGCACATCTCGCGCAACCGCATACGCCGATGCAATCTCACCAACACTTGCGCCCGTTTCGTCCTGCATACGCGAAACAAAGTTGAAGCCCATGCAGTTCGACATTTGGTTAGCAAGGCTGGTAGCGATAATTTCGCCACGCAGTGGGTGGTTCTCCATCGAATCGCGATAGTTACGTTGTAACTCACTTGGGAAATATGAAGGTAGCAAATCGCCGAAATACGGATCTTTTGTGATTTCATCAATCACCAACAGCTCTTTGAGTACCATTTTCCCGTAAGCCACAAGCACAGCAATCTCAGGACGAGTCAACCCTTTGCCGTGAAGCTGACGCTCGGCCAAGGTTTCATCATCAGGAATATGCTCAAGGCCACGATCCAGTTTCCCGTCTTTTTCGAGGTAATGGATAAAACGGATCTGCTCTTTCAGCAGGGCAACTTGTTGCGCCGCGGTCACCGAAATGGATTCGCTTTGGCAATATGCATTATCAAGAACGATTTCAGATACTTCGTCTTCCATACGTACAAGTAATTCATTACGTTGTTTGTAGGTAAGATCACCTGCCGCAACGAGGCCGTTAAGCAAGATCTTGATGTTAACTTCGTTATCCGAACAGTCCACACCACCTACATTATCGATGAAGTCGGTGTTTGCACGACCACCATTCATGGCATATTCGATACGCGCCAACTGGGTCATACCCAAGTTACCGCCTTCGCCCACGATTTTCGCGCCGATTTCATTGCCGTTTAGACGAAGCGCATCATTTGCACGGTCGCCCACGTCGGTATGGGTTTCAGACTCTGATTTAACGTAAGTACCGATACCGCCGTTCCAAAGCAGATCCACATTCGTGCGAAGGATCTGTTTGATCAACTCGTTTGGCGTCATCGATTGCTTACGAATGCCCAGCATTTTCTGAATTTCAGGGGACAGTTCAATCGACTTCGCTTTGCGCGAGAAGATGCCACCGCCTTTCGAAATCAATTTCTGGTTGTAGTCTTCCCAGCTAGAACGCGGCAGCTTGAAGAGGCGATCACGCTCTACCCAAGATTTCGCTGAATCTGGCGTCGGGTCGATGAAGATATGCATGTGGTTAAAGGCAGCTTGCAGACGAATATGTTTCGACAACAGCATACCGTTACCGAACACATCCCCCGCCATGTCACCGATGGCCACACAGGTAAAATCGGTTTCTTGGCAGTCGATACCGATTTCACGGAAGTGACGCTTAACCGATTCCCATGCGCCTTTCGCCGTGATACCCATGGCTTTATGGTCATAACCGTTTGAACCACCCGATGCAAACGCATCGCCCAGCCAGAAGTCATATTCCTCAGACACAGAGTTCGCGAGATCGGAGAACGTTGCCGTTCCTTTATCTGCTGCAACAACCAAGTACGGGTCGTCTTCATCATGGCGCACCACATTTGGTGGCGGCGTTAATGCGCCCTCAATGATGTTGTCAGAAATATCCAACAAGCCACGAATGAAGATACGGTAACAACGCTGCCCTTCAGCAAAGATTTCATCTCGGCCGCTGAGTGAATGTTGTTTCTTACAAACAAAGCCACCTTTTGCACCAACAGGCACAATCACGGTGTTCTTCACTTGCTGTGCTTTTACCAAGCCCAACACTTCCGTACGGAAATCTTCCTGTCGGTCAGACCAACGGAGACCACCACGCGCGACTTTTCCGCCTCGCAAGTGAACACCTTCAATGTCTGGTGAGTAAACGAAGATTTCAAACGCTGGCACAGGTTTTGGAATTTCTGGGATCTTTGAAGGTTCCATTTTGAAGGAGAAGTAATCCTTCAACTCACCAGTTTGTTTGTCGGTTTGGAAATAGTTGGTACGCAGAGTCGCAAGGATCATTTCCATGTAACGACGAATAATACGATCGTCATCCAAGCTTTCGACCTGCTCTAGCTCTTCTTCAATCTGCTTGATGATCTTGTCTTGTTCTTTTTCGCTGTTTGCTTTCGGATCAAAGCGCTTGGTGAACAAGGCAACGAGCAATTGAGCCAAATCAGCATGCGAAGACAAGGTTTCTTCTATGTATGATTGACTGAATGGGAACGCGACTTGGCGCATGTAACGCGCGTAGCTACGAAGAATGGTCACTTCTCGGCCAGAAAGGCCAGCATTCAATACCAATCTATTGAAGCCATCACTTTCTAAGCGCCCTTCCCAGATGGCTGCAAATGCATCTTGGAACTTAAGGCGTGCGTCCGACAAATCTAACTCTGTGCTTGCACTGTGCAGCATCGAGAAATCAAGGATCCAGAACACTTCTCCAGATGTCGTTTGCACTTTATATGGGGCTTCACCAATCACGCGCAGACCAAGGTTTTCCAACATTGGCATGACATCAGAAAGGTGAATAGCTTCATCTTTTTGAAACAGCTTGAGGCGCACTGCACAAGACGTTGAAGGCTCTTCTTGTGGTCGATAGAACAACATATCGAGTTTCTTGTTGGCACTTAGCCCTTCAAGACGCTCGATATCGGCAACCGCTGAGCCCGGAAGCATGGCTTCTTTGTATGAGCGTGGGAAAGCACTGGAGAAACGTTTAGCTATCGGCGTACCGCTGTTTTCGCCAAAGTTCGCAATCAGGGACTCTTCAAGACGGTCATCCCATGTTGATGCTGCCTCAGTGAGGTTTTGCTCTAGCTTCTTAACGTCGATATCGAAGTTGTTGTTATCAACACGCACGATGTAATGGGTCCTTGCCAATGGGCTTTCAGAGAAGAAGGTCGTGAACTCAACCTCTTTTTCTGAACCAAAATACTGCTTCAGAATACGCTGTGTTGAGCGGCGTAATTCCGTGTTGTAACGCTCTCTCGCCACGTAAACCATGCACGAGAAGAAACGGCCAAATGGGTCACGACGCACGAAGATACGCAACATATCGCGATCTTGTACTTGAACAATCCCCATGCCGATATCCAGCATTTCCGTTTCGGTTGCTTGGAAAAGTTCATCACGTGGGAAGTTTTCAATGATGTTCGCCAGCGCCTTCCAAGAGTGCGATCCTGGGTAGTAACCACTGATCTCAAGGATCCGCTGCACTTTATTGCGCAGAACGGGAATGCTGTTGGTCGCTTGGTTGTATGCGGACGACGCATAAAGACCATGGAAGCGGTGCTCTCCAACCACATTGCCTTTCTTATCAAAACATTTGATACCAATGTAATCGACATAGGCTGGACGGTGCACACGGGATCTACCATTACCTTTATTGATAATGAGTAGCTCTTTACGCAACGCCGTCGCGCGTGCAGATTCCGGCATGTCTGAAAGCTTGATGCCAGGGCGCGGCAAATCAAGTTTCTTCGCCAAACCCAAACCAACTTCATCAGCGGGTTTTAAAATGTGGTCGCCTTCAACGGCCGTCAATTCATAGAACTGGTAGCCCATAAAGGTAAAGTTGTGTGCGCTGATCCACTGAAGAAATTCAATGGCTTCTTGTTGGCGTTCTTTCTCAACCGGCGGTTTGTCTTTCTTCAAATCGGCGATGAGTGATGCCATCTTGTCTCGCATTGGCTGCCAGTCGCTCACAACAAGCGCGACATCAGTTAGCGATTCTGTGAGTTCTTTTTCCAGCGCCGCCATTTCTTTCTTACTGGTTAACTTATCAATTTCGATATGGAAAACCGATTGGCGTTCGCCTTTTTCATCACCGATCTCAATAACCTTCCCTTTAGCGTCTTTAACAACGTGCTGAGGGCCATTAAGCATCAAGTGAGCGGCAATATCTAGACGATTCAATGCCATACGGACTGAGTCGACAAGGAAAGGTGCATCGGGGGTTAGAATTTCGACAATGGTATGGGTAGATTGCCATCCATCACCGCTAAGCGTTGGGTTGAATACTTTTACGAAGATTTTGGATTGTTCGAAGGTATTTAAATGGTGCCAAAGGCTGATTACAGCACCATATAAATCGGACTCATTCCTCTCTTGCAAATCATCGTCGGAAATGGGACCCAAAATCCTTTTGGCTAACGTTTCAACAAGCGGTTGTTGTTTCTTGTCTAGTTTCTCGTCTATTAGATGGTAAACTTTTTCAAGTAACACCGGCACAATAGGGTCACGCGCGGTCATGGTTTACTCCATTTATTATTTGTGTAATCGCTATGAGTATAGAGGTTAATTAGTCTTTGCGACTTATGATGTAGTTTAAGCTCTATGTTACGAAAGCGTTACACGAAAAAACGGTAATTGAAGCGCAGTTTTTAGATATGTGATTGACGTACGGTTTAAACAATCTGTTCTAACGATTTAAAACGATTGTTTACGTCTACAGTCAGCCGAAAACGCCCTTTTACACCCACCTGACTCAAATATGGACGCAGGCGCGATGCAGGCAGTTGCAGTGTTAAACCCTTGTCTGTTTTAACAACTACTGTCGACGCAGCACCAGAATAATGCTGTGAAAAAACTTGGTACGAGATATCAAGCGAGAATAAATATACAGTCGAATTCATAAAAAAAGCCGTCATTGGTTAGACGGCTTTTAAATTACTTATTATGGCGATTTTCGCAAGTGCCAGATTAAGCTTCTAAGGCTTTATTGATCTTTTCATAGAGATCTTTTGCCAGTTTATCGAGCGCAGCCAAACGTTCGAGTTGTTCTCGCATCAAACGCTGTCTTTCTTCGTCAAATCGTTTCAACTTGAGCAAAGGATCAAGTAATCGAGAAGCAACCTGTGGGTTTGATTCATTCAATTGAATAAGAATGTCAGACAGGAATTTATATCCCGAACCATCTTTTGAGTGAAAATGAACGGGGTTGTTATTACAGAACGCCCCTACCAAAGAACGCGTGCGGTTTGGGTTTTTCAAACTGAATGCTGCGTGTTCCATTTGCGCTTTAACATTTTCAAGCGCATCGTCCGCCGGATTAGTGCCTTGCAGCATAAACCATTTGTCCATAACCAAACCATCATGCGTCCATTTGTCGCTGAATGTGTCCATCAGAGACTGACGACAATCAAGTTCAGCATGGTTAGCAGCAGCAAGTGCAGCCGCCGTATCAGTCATGTTGTTTGATTGATTAAAATGTTCAGACACCAATGCATCTGCATTTTCATTCAACGCAAGGTAGCTTAGACATACATTCCTTAAGCTACGTTTACCCATCGCATCATGCGCTATGGTGTAACGCTCTTGACGAAGTGTGTGGTAAATCGCACTGAGTTCATCATTAAACGCATCAGCGAAGGCGTGTTTAATCGCATCGCGAACTTGATGGATCGCATCAACGTCGACCACCTCAAACCAACCGCCGATTTCATTTTCACTTGGTAGCGTCATGACTTCTGCAATCAAAGCAGCATCGAGTTCTTTGCTGAGCAATACACCACGGAAGGCATCGAGTACATCATCAGGCAGTGAGAAAGCATCACCTTGCTGAATGCGAACAACGTTTGCTTTGATGTGTTTTGCCAGAAGCATTTGTCCAGCATCCCAACGCGCAAACTCATTTCTCGCATGAACCATCAAGAAAGCAAGCTCTTCATCGCTGTAATCGTAGTTAAGCTTTACTGGCGCAGAAAACTCACGAAGCATTGAAATTACGGGTTTTTCAGACACATTTTGGAAGATAAAAGTTTGTTCATCTTGCGTAAGATGAAGCACATTGCCAACGGGACTAACGTTACACTGTAACTCAATAACGCGACCATCCGCTGCATATAGCTCCACATCAAACGGAATCAGCAGCGCTTGCTTCTCTTTTTGATCTGCCGTTGCAGGCGTGAATTGTTTCACTGTTAACGAGAAAGTTTGCTGCGTTTCGTCAAATGTGCTCGTTACCGTCAACTCAGGAGTACCCGATTGACTGTACCAAAGTCGAAATTGCACTAAATCGACGCCAGATGCATCTTCCATCGCTTTCACGAAATCTTCACACGTTGCTGCCGTGCCGTCGTGACGTTCGAAATACAACTTCATGCCTTTCTGGAAGCTAGTCTCTCCCAGCAAGGTATGCATCATACGAATGACTTCACTGCCCTTTTCATACACAGTCAGTGTATAAAAGTTATTCATTTCAATGACTTTTTCAGGGCGAATAGGATGCGCCATTGGTCCGCAATCTTCGGCAAACTGAGGGCCACGCATAATACGAACATTCCCAATTCGGTTCACAGCTCGTGAACCGAGATCCGATGAAAACTCTTGGTCGCGGAATACGGTCAGGCCTTCTTTCAAGCTGAGTTGGAACCAATCACGACACGTTACTCGGTTGCCTGTCCAGTTGTGGAAGTACTCATGACCGATAACCGCTTCAATGCCGAGATAATCAGTGTCTGTAGCAGTGTCAGAATTCGCCAGCACGTATTTAGAGTTAAAAACGTTTAACCCTTTGTTTTCCATTGCACCCATGTTGAAAAAATCGACGGCAACGATCATGTAAATATCAAGATCATATTCAAGATCAAAACGATCCTCGTCCCACTTCATTGAGTTCTTTAGCGAGGTCATGGCGTGCGTTGCACGATCTAAATTGCCTTTATCAACGAAGATTTCCAATGCCACGTCTCGGCCACTTCGGGTGGTGTAGCGATCAGACAGTAAATCGAAATCCCCTGCTACCAGAGCAAACAAATAACTTGGTTTTGCATGCGGGTCTTCCCATTTCACCCAATGACGACCGTTGTCAGCATCACCTTCTCCGACTTTGTTGCCGTTACTCAATAAGAACGGATACGCCGATTTGTCAGCAGTAATGGTCGTCGTGAATTTGGCCAGTACGTCGGGACGATCTAGGTAATACGTAATTCGACGGAAACCTTCCGCTTCACATTGCGTACAATATGCACCGTCTGACTTATATAAGCCTTCAAGTGATGTATTTCCCGCCGGATCGATGTCAGTTTCGATTAAAAGCTCAAATTCTTTCGGCAATTGCGATAAAATAAGCCCTTCTGTTGTTTCGCTGTAATGTGGCCATGCTTTTCCATCAATTTCGATTTTTTTCAGCGTGAGACCGTCACCGTCTAAGATCATGGAATCTGCGCCGGCAACCATCTGTTTAACTTGGCTTTTCGCAGTCACTCGCGCATGCGAGTCGAGTAAATCAAAGTCTAAGTCAATGTGGGTTATCGTGAAATCAGGAGCCGTATAATCTTTACGGTATTTAGCCTGAGGTTGTTGCGTCATGTCAGATTCCTTTTGTTGCATAACGAAAGCGTGTGAGCAGTCAAATTCACCGACGTCACACGATAATGAAGGCATAATCATCTAAGATACCCGCTAACATTCGGTTTTGCTACAGGTTGACTGTGCAACGAATGAGCAGTCGAACTATTGATAGCAAGAAGCCGACGCAGATCGAATACCATTAGGTTGACGAAAGATGCAGGTTTGACGTTAAATTTGCTGCTGCAAATGGCGATAAAACCCAATTATATAAACGTTCAGCGAAAATTTGAGCCACGAGGTACTTTTTAGGGCATGCATACGCCAATCATTTCGTCATTATTAGACACGGATGCCTACAAGTTAAATATGCAGCAAGCGATCTTCCACCACTACCCGGAAGTAAACGTTGCGGCTGAGTTTCATTGTCGAAGCAATGAAAGTTTGACTGAACTCAAAGCCAGATTGGACGCAGAAATCCAATCGCTTGCTTGTTTAACATTCAGTGAAGAAGAACTTCAATTCTTGTCAGGGCTTGGCCTGTATCAAGCAGACTACCTCGCCTATCTTCGCGAATTTTCGCTTAACGCAGAACAGGTTACTGTTTCGATTGTTGATGACCAACTCGCCATTCACATCGAAGGTAAATGGATTGATGTCATCCTATGGGAAGTGCCATTACTTGCAATAATTTGCGAGTTACGTTGTCACGAAAAGTACCCCAATGCGACGGTCAACCAAGCCATTGATCTACTTACGTCCAAGCTGACGGCGCTGGATAATGCAGGCTCAGATTTTCATTTTGTCGATTTTGGTACGCGCCGCCGTTTTTCAAAAAATGTGCACCATGCCATTGTTGGTCACTTAACCAATGAGTGTGCTCAGTTTGCAGGCACCTCTAACCTACTTCTTGCCAAAAAACACAATATTCCCGCCGTCGGAACCCAGGCCCATGAATGGTTCCAAGCTCATCAGCAATTGGCGGGTGATCTTGCGGATTCACAGTTGTTGGCATTAAACCGCTGGTTACAAGAATACCCGGACAAATTAGGCATCGCCCTCACCGACTGCATCAACATGGATGCATTCTTGAATGACTTTACTTTGCACCTCAGTGAGCAATTTAATGGTCTTCGTCATGACAGTGGTGATCCTATTGCGTGGGGCGAAAAAGCCATTGCGCACTATGAAAGCCTTGGCATTTCACCGCAGGAGAAAACGTTGATTTTCTCTGACGGACTCACGTTAGATAAAGCGCTGAACATCCATCAACATTTTACCGGCCGCATAAACACATCATTTGGAATCGGTACCCAGTTAACCTGTCACCTGCCCGATGTTGAAACGCTGAACATCGTCATTAAGTTGGTGACGTGCAACGGAAAACCCGTTGCGAAAATTTCTGATGAACCAGGAAAATCTATCTGTAGAGATACGGAATATCTCAGTGAATTGAAAAAAGCATTCAACATCTGACAACGGGTTTATCTGACTCACAAAAAAGGGACACGCTTCAGTGTCCCTTTTTTATAACGTTCTAATTCGACGTGATTAGCTTTCGTTTCTCGTTTCTCGTTTCTCGTTTCTCGTTTCTCGTTTCTCGTTTCTCGTTTCTCGTTTCTCGTTTCTCGTTTCTCGTTTCTCGTTTCTCGTTTCTCGTTTCTCGTTTCTCGTTTCTCGTTTCTCGTTTCTCAAAAAGTTTAAGGCGATTGCCGTTGAAGCACAGCTTCCATTCCGAATTGGTTATCCACCAATTTGAGTGTGTTTGATGACAATTCAAATTGTGAGTCTTGTTGTCCACCGCGATAGATAAGTACGAGATGATCATCTTCTAAGAAGTACACGCCTCGATGAGTGATCGACTTCCCTTCTTTACCTGACACTCTCGCAGAGAAAAGAAAATCAGGGCGAAGCATCAACGCAAGTTGTTCGACTTCTTCACCCACATCTTTACCTCGAATGATGTCGCTGTACCAAGCACCCGACAAATTGTTCGGTAAGATTTTTGTAAACTGCGCGCCTTTCAACATCAGTTGGTTGTGATTCAATTTATATTCGTGGTGCTGCAAATCACCGAAGTCATCATTGAGAACAATGGTCGTTTCATCAAGATCATATTTTCCTGACGCCTCTTCCACCGAGCCATCGCGATTCAACAACTTCACGCTGAAGCGATAGTCAGACTTGAAAGAAATATTGATGGCCTTGTACCCACCCTGTTCTCCGGCAGGCTCAGATTGTTGATCCGGACTAAACCAATACCAATCGCCAAGCAGTAAAGGGAAATCAAATTGGGTTAGATCTTCTGCTTTTACAGCGCTCGATAAGGAGAACAGTAGGCACATTAAGCTTATCCATTTCGTCATCGGTATCTCCTTACTCGTTTTGGTCTTACTTTAATCTTAGATACAAATCACACTATTGCTTGCCCTAAACGCTGTTGATATCACATTAACTTTTTTTGAAAGCATAAAAAAAGCAGGCTCGAGGCCTAATGCCGATCAGTTAAGCAAAAAATGATCGGTTGAACGATCCTGAGAGGCTGGCAAAATCCGAGTGTATTTCTACACTCGGATTTTTTTATGTTCTTAAGACAAGCCCTCGACCGAATACACCAATTTTCTGCTGACCAACTCAATGGCCTATCAGATCTCCTGTGCCCCGCTCTCATTAATCAATGCCTTGAAGACACAGGCGTCACGACGATTCGAAAGCGTAGGCTCCCCATGGAACTGATGGTGTGGAGCGTCGTGGGAATGTCACTTTATCGGCATCTATCGATGAGTAAGGTGGTCTCTCAGCTCGATATATTACTTCCAGGTAAGAA
>NZ_FOWR01000057.1 GCF_900115495.1 Enterovibrio norvegicus DSM 15893 | reverse complement strand
GATAAACAAGCCAGTAACAAGACGTTGTCCACACTGTGGTGAGCACTTGATGGTCTGCGTGGGCGTCTCGCGACCGAGGTAGCCGAAAGGCGAACAGAATAAGGAGAATGGCATTCATGTAAACACAGGAGGACTGACCGACAAAAAAACACATCGTTAACGTAACATCTTGAAGTGAGTGGCTATCAGCTCACTTCTTGGCTGTGCTCGTCCTAACAAAAGTGACGGGCATAGATCCATCTTCTGCTCATCCGAGCAATTTACTCAATAAAGAGGCGTCGGGCTTGTTCAACACCCGAATAAAGTGTCGGCTGCGCGACACTTATTCTTATTTGTTAGCTGCTACCTCACAAGTGTGTCGTAATCTGTTCTTACGCCACTAGGTACACTCGCAGAATCAATCAATAGCAATGCATTTTTTAGGCGATTACGTGCAGCCGCCGAATTTGCAAGTCGACGCCCTAGATCGGAATTACGATTCATGGCGAGGCGAATCAAAGTTGCGATTTCTCGAGGAGAAAAACTTTGAATAGTTTGCGTGTAGTAAGGTACAGCAGCGTTAGAGACCCCGCTACCATTACCTACTGTACAACACGCAACTACATGAACCAGTACTTCTTGGATAGTCTCAGGAACAGCACCTTGTTGAGTTAACTCTAAAAGCCTTTCTGCAAATGGGGGCTCATTATAAAAGTTATTCATTCCATTATGTACGTTCCACAACCGCGTAGTTGCTTTTGAAAATACAGCGTGTTGCTCAGATTCATTCAATAAACTCAAGAAGCCTAATTTTTCAAAGAACTGCAATGATGCAACATGCTTATCTTCTAAACCTTTAGCTACGTAGTCTGTATGGTTATTAATTAACTCTGACTTCATATCACTAGTTAATGTTTCTTTTAAACCGTTACAGACATCTAATGAATTTAAACGCGCAGGTTCTGGTGTGGCAGGGTCACAATAAATTCCATGAACCATATTAATAAGAAGTTGACGCTGAGCATCGTGAGTATCAAAAAGGCGCTGTACCCAAATTTGGCATTGCTGATCATTAAAACGAGTGCCTTTTACTGCCGATATAAATGAACCTATATCAACACCTCTAGGTGAAGCAGAATCAGCAAGAGCATACCTCACACAGCGATTGAGAAATGTCGTAAATTCTCGGTCATTTACTGTCCCCATTGTTGGGTGAGCAGCAGAGAAATTATTTCGAACATCTCTACACTGATCTAAGAAGAAGAATCCATCTTCATCGATAAAATTTAACTTCAAACACAGTTCTAAAAGACGGCTGTCTTGTAACTCTAAAAGGTGCTTTTCTTCGAAATCACTCTGACGTATTTGAGCTACTACAGAAAGACCGAAATTTCGAATTTTTTGGCGAAGATGCAAAATTGCAGCATTCCAAATATAATTCATGGCACCATCAAACAAACCTGTACTAACTGCTACGCACATTCTCGCAACTAATTCACCTCGCAAGTCAGCAGGTATATCTCGTAGCTCTCTTGGTAAATCACGCCAGGCGTACTCAATTTCTTCATCACTCGCAAGAACATTACGAGGAATGCCAAGTGAAGTGGTTAATTGTGTTAATGCGGGTAATACCGTACTTGGTAGCGACGGTAATTCTACGTTTTCTCTTACGACTATATCTGACATTGTATACCTTATTTAACTTATTTCGAATTGCAGCTAGCAACTTATTAACGTGCAACTCGCCCGTTTAGTCCAAAAGCGGGGCGCCCGATTAATCCACTTACACTTGTATAAAATAAATACTGAAACGCCAAATATCAGCATGTTAGATATTCACCTTGAAATCCAAAATGTGAAAGTCGGGCGTCTCGTACTAAGAAAGCCCATCTCTCACACGCTACCGCCCTCCGGTTCTCGGCATCCGACAGGCCATATGATTGATAAACTAGTCAGAAAATCTAACATGGTATGAATATAAAGGCATATTAAAATTGTGTCATTATGACCCGAATCATAAATTAGCTTTATCAAACAGTTAGCGTGATGCTCTTTGATGGTGTAGTGACAGTACGAAGATTTGAAAAGAAGTTTTGTGAGATTTTCGACAAGAGAACGTGGAGAGGGGTGGTCGAAAGGGACTTGGGTGTTTGAGGAAAAGTGAGGAGCACTACCGCTCTCCCAACTAGAGAGAGCGGTAATAAGCAGACATTAACCAATAATGGTCAACGTCGCCTGCAAAATAATCAGGTTAACGATATCAATAAAGAACGCGCCGACAATTGGCACCACCATGAAGGCTTGTGGTGAGGGGCCGAAGCGGTTGACCACAGAGCCCATGTTCATCACGGCGGTTGGGGTTGCGCCTAAGCCAAAGCCACAGTGACCACTGGCGATAACGGCCGCATCGTAGTTACGCCCCATGACGCGATAGGTCACGAAGTAAGTGAATACTGCCAGCATCATGGATTGAACGATCAGAATGATGAGGAAGGGTACGGCCAGATCAAGAATGTTCCACAGTTTTAGGCTCATCAATGCCATGGCGAGGAACAGGGCGAGAGACACTGTGCCGAGAATGTCGACGGTGTCGACGTCCATTTTCTGCACTTTGGTGACTTCTACCACGTTGGTGATCACCACGCCAATGAACAATGCATACACGAAATCGGGGATCATCAGCCATGTGATGCCGAAGCTGCTTACCCATTGTTCGAGGTACTTTGCGCCGGTTACACAGATCAGCAAGATGAACAAGGTTTCGATGACCTTCTTCGCCGTGACGTTGTCTTCTTCGTTCTCGCTGTAGGTCACGAGTTCTGGGAATTGGTCATGGGTTTTGTTGGTCGCGCCGTATTGAGATTGCAGTTTGTTTTTGTCGATTAAACGCTGCGCAACTGGGCTACCAATGATGCCGCCCATGATCAAACCAAAGGTGGCAGATGCCATTGCGATTTCCAGCACGTTATTCATGCCGTAAACATCTTGGAAGGTTTGTGCCCAGGCTGCGCCTGTACCGTGTCCGCCAGACAGAGTGATGGACCCTGCGATTAACCCCATTAACGGATCAAGACCAAGGGCGGTGGCAAGTGACACACCAATACCGTTTTGGATCATGATATAGAGCGATGCAACACCGAGGAAAATGAAGACTTTTGCGCCGCCTTTGACCAGCTGTGTGTAGTTAGCCGCTAGGCCAACCGTGGCAAAAAACATGAGCATAAAGGTGTGTTGTAAGGGCAAATGGAAATCGAGTTCTATGCCTCTAAAGTGCAACACTGTGATGGCACTGGCGACGACTAAACCGCCGACAATCGGCTCTGGAATATTGAATTTTTTTAGTACAGGAATTCGTGCGTTGATGAAGTGGCCGAGGAACAGCACAAAAATGGCGATCAGAAATGATTCAAGCGCACCAACAGATATTAATTGATTCATAAAGCCTCTTAAGCCTCAACATCCTCCTTAATGTATGAGAGCGAATTGTTCTTTGATTTGATGGACATGGAGCTAAAAAGAGTGGTATCGGCATCCTTCGCCGAGTCTGCAGAGTTGCTGCAAGGGCGACGTTATCTCACATTGCGGATGTAAAGCACAGCCTTTGATTACAAATTTATTCATTCTAAATGACTAAATTTGCTGATTTAGAAGCGAGAAATGAGGGGCGAGATTAGAGGTACGAGGTGCGAGGACGAGCAAAAGATTAAGAGCTAGAGCGAGAGAAAAACGAATTTCTAGCGTTAGGCCGTAGCTATCCGCGCTTGTCTTTAATCTCTAATCTCTAATCTTCTATCTCGTCCCTCAAATCTCTCTTATCTCGCCCTCTCTCTTAATGCTTATGCGGAATCAGCCCCGCAATCATCATCGTGTGCGTCGCGAGTGCTTGGCATTTTTTCGATGAGGCGCAGCTTCGGTCGGCGGTGTCGGGTTGTTGCGCATAAATCACTTTGCCGTCTTTGATGGTGCTCAACACCGTAATGTCGGCGAGTTGTAACGGGTTAATCTCAAGGGGGTCGTCGGAGAGCAGCACTAAGTCAGCAACTTTGCCCACTTCAATCGAGCCTTTGGTGGCTTCTTCGAAATGCTGATACGCCGCCCAGAGGGTTTGGGCTTTGAGTGCCGTCATGGCGTTAACGCGTTGGTCTTTGCCTAATACGCGCCCGCTGCGTGTGATGCGGTTGACGGTGGCGGAGTAGACGCGCATCGAATCTGGGAAGGCGACAGGGGCATCGTGGTGCGAAGTGAAGATCATGTCTCTGTCCATTGCCCAACCTGTGGGAGAGATATTCTCAGCGCGAGCATCGCCAAGCACTGATTGCGCATGCCAGTCGCCCCAATAGAAGGTGTGCATGGGGAAGAACGACGGAATGATGTTGAGTTCTTTGAATGACTGCACTTGGTCTTCACGGGCGGTTTGTGCATGAATTGCCACAAAGCGTCGTTCGCCTGCACCGTAGGTTTTTGTCGCTTTCTCGACGGCATGAATGTACTGATCGATGGCCGCATCCCCATTCACATGAGTGAGCATCTGCCAGTGGTTTTCCATCGCCATTGCCACGTATTTATCGGCCTCTTCATCCGACATGATGGGGTAGCCTTTATATTGCGCGTTCTGGCCTTGAGGCGGCACAAGGTAGGGCTTGGTAAGCCATGCGGTTTTCCCTTGTGGTGAACCGTCTAGCGTGAGCTTCACGCCACCGACGCGAAAGCCGTTCTTGTAGCCGTCACCGTAATAGGGCGCTTTCATGGTCTCGGTGCCGAGTTGGATATCGACATAGGCGACCACATCAAGCAGAAGCTTTTCTTTTTGCGCAATGTCGTACATGGCCAGCACGCTGTCTGTCATGGTGCGGCCTTCTTGTGCAGTGGTGTAGCCATATTTTGAGTAGAGCTTCATGCCCGCTTGGAACAGGAGTTCGTTTTCTTCAGGGCTGATTTGCGTGAACAGTGGAATGAGCGCGCCGAAAAAGGCGGATTCTTCCAATACACCGCTCGGTTCTTCACTGTCAGGCAGGCGTCGAATTTGTCCGCCGGGTGGATTTTTGCTTTTGGCAGTAAAGCCAAGCATGTCGAGGGCTTTACTGTTCAGTACCCCTAAGTGCCCTGATTGGTGGATGATCATGATGGGCACATCGGTAGAGACGGCATCCAAATCATAGCGGGTAGGGTGTACTTGTTTTTTCAGCTGTGAGTCGTCATAGCCAAAGCCAATGATGAATCCCTGCTCTTTGTTGACGGGCTTGTTTGCCCATTGGCGCAGGGCATCTTGTAAGGAGGCAATATCCGTGACGGGGCCGTCGGGTGGCGACAGCAAATTCGCAGAAACAGCTTGAAGGCCTGTGTTCATGACGTGGCCATGGGCATCAATGAAGCCGGGCACCATGGTGAGGCCTTTTAAATCGACCATTTTGGTGCGGTCTGATGCCAATTGCAGCACATCTTCGTTACTGCCAACGCCCAAGATTTTCCCATCAAGAATGGCCACGGCTTCCGCGGAAGGCTGTGCATCATTCACGGTAATGACATTGGCATTGCGATAGATGGTGTCGGCGTACAATCGAGGTGAGCTTTCAGCCCATGCTGCTTGAGAAGCGATAAGAGCTGCAAGGGTAAGTCGTTGCGCTTTCATGAGTGTTCCTCTGAAATGAATAAAGCGGGGCAATCCCCGCTTTATTTTTAAGTATCGTCTGGCTTCTAGGGTCTCATTCAGTGTATGCCGTGCTTCGCCCAAAAGTCGTCCAGATTTTGAATCAGAAGTTTACGCTCATCTTCGTTTAAAAATGCTGCTTCGATAGCATTTCTAGACAACTGGGTAAGTTGTTCTTTTGACGGCGAAAGTGCGGTATTCAGCGCGAGAAAGTTGTCATTCATGTAGCCGCCAAAAAACGCAGGGTCGTCAGAGTTAACCGTTACACATAGCCCTTCATCTAACAGGGAAAGGATATTGTGATCTTCCATCTTGTCGAACACGCGCAACTTGGTGTTCGACAGCGGGCAGACGGTGAGTGGCATGCGTGTGCGCGCTAGCTCTTGCACAAGTTCGGGGTCTTGCACACATTGCACACCATGATCGATGCGATTGACATGTAAAAGACGCATCGCATCCCAAATGTTGCTGGCTGGGCCTTCTTCGCCAGCGTGTGCAACGGCCTTTAACCCAAGAGCGCGTGCTTCTGCGAAAACGCGGGCGAACTTTTCGGGCGGGTGCCCAACTTCTGACGAATCTAACCCGACACCCACCAGGCGATGAAGGTGGGGTTTAGCTTGCTCTAGCGTCTCAAACGCGGCGTCTTCTGACAGATGGCGCAGGAAACACATGATGAGTTTGCTGGTGATGCCCAGCTCTTTTTCGCCCTGTCGTAGCGCGTGATAAATGCCATTGATGGCAGTATCGAACGCAATGCCCCGCTCGGTGTGTGTTTGTGGGTCGAAGAAGATTTCAGTGTGCATGACATTGTCCGCTTTGCAGCGCATCAAATAGGCCCATGTCAGATCGAAGAAGTCGCGCTCCGTGATCAGCACATTGGCACCTTGATAATAGATATCTAGAAAAGATTGAAGATTATGGAAATGGTAAGCCGCGCGCGCTTCTTCCACATTGGCGTAGGGTAGGGAAATGCCGTTACGTTCCGCCAATTTGAACATCAGCTCTGGCTCCAATGAACCTTCGATGTGAAGGTGCAGCTCTACTTTTGGTAAGTGTCGGATAAAGTCTTCCATAAGATTCTCCCTTACACGTTTTGTATGTGTGAAGCATTCACATTGCCAACGAAATATGACAGTTGGCGCGGTGACGATGATTTCTCCCGTTTCGATGCTGTAGAAGAGGGGTTTATGACTGTCTTGCGACAGTATTGGTTGATGAGAGGACTAGAAAGCGCGCAACCCGTATGCGCTCCACTATAAAAAAGCTAGTGGTTACTGACCGTTCGGTCAACTTACAAGCCTGTCTTGTCTTTCACTGTGTGCGTTATCATCCAAAATCACACGGATGTTTAAAGACGGCGTTTTCCCTTTCAAGCAGGATGCGGCGCAATATTTACTTACACTCTATAGGGATACTCACAGAGAGAGTCTGACATACTCAGGGGCGCTTCTTTATTGCATGAAGGATGAACCCAAACACCGATGACGATTCTCTATCCTGCTTTACTGCTGATTACCTTGTGGGTGTGCATCATTGTTCACTACTCCAGTTCGCTTAACTGGCAGATGGTAAGCGATGTGGGTGTTTATGGGTTGGTGGCAACCGCCGTTGCGTTTCCTGTTTTGCAGGGCGAATGGAGCGACTTTAAATTTGCGGGATACATCATCGCGATCGCGTCGGGCATTGGTTTGCTCGGTAAAATGCTCATCGATGCCAAGCGCCCAGATAAAAGTGGCAACGACAGTTTCCCTTCAAACCACACCGCCAACGCCTTTGCTGCCTCGACCGTGCTCGCCGTGAGTTACGGCTGGATCATCGGATTGCTGTCTTATGGAATGGCGATGCTGGTGGGATTAGGGCGAGTGAAAGCCCTAAAGCACCATTGGCGTGATGTCATCGTCGGGTTATGCGTCGGCCTTTCAACGGCAGTTTTCGCCGTCGCATGGCTCTAGGAACGAGATTGCGAGAACGCGAGATAACGAGATTGCGAGATAACGAGATAACGAGATAACGAGATAACGAGATTAAAGCCACTCCCCATTCTCGTTTTCTCTTTATGCTTTTCGCTCTTTCTCGCTTCTGCTCTTTCTCGAATCTCGAATCTCAAACCTGCTCTTCCTCGCCCCTGCTCTTAAGCATCAAACGCCAAATGCTTCCGTCCTGACCAATTCGAAATTACATCAATCATGCGCTTTTTGCTGACAGGCTTGGCGAGGAAATCATCCATGCCGACGCGCTTACACTTCTCTTTATCTTGATCGCTGACATTGGCGGTCATGGCGAGGATGGGCAGTGTGCGTCCGTGTTCGTTAAGGGTTCTTATCACCTCACACGCTTCAAAACCGTCCATTTCTGGCATTTGTAAATCCATCAGTACCATCTCGTATTGTTCCTTACTGATGGCTTCAATCGCTTCACGGCCATTGTTGGCGGTGACAACATTGAACCCTGAACGCTCTAGCATGGTTCGTGCGACGAGTTGGTTGGCTGGATTGTCTTCCACGAGCAAAATGCGGGTTTCACGCAAGGGGCGGTAAGACTGACGCGCTTCATGTTCTGTGGTCGACTCTTCGGGGTAATGCATCTGGCATGGTAAGTGGATGGTAAATTCACTGCCGACGTCTACTTTACTGCTCAGGCTCATTTTCCCGCCGAGCAACTCAACCAACTTGCTTGAAATCGCCAACCCCATGCCGACGCCGCCGTATTTACGTGAGAAGGTGGCATCTTTTTGTGTAAAGGGTTCAAAAATGATCGACTGATAGGCCTCTTCAATCCCAATACCTGAATCCCTTACTTGAATGAACACGCCTTTTGGAAACGCGTGGGACATGACCAATTCGACCTCACCTTCTTTAGTGAATTTAAGGGCATTACCCACTAGATTGGTGAGCACCTGAGACAATTTTCCTTTGTCTGTGCTGGCAAGAAAGCGGTGGTTCAGTTCATCGTCAAAGGTGAGGGTAATGCCCTTCTCTTTGGCGGTGGTTTCGAACAAGGCCAGTACACTTTTACCCAGTTCACTGATGTCGAATTCCGTTTCTTCGAGCTTGAGTGCGCCCACATCGATTTTTGAGTAATCAAGAATGTCGTTGAGCTGGCTTAATAACAAGGTCGCGGCATCGTCCGCCATTTCCGTCAAGGTTTCACAATGATCAGGTAGCTTTTCTTCTTTGAGGATATCGAGTGCGCCCATGATAGCGTTCATGGGGGTGCGAATTTCATGGCTCATGGTCGCAATAAACTGGGACTTGGCGATGTTGGCTGAAACCGCGGCTTCTCTTGCTTGGTCCAGCTCAATTTCGCGATCTTCTTGGCGTTTCATGTATCTCGCCAGCAAGTAGACGCTGTTGTCTAAACGGCTCAATTCATCTTGCCCCTTACTCAGCTTTATATCTTCGTGGGCGAGTGACAACAAGCGCTGGTTAATACGAGAAATCGGCGAAATGATCAGGATTTGTGAGAGTAAATAGATGAGGCCAGCCAGTGATAACAAGGTCGCGGCGGTGTACATGCGCATTTTCTCAACGTGCATGTTTATTTCTTGCAGCATCTGCTTTTTGCTCAAAGAAATGCGCATAGAACCGACGGGTGAGCTGTTGTGCTGAACGTTATTCGTGAAGTTCAGTGCCATGGGGTTGTCATCATGTGGGCGATCCCCCCATTGCCCCACTTCTAGCCCGTTGTTGTTGAGAATGGAGACATAACACAGGTCGGGGTAGTGCACCGCAAGCTGTTCGAGCTTTTCATTCAAGAACCCACTCTTTTGGGCAATGACATCACCCGAAAACGTGGTAGCCAGTGCAGAGAAGTGCGATTTGATTTGGTTATCGAGTTGCTGTTCAAGGTAGCGCTTTTCGAATGAACGAATGGCTTCACCCGCCACGTAGCTAAGGCCTGCGGTCAATAACAGTACCAAGGTGACGTATTTGAACCAAAGCGGTAAACGTAAAATTGCCATCAGCTATCTCCCACAATAACAACGATGAGGTGGTGTCATTGTGAAATCGCATTTCTCAATTTGAGAGTGATTATGCATCACGTTGTCGCAAACTGACGCGATTTCACGGGGTTATCGACACGGCTTTATCCGATAGGAGTACTTATGCATGGAGCTTGCCAAGTTGTTTTAGGCGAGAGAAACGGGTTACTTCGGCGGTTGAACCTGCTCCTTGAGCAATTGTTGCTGGAATTGTTTGGGGGCTTGTCCAACATGACGAGTAAAGAAACGGGAGAAATACCCTGGGTCTTTGAAGCCCAACTGGTAGCCAATCTCTTTCGATGACAATTGAGTGAAAATAAGCAGGCGTTTGGCTTCATCCACGATGCGTCCGTGAATAATTTCGAGGGCTTGTTGGTCGGCGCTACGCTGACAAGTACGGTTCAGTTGGCCTTGGCTCAAGCCTAACGCCGTGGCGTATTCGTTAACACTCCAATGCTGGTGGTAATGCTGTTCAACCAGTGCAGTGAATTTCTCGAACAGGGCGGTTTTCGCGTCTGAAGGCTGGGTGGGTTCGCGGTGTTGAATCTGCCGGCTCAGTGATATGAACACGATTTTTAGGTATGCGCCGATCATGGACGCTTGTCCTGACTCTCTGCCTTGGTATTCCGCCAACAAGCGTTCGCCTAATGCTTTCAATTCAACAATGTGTCTGCCTTCTGTCAATGGGATCACGAGGGGTTCACGCAACAGGGAGGAGAGCGCCTGACGCTCGGATTCGTTGAACAAGCTCAAAATGAAAGGTTGGGATATCGACAGAATAAACCCAGTTACCCCCGGTTGATGAACGAATCCGTGTACTTCCCTTGCCGGGATGGAGAGCACGCAACCACCTTGGTATTCCGCGCTACTTTCTCGGATTTGTGCGGTCATAGAACCGGACTCGAGGATCATCAATTGGTGGAGATCGTCATGCCGGTGCGGATGAATTTCCCAGTTGTGTTTTGGCAGAGACTGCTCAAGCCGTGCGATATGCATGTAATCCGGTGAGCTTTCAGGCAGTTCCTCGCCGTAAAGGAAATAATGGGGGATGTTCGACATCACACTCGTGCTTCAAAAGTCAGTAATGTTAAAAATGTACAACAAAATGTAAAAAAGTTGAATTTATTGCGAGCAATATCATGACTATTCTGACCGTATTACTCATGCGAAGGTCAGGAAGACATGGTTTCGATCCCTTATATGCAACTCAGAGGCGGAAGCTCCAAAGGCATTTATTTCCTTGCAAGTGACTTGCCTGAAGATGTTGATGCGAGAGACCAAGCCATTCTTGATGCCGTTGGCCGTGATGCGCGCCAAATTGATGGTTTAGGGGGTGCAACCCCATTAACGAGCAAAGTGGCGGTGGTCTCAGCCTCATCGGATGCTGACTGCGATGTCGATTATCTGTTTGTTCAAGTCGTGGTGGGTGAGAACCGCGTAGATACCACACCCAATTGTGGAAACATCTTGGCGGGTGTCGGTGCTTTTGCCATTGAATCTGGCCTTGTTGAAGCGACCCATCCAAAAACCATGGTGCGTGTGTTGATGACCAATAGCGGCAATCGCTGTGATTTGGAAATCGAAACACCTAACGGTCACGTGAAATATGATGGCGATGCTGCGATCGATGGCGTGCCCGGTACCGCCTCTCCGGTGATTTGTCATTATCAAGATATTGCAGGCTCGATCACTGGCGCATTACTCCCGACGGGCAATACCCGCGATACATTTGAAGGTCTAGACGGTCAGTACGAAGTGACCTGCATTGATAACGGCATGCCGGTTGTGGTGATGCGTGCCGATGATTTTGGCGTGACAGGTTACGAAAATGCCGATGCGTTGAATAACGACGCTGACCTGAAAGCACGCATTGAAGCTGTTCGATTAAAAGCAGGCGTGGCGATGAACCTTGGCGATGTGACTGATAAGGTTGTGCCCAAAATGTGCCTGATTGCCCCGCCTGTTGAGGGCGGCAATGTCTCCTCCCGTACCTTTATCCCTCACGTTTGTCACTCTGCCATTGGCGTGCTGGGCGCAGTGTCCGTTGCGACGGCATGTGCGTTATCCGGCTCGGTCGCAGAAGGGATTGCCTCCATCCCTGACGGCTTGGTGAAAACCTTGTCCGTTGAACACCCTTCAGGGGAATTCTCCATGACGTTGACGTTCGACCCATCTGGCGCAGTGCAGAGTGCTGGGTTGGTCAGAACGGCGCGTTTGCTCGCAAAAGGCGAGCTCTATTTGCCCAAGAAACCGCTATAGCAACACAAGAAACCTCTGTAGCAACACAAAAAAGTTAGCAATAACGATAGCCAAATACGAATAACGATACGCAGTCACCAGAGGCTGCACAGGAGTCACGGAATGACCAAACCAAGTTGTATGCCACCAGATAACAACACGCGCACCCCGCGATTTGTGGCACCTGCGAATGCGTGCGATGCCCATTGCCATGTGTTCGGCCCTCATGCGCAATTTCCTTATGCGGATACCGCGACGTATTGGCCGCCAGATGCCGGTAAAGATGCGCTTAAACGTGTACATGACAAGCTGGGTATTTCCCGCGCTGTGTTGGTTCAAGCGAGCTGCCACGGTCGTGATAACCGCGCCATGATGGATGCGATTGCGACCAGTAACGGCGCTTACCGTGGCGTGTGCATGGCTGACGATACGTTTACTGACAATGATTTTCAGGATCTTCATGAAGGCGGCGTTCGCGGTATTCGCTTCAACTTCGTGACCCACCTTGGCGGCGCACCCAATCTAGAAGTGATGGAAAGGGTATTAAAGCGCGTGAAGCCATTTGGCTGGCATTTGGTGATCCACGTTAATGCGGAAGACATCATTCGCTACGAAGACTTCTTCAACCGTTTCGACATGGACATCGTGGTAGACCACATGGGCCGTGTGCCGACATCAGAAGGTGTAGGTCAAAAGGCGTATCAAATCCTGCTTGATTTTATGCAGCGTGATAACTGGTGGGTGAAGGTGTGTGGTTCTGAGCGCATCGCGATTTCGCCGCCTTTTTACGATGCAGTGCCATATGCGCAAGGGCTAGTGGAAGTCGCCCCTGACCGCATCCTTTGGGGAACGGATTATCCGCATCCGAACATCAAAAAACACATGCCAAATGACGCGGACCTGCTGGATCTCGTGCCTTTGATTGCGCGTGACGAAGCCACGCAGAAGAAGATTTTGGTGGACAACCCAGCACGCCTTTACGGTTTTGACGACTAAGGAAAGCAGTATGTCTATGAGAACAATCCAAGGCGTCGCCGTTCGACACATCGAACGCGCTGACACGGCAGTATTGGAAGGGCTTGCCGAATGCGGGAGCGCCACCGTGCATGAAGCACAAGCGCGAACAGGCAACCTTAACCATAACTTGCGTCCTATTTATTCCGGCGCACAAATCGCAGGCAGTGCCGTCACTGTGTTGGCACAACCCGGCGATAACTGGATGGTGCATGTCGCGATTGAGCTTTGCCAACCGGGCGATGTGTTGGTGATTGCGACCACCTCGCCGTGTACTGATGGCTACTTTGGTGATCTGTTAGCAACGTCTGCGCAAGCACGCGGCATGCAAGGGCTGATCATTGATGCAGGCGTGCGTGACACGAAAGACCTGACAGAAATGAATTTCCCTGTGTGGTCAAAAGCGGTGTCCATCAAAGGCACAGTGAAAGCGACATTGGGCTCGGTAAACGTGCCAGTGGTTTGTGGCGATCAACCCATTTATGCGGGTGATGTGATTGTTGCGGATGACGATGGCGTGTGTGTTGTGCCAAAAGACCAGGCTGAAACGGTATTAGCAGCAGCGAAAGCGCGTGCGGCATTGGAAGAAGAAAAAAGACAGAAACTCGCCACCGGCATTTTGGGGTTAGACATGTACAACATGCGTCCGAAGTTGGAAGAAGCGGGTTTTCGCTATGTAGATAAATTGGAGGATTTGGAATGAGCACGGATACGCTAATTATTGATTGTCATGGTCACTACACGACGGCACCGAATGAGTTAGGTGATTACCGTGATCAGCAAAAAGCCGAGCTGGCAACCGATCCTTTGTTCGATCATGTAAAAGGTGTGGTGAACATCTCGGATGATCAAATCCGCGATAGCCTTGAAGGTGCGCAGTTGAAGCTGCAAAACGAGCGTGGTACAGACGTGACGATCTTTTCTCCACGTGCAAGCTGGATGGGGCACCACATTGGGAACCAAACCACAAGCAAGTATTGGACGGAGCACTGTAACGAACTCATTCACCGCATTGCTGAACTTTACCCACAAAACTTCATTGGTGCGGCGCAACTTCCTCAGTCTCCTGAAGCGGATTTAACCGCGAGTGCAGCAGAGCTTGAGCGCTGTGTGAAAGAGTTTGGGTTTGTCGGGTGTAACTTGAGCCCTGATCCATCGGGTGGCTATTGGACAGCGCCGCCATTGGATGACAAATACTACTACCCGGTTTACGAGAAAATGTGTGAATTGGACGTGCCCGCGATGATCCACGTGAGTGGCTGTTGTCACCCTTGTTTCCACACTACGGGTTCGCATTATTTGGGTGCTGACACCACGGCGTTCCAACAGTTGATGATGTCGAAAACCTTGTTTAAAGATTTTCCTGAGTTGAAGTTCATCGTACCGCACGGCGGTGGCGCTGTGCCGTATCACTGGGGACGCTTCCGTGGTTTGTGCGACATGATGGGCTTACCGCCACTGAACGACATCATGGGCAACAACATCTTCTTTGATACCTGCGTGTACCACCAAGAAGGTATCGATTTACTGCTTGAAGTGGTGCCGAAAGACAACATTTTATTTGCGTCTGAAATGATTGGTGCTGTGCGTGGTATCGACCCGCAAACGGGCAATTTCTTCGATGATACAAAGCGCTACATTGATGGTTCGTCATTGAGCGATCAAGACAAAGCCAAGATCTTCAATGGCAATACGCGTCAGGTATTCTCTCGATTAGATGCCAGACTGAAAGAAGTCGGATTGATTTAAGCGTTATTTAAGGAGTGAATAATGCGCGAAAAAAGAGATTATGACGACATTCCCGGCACTTATGTGTTCGACGGTCAGGCATCGCGCCAAGGCTATCACTTGAACATGTTTTGTTTGTCTCTCAACAAGGCGGCGAACCGTGATGTGTTTCGCCAGGATGAAGCCGCATACCTTGATAAATACCCCATGACTGACGCGCAGCGTGACGCGGTATTATCACGAGATTGGCTCGGAATGTTACGTTTGGGTGGCAATATCTATTACACCTTCAAACTGGCCATTTTTGATGGCATGACCATGCAACATGCTGGCGCGGCGATGTCGGGCAACAACATGACCGTTGACGATTTTCGCGACATGATGCTCGCGGGTGGCCGCGGTATCGACGGTAATCGCAGCAAGCAGGAATGGGCGGAGTACTATTCCAAGCCAGAAAACCGAGCGCACTATCAAGGTGATGCGAACAGCGATGTTGCGAACCGTGCGGCCAAAAAGAACAAGGATGATGCTAATGGGTAAAATAGTCGGCGGTATTGGTACGTCTCATATTCCGTCAATCGGTGCGGCAATGGATAACGGCACCATGTATGACCCTGCGCACAGCGACTATTGGCAGCGTTTTGTTAACGGTATTCAGCCTGTACGAGAATGGATGGAAACCGTTAAACCTGATGTATGCCTGATTGTGTATAACGATCATGCGTCTGCATTTTCGTTGGAATCTGTGGCGACGTTTTCCATTGGTGTCGCCCAGCAGTTTAACCCTGCGGATGAAGGCTATGGTCCTCGTCAAGTGCCTGCGTGTGAAGGTAACAGTGAATTGGCGTGGCACATTGCAGAATCTTTAGTGTTAGATGAATTCGACATGACCATTGTCAGCGAGATGGATGTCGATCATGGCTTAACCGTGCCACTGTCTGTGGCCTACGGGCAACCTAAAGCATGGCCGTGCCAAGTGATCCCGCTGGCGGTGAATGTGGTGCAATACCCGCAACCGACGGGTAATCGTTGCTTTAATCTTGGAAAAGCTATCCGTAAAGCGGTGGAATCTTTCCCTGAAGAGACGAAAGTGGCGATTTTTGGCACAGGTGGTTTATCGCACCAGCTTCAAGGTGAGCGCGCAGGATTGATCAACACCGAGTATGACTGCCATTGGTTAGACATGATGGTGAATGATCCTGATGCTGCAAAGGCGGTGTCTCACACAGAGTATTTGCGTGAAGCAGGCTCAGAAGGCATTGAAGCGATCATGTGGCTTGTCATGCGCGGCGCAATGGATGAAAAGGTGGATGAAGTTTATCGATTCACCCATGCACCTGTATCGAACTCCCATTATGGGTTAACCGTTTTAGAGAATGCCAGTGACAGGGTCACGCAAGGTACGCTGACGTTCAAGTCAGACTTAGGTTCAAGGAGTAGCGAATGAAAATCATCATGGTGGGAGAGGGTGCATTCGGTCACAAGCACTTGGACGCACTAAAAAACATAGACGATGTGGAGGTTGTGTCGATCGCGGGTGGTGTAGAAGAAAGCACCCGTGCGACCGCAGAGAAGTATGGCATCACGCACTGGACGTTGGACTTACAGGAAGCGCTGGCACAGCCGGGTGTTGAGGCGGCAATTATTACGTCGCCGACACCTATACACGCCCGACAAGCCATCGAAGTGATGCAAGCGGGCAAGCACGTGATGGTTGAAATCCCGATGGCGGATTCACTGGACGATGCAGAAAGCATTGTTCGCGTGCAAAAAGAAACTGGCAAGGTTGCCATGGCGGGACACACACGCCGTTTCAATCCAAGCCATCAATACCTCAACAAGAAATTTCGCGCCGGAGAGTTGAAACTTCAACAGCTTGACGTGCAAACCTATTTCTTCCGCAGGCAAAACCTTAATGCATTGGGTGAGCCGCGCAGTTGGACCGATCATTTGCTTTGGCACCATGCATGTCACACGGTGGATTTGTTTGCGTATCAAACCGGTGAAGAGATCGTTCAGGTGCAAGGCATGCAAGGGCCTAAACACCCTGAACTTGGTATCGCGATGGACATGAGCATTGGCTTGAAAACCGCCTCTGGCGCGCTGTGCACTTTGTCGTTGTCGTTCAACAACGATGGCCCGTTAGGCACCTTCTTCCGCTATATCTGTGATAACGGCACTTACATTGCGCGTTATGATGATCTGGTGGATGGGCGTGAAAACCCTATCGACGTGAGCAAGGTGGATGTATCGATGAACGGCATTGAGCTTCAAGATCGTGAGTTTATCGCGGCTATACGCGAAGGTCGCGAACCGAACGCCAGTGTGAATCAAGCTCTAGCGGCAATGAAAGTCTTGGATCAAATCGAGAAAGTGCTTATTTAAAACGCCGTCTCTTGGTGCAGGTTCCCGATAGCACACTCAGTTTGACACGCAGTGTATTAACCCTCCCTTAAACGCGGAGGGTTGTTTTGTTTAAAGCTCGACGTAAAAGCTTGACACGTTATGCATAACACGGAAAAACACAGAATGGATAAGCGCAGAATTGGTTCGCTACAGGTTTCCCCCATTGGTTTAGGCTGCATGAGTATGTCGCACGGCTATGGCCCTGCAGACGAGGCAACCTCGATCAAGCTGCTCAATGAAGCGCTAGACGTGGGCTATGATTTCCTTGATACCGCCACCATGTAAGGCGGCGGTAAGAACGAAGAATTGCTAGCAAAAGCGCTCAAAACCCGCCGAAACGAATATGTGCTTGCCAGTAAATGCGCGCTGTTCAAGAAAGACGGTAAGCCGACCATTGATGGCCGCCCTGAAACGATTCGCCAACAATGTGAAGCGAGTTTACAGCGGCTACAAACAGATGTTATCGACCTGTATTATCTGCACCGATTAGACCCAAATGTGCCGATTGAGGAGAGTGTCGGTGCCTTGGCTGACCTTGTGAAAGCGGGGAAAATCCGTGAAGTTGGGTTGTCAGAAATATCGAGCGACACACTGCGTCGTGCGAATGCGGTGTATCCGATTGCCGCAGTGCAATCTGAGTACTCTTTGTGGTCTCGTTTGCCAGAAATCCAGATGCTGAAAACCTGCGAAGATCTGGGAACGACCTTTGTGGCGTTTTCGCCATTGGCACGCCAGTTTTTAACAGGAAAAGCCAAAGATGCCACGCATTACGGTGATGGTGATATTCGTACCAACAATTCACGGCCGCGTTTTGAGCCTGAAGCGTTTGCTAAAAACATTCAACTGCTCGAACCGCTCAAAGACATTGCCGCGCAATTGTCTTGCACCACTGGGCAACTTGGGTTGGCGTGGTTAATGGCGCAAGCGGATATCCAAGGCAACAAGACCTTGGTGTCGATTCCGGGCACGAAACACATTGATTTCATGCGCGAAAATATTGGCGCTACCCAAGTACAGCTCAATGACAGTCTTCGTGATGAAATCGGTGCCTTGCTGCATGAAGATATGGTGGTTGGCGCACGGTACGCAGACGGGCAGATGAAAGTGATGGATTCAGAACGCGACCGCGACTAGCCTTTTTCGCCATTACGGACACTGAAAGAAAGCAGAAAGCCGTCGTTGTCGACGGCTTTCTGGTATTTAGCGGTCAGGTTAACCCACAAACTTGCTCACGAAGTTACCAATGTTGCTGAAACTTGCAGCGGCCATGATAACAACAATCAACACGCCTGAAAGGGTCAGGTAAAGCGGGTGTTTGTAGTTACCCACGATGTCTTTGCGGCGGGTGGCAGCAAGCACAAAGGCAAGCACAACCGGTAGAATAATGCTGTTCACCAAGCCTGCAAGCATGAGCAACAGAATCGGCATGTTCATCATCACAGTGCCCACACTCGTCAGGATAATGAAGCTAACACACCATGCTTTTTCGTTACGCGCGACCACTGGGAACAGCGTCTTAATCAGTGAAATCGCCATGTAGGAGTTGCCGACAACTGAGGTAATAGAGGCAACAAACAACACCAAACCGAAGATGAAGTAACCCACTTCGCCCGCGCCTTGGCGGAACGCATCAGCGGCTGGGTTTTTAGCATCAAGCGTTGCACCCGTCGCGATAACACCGAACACGGCGAGGAACAGCAGGATGCGAATCACCACCGCAATGGAAATACCCGCCCACGCTGCCGTTTTGATGGTCTCAACGTTTTCTTTGCCTTGTAGGCCAATGTCCACCAAGCGTTGTGCGCCCGTGTAGTAACCACCCACAGCGCCACCCACGATGGTCAGGGTTGGCAGTAGAAGGTTACCAATGTCAGCAGGCATGACGGCGGCAGTCAGTGTTTCGCCCATTGGTGGCAAACTCGTCATGGCGACATAGGCAATCAGCACAATCATGAACAGGCCCAGATAGCGCGCCATTTGATCCATGCGTTTTGAGGCGTTATGTACCACAAACAGCAAGCAACCAATCACGCCCGTAAACAAAGCACCCCATGTGGTATCCACACCTGTTAGAACATTGATGCCTAGCGCAGAACCGCTCACGTTACCGAAGTTGAAGGCGACAGCGCCAAGGGCAAGTAAAATCCCGATGAAGTAGCCCGCACCTGGGGCGATTTTATTGGCAATGTCTTGAATGCGAAGGCCAGATACCCCCACGATGCGCCAAAGGTTCATCACAATACCGAAGGTGATAAACATCGATGCGAAGACGGGGAAAGCCATGTCCATCTTGTAGATGTTGGTTAATACGGCAGTTTGCGTAAGAAATCCAGGGCCAACGGATGTTGTCGCCATCAGGAATGCGACGCTAAGAATGGCTTTGTTTTGCCAAGACGTTGTAGGGGTGTTTTGAGTAATCGTTTGCGTGGTCATGCCGAATCCAAAAATTGTTGTCTCTCTCTTTATAAAAAAAGAAAAACAACTGACCGGGATCAGCTGACGTTTGGCGGGTAACTTGTTGAAAAGACGCGTCGTTACGGCTTGTCTTTTTGCTGGGAGCGGATACTAAAGACTCACTAAAAGTAAGTCAATCATTAAGTCAGGAAAAACTGAATGTTTTAATGCCATTGCGTACGAGTGAAGGGTTTTTTGATGATGTAACACGTCCGCATTGTTCGACAGTGTTTATGAGAAGTGGTCAAGGTTTCTACCAAATGCGTTGAATATGCAAGCGGTTGAGCGGATTTTGCTATTGAATCTGGACATGGCAATTCGTAAGGTCAAAACAGCAGAAAATTTTATGACTTTCGATTACAACTTTTGAGGAAGTGCCAATGGATGGAATACCTAATCATGTCATGCTCAAACAATACAGTCATGATGCGACGTTTTCTGATAATCATGTGCGAGAAATCCCTTATAACGGGGAAACAGCGATGGACGTGTATTTGCAGTTGATGAATAGCACGCCAGGATGGATTGACGCATTGATGCGGTTGCGAAATCGCATTGCATCCTCGCTCGGTTTAAAGCACTTGGGTAATTTTGACGATTTTTCTCCCGCAAAAAAGGATTTCAACGTCGGGGAGCGCGTGGGCATTTTTACCATGATTTACCGCTCGCCCGTTGAAGTCATCATGGAAGACCGAGATAAGCACCTCGATGTGAAAGTCTCCTTCCACGTCACCCCAAATGGCAACCGTGCCACGGTCACAGCAAGCACTGTTGTGCATGTGAAAAACCGTCTTGGCAAGGTGTACATGTTTTTCGTCGGTCCAGCCCACAAGCTGATTGTGCCTGCGACATTGAACAAGTTACCTAAAATCTAGGATTAACAGACCTTCGTGAAATGTCCTTGTTTTGGCACGTTCGATCAGCTGTTCGGCTGTGCCTTTGACGCATCGATGTCATTGCTTTCTTCAAGCTTTGTTTTGATTTCATCAATCAAATCCATGATGGCGGAGGCTTCATCGGCTGAAGCGCCATCTAACAAGGCTTCTTGGAGCAGTGTATTGATGCGTTCCTTTCTTAATATGAACAAGTCATGCAGAGAATAAGCCACTTCGAGGCGACGTTTCGGGAATTGTTCTATCAAGTGACGCAGAATTTCTCCGGAACGTTTCGGATAGGCCAAGACGATGTTTTTCGCGACATCATTTGCGTTCAACGCGGAACCTTGCAACGCCAATTTGATCAGCAAGCCGGGGTCTGACGGGTTTTGCCCGAGCGCGGCAATCAAAAGTTTCAACTCTGGGTTGGTGGTATTGGTGTCTTTAAAGTCCAGCATTGGATCCAGCTCAGACGCGCCAGGAATGGGCTGAACATTGACCTTGAACGGTGTGGTTGCAGGCAATGTTTCGGTTCGGACAAACAGTTTCCTGAACATCAAAAACATGAACACAAAAATGTGTACTGTGATGATGTAGTAGTAAAGCCAAACCACGCTGAAGGCGTTCATCAACTGACTGGCAATAATAGGCCCAATGACACCGCCCGTGCCGAGCAAGATCTGCATGGTGCTGGTGGCGGGCATCGCTTCTTTCGCGTCAATATGGTCAAACACTTGTGTGACGGCGAGTGGGAACAAGGCAACGCCGGAACCCCCAGATATCCAGAACAAGACGGCGAGCAACTCTATGGGATAGGGATAGAAATTATCCAAAACGATGAGACTGTTACTGATGATCCCCATGACCATTAAGCCTGAAGCGATGACACGCTTATCAAAGCGATCAGCGAGCCAACCTGTTGGAAACTGCGTGAGTAGCCCGCCCATTTGGTAAGAGCCCAAAATCAGTGAAAGCCAGATGCCAGAAATTTCTTTGTCATAGGCGTACAGCGAAATCAGCGACACGCTGGCGGCGTTGATTAATCCCGCACAGAAACAAGAAAGGGTGCCTGATGGCGAATATCGCCAAAGTTGTTTGAGTGAAAGCGGTGCGCTCTTTGCTGGTAATTCGGGGGCCGGCAATCGGCTCATCGACATGATAATGAGCGAGAAGCACAAAAACACAGAGATTAAGCCAAATAACCTTGGGTCGCTTTCGCTAAAAATGCTGAACAGAAACGGTGCAGTACCAAAACCAACGGCGAAACAAATTTGATACGTGGCATAAACGCGGCCACGGTTGCTTCGATCGCTCAGAACGTTTAGCCAGCTCTCAAGCGTAATGAAACTCGTGACATAACAAAACCCTGCAATCATTCGCAGGCCACCTGTTAACCAGATATTGCTGGTGTAACTGTGGATGACAGAAACAATGGAAATGGTCGCTGCCATGGAGGCAAAGGCACGAATATGACCCGCCCGAAGTACAGCGCGCGATCCAAAAAGCCCCGCACAGATGGCACCAACCGCAAACATACTCATCGCGAGGCCGATGTTTGATGTTTCGTAGCCCGTTTCCTTCATGCGTATTGGCAGCATGACAAAGAAAAGGTTATGGCTGATTGCGAACCCAAAAATGGTAAACAGGATGGGCCTGATCCTGACAAAAATACTCGTATTCATATCCGTATGTTTCGAGGTTAGATAGGCGACCGATGACGAAGTCTAACGTTCGCATTAAAAAGGATGAATCGCGCCACACCGCGGCTTGAAGAGTAAAGTGGTACTTGTACGCTGTTTTTCATCAAACAGAACGCAGAGACGCAAAAAATGCAGATTTTATTGGGCTATGATACCACTTAACGACCTTAATCTTTTGAGGGTCTTAAGGCGTTTAAACGCCTCTCTCGACACTCTGACAAGATTCTTATTACTGAAAAGTAAGAGGTAATAGGGTCTGCTCACTTTTGGTAATGATAAAACTAATATTAGGGGGTTTTGGGCGCTTTCGTTGGAAATATGCGCGGAAATAGTAAGGAATGTGAGTTGATGTGTGAGAACAGAGGACGCATGATCGGAACAGCCAATCATTTTACCAAACCAAACCAAACCAAACCAAACCAAACCAAACCAAACCAAACCAAACCAAACCAAACCAAACCAAACCAAACCAAACCGCAGCCAATGCTGGGAGATACGTTATGGATAACTATACAGTCAGCACACACTTCGATGATTTTGATATCGATGTGATTCATGATGTGCTTTATAACAGCTATTGGTCGAAGGGCATTCCCAAAGAGACATTGGTCAGAGCAATAAAGAACTCGTTGTGTTTTGCTGCATTGACTGCGGACGGTGAGCAAATGGGGTTTGCTCGAATGATCACGGACCGTGCGACGTTTGCGTATTTGGCGGATGTGTTTGTGGTTGAGGCTCACCAAGGGAAAGGCATCAGTCGTCTGATTTTGGATAGCATTGCACATCACCCAGAACTTAAAGGGCTTCGTAGGATTATGTTAGCCACGCGAGATGCCCAGGGGTTATATAAAAAATATGGGTTTGAGGAAATTGAAAACCCTGAAATATTCATGCAACGTTGGGACCCAGATGTTTATAAAGGCAATGTTTATAAAGACAGTATTGATTGATTCGGTTGTGTTTTTAAATTTTCCTTATTCTTTGTCAATATATTCTGGCGCTAAGTTTCCAAAGCCTAATGTGACGTGAACGCGTTCGATTATTATATGTTTTTGTAAATACATTGAAAGAAAACCATGACGACTTTGGTCATGTTTAACTGTGTTCAAACGAACAATGAGCTTGAGCGAAATTAACCTTATCTGCTCAAATTTTAATCATGGTTGCATATTTAAATGTCCAACACCGCCTTTGTGTTCACGAATGGCGTGGCAGAGAGAGTGATGCGATGATCTGGTGCACACATTTTCTTTTTACACATAAATGTCTATATTTACTTTGTGTGAATGTCTATGCAGCTTGATGTTTAAAGATGCTGTTGAAAATAACACGCTGTTGTCGTTTTCTTATATATATGTTTTAATAATTATATTGGAAAAATGAATTTTGCACCTCGCATTAAATTTAACACTTTCTCTCTTCTGTTAAGAATATGTCTCTTCATCAAAACGAAAATACTCTTCGTGACTCGTTTATATTTTAAATGAGGAAGTGTGATTCTCTGCCAACATATCTGTATTTTATTTGCCTGATTTCTGGAACATTAATTTTTTGAGTGTTTGACTGACTGGGTCAGTTAAAAAGGATGACAATAATGAAAACATTCAACGTTAGTGGAAAGAAAGTGATCGTGGTTGCGATCAGTGCTGCCCTTTTAACGGGTTTCGCTGGTTGCGAAGACCCACGATGGGTCGCTAAAAAAGTCAGTAATGCGATGAAGGAAAAGCGCCTTGTTGACCATTTAGAAGGGTTAGAGGCCATTGCGGTACCAACGCCTGATGGTGAATCAACAACACGAGCCGCAGGTTCCGATGGTTACGCGAATTCCGTCGATTACATTACGGAGACGTTAGAGCGCCATGGCTACGAAGTGACTTATCAAGCCTTCGATTTTCGTGCTTGGGAGGAGCAGAGTGGCACATCGTTAAGCGTGAATGGACAATCGCTAGTGCATGTTCGCAATGCGACTGACGATATTCCCGCCGACTTTGCAACCATGTCTTACTCTGGTGGTTCTGATGGCGCAGTCAGCGCTGATATTGCCTTTGTAACGCCCGATTTCAATTTTGAATCTCCAGATTATGATGACACTGATGGCTGCGAAGCATCTGATTTTGACGGTATTGATGTGTCTGGCAAAGTTGCCGTTATCCAGCGGGGCGGCTGTACGTTCAATGCCAAAGTGGTGAACGCCGAAAATGCCGGTGCAGTAGGGGCAATTGTCTTTAACCAAGGCAACAATGATGGCCGAAAAGCGGTTGTAAACGGCACATTGGGTAGCGACAGTGAAGCGACCATCCCGGCGTTTGGTGCACGTTATGATCTCGGCAAAGAATGGTATGACGCACTTGAGGCGAACACGATTGCTGCGGCGCTGAATGTGTCTGTCGAAGACGAAGTGGTTGAAACTCGCAATGTGCTCGCTGAAACCAAAGGGGGCGATCCTGATCAAATCGTCATGGTAGGCGCACACTTGGATTCCGTACCTGAAGGCCCTGGCATTAACGATAATGGTTCAGGCACTGCGGGCATCCTTGAATACGCGATTCGTTTGAAAAAGAAACTGAAAAAACTGCATGTTGATCAGAAGAACAAGGTGCGTTTTGCTTGGTGGGCCGCGGAGGAAGCGGGTCTCGTAGGTTCTGACTACTACACCAATGAAGTGTTCGGTGCGATTTACAATGATGCACAAACGCAAATCATGGAAGAGCTAGGTATCACGGATCCTTCTGAGCTAACGGATGCACAACGTGACATGGTTGAAGCACGCTATAACGCGCTTAACCCCGTCAAGATGTACTTAAACTTCGATATGATTGGTTCGCCAAACTATATCTACGGTGTGATGGATGGTGATTTGTCGGATACGAAAGACGATCCGAACAATGCGTATCCGGGTGATTTCGAACCACCTAAAGGCACATCTGACATCGAAAACTTGTTCAATGAGTTCTTTACCGACAACGACGAGGCAACCATTCCTCAAGCATTGTCAAAACGTTCAGACTACTCTGGCTTTGCTGACTGGGGTGTGGCATTTGGCGGTTTGTTCACGGGTGCAGAGCGTGTGAAAAGTGTTGAAGAAGCGGAGTTGTTCGGCGGTGAAGTGGATGTGGCTTATGACAAGTGTTACCACCAAGCGTGTGATGACTTGAACAACGTAAGCAACGAAGCCTTGACCAAAAACTCACGCGCGCTGGCGTATGTCGCGACGTACTTTGCGATGACTGAAGAGTTGTTTGAAGAGCAAGAAGAACAGAAACAACGTTCGCTTCTTCGTTCAGCACCGCAAGATAAACACCGCATCGGTGAAAAAATCAAAGCGGCGTCTCGCGATACGGCTGACCACGGTCACTTCCATGGAGATTTCGACCAAGATCGTGACTAAGTTTTCTCGATATGCGTAAATAAAGGGAGCCAAGTGGCTAAGGCCGCTCGCTTAAGAGCGAGTGGCTTTTTTCTCTCTGGTTCTGGTTGGATATTTTGCGGGTCTTTTCAACACTGCCCGAGGGTACGCTTTCCTCTTTCTCTTGTTAGGTAATATCAGCCGTTTGCCATTTTCTCTAAGCATTTTTAGTGCATTTGGGACTGCACCAGGACTTCTGCCACTCGCCCAGATAAACTCATCTTGGATGAGATATAGCGCATTGAGGAAGCTTATCTTAAGCGGCTCAACTTTGTGCTCTTTCGCCATCGCTGCCATTTCTAAACGGACGATATTGTAAGACGTCAGGATCCCCCACAACTCCTGATAGAT
>NZ_FOWR01000041.1 GCF_900115495.1 Enterovibrio norvegicus DSM 15893 | reverse complement strand
GCTCCGCCATTCATTAAGAAGCCTCGCTAGCAATAGCGGGGCTTTTTATCGTTTGTAGGTTTTGTTAATGGGCTCTCACGAGCCTTCGGCTTGAGTTCCGGACGTGCGCGCCCCCGGTCGCTCCGTCATGTATTAAGAAGCCTCGCTAGCAATAGCGGGGTTTTTTTCGTTTTGGGCTCAAGCATAAACAGGGGCGTCGGGAGTTTTCCGTTTCTGGTGCACAGCAAACAAAGTCAGCGCTAAAGCTAGTGTTATGAATTCGGCGACGGGCAGGGCGGCGAGAAAGTGTGTTTGTTTCAGATAGGTTGAAAAGGAGAGGAGGAGTATCACTGGAAGCACTAATCCTCTACTTAATGCGATTGCAGTGGATTGCAATGGTTTCTGGACCGCGGTGAAATACGCGGAGATTAAAACATTAAGGCCACTGAACATAAGGCATGGCCAGAGGATATTCAGATAGAGCAAAGCATTTTGCTGTGATGCGTTTTCTAGATCTGAGAGGAACAATTTGGAGAGATGGTGGGGCATCAGCGTACAGACTAGCACTAGTACAGTGCTAATGCTTAGAATAGTTACTGCCGCTAAAATCATGAATTGTCTGATACGGCGGTGATTCCCTGCACCTAGATTTTGACTCACAAGAATATGGATAGCATCCACAATACCGTAGTACGCCATCATGCTGATAAAAAGAACATAATTTGCGATTGAGAAGCCTGCAATTGCTGCATCATCTCCGTTTACGAGCAATAGCCAGTGAACAGTAAAAATCACTATCCCTACAGATATTTCATTGATGAATTCAGAAAATCCATTGATGAACGCGCGTGCGGACTCTTTGATTTTTAAACCCTTCAACGTGAACTTCAGCGTTCTGTTTTTCTGCACAAAAAAGGAAAGCAAAACAATGAGCTGTATACTCTGGGCAATCGTGGTCGCCCATGCAGCCCATTCAATGCCTAACCCTAAGTATCCGAGGAAAAGAATATCCAAAGCAATATTGGTGATTGAGCCAAAGATGAGCGCCGCCGTTGCTAATACCGGAAAACCGTCGGCACGTACAAAGTAATACAACACCATGGTGGTCAATTGGATGATTAGGCAGAAAGACATAATGCCAAAATAGCTATTCATGGTTTCATGTATGTCTTGTGGCGCATTGAGCGCATCAAATAGGTACCCACTGTTTGGTGTCACGATCGCCGCCATTACGACTGTGAACAACATCGCGCTAATGAGAGATTGAGAAAAGATAGCGTCTGCCTTTTTCTGCTTCTTTTCACCTATGTACCTACCCGCCAATACAGTGCCCCCTATTGCAATCATCAAGCAGACAGAAAACATAAACGTAAAGTAAGGAATGAGTAGATTAATTGATGCAAGAGGCGCTGCGCCTAGATAGCGTCCAACAAATATACCGTCAACAATGCTGGCACTTGATATGGCAAGCAATCCAGCGAGGGAAGGTAAGGCGAAGTAGAAGAATGTTGGGATGATCGGCGCGTCAGTAATGCGGTTTTTTGTGGCCATTGAGAGTCATGCTTTGTGTAAAAACGTTATCTTGTTCGAGTGAGTGAATCATCACTAGGGGCCGGTTGTGAATTTGAGACCTTTCTGGAGGGGCGTTGTAACAAAAGTAACAGTTGGTGAAATGATAATTAATATCACTTAGGATTCTCAGCCTTGTTGGATGTAGCACTTACAAAGAGTGTTGCTCGCTTTGAAGGTGAGGTCATTTTGAGCCAGAACGCAAAGGAAATTGCAGATATTGCATCATTTCAGGCTTTCTTCAATTGCTACTTAAAAGAGATAGATGAAGGACATTGGTATACCGCGAAGCAATGGCAAGACGCGGATAAATCGATGGCACTCGAAGCTTGTACCTGGGTCGTTGAAACGCCTCTGGCAGCCCAAAGCACTAAACTTGCCGTTACCGTCAATTACCGCACCTTAGTGGGGTGTCACCGATTTTCTCGAGCCTATCTGTTCCACCCGTCGAGTTGTAAATGGCAAGAAGTGCCTTTTTCGAGTGTTGTGCAACTCCTTATTGAAACCATTTTCTCATCAAATGTTTTTTCGACCTTCAATGTTCAGCGTGAAAGGAATAAACAAGAACTGCTCTCCCGCGTAAATGAAAGTTGCTCATTAATGAATGCGTATATTTCGCAAAGACTTGATGATCCTAAGCTGGTAAGCACAGATTTTATCGATGCGGAACAGTCCCTGTTATATGGACATTGGCAACACCCAACCCCAAAAAGTCGTCAAGGTATGCTTGATTATCATCATGCCTATTATGCGCCAGAGACCAAGGGGAGTTTCTCACTGCATTATTTCAGTGTTGCTCGACGCCTTATATGTCAGCGTTCCGCGCTGACTATCTCTGCAGAAGAGATCATCACGTCTTCATTGCCAATATCATCACCTATAAAAGAGGGTCACTTGGTGCTACCCATGCACCCATTACAAGCTCAATGGCTTATTCACCAATCGAGTGTTCGTCGGTTGATGTCGGAAGGTTTGGTCGTCGACTTAGGTACGCAGGGCATTGATTTCACCGCAACATCTTCCGTTCGCTCTTTGTATAACGCGAATTTAGCGTGGATGTATAAATTCTCGCTGCCGGTCAAAATAACGAACTCACTACGCGTGAATAAAAGGCATGAACTTGATGCTGGGGTTGTGATGGCGACGCTCTATCGAAAAACAGGATTCAGCGAAGCGTATCCGCAATTCAAAATCATCACAGACCCTGCTTACATTACAGTTGTCTTGCCGGAACAAAGCGAAACAGGGTTTGAAGTCATCATCCGAGAAAACCCCTTTTCGGAAGGAAAAGATACCGATGTTGTTACCATCGCGGCGCTGACCCAAGAGGCCCTTCCGGGGGAGACGTCAATGCTGTCGCGCTTCGTTCAAACCATCGCATTAAGAGATCACACCTCACTTTCTCAAGCTTCCATTAAATGGTTTGCTAAGTATTGGGAATGCAGTATCGAGCCTATGCTAAAGCTCTACGATGAGCATGGCATCGCCTTGGAAGCGCATCAGCAAAATAGCGTTCTTCAGTTAGAAGAGGGCTACCCGTCTATTTACTACTTCAGGGACAACCAAGGTTTCTATTTATCGAATGCGTACAGAAACCACCTCGCGGCTATGGAGCCAGACTCAGTCACGGTTGATGCTCTGTACTTTGACGATGACGTTATTTGTGATCGATTCGCGTATTACCTTTTGATTAATAATTTGTTCTCTATTGTTGGCCGTTTGGGTTCAGACGGCTTGGTTGAAGAAAGAATATTGGTCAGCTTCGTTCAGCAGCGCCTTTTAGCATTGCGTAACGTTCTCACTGGCGCTGGCACCTTGTTTGTTGATCAGCTCCTCTCTCGATCCAGTATTCCCGCCAAAGGCAATCTATTAACACGCGTGCATGACGTTGACGAGTTGACGGTCGAAAATGAACAAGCGATCTATTGCCATATTCCTAACCCGTTGGTGATGACCTGCCTAGAAGAGCCAACGGAGGTTAACTATGCCTCTGCCTAACTGTGAACAACTGCCACCAGAAATAAGAGTTATCAAGCAGTTACTTGAGTCCTTGTTGTTTGAAAAGTTAGTTGAACCTTCCCCCTCATCTTTGACTGACGAGTTCTTATGGATGATGGGTAACCGTGAATACAGGGTTAAGGGCAGCATTGGTGCATTCGGTCGGTATCGATTAATGATGAATAGCCTGAAAATCAATGGGCGATCTATCGACGTGAGTAGCGAATGGCTGACGATCATTGATGATCTCCCAACCACCGCGAGCATCAAGAAAGCGCTAGCAGAAGAGTTTCTTCAAACGGCACAACTCAGTCGTTGGAATGTTCAGCACTTACCCAAGCGATTGTCGCGACGTTCATCAAGCTATTCCGAGCTAGAAAATCAACTGGATGAAGGGCACCCCTATCATCCCTCATTTAAAGCGAGGACGGGTTTTAGTGAAGCTGACCATCGAGCATTTGGGCCTGAATCGGGCAATGTCTTTAACCTGTATTGGTTAGCGATTCGTCATTCTTACTTTAAGCAAACCTTACCTTTAGAGCAGACACACTTTTGGCTCAATGAGCTTGGTCATGGGCAATGGAGTCGATTGTCCGGCGCACTAAATGCTCATGATGCGACATGGGATGATTATGCGTTGTTGCCAATCCATCCTTGGCAATGGCAGCAATTGAAAGACGGTTGGCTAGCAAAATACCTTGCGACGAAAGACATTATATTTCTTGGCATTGGTTCAGATAAATACGTGGCGACACAATCCGTACGAACGCTGCTGAACAAAGAGTCACCCCTGCATCCGAACATAAAGTTACCGATGAATATGGTGAACACCTCTTCTCATCGAAACCTTGCTGCACATTCTGTTTGCCTTGCACCAATGGTTTCTCAATGGCTTGAAAACACACTCCATCGTGATGGTGCATTGGGCGGGATCAGCATTCTCAACGAGTATGCTGGTGCACGGTTTTCTGATGATTCATTGGATGTGACTTCATCAACTGAATTAGGTCAACTGGCTGTTATTTTTAGAGAAAGTGTAGAGCTTCATTTGAAAGAAGGAGAAGCTGCTATTCCGTTTAACGCCATCATGATGGTGGAACATGATGGGCTGCCATTCGTTACGGGTTGGGTTGAACGCTATGGACTTGATGCATGGCTAGAGCAGCTTATCGAAGTGACGGTGACACCAATATGGCATCTCTTGGTGAAACATGGCATCGGTATAGAGCCCCATGGTCAGAACATGGTTCTAGTGCATCGTGATGGGTGGCCAGAGCGCATCATTGTTCGAGACTTTCATGAGAGCGTCGAGTACAACGCCGCATTTATCCGTGATGCAGACGCGGTGCCGAATTTTGCAGAGATTGAACCTTCACTCAGTGATGCGCCGCTCGATGATTATTACGCAATGAGTTCGATCGAACTACTGCGAGAGCTTGTTATGGATACCTTGTTTATCTACAACCTTGCCGACGTTTCACACCTTATCAGTACTTTCTATCCTTTGCCTGAACACGAGTTTTGGCGCCGTGTTTCTCACAAACTCGACGAGTATGAAAAAGAACACCCTGAGCTTGCTGAGCGCTTGTCGCTGCTTGGATACCGAGCACCCGAAATTCTCACCGAATCTCTTATGACAAGAAAGCTGAAGGCGAGTAGCGCCGAGTGCCACCACTATATTCCAAACCCACTGTCTATTTAGCATATTGAACAATAGGGACGTTATGATTTTTGTTAACGATGAATTCTATGGTCATGAGTATTTTCATGACGCTTATGAGGCATTTAAAGCCGATCCCATCCTTGGAGACTGCGCGGGAAAACGCTTTGCGATATGCAGTGAGGACCCTGCTTATGTATTGTCTGTGTGTCTGTATTTACGCCAACACGGTGGGTCTTTTTACCCGATATTTGCGCCAACACCTCGCCTTGCGGCTAAACGCTTAGCGAACCGTGCTGAGTGCCATTTCTTGTTGTTCGATAAACACCAGCCCGCGATGACGTTGCAAAACAGTACGGTTGATAAAGATGCAGTACTTGTTCAAACAAGTTCAGGAACAACGGGTGAACCAAAAGTGATTACACGCACTTGGCAATCCATTGCTGAGGAAGTTGAAAGCTACGTATCTTTCTTCTCAACCCCTCACACTATGACGCCGCTTATTGCATGTCCTATCACGCATTCTTATGGGCTAATAGCCGGCGTACTTGTCGCCCTGAAGCGAGGGTTAACGCCCGTTATCATCAATAACATCAACCCGAAATACTTGTTAAAAACCTTATTAAATACACCGAATCACTTACTGTATTCCTCTCCCGCGCTGATTAACTCTGTGGTTCAGCTTTATCCAAAAGATCAGAGGTTACACGCGGTAATGACGTCAGGCACGGTGCTTCCTGGGGCTTGGTTTGATGCGTTGCGAGAGAAAACAAAACACGTCTTCCAGCAATACGGTTGCTCGGAGGCAGGTTGTATTGCCATTAACACAAATACGCTCACCGCAAACCAAATAGGACAGCCATTACCACATTTGCAGGTCTTTGCAGGAAACGACGCTTCTTGCCCTGATGAAATTGTGATCACAAAAGGCGACGTAACCATCCACACCCAAGACCTTGGGTATATTGATGACAAAGGGGCGCTTTATTTTGTATCTCGGTGCGATGACATGATCAACGTATCGGGGTTGAATGTTTATCCACAAGACATCGAAAATGTTGTGCTGGAAATCCCTGACGTCACGGAAGCGATCGTCTTTAAGCGCCCTGATCCTTTTTCTGGAGAGCGTGTTTGTCTGCAATTTATTGCTACGAATCAGTTAGAGCCAAGTCGCATTCGCCATTGGTGTGGAACCAGATTGGCGTCTTATCAGCTACCCGTAGATATCGAGCAATGCGAAGAAATTGAAAAGATGGCGAACGGCAAGATTAACCGCAAGACGTTATCACAAAGCACAATTTCAATTCCGGCGTTAGGATAAGGAGGTACCATGCAGCGCGAAGACATTATCGAATCCATCCGACAAGTGCTGGCTGAAAACATGCAAAGCCGACATATGGACAGCTTCAGTGAATCTGCAAAGTTAAATGAAGACCTGTATCTTGATTCAGTGCTGATTCTTCAGCTTATTCTGCATCTAGAACTCGATTTAGGATTGAGCGTGCCCGAGCAAAACATTACTGCTGCGGATTACGCAACCGTGTCGAGCTTGGCCGACTTTCTGTGCCGAGTGAACAATAAGGTCGAGGTGGTAGACGAGGTAACAACGGAAGAGTTTGAAGACGTAAAAGTGCATTGCTTTGTCAGTTGTGTGTGCGAGTCGCTCAAACGCAAAGGGATCGATCATCGTCCGTTCTATTTCGGCGTGTGGGATGCCACTTTTACCATCAGTGAAGACTTTCAGCTTCAATACCACTCTGACGATATCAATCATGAACAGTTTCTTTCGTGGTATCAGCGCCTTTATGGTGTTCGCCTAGATTCTTGGTATAACGAGAATGTGTCTAAGCGACAAAACATTCAAGAAATGAATGTGTTATTGGCAAAAAAGCCAAAGACAACAAACCTGATGGTTATGTTGGACATGTACCAACTGCCAGAGAGAGAGAATAAGTTTAGCCAGAACCCTTTCCCCCATTATGTCATGTTGGAAAACACGGATAACCCCGAAAAACTCATGGTGCTAGATCCTGATTTTCGTTGGGAAGGCTTGCTTGATCGCGAACGCATTTTGAATGCTATTGCACAGCCGAGTGTCGCCGGTGGTTATGTGTTTGATGAACAGGGTTTAAAACACGCTGCTCCCGAGGATGTGAAAGCCTATTTTGAAGCATGCTTTATTGGGACCTCGAACCCACTGACGGAAGCCATTCGCACCATTCTTAATGCGCATATATCGGGTGCTCATGGTGTTTCTCTGTCTGCCTTGAACTTCGCATTACGTGAAATTCGGGTTATTGCCGTTCGTAAGTATGCGTATGAGCATGGCTTTGCGTTTTTCTGGCGAGCACTTGGTCTCGTCGATGACGACTTCGAGCGCTGGTGTGATGTGATTGAAGAGTTAATTCAAACCTACTCTTCTATTCAGTATCAAATCATGAAGCTTGCTGAGACGAAGGATTTGTCTTTACAGGTGGGTATTTATGCCCTGCTAAATAAGCAGAATAAAACTGAAATGCGTATTAAAAATCGTTTATACGAGGTATATCGAGATTGGTGTGAGCTCAATGATTTGACCATCGAAACCTGCGCAGAGGCTGTGTGATATGCAGTTGTCTATTTGTACGATCTCGTTTCGACATCATCTGGTTTCTTTAGAGAACATCGCAGAGTGGGCGAGGTGTCATGACTTTCAAGGTATAGAGCTTTGGGGGGTTCATGCGCGTGGGTTAGAAACGCAGCCTCAATATGATGCTAAGTGGATCAAGGATATGGGGTTGTCTATTTCAATGCTCAGTGACTATCTCCCCATTGTGGGAGATGCGCGAGATGCAGAAGAAAAGTGTCAGCATATCTGTCGTCTAGCGAATTACTGGGAAACGTCAAAAGTCCGCACTTTTGCAGGGCATCAGGCGAGTCAGCTCGTTGATGTTAAGCAGCGAAAGACAATGACACACCGCCTACATAAAATCTGTTGTTATGCGGCCGATTTAGGGCTGGATGTGCTTGTCGAAACGCACCCTGGAACCTTAGCGGATACTCCGAACTCCATTATTCAGTTGCTGGAAGAAGTTAACCATCCGGCATTGAAACTGAACTTTGATACCTTGCATGTGTGGGAAGCGGGAGAAGACCCTGTTGCTTTCCATCGGCGCGTGGCGCATTGCATCGGGCACTACCATTTGAAAAATGTACGTTCGAGAGATCAGTTAAACGTATTTTCACCAGACAATGTTTACTCACCCGTAGGCTGTCGTTATGGCATGGTGCCTCTGTTAGAAGGAGCGATGGATTACCATCGATTTCTCCCCGAAGTGTTGAAAAACGATCATGCAACGGCCTCGTTGGAATGGTTTGGCAATGACGTTAAGCAAACGCTATTGGGGGATAAAGCTGCGCTCGATTCCGTTCAACGGCACATTCGAATGCATTCATAATCAAAATGAATGTGTCGCCCAACTAATTAGACCCTATTTATGTGACATGGATCCTATATGTGAGGTGATAGGCTTTTATAAAACGTAATGATATTGATAATCGATCGCATTTAATGGGCTCAAAAAAAGATGTGAGTGAAGTAATGAATGCACGAGGAGCACAGCATGGAAATATTTTGCTGGTTGTTGAGCCTGATAAAAAGTACGGACAAGTGCTTGTCGATCAACTTCAACGCAAAGGCTTTATGGCTCGCTGGTGTTTATCATCCGAGGAAGCGTTAGCACTGCATGATCAACTTGCAGTTGAACTCGTGATGTTATCGACATCGCTTCCTGAAATGAAAGGTCATAACTTACTCAAACAACTGCGTCACAAGACATCAGTTCCGATTGTTTTATTAGCAAAAACATACTGCCAGCTTACTTGTATTAACAGCTTCCTCTACGGCGCGGATGACTACATCACGCGCCTACAACCTTTCAGTGAAATTGTTTGTCGAACGGCGGCGATCTTAAGAAGAACGGGACAACAGCCCATGCCGTTCCATCATTCTCTAATGATCGTTGATCAACTCGCCATGGATAAAAAGCAGCAGATCGTGACCTTTGATGGGCAAGTTATTTCAGTCACTCCCATTCAATTTAAATTGCTTTGGACATTGGTGGTTCAGCAACATCAGATCCTGAGTAAAGACTATTTGTATCAACGGGTTCTTTCTCGAGAGTTCCAAAAGTACGACCGAAGTCTAGACATGCATTTGAGCCGAGTGCGTAAGAAGCTCGTGGCAGCAGGAATGGATGCAGAGCGTTTACAAACGGCGCATGGTGTAGGGTATTGTTTTTCATGATTTATAGTGAGATTAATTTAAATCATTTAAAATCATAGCTTTATGGTTTTGTAACAGTTGTAAAATGCGTTTACAGAACAGCACTTCTTTTTGATAATAATGAAAATCATTATCGTTATCATCACGGAAGTACAAAGATGTTCCAAGGAAGTAGCTTCAAAATATCCCCGCTCAATATTGCTGTATGTACTGCACTTTTCAGTCATGTAGCCATCGCAAATACTGACGAAACCGTCGTTGTTACTGGTAACCCTCTCCAAGCCGCAGACGTCACGATTGATGCTAGCCAGCTTGAGAAAAGCCAAGCGAGCGATCTCAACGACATATTCCGCACAAGTTCCGAAGTCTCGGTCGGTGGGGGAACAGACTATTCGCAGAAAGTGTATGTGCGTGGTCTTGAAGACACCATGCTGAATGTCACCATCGATGGTGCTGTTCAAGCTGGCTCGTTATTCCACCATCAAGGTAGCTTGTTTATTGAGCCTGAGTTACTTGAGCAAGTTGACGTCTCAGCAGGTGCAGGACGTGCGACTGATGGTGCGGGTGCCTTAGGTGGCGCCATCAAAATGAAAACCAAGGATCCTCGAAAGCTAATCGAGGCCGGTGATCAATTTGGTGGCCGTGTTAAAACCACCTATTCCGACAATACTGATGGCTTTAAAACAACTGCGACAGGTTACGGCGCATTGAGCGACAAAGTCACTGTGTTGGCGTCGTTGGGCTATACGGACCAAGATGATTATGAAGACGGGAACGGTGATACGGCTGAATACACAGGTTTCCGTAACAAGTTTGGTTTCGCGAAGATTGTTGGTGAACTAACAGATTCTCAGACACTTACCTTTAGTTACGAGCGCAAAGAAGATGACGCAACCCGCTATGCGCGTCCTCACATGGGGTATTTTGAAAGAAGAGGAAATCCTGGAAACTACCCTCTTGCACAGAGTACTTACCGCGATACTGCCACGCTCAACTACCTTTTAGCTTCAGACAGTCATTGGTTAAATTTAGACACGACGTTCTATTACACCGACCTGAAGCTAGAGCGCTTCGATGACCCTCGATTTGGTACCTATATTGGTAATACTGAATCTATCGGTGGCGATATTCGAAATACGTCTACGCTCGATAAGTTAACATTGATTTACGGTATCGATTTCCGCAAAGATGAATCAACGTTCAGCGGTGGAAACCAGACCTTTGTTGATAAAGGCGATCAGACAGGTGCTTATCTCCAAGGTGATTATAAAGCTACACAGTCATTGTTGCTCAGTGCAGGTGCGCGTTATGACCGTTATGCGTTGGATGAAGATCTGCGTGATGGCGATTCTCGCACTGAAGGCTCTGACATTTCAGACAGCGGGTTCAGCCCCAATGTCGCAGCAACGTACTTCATCACTGAAGATGTGAACGTTATCCTTGGCTATGCAGAAGCGTTCCGTGGCCCTCAAGTGAGTGAATTGTGGCTGTTGGATTACGTCTATAGCGCCAACGATCGTAAGGGTGAGAAGGCGAAAAATACTGAGCTGACGATCAACTGGAACTTCAACAACGGGTACCTTTCAGCAACAGCTTTTGACAGTAAAATTGAAGATGTCATCGGACGCGATAGCAGTGTTTATGAAAACATCGGTACTGTAGACAACCAAGGCTTTACTGTTTCAGCGGGTTATCAGTTGGAAAGTGTTGCGGCGACCATCAGTTACAGCCGAGCAGAGCCAGAGTTAAATGGTGTGCCTTTGAACGATGGCAATATGAACATAGGCACGGCAACGGGCGATACGCTTGTTACTACGGTTAACTACTTTGCGACGGATGACTTGGAGTTTGGCTGGACTGGTCGTTTTGTTGATCGTCTGACGGATGTGCCTGACGGAACAGATGAAAAATCGGGTTATGGCGTACACGATTTGTACGCACAGTGGATGCCAATCAGCGGAGAAGATCTCGCGTTGACAGCGTCGGTGAAGAACGTGTTTGACAAAGCTTACCGAGATCAAGCGAGCTTGAGTGAAGACTACAACGGCCCGTTTGAACAAGGACGCAACATTAAGTTGGGTGTTAACTGGGGCTTCTAATGTCAATGGTAAGAGGAACGAACGTTCCTCTTACCTCATGTCTTTGGGTATGAGTGAATATCTACAAAAGGAGAAGCTGAGCTTCTCCTTTTTGATTTTGATTACAAATACCTTATTTGCTCTGCTCTTTGAGTAACCTATTGTCACTTGCGCGAGTCTAGCCTGCTAAGATCGGAGAGAAACGCTTTCTTGTGGGGGTGAGATGAAGAAAACCTTATTCATGCTTTTTCTGTTTGCTTTATTCTTTTTGGGTATAACCATGGCATTGGCAAATCCATGGGAGCGAGCGGGTCTGCCGTCAAATGGCCAAGAGCAATCGATAGGCAGTTATGCCAATGGGTGTCTTCAAGGTGGAGAAGCCATGCCGCTGGTGGGTGAAGGGTATCAAGTTATTCGTCCATCAAGGAATCGATACTATGGTCACCCAGATATGATTGCCTATCTGACGAAACTCGCGGGGAAAACGAAAGGGTTCGGTCTGGATGACTTATTGATTGCCGATATTTCAATGCCTCGTGGGGGGAATTTCACCAGCGGGCATTCCAGCCATCAAACCGGTCTTGATGCAGATATCTGGCTGAGCTTTGCGCCGGAAAGGCTCAAGAAAAGTATCGTTGAAAAACCGACAGCAATCAGCATGGTTGATTTAAAATCCTATTCGTTGCGTCGAGATAATTGGCTTCAGGAACATGCCGTTCTTTTCCAAGTAGCAGCCTCGGAGCCGGAAGTCGCTCGCATCTTTGTTCACCCAGTCATTAAAGAAACCTTGTGCGAAATGACATGGGAGGACAGGACATGGCTACAAAAAGTCAGGCCGTGGTGGGGACATCATTATCATATGCATGTTCGACTTCGCTGCCCTGACGGAAGTGCTTCTTGTGTTGATCAAGCAACGCCCCCGCAAGGGGATGGCTGTGGCAGTGAACTCATAAGTTGGCGACCAAAACCCAAAGATGAACAGAAAAAAGTCGTGAAGACGACGAAAAAAAAACGGGTAAAAATCAAACCAGAGCAGTGCTTGGTGGTACTCCGTCAGTGATGTGATACCACACATTGCCGCAGACAATAAAAAAGCGCCTTTCGGCGCTTTTCTTATGCTAGACCCTGAAGGGTAACGAATTTCTCTAAGAGTTCATCGTTCGTTTCACGATGTTCTGGATCGATAATGATGCAGTTCGTGATAGGGCAAACCGACTGGCACGTTGGCTTTTCATAGTGACCCACGCATTCCGTGCATTTGTCTGGATCGATTTCGTAGATCTCAGCCCCGAACGTAATGGCTTCGTTCGGGCACTCTGGATCGCACATGTCGCAGTTAATGCACTTCTCGGTGATCAGCAGTGCCATATATTACGCGCTCACAGTTTGAGCAGTAACCGGGTTGCGGGTATTTGTCCCATCTACCAAGTTGCGCATTAATAGACCGAAAGAAAGATCCATATCCGAAGGCACTGGGATGAACACAAAGTGTCCGTTACCTTTCGCGTCGTCGATGATTTCGCTCTTGCGGTTTTCCATCGTTTCTAGCGTGAAGGTCACGTTGCCTTTTGGTGTCATCACTTCCAGTGAATCACCCACAACAAACTTGTTTTTCACTTCGATTTCAGCCAAATCACCGCGGCGTTTACCCGTAAATTCACCAACAAACTGCTGCGCGTCTGAAACCGAGTAGCCGTAGTCGTAGTTTTGGTATTCGCTGTGATTGTGACGACGAAGGAAACCTTCGGTGTAACCGCGGTGCGCCAAACTTTCTAGCGTGCTCATCAAGGTTTCATCAAACGGCTTACCTGCTACCGCGTCATCGATCGCCTTACGGTATACTTGCGCAGTGCGTGCGCAGTAGTAGAAAGACTTCGTACGGCCTTCGATTTTCAGCGAGTGAACGCCCATCTTCGTCAAACGGTCAACGTGCTGGATAGCGCGAAGATCTTTTGAGTTCATGATGTAAGTGCCGTGCTCGTCTTCAAATGCTGCCATTTTCTCTTCTGGGCGATGTGCTTCGCTCAGCAGTACCACTTCGTCGGTTGGTTTACCAAGACCCAGCGTGTTGTCAGGACGTTCTTCAACGTCTTGAACTTGTACGGCATCTTGCACTTCAACGATTTGACCCGTTTCGTCTTCTTGCGCTTTCTCTGCTTTGTATTCCCAACGGCATGCGTTAGTACAAGTACCTTGGTTAGGGTCACGTTTGTTGATGTAACCAGAGAGCAAACAGCGGCCTGAGTACGCCATGCAAAGTGCACCATGAACGAAGATCTCAATCTCCATTTCTGGCACTTCTTTGCGTACTTCTTCGATTTCTTCTAAAGACAGTTCACGCGAAAGGATTACGCGCTCAATGCCTTGAGTTTGCCAGAACTTCACCGTCGCCCAGTTAACGGCATTCGCTTGAACAGACAAGTGAATCACCATTTCTGGGAACGCTTCGCGAACCATCATGATCAAACCTGGGTCTGACATGATCAGCGCATCTGGGCCCATATCAACAACAGGCTTTAGATCGCGGATAAAGGTTTTTAGCTTCGAGTTGTGCGGTTGGATATTGCACACCACATAGAACTTCTTACCCAATGCGTGGGCTTCATCGATGCCGATTTGAAGATTCTCATGGTTAAACTCATTGTTACGCACGCGAAGGCTGTAACGTGGTTGGCCTGCATAAACCGCATCTGCACCGTAAGCAAACGCATAACGCATGTTTTTTAAGCTGCCAGCAGGCGAGAGAAGTTCTGGAACAAACATATTCAATGCTTCTTATTTCTGAGTGTAAGTCAGGCGCATCAGACGCTGATGCGAAGGAGCGGCGATTTTACTGTGATCTTGTTAACATAGCCAGTTCGATTCTGGAAACCTTTTGAAGAAAATAATGTCATTCTTACAGCCCAAGGGTTTATGCGAAGTGTGCGCATAAAATGACGGAATAGCTTGGTGTTAATTGCCAGTAATGGATGGCGATAAATTGAAACACGCGGCGTGTGTCTATACTCTTGTCAGGTCGTGATGAATAAATACTGCGTAATTGAGAAGTCGTTTAATGTACGAAAAGAAAACCAAGACGATGAGTAAGTTGTCTAAATCGATGCTTGGCTTAATGGGATTGTCACTTGTGACGGTCGCCGTGTCCGTCAATTTCTTAAGCTCGGACACGTCTCGAATCATCCCCTTAACGATTTCGAATTCTTTGCTTCCCTCTTTTCCCGCGAATGATGTGGCAGTGACTGACACTGCCGTGATTGAAAAACTGGCGCTCCCAGATTATGAATACACCATTCAATCCGGTGATAGCCTTAGCCAGATTTTCATGAAGTTAGGCATTCCTTATAGCGATTTGCTTAATTTGATGGAAACCGACCTTAACCATCTGCGCATTGATACCCTTCAACCAGGGGATATTTTGCGTTTTTGGGTTGATGGTTCCGCGAAGCATCTCGACAAGCTCGAACTGGAATTTAACGTCGCATCGAAAGTGATGTACCAGCGAGAAGATGACGGTACGTTCGTGTTTAACGAAATTGATATTCCTGGCGAGTGGGTGCAAACCGTCTCCGCGGGCGATATCAAAGGCAGTTTCTCTGTTTCAGCGCGAAAAGCTGGGCTAAGTTACAACGACGTGGAGACCGTTACCAACCTGCTCAAAGACAAAATCAACTTCTCGCGAGACTTGCGCGCAGGTGATCGCTTTGAAGTGGTTCGCGCTGAGCAATTTGTTGACGGTGTGCCGAGTGGTCAACGAGAAATTCAAGCCATACGTATTGAACGTCGTGGCGCGCCGATCACGGCGTATTTGCACACAGACGGAAATTACTACGATAAGAGCGGTAATAGCTTGCAGCGTGCTTTCCAGCGCTATCCGACGGTAAGCAAAAAACGTATCAGTTCGAGCTTTAATCCGAAACGTAAGCACCCTGTGACGGGGCGCGTATCTCCGCACAACGGTACTGACTTTGCCGTACCAACTGGTACGCCGGTGGTGTCGACAGGGGATGGTGTGATTGTTATGGTGAGAAATCACCCTTACGCGGGTAAATACATTGTTGTGGATCACGGGAACCAATTCCGAACACGTTACCTGCACAACAGTAAAATTTTGGTGCGTAAAGGCCAACGCGTGACGCGTGGTCAGCGTATCGCCTTATCAGGACGTAGTGGTCGTGTCACCGGGCCTCACATTCACTATGAACTGCTGATCCGTGGTCGTGCGGTTAACCCAATGACGGCGAAAATCCCGATGGCCACTTCTGTATCACGCAGTGAAATGACCGATTTCAAAAAATCTGTGGCGGCTTACGACAAGATGATGTTTGCCAAGATGTAGTGGCCTTTAAACATAAAAAAACAGCGCCGATTGGCGCTGTTTTTTTATGTGGCGATATGATTGCGACGCGAAAGGTTTAGTCGCTTCCCGTATCAATCCCATCAAGTTCTTCATACAGGTTTGGCAAGAACGCGCCAAGCTCACCGCACATCAGAGACAAATCTGCATCAAGGCGTTGAGCGATGTCTTCACGGTCGATGTCTGCATTTTGATCGCGCAGTTCTTCAGAGAACTTAATGCGCTTGATAGACATGTCTTCGCAAAGCATCAGTTCGATACGGTCTTGCCAGTTTAGTGCCAGTTTGGTCACCAACTTTTCCGCTTCAATGTGCGCGAGAATTTCATCACTCGAGAGATCTTGTTGCTTACAGCGGATCACGCCACCTTGCTCCAAAATCGCTTTCAGTTCAGCTTCATCACCAATGGTGAAACCTTTAGGCGCGGCATTTGAGCGAACCCATTCAGTCATGGCCAGCTCAACCGGTTTGTTGGTTTCAACAGGCACCACAGGAAGACTACCCAATGATTTACGCAGCAGGGCCAAAATGTCTTCTGCTTTTTTTGCACTGCCGGCATCAACAATCACGAGGCCGGTTTTTGGCATGATCAACGCGTAGGTTTGGCTCAAGCGGCTGAATGCACGCGGCAGCAAATCCATCACGATGTCATCTTTAATGCTGTCTTTTTCTTTCTTCTTCAACGGACGGCCTTGCTCAGTTTCCATTGCCTCAACACGCGCGTTTAGCGAGTCTTTGATGACAGAAGCCGGAAGCATTTTCTCTTCTTTGCGCGCACAGATCAGAATGTTGCCATCACTCACGTGGGTCATCATGTCGCCATGTTTACCTAGCGCAGTGGTCCAGCCGAATTTTTGCATGTCTTGGCTGCCACAAGGCGTGAAGCGAAACTCAGACAATTGCTTCTCAATGTGCTCTGGGTCGAGGTCGATATCGCGCGAAAGGCGGTAGGTAAAAATGTTCTTGAACCAAATCATGGCGAGGCTTTATCCATCCAGTAATGACAAAGGCCACATGGTATTGCATTCAAGGGAGAATGTCGCTGCAAATGGGGTACAATTTGGCACTGAGCACAAGAACGAGCATACAACTTGCGATGAAAATACTTCACACCTCTGACTGGCATTTAGGACAAAATTTCTTCACAAAAAGTCGCCGAAGCGAGCACCAAGCGTTTATAGACTGGTTGTTAAATCAAATCGATGAACACCAAATAGATGCCGTTATTGTCGCGGGAGATGTGTTTGATACTGGCGCGCCGCCAAGCTATGCACGTGAACTGTATAACCAGTTTGTGGTGTCTATCAGCCAGCGTCATTGCTCGTTGATTGTCTTAGGTGGAAACCATGACTCAGTATCCACGCTAAAAGAATCTAAATCGTTACTGGCTTGCCTTCATACACAAGTGGTTGCCAATACCAGTGATGACCTTCAAGACCAATTATTGACGTTAAAAAACAAAGCAGGGGACGTCGGTGCGATTGTCTGTGCAGTGCCTTTTGTGCGCCCTCGCGATGTCATGACCAGCCGCGCTGGTGAATCCGGCACTGAAAAACGCCAAGCCTTGGGCGATGCCATCAAAGCCCATTATCACGCCTTGTATCAAGCCGCGGTTGAACTGCGTAGCGAACACCAATGGAAAGTGCCCATTATCACCACCGGGCATTTAACGGCATTGGGTGTTAGCCCGTCTAAATCGGTGCGTGACATCTATATCGGTTCGCTGGATGGCTTTGCGGCAGAGGGGTTCCCTCCTGCCGACTATATTGCTTTGGGGCACATTCATCGCCCTCAAATTGTCGCTAAATCAGAGCATATTCGTTACAGCGGATCGCCGATCCCTCTCAGCTTTGATGAACTTAAATTTAGCAAGCAAGTGGTGCTGGTGGAATTCGATGGTGAGCAGCGTATTAGCATCGAGCCTATCAGCGTGCCGAGCTTTCAGCCTATGGCTGTCCTAAAAGGGTCGTTGGAAGAGATAGAGGTACAGCTTTCTGCGTTAAAAGATCATGATGATCCTAAACCTATTTGGCTGCACATCGAAGTCGCGGTGCAAGACTATCTGTCCGACTTGCAGCAGCGTATTCAAATCCTGACCGAAGACCTCAATGTTGAAGTGCTTCAACTACAACGCGCCCGCACACAAAAATCGCAAGCACTCACTCAAGAGGCAAAAGAAACCTTAGCGGAATTAACCCCGCATGATGTTTTCCAAAAACGCCTCGACTTAGAAGTGTTTGACGGCGAAGTAGAAGAAGCCCGTAAAGTTCGTATTCAAACGCAGTTCGCGCAAATCGTCGCGGACGTTGAGCATGTGGAGGCGGGCGAATGAAAATCCTCAGCTTACGCTTTAAAAATCTGAACTCGCTGAAAGGCGAATGGAAGATTGATTTCACCCAAACGCCGTTTTCGGACAATGGCTTATTTGCCATTACAGGTGCAACGGGGGCGGGTAAGACGACCTTGTTGGACGCCATCTGCTTGGCGCTTTATCACCAAACACCGCGATTGGGGCTTATCTCTACATCAAGCAACGAAATCATGACGCGGGGCACTGCGGAGTGTGCCGCAGAGGTTGAGTTTGAAGTGAAAGGCCACCCGTACCGCGCGTTTTGGAGCATGCGACGTTCTCGTGGCAAGGTTGACGGTAACTTGCAACAAGCCGACGTTGAGCTTGTCGATACAAAAACGGACAAGGTGTTGGCAACACAAGTGAAGCAAAAAAATGAGCTGGTGGAAGACATCACTGGCCTCGATTTCTCGCGATTTACCAAATCCATGATGTTGTCGCAAGGTGATTTCGCCGCCTTCCTAAATGCCAAAGAAAACGAACGTGCGGAGTTGTTAGAAGAACTCACGGGCACGGAGATCTACGGCCGAATTTCTGAGAAAGTGCATGAGCATTTTGCGGCTGCGAAGCTACAACTGAGCCAAAAAGAGGCGGAAGCCAAAGGCGTACAACTGCTGAATGCCGAAGAAATTGATGCCATCGAAACCGCATTGGCAGAGGTGGATGCTAACCACAAAGCGCAACAAGGACGGCTAGCCGAACTCACGGCTCATCTTGCGTGGTGGAAAGAATACCAAAAGAGCCAACAGGAACAGTCACAGTCAGAACAGCAGCAACACCTTGCGAAATCAAACTGGGAGGCTGCCCAGCCGCGTATAGAAAAATTAGAAAACAGTGAGCCTGCAGAGAAGCTGCGAATGCCTTACGAGCTATGGCAAACCGCGGTGCAGAAAAGCACATCAAGCGAAGAAGCATTGGCGGCGAAGCAGCACATGCTGACAACCTGCACTGCCCAAAGTCAGACGGCAGAAAAAGCCTTGAAACTGGCGCAGGAAACCTTCGCCCAAGCGAAAGCGCAGCACCAAGCGCTTGATGTGTTGATCACCGAAAAAGTCATGCCGCTCGATAACGAGATCAAACATAGCACTCAGCGTCATCAGGAAGTTGCTGCGCAGTACATTGGATTACAAGCCAAGTGTACAGAGCAAACCTCGGTGCGTGATGAAAAAACGCGTGCGCTTGAGGAGCAAACCCAAGCGCTGGGTGCGGTCACTGCATTCCTTACTGAGCATCAATCGGCGGGAACGCTCAAGCAACACCTTGGTCGGTGGGCACAAATGGGTGAGCAGATTCAGCAAGAGCAATCTGCAATGGCGGGGTTGCATGAGCAAGAAAAGACCCTCATGGCCGCTCTCAATGCCGACAAAGCCCGAGCGGAGAAAGACCAAAAAGAACAACTCACCGCCGTTGCAACCAGTGATGCTGCGAAACGCCATTGGGAAACATTGCAACATGCCTTTGTTGAAGCGACAGAAAAGGGCAATGTGGATGCCATTGATAAGCAGCGTGAGCAGCTAAACGCCCAGCTTGCAACGCACTTTCAGTTGAGCCAGTGGCAGCAGCAATGGTTGGATATTGATAAAGACAAGGTCGATAAGCGAGCGCTACTTGAACAGCAAACTGTGTTAGCGACAACCCTAGAAAAAGAGCTGGTGGCACTTCGCGGTCAGTTCAAAGATAAAAAGCAACTTATTGACGCGCTAGGCAAGCTTGTTAGTCAAGAAGAGCACCTCGCTCAATATCGCGCAACACTTCAGCCCGAAGAGGCGTGTCCACTGTGTGGCTCGACTGAACACCCAGCGTTGGCTGGTGCGGTACTGAATGTATCGGAAACCGTTCAAGAGAAAATGGATGCTGAAACAGCACTGAGTCAGCTGGAAGTTACAGGCAAAGAAACCGGCGTGAAGCTGGAAACATGCAAGCGTTACGTCACTGAGCTTGAACAGCAACTCACCCGCACACAATCTCAGCAGGCAGCATTAGAACACCAATGGGCCGAAACTTCTTCAGCACTGGGTATGGCGTTGTCGATACAGCAGCAAGATGCGTTTACGGCCTTCACAGATGAGCAAAAACAAGCGCGAGATACATTGACGAAAACGCTGGCTCAGCTAAAAGAGCACGACAAGCACCTTCAACTTGCTAAGCAGCAATGGGATGACGCCGTGCGTGCACAAGCAGGGTTTGAACAGGCGCTGTCTTTGCTGACGCTAACCATTGAAAACAATGAACGACAGTTACAAGGTTTGCTCGAAGACCTGCGCCAGCGTTTAGACAAGCTCGATACCTTGCAAGCGGGCCTGAACACGCAAATTGCCGATAGCGGTTACACCGCGCCACATGCCGACACGCTATTAACCTGGCTTGAGGAAAGAAAGCAAGATGCTGAACAGTGGGAACAAAATACGCAGCGTAAAGACGTACTTGGAAAGACGGTAGCGCTGTTGGAATCTGAACTTGCGAGTATTTCTCGTGAACTGAGCGTGTTGAATGAGCAACGGTTAGCCGTGCAAATGGATAGCGAGAAACTGCTTGGGGCATTGAATGCCGCGAAAACGCAACGCGAAGAATTGTTCGGCGACAAAGTGGCGGAACAAGAAAGGCAACAGAGTGCTGTGACATTAGCGAACGCCGAAGAAACCTTGACGGTAACTCAGCAGCAAGCACAACATTGCCAAGGTGATTTACGTGCAATTCAAGCAGAAACAAGCAGCTTAGAGCAAGCGCTCAATGGCCAGAAAGAAGATACGGCAAGCAAAGAAGCAACGTGGAATGAACGTTTGAAGGCTTCGCCTTTCACATCGCTTGATACCTTCCAATCTGCCTTGTTGCCTGAAGAAGAAAAACAGCAACTGTTGGTAGAAAAGCGCCAACTTGAGAATGCCTTGGAAGGCGCGAAAGTCCTGCTTCAAAAAGCACAATGTCACGTGGCAGAGGTATTGGCACATGATAATGCAGAACTACTAGAGCAAACACCACTGGATGAGGTAGAAAAAGTCCTTCAGGCTCAGACGGATGTGCTAAACCAACTGGCAAAACGCAGTGGTGAATTGAGCAATGAGTTATCATCGGATAAGCAACGCCGAGAGAATCAGCAAGCCTTGTTTGAACAGATTGAACGTCTTCGCGCAGATTATGATGATATTCAGTACTTGCACTCACTGATCGGCTCTCAAAAGGGGGATAAATTCCGTAAGTTCGCCCAAGGCTTAACGCTGGATAATCTTGTCTACCTTGCCAACAAGCAACTGGATCGTATTCATGGTCGTTATCAGCTTAACCGCAAGCAGGGGTTGGAGTTGAGTGTGCTTGATACGTGGCAAGGCGACATAGAGCGTGACACGAAAACCCTATCCGGCGGTGAAAGCTTCTTGGTCAGTCTGGCGTTGGCACTGGCGCTGTCTGATCTTGTGAGCCACAAAACCAGCATTGATTCGCTTTTCCTTGATGAAGGGTTTGGCACGTTAGACAGTGAAACCCTAGACATTGCATTGGATGCGCTCGACAGCTTAAATGCATCTGGCAAGATGATTGGTGTGATCAGCCATATCGAAGCCATGAAGGAACGTATTCCGACGCAATTGCGTGTGACGAAAAAGACAGGGTTAGGGATCAGTGAGTTAGAAAATCAGTATCGTGTAGCATCATCGTAATCGTGTTGAAGGCGGCATTTTCCGTGGCCTGTCGTGAAATGACGACAGTTGGGATGATTTTCTGTGCTGTGATAGCTCGTGATGGGTCACAAAAATGTCATAATATAATCACATAATGGCGTCCAAGAAATAAACGTTAACTGGATTATTAAATAATGGTAAGACGGATTCTTGTTGTAGAAGACGAAGCACCGATTCGTGAGATGTTGTGTTTTGTACTAGAGCAAAAAGGCTATCAGGCCGTAGAAGCAGAAGACTATGACAGCGCGCTGGAAAAGATCTGCGAGCCGTACCCGGAATTAATCCTCATGGATTGGATGTTGCCAGGCGGTTCAGGGATCAACCTGATTAAGCACCTTAAACGCGACGAACTTACACGTCAGATCCCCGTGGTTATGCTGACTGCGCGTGGTGAAGAAGAAGACAAAGTTCGTGGTTTGGAAGTGGGCGCAGATGATTACATCACCAAGCCATTCTCACCGAAAGAGTTGATGGCACGCTTAAAAGCGGTCATGCGTCGAGTGTCACCCACGTCATTAGATGACGTTATCGATGTGCAAGGTTTGAAGTTAGATCCTGTATCGCACCGTGTGACGGCAAATGAAAAGCCGCTGGATATGGGCCCGACTGAGTTCAAAATGCTGCACTTTTTCATGACTCACCAAGAACGTGTTTATAGCCGTGAACAACTGCTAAACAACGTCTGGGGCACTAACGTTTATGTTGAAGATCGCACAGTAGACGTGCATATTCGTCGTTTACGCAAAGCGCTCGAAGAAGAAGGTCACGACAAACTGGTTCAAACCGTTCGTGGCGCTGGTTACCGCTTCTCGACTCGCTCTTAATCCTCACGGATACGCTTTCATATTGTTATCCAATGGCCACTGGATGACAGGCTGGAGACATTGATGGTCGAAAGACTCACATGGAAGAAGCTGGCTCTTGAGCTGGCTTTTTTTTATTTACCTTGGTTCATCATAGGATGGTTCTTTGGCGGTTTGCCTTGGCTACTCCTTCTTGCAACCGTTCTTGTTTTGCTGTGGAATTTCTATCACCAGCTAAAGCTTTCTGATTGGCTCTGGAAAGAGCGTAGTCTCACGCCACCTTCCGGCTCAGGCAGTTGGACGCCGCTATTTAACGGCATTTACCGCCTTCAAAAACGTAACCGCCGTCGCCGTAAAGAGCTTGCTAATCTGATCCGTCGATTCAGAAACGGTGCCGAATCGTTGCCCGATGCCGTTGTGGTGTTTGAGCACGATGGTTCTATCGTTTGGTGTAACAAGCTGGCTCAAGAACTCTTAGGCTTTCGCATGCCTGATGATGCGGGACAGTACATCGCGAACCTGATTCGTACGCCAGAGTTTATCGAATACCTTTCTCGTGCTGAATTTGGTGATGCTTTCGAAATGCGTTCACCGCTGCTTGCATCTAAAACCCTTGAGTTTCGAACCATGCCCTATGCCGAAGGTGAATACCTGATGGTGGTACGTGACATTACTCAGTTGAAACAGCTCGAAGGCATGCGCAGAAACTTTTTTGCCAACGTCTCCCACGAATTACGTACACCGATGACAGTATTACGCGGTTATTTGGAAATGTCTGAAGACCCAGAAATGCTGCAAGGTCCAATGTGGGATAAAGCCCACGGGGTGATGACTGAACAATTGTCTCGTATGGAAGGGTTGGTGGAGCAACTGCTGACGCTATCTAAAATCGAAGCGAGCGTGAAAATAGCGCTCGACCAGAAAGTGAATGTTCCCGCGATGTTGGATGTGCTTGAAAAAGAAGCGCAAACATTGAGTGGCGATCACGCTCATACCTTTGAGTTTGATGTCGATCATTCGCTTCAAGTGCTGGGTGACGATGATCAGTTACGCAGTGCGATTTCCAACCTGGTGTATAACGCCGTGAAACACACACCCGAAGGGGCGGCGATTAAAGTACGCTGGTTCCGTTCATTAAAAGGGCCGCGTTTGGAAGTGACCGACAGCGGTGAAGGTATCGCACCTCAGCATATTGATCGCCTGACCGAACGCTTCTATCGCGTCGATAAAGCACGTTCGCGCCAAACCGGTGGCAGTGGCTTAGGGCTGGCGATCGTGAAGCACGCCTTGAACCACCATGAATCGGAACTTGAGATAAGAAGCCAACTGGGTAAAGGCAGTGTGTTCTCCTTTACCTTGCCGGAGCGTTTGTCATGCTAAGGCGCGTTGCGAGTATGCTATTAGCCGTGAGCACGCTGGTCACCGGTGTGCTCGCGACAAGTTCGGCGGCAAACGCCGACGATCATTTGCCGTTGTATTACCGCACTGACGATATTTCTGGAAACCTGTCGACGGTTGGGTCTGATACTTTGGCCAACCTTGTGACACAATGGGGGGCGTTGTTTAAGCAATATTACCCCAACGTGAACATGCAAATTCAAACCGCAGGCTCTTCCACTGCCGTGCCCGCTTTGATTGAGTCAACGGCACAATTCGGCACCATGAGCCGCAAAATGCGCGCGAAGGAAGTGGAGTTATTTGAGCGTCGATACGGGTATCCGCCGACTGCGATAAAAGTCGCGATTGATGCCATGGCGATTTTCGTTCATCAAGATAATCCCATCGAAGGTGTTTCTCTTGATGATGTGGATGCACTATTTTCAGAAACCCTGCGCTGTGGCTCGACACAGCGGATAACACGCTGGGGTCAAATGGGGCTCGAAGGCAGTTGGGAAAAACGTAGCATTCAGTTATTTGGTCGAAACTCTGTGTCGGGCACTTATGGCTTCTTTAAAGATGAAGCCTTGTGTGATGGGGATTTCCGTAGCGATGTGAATGAACAGCCGGGCTCTGCCTCTGTGGTGCAATCGGTGAGCTCTTCTCTCAACGCCATTGGTTATGCTGGTGTAGGGTATCGCACTGCGGGGGCAAAAATGTTACCACTGAACGTAGATGGGGAGCTTATCTTCGCGACGGCAGACAAGGTAACATCGGGTATTTATCCGCTATCCCGTTATCTTTATGTGTATGTGAACAAAGTGCCTGATAAGCCCCTACAAAGTATGGAAGCGGAATTCATTAAGATGATGCTTTCTCGCCAAGGTCAGGCTTTGGTGTCGTCAGAAGGTTTTGTCGCCCTCCCTGAAATAGTGATTCAAGAGCAGCTTGAGTTGGTGGGTCTGGACTGATTCTGTCAGTCATTTTCCGTGAGTTATTGAACATGAAAAAGCCGAAGCAAATTGCTTCGGCTTTTTCTTTGTCACTTGATGCTTTACTCTGGTGCTGTGCGTCGAGGTGTCACTTATTCCGCGATATCAAGCGTCCAGCCTGCGTTTTGCCACAAGGCCTGTTCAACGATCAAATCTGCTTCTAGCAATCTATTTTGACGTAACCATGTTTTGGGGAAGCGCAACGTCCACACATCTTCGCTTACGACCAGTTCAACGTCGGGTAACGGATCGTCAGATCGTTGAACGTTCAATACACACGCTAACCGAAGTGACCTGATTAGAGGGAAGATATGCTTGGATTTAAACAGGGTGAAGTCGGGCATTTCCCCTAGTTTTAGTGCCTTTCGATGAAAGCGTGCAAGGGTAGCAAGCACGGTTTGCTGCTCTTGGTTGAAACCTGGGAGGTTGGTGTTTTGCAATATGTAGGCAGAATGCTTGTGAAAACCAGAGTGCGAGATACTTAACCCCACTTCATGAAGTTGTGCTGCCCACCTTAGTAAAACGGATAACTCCTCTTTTTTTGAGCTCCATTGAGACTCTGCTTGGAGGTATAAGCTAGACGCTACTTGCTGCACTCTATCAGCATGTTGGCTATCAATATGATATCGCTCGGCCAAATCAGCGGCAGTGCGGCTTCGAATGTCGCTGTGCTGGAAGCGATCCTCCATTTCATACAGTAACCCTTCGCGCAAAGCGCCGTTTGAAAACACCATTTTTTCAAGCTTCAATGCACTGAAAACGCCGGATAAAATGGCAAGTCCCGCAGCAAATACCGGTTGTCTATCGGGTGACAGTCCTGGTAAGTCAATGTCTTCGCTGTGCTTGAACGTCAACAATGCTTCGATAAGGGTATCGAGGCGTTTGCGTGTGATATGCCCATCATCATGGCCTGATGCAATAAGCACTTCTCGGATGGCCTTAATGCTGCCAGACGAACCAACCGCGTCATTCCAACCGTATCGGATGTATTGTCTAGCGATACTTTCGAGCTTCAATTCTGCGGCGAGCTGAGCGGACGTAAATCGCTTCGCTGATATTTGCCCATCTTTGAAAAAACGTGCGTTGTAGCTGACGCAACCCATGTGCTTGCTGTTCGTGAGTGCGGCGTAGAAGTCGCGCCCTATTACCAGCTCGGTACTGCCTCCTCCAATATCAACCACCAACTTTTTTCCTTCGCCGGGTTGTGTGTGGCTGACACCCATGTAGATCAATCGGGCTTCTTCAATGCCAGGAATGATCTCAATAGGATAAGGAAATACGTTAGCGGCGCGCTGCAAGAAGACATGGCTGTTCTTCGCTTCTCGAAGCGTGAACGTTGCTGCAACACGAACGTTTGCTTCATCAAACCCTTGCAGGCGTTCAGCAAACATACTTAAACATTCAATGCCGCGCGTGATGGCGGCATTGTCTAGGTTTTGATGGCTGTCTAATCCAGACGCTAATCTGACACGTTGCTTGTGTCGACTGACGATTTGCAGTCCTTGCCCGACGACGCGGGCAACGACCATGTGAAAACTGTTGGAACCGATATCAATAGCTGCAATTTCTCTTGGCTTTTCTGCACTAACGTCGTCATTCATTCTTTTGTTTGTCCGCCTGCCGCTTTTCTGCTCGTTCTACTTGTTTAAGGTAATCGTAAATGGCAGTTTGCGAGCGAACTTTTTTGCGATTTCCACGTTTTACATACGCATTTGACATGTCTTTATCCAAAACGCGCGCCTTCGCACGGTCTAGGAATTGAATTTCAAGAATGTCCATGATGCGTTGTTTTAGGCGTTCGTCTTTGATGGGCGTAGCGACCTCGATGCGATTGTCAATGTTGCGTGTCATCCAGTCAGCAGAAGAAATGTAAACATCGCGTTCCCCACCATTTTCAAAGGCGAACACGCGCGGGTGTTCAAGAAAGCGGTCGACGATGCTGATGGCTCGGATATTTTGGCTAAGGCCTTTAACCCCGGGGATCAGTGAGCACATACCACGAATGATCATGCGTATCTTCACGCCTTCACTGCTGGCTTTGTAAAGCAAGTTCACAAGCCCTGGGTCTACAAGGTTATTCACTTTGAGCGTGATACCAGATTTACGCTTTGCACGGGCATGTTCAATTTCGCGTTCGATAAGCTTGTAAAGACGGCTGCGTGAATTGCGTGGCGAAACAATAAGGTTGGAGAACTTCACGGGCTTGTAGGGGTTTTCAATGAAGTTGAACACCTTGCGAACTTCAGTGGTCAGTGTTTTATCGGCAGTAAACAAGGAAAAATCGGTATAGATACGGGCGGTCTTCTCGTGGAAGTTACCCGTACCTATGTGCGCATATTCCTGAACGCCATCTTCTTCGCGGCGAGATATGAGGCATAGCTTTGAGTGGATTTTTAGGCCGGGTGTGCCGAAGACGACTTTGACGCCTGCATCCGTTAATACGCGTGCCCATTCTATGTTTGCTTCTTCATCAAAGCGGGCCTGAAGTTCAACGACTACGGTGACGCGTTTACCGTTATTCGCCGCATCGATCATCGAGTTAATGATTCGGCTGTTTTTCGCAACACGATAGATGTTGATGCGAATGCTACGCACCTTGGGATCGAATGAGGCTTGGCGAACCAATTCCGTCATGTGTCTGAAGGTGTGGTAGGGGTAATACAAAAGCACATCGCGCGCTCGGATCGCATCAAATGCGTTGTTATGACGCATGAAGTCGGTAGATTCAATGGCGGGTAACGCCGGGTTTTCAAGGTACTTCATCCCCACATTTGGGAAGCCAATGAAGTCTTTGAAGTTGTGGTAGCGTGCGCCAGGCAGAACGCTGTCGTAATCAGAGATCTTCAGCATTTTGATGATGCGTTCAATCATGTCTTCAGGCATGTCTCTTTGATAAACGAAACGTACCGGAAGGGCGGTTAAGCGTTGGTCGAGACTGTCTGACATGTTTTCGAGCAAGCTGTGGTCGACTTCGTGTGTTAAATCGTATTCTGCATCTCTCGTCATTTTCATCGCATAGGCTTCGATGCTGTCATAGTCGAAGAAACCACGGAAGATTTCATCAAGACAAAGACGAATGATGTTGTCGAGTAAGATGATGGTTTTACGGCGGCGCTTGCCTTTGGGCTCTGGCACTTTGATGAAGCGTTCTACGTCATCAGTTGGTATTTCAATGAGTGCGTAGCGCGTTGGTTGTCCCTCTTTTTTGAGCTCGACACCAATATAGGAGTAAGCATCTTTCAAGAAAGACAGTACATCCATTTTTTCCGTTAGGATAATGGGTGTGATGTGGGGAAGGAGGCTGCTGACGAAAAAGCGTTTAAGCCAGTTTTGTTGATATTCAGTCAATTGTCTTTCATTGACCAAGAAGATATGGCGACGCGCCATTTCCAACAAAATATCGTTATAAAGGTGGTCAAAATCTTGATTGAGTTTAAGCACCTTTTCTTGGATTTTACTCATCAGTTCACGAACGCCCACGTCTCCGTGTTGCTCTTCGCTAATAATGAGTCGGCGTTTTACATCGGCAAACCTGACCTGATAAAACTCATCAAGGTTGCTTGAGAAAATACCGAGAAAGCGAACGCGCTCAATGATTGGAACGCTTTTGTCCGCCGCTTCTTGTAATACCCTTTCGTTAAACGATAACCAGCTTAGCTCTTTATCTATGAAAAGCTTGTCAGCACTCATCCTTCCCTTTCCTACTCATTCAGATATCGCTGACGTCAAACTCCACGATGAGATCGTCAGACAAGCCTTCCAATGCTTCTCCGAGATCCGATAAAGGGATTGAGTTGGCGATATCAAGATCGAAATCTGCCGTGAAAATCATGCCACCAGAATTGGCGGCACTTTGTGCGTGGCTTTTCAGTTTGTTGATATTAATACCAAATTTCGCAATTTCTCGCGTAACCTCTTGAATAATGCCTGAGCGGTCATTGCCTGTCACGGTGAGAGAGTGTGTAGTGCTATCTGGTTCGGATTGACGCGGCGTATCCGCGATCAATACGTCAAGCTCTGGAATGCCGTTCAGTGCTTTTGCGAGCGACTCCGCATCTTCATTTTTGATGTCTACTTGTATGATTCCGGCGAACTTGCCCGCAAGTTTACTCAGGCTACTCGCTTGCCAACTGCCGTGATGTTGAAATACGGTATCGGAGAGTGTTTCGACAAGTCCAGGCCTATCTGTGCCGATCAGGGTGATCACTAGCTGCTTCATGGTTAATCCTTAACATCTGCATCGGTGGGTCTTTCATTATTAAAGCAGGTCTATTGCATGTCCACTGACGCGTTATTGAGCCATTAGGAAGTGTGTCTTGAATCAATGTTAACAAAGGCCACAAGACCTTTTATCGTCGCCTCATGTCACTTGCTACACGATTTACATATTTATGCACTGTCACAATTATGTCATCAAAAAGACATAATATGAGCCACTAAATCTAGATTCAGAGGTACCAATGGCAAACGCCGCCAATGTGCTGACACAAGGTGATCCTCGTCGGCGCTTGAAAGACAAACTTGCTCGCTTGTCCGTTATCGGTGGCGGGTTAGTCGTGCTTTTTGCGTTGCTATTGATTTTCTTCTACCTCGCATATGTTGTGTTTCCTCTTTTTAAAAGCCCAGATGTGACGATTGATACACGTCTGGATATACCTCTCTCTGGTGCGCCTGCACAGCTCGGCATTGACGAAAATAACCAATTTGGTTTTCGCTATTCAGACACAGGTGAGCTGGTCGTCTTTTCGTTAAATGAGAAACCCGAAACGCTTCTTCAACAGCAACTCGTGTTTTCGCCTACCAGTTTTTTTGCTGCATCGACTGCGGCAGGCAAAGTTGCCTACGGGCTGAATAATGGCGAAGTGTCGTTGCATCGACTCCGTTTTCTTGCTCATTACCAAAATGGCACTCGCCAATTCACCCCTGATATTCAGCCGCTTCAAACTGTAGATTTGAGTGAGGGGGAGGCGCCAGTATCGTCGGTGTCTTTTTCGATGGAAGGCGACCATTTGCTGGTGGCGGGCATCGTTGCCAATGAGCTGATCATTTCAGTTCAAGAGCAAGGGCAAGAAACGCGTAGAGCTGTTTTCCCTGTGTTGTCAGGCTCAACCGTGTTAGCTGCCCATGATGGCCGCAAAGTGTACGTTCTATCGGGATCTAAGTTGAAGGTCTACAGTGTGCTTCGTCGCGATATCATGCTGAGAGAAACGGTTAATATCGAGGCCGTGACGAATCAAAAACCACGCTCAATGACGGCGTTGGCGGGTGGGCACTCTTTGTTGATCCGCTTAGAAAATGGTCAGATAGGGCAGTGGTTTGACGTCGTAAAAGCCAATGCGAGATCGCTGACGTTAGCGCGGAGCTTTGATACTCCGCCGGGCATTATGGCGGCGGAATTGCACCGTAATGTGTTTGCGAATTTATCTGAAGTTGGAACATTAACCTTATGGCACGCGCCGAGTGAAACCGATGATCGTTTTTCTTTCTCGGATTTGGCGAAAGGTGTTGAAGCATTTTCGTTCTCGCCGCGAGCGGATCGCTTGATTGCAGAGCAAGGCAATACGCTAACGTTGCTGGATGTTGATAACCCGCATCCTGATGTGAGCATCCGATCGTTGTGGAGCCAAATTTGGTATGAAGGTTATAGCGAGCCTGACTATGTGTGGCAATCAACATCTGGTGATGAATCATTTGAAGGTAAATTGAGTGCGGTGCCTATCGTGTTCGGGACGATAAAAGTGGCGGCATTTTCGCTTCTTTTTGCGGTGCCTTTAGCCGTTGGTGGTGCTATCTACACGGCGTATTTCATGCCATCGGGCTTACGTAAAGTGGTGAAGCCGACGATTGAAATTATGGAAGCATTGCCGACAGTCATTCTCGGCTTTCTGGCTGGACTTTGGCTTGCACCCATTGTTGAAACCCATTTGCCTGCCGTATTACTCATCTTCTTTGCATTGCCGATTGCATTTTTGGTCACCGCATTTGCTTGGGCTGAATTGCCGCGGTCAGTGAGAAAGCACCTTCCAAGTGGCGGACACTTGTTTGTTCTTATCCCTATAATTTTGCTGTTGGGGTATGCGGCATTTGCGGTTGGCCCTTACATTGAAATGCATTATCTCGGTGGCGATAGCCGTGTTTTTGTCACCGATGTGCTTGGCGTGAACTTCGATCAACGAAATGCCATTGTTGTTGGATTAGCGATGGGTTTTGCTGTCGTACCGACGATTTTTACCATCGCTGAAGATGCGATTTTCTCTGTGCCTAGCCACCTTACGAATGGTTCTCTAGCCTTAGGTGCAACCCATTGGCAAACCCTTACACGCGTCGTATTGCTGACGGCAAGTCCGGGCATTTTCTCCGCGGTGATGATGGGGTTAGGCCGTGCGGTTGGAGAAACCATGATTGTTCTGATGGCGACAGGTAACACGCCATTGATGGAGTGGAATCCCTTTGAAGGGCTGCGAACTCTGTCGGCCAACATTGCAGTTGAAATGCCCGAATCCGAGGTGGGCAGTTCCCATTACCGTGTGTTGTTCCTCACCGCGTTTATCTTGTTCAGTTTCACCTTCTTGTTCAACACGATTGCTGAATTTGTTCGTCAGCGGTTGCGGGAGAAATACCGTGCGTTGTAATGGTTTTCTCCTCACATCGAAGCGCTCGTTAGCGGGGTGTGATTATGTTTAAACGCTTGAACAGAAGTTCACCTTGGGTATGGATGTCTGCAGGCATGGTCAGCTTGTGCCTTATTGCTGTGCTTGGGGTGATGTTGCTTATTGGTTGGAAGGGTTTGGCGTACTTTTGGCCGTCACCTGTTTATCAATTTGAAATTGATACTCCGAGCGGTGTTGAGACATTTATTGGTGAAATCTATGGCACTGAGAACGTGTCTTCAATCCAACTTCAAGAAGCCGGTATTGCGCTTAAAAACCCTACTTTGTTAGACCACACGCGCTTGCTGATTAAGATTGCGAACCGTGAGCGAGAGGCACACGATTTTATCTCAGTGCTGGAGCAAAACCTGCTTTCTCAGAAAGCATTGCCAGATATTGCGGTGGTTGAGCGTGTTGAAAACGGGGTCTTCTTCGGCATTCCTAGTGGCTACATGCAGGGGGGCAAACTGGTCGATGAGACGCTTACGCCAAGTTTGATTGAACAAAAGGTCACGTTGGCGAGTGATCACCGTGACGAGATTTCTCTTATTGAAGACACTGAAATTGGCAAAGTCAGTTATGCGCTAAATGCGCTTCGTTTGGAAGAGAGAGCATTGCTCAAAGCGGGTGAGTCCGTGCCTGATTCGGTGAATGATGAAATTGTGGCGCTGAAATCTCGCTATGCAGGATTAGAAGCTACGTTAGCGTCACTGCGCACTGAAATGTCCCTAGACAGCTTAATTGTAAAAGATCGTAATGGTCACTCCGTCATGATACCTATTGATGATGTGTTGTCTGTCTGGTATCCCAATGCAATGGGGTGGCATGAAAAGTTAGGGCATTGGTTGGTTCACATCGGGCGATTTGTCACCGAAGACCCGCGCGAAGCAAACTCTGAAGGCGGTGTGTTTCCTGCCATTTTTGGTACCGTGTTGATGGTGCTGCTGATGTCAGTCATGGTGACACCACTTGGTGTGCTATCAGCTGTATATCTGCATGAATATGCCAGTAAGAATGCGTTTACTCGAATGATTCGAATTGCCGTTGTGAACTTGGCGGGTGTGCCGTCGATTGTCTATGGCGTATTTGGGTTGGGTTTCTTCGTTTATTTCGTGGGCGGCAACATTGATGCCCTATTTTATTCGGACGATTTACCTAATCCAACGTTCGGTACTCCAGGTATCCTTTGGTCTTCATTGACCTTGGCCATTTTGACCTTGCCAGTTGTGATTGTATCGACAGAAGAGGGCTTAGCGCGAATTCCTTCGTCTGTGCGTCATGGCTCAATGGCACTGGGTGCAACACAATCAGAAACTTTGTGGCGTATCGTTTTGCCTATGGCAAGCCCTGCGATTATGACGGGCTTAATTCTAGCTATCGCCCGGGCAGCAGGGGAGGTTGCTCCTTTGATGCTCGTTGGGGTGGTGAAAGTCGCGCCGAGTCTACCGCTTGATGGTAACTTCCCGTTTCTTCACCTAGACAGAAAGTTCATGCATCTGGGTTACCATGTTTATGATGTCGGCTTCCAAAGCCCGAACATTGAGTCGGCGAGACCTCTGGTATACGCGACATCGTTTTTACTGGTCACCGTGATTGTGAGTTTGAATTTGGCGGCAATCACCATTCGCAACCACTTGCGCGAGAAGTATCGTGCGCTTGAACAAGAAGTGTAATTCTTCATGAGGAACCGATAGCGAAATGATCTCTATCAATGCCAACATTGGATTGCCTGGCCCGGTTGATCTGTCATCACTGCCTGATGAACAGACGGCATTGGTGATCAAAAATCTCAACCTGCACTACGGCAATACTCAGGCATTGTTCGATATCAATATGCGTATTCCCAAAGGGAAAGTGACGGCATTTATCGGTCCGTCAGGGTGCGGAAAATCGACGCTTCTTCGTTGTATTAATCGAATGAACGATTTGGTGGATGGCTGTCGCGTAAGCGGTGAAATATCGCTGCATGGGATGAACATCTACAATGAAGATGTGGATGTGCCAGCATTACGTCGCCAAGTTGGGATGGTGTTTCAACGGCCAAATCCGTTTCCTAAATCCATTTATGAGAATGTGATTTATGGTCTTCGCCTTCAGGGTGTGAAAAATGCGCGTACCTTGGATGATGCGGTCGAACGGTCGCTTCGTGGCGCAGCATTGTGGGATGAGGTCAAAGATCGCCTTCATGAAAACGCCTTTGGCTTGTCCGGCGGTCAGCAACAACGTCTGGTGATTGCGAGAGCGATTGCCATTGAACCGGAAGTTCTGCTTCTTGATGAACCGACATCGGCGCTCGACCCAATTTCCACGCTGACCATTGAAGAATTGATCAATGATTTAAAACGCAAATTTACCGTGGTTATTGTTACGCATAATATGCAGCAAGCAGCACGTGTTTCTGATCAAACCGCGTTTATCAATTTAGGGAAGTTGGTAGAATATGCGGACACAGATACGCTGTTCACCACACCCAAGAACAAGCAAACCGAAGACTATATTACTGGCCGTTACGGCTAAGGATCTTACGTAGATGGATAACCTCAACATCAGCCGCCATATTTCAGGTCAGTTCAATGCTGAGCTTGAATCTATTCGCACACATGTTTTAGCGATGGGAGGGCTGGTGGAGCGTCAGTTAACGGATGCGCTGCGCGCGATGCATTATCAAGATGCTGACCTTGCAAAGCAGGTGATCAAAGAAGATCACAAGGTTAATTCGATGGAGGTGGCGATCGATGAGGCTTGTACGAGGATCATCGCCAAGCGTCAGCCAACGGCGGGCGATCTACGTTTGGTTATTGCTATCATCAAAACAATCACGGATTTAGAGCGCATTGGTGATGTTGCTGACAGCATCGCGAAAATGGCGCTGGATAACTTTTCAAACCATCAGCAGCCGTTCTTAGTATCCCTTGAGAACCTTGGGCAGAAAGCCGCCCGTATGTTGCATGATGTGCTGGATGCATTTGCACGCATGGACGTTGATGCGGCCATGAAGGTTTACCACTCAGACGACCAACTCGATAAAGAATACGAAGCGATCATTCGTCAGTTAATGACCTATATGATGGAAGACCCACGCTCTATTCCTAACGTATTGAAAGTGATGTGGTCTGCACGAGCAATAGAACGTGTGGGTGATCGTTGCCAGAACATTTGTGAATACATTATATATTTCGTGAAAGGCAAAGACATACGACACACGAACAAAGAGCAGCTAGAGAAAATGCTCAAGTAGGTCGCTATGTCATATAGCCCAGATAGAAAAAAACCCGCAGTAGCGGGTTTTTTTGTAAAGGGGAAAGCGTTAGCGAATGGCTTCAAAGAACCGGGTACCGGGTTGATAATCGCCTTTCATGCCAACCAATTGGTTACTGTCATCGAATGACAAAATCAGTTCTTTTTGTTCTGGCGCATCGTGCCCAGGTTTTAGGTATTGCACAAAATACCAAGTATTCGGATAGCCTGATTCCACTAACATTGGAGGACCAAGTAAGAATTTTACTTGTTCCTTGGTCATGCCAAACTTGAGTTCTTCAACTGCATTTTGGTCTATGTAGTTTCCCTGATTAATATCTATGCGGTAAACCAACTTGTTAGCAAGAGAACAGCCTGTAAGGCTGGCTAAAACAAGTGATACCACAGCGATGTTTTTCCAACGCATGACTTCTTACTTCATTTCCAAAATAGGGGTCGATGATAAACAAGCTAATACGAGAAGTAAAAATCTCTTGCTTGAACTTGTCAGTTCGACCGTGCTATTTCCAAAAAGTTTCTTATCTTAGACCGCGAAAACCTATAAATCTGAAAATCATGCAGCGATGAGCAGTTCACGTGCGTTTGCCAACGTGTGCTCAGTGATTTCGCTACCACCAAGCAAACGCGCGAGTTCTTGAACGCGTGACGACACATCCAGAGGCACCATGCTTGTGGTGGTATTGCCTTTGTTGCTGGTCTTAGTCACAAACATTTGCTGATGACCGCAACCCGCGACTTGTGGCAAGTGTGTCACACACATGACTTGCGTTGACTCGCCAAGTTTTCTTAGCAGTCGCCCTACGATGGCGGCTGTTGGACCACTGATACCAACATCGACTTCATCGAAAATCAAACTTGGGGTATCCACTTTCTGTGCCGTGATAACTTGAATAGCAAGAGAGATACGTGATAGCTCACCGCCAGATGCCACTTTTCCAAGCGCCTGCATAGGTTGGCCTGGGTTAGTGGAAACCAGCAATTCAATGCTATCAACACCCAGGGGCGACAAATTATTATCAGGGCTACTTTCCAGGGCAATGTGGAATTTACCGTGCTCCATGCTTAATTCATGCATGCTGGATGAAATCAGCTTGTCGAGCTCTTTCGCGTAACGCTTGCGACTCTTGCTGAGTTTTTCCGCTGCGAGTAAACACGATTGATATTTCGCATCGACATCTGCAGCCAACTGCTCAACTTTTTCATCGCTGCTGGTAAACGTTTCTAGCTCTGCCACCAGAGCTTGATGCGCGGCAAACAGCGCATCAGGCGTGACTTGGTGCTTGCGCGACAAACGAAGAATCGTTGCCATGCGCTCATCTAAATAGCTGAGACGTGAAGGGTCCATGTCGAGTCTATCCATGTAACTGGAAATTTCGTGCGTGGTTTCCTGAACTTGAATATAGGCTTCATCTAACATTTGGGTCAGTTCAGAAAAACGCGAATCCATCGCGGCAAGTTCTGCGAGCTTATGCTGTGCAAACTGCAACAATGACATGGCATTGTTATTGTCGTCTTCAGTCAGGGCTTGAAGCACGCTTTGGCTACAAATGGCGATATCACCACAATTGGAAAGGCGTCTGTGCTCTTCTTCCAGTTCTGGGTATTCGTTTTCACCCAGTGCTAATTCGTTAAGCTCGTTTACTTGGTATTCAAGAAGCTGTTTTTGTGCTTCGAAAGCATCTTTGTTTTTTTCTAGCTGTTTGAGTTCATTTCTCGCGGCACGCCATGCCTGATAACGTTGTCGCATGGTATGCAGCAGGTTTTGGTGGCCTGAATACTGATCAAGCAGAGTTAGTTGGTAGTCGTTACGCATCAATAGTTGGTGCGCGTGCTGGCCATGAATGTTGATCAAATGCTGACCGAGTGATTTTTGCTGAGATGCTGGTACTGGGCTGCCATTAATGAAGGCGCGAGAGCGACCTTCTTTGGTAATGATTCTACGAAGAATGCATTCGTCACCATCAACCAGTTCATTGTCTTCTAACCAGCGTCGCGCGGCAGGATTATTCTGCAAATTAAACAGGGCCACAATCTCAGCTTTCTCTTCACCAGGACGTACCATTGAAGGGTCAGAGCGATCGCCGAGGCATAGGCCAAGTGCATCAATCGCAATAGATTTACCCGCTCCGGTTTCACCCGTAATGGTTGTCATTCCTTTGTGAAAGTCGAGTTCCAACGCTTTAACAATGGCAAAGTTCTGAATCGTAATGTGCGCCAGCATGTATGAGTACCTGTGTTAATCATCACCTGTTGATGCATACAGTATATACTGTGATTACATACAGTAAAGTTGTTCAATGCACTGTGAATGAGAAAAATGTGATTCAGACAACAAAAAGAGCAGGCTAAGCCTGCTCTTTTTGTATGAATGGATGAGAACTAAAACAGTTTGTTTGACCATCCTAGTTTTGTACGCAGCGTTTTGTAATAGCTGTAATTTTTGGGATGAATCAACTGCAAGAACGATGGACTGCGGTAGATGTGAACTTCATCCCCTGGATTGACGGGAAGAGAAACTTGGCTATCGCAACTGACTTCTAGCGTGCTTCCATTGTCTGGGGAAACCACCAATTTAATGTGACGGTTTGCGTCGACAACCAGTGGTCGACTCGAGAGCGTATGCGGAAACATAGGAACCAGTGAAATAGCGTCTAAACTTGGCGATAGAATCGGACCGCCGCCCGATAAGCTATACGCGGTTGAGCCAGTCGGTGTTGAAACGATCAAACCATCCGAACGTTGAGAGAAAGCGAAGTTATCATCAATATACACCTCAAATTCAATCATATGTGCAACTTGACCCGGGTGAAGCACAGCTTCGTTGAGGGCCGCGTTATGACTTTTAATCTGCCCATGACGATGAACTTCTGCTTCCAATAGGAAACGATGTTCCTCGACGTAGTCGCCTTCTAAAACAGACGTCAGTGCCGCTTCGTAATCATCAGGATCAATGTCGGTCAAAAAGCCAAGGTTGCCGCGGTTAATCCCAATAACAGAAATATCGAAACGCGATAAAACGCGTGCTGCACCCAGCATGTTGCCATCACCACCAATGACAATCGCTAGATCGGCTTTTTCGCCCAGGGAAAGTAAATCGTGAAAATCTTGCGCGGGAATATTTAAGTAATTATCAAGTCGGTTATCGACCAATGTGCGATAACCTTGTTCAGTAAGCCACTGGTAAAGACTCTCGTGAGTCGCTACCGCCTCCGGATTTCTTGGCTTACCAACCAGAGCGATAGTATTGAAACGCTTTGACATCTTATTGATCCTGCGCCATTTAGAGGCTCAATTATAAGTTATTGATAAAAGCTTGTCGTGCTTTGCCACGAATGACACCTTGAAACACGGGCATACATCCCCATAATAAGCAAAACTGTCGAGATTGATTTCCCAATATCGGTTTTTTGGGGAGTTAACACAGAGTATTGTGTCGGAGAGAGCATGAGCAACGAAGAAAATAAGATCCAGGAAGAAGAATTGCAAAACGACGCGGCTGCGTCACAGGACGATAACGCCCTTGATGCAGAGACTGATGCGATGATTAGTAGGATCACTGAACTTGAAGCGGCGCTTGAAGCAAGCGAAGCGACGGTAAAAGAGCAGCAAGATAGCGTGCTACGCGCACGCGCAGATGTTGAAAATATTCGTCGTCGTACCGAGCAAGAGATCGATAAAGCGCGTAAATTTGCATTGGAACGTTTTGCGAATGAACTGCTTCCAGTTATCGACAACATGGAACGCGCCCTAGAAATGGCAGACAAAGAAAACGAAACACTGAAGCCTATGCTTGAAGGTGTTGAGTTGACCTTGAAAACCATGAAAGATTCTGTGGCGAAATTTGGCCTTGTTGAGCTAAACCCTGAAGGTGAAGCCTTCAACCCTGAATTCCACCAAGCTATGTCTATTCAAGAAAGCGCTGAGCATGCACCAAACACAGTGATGTTGGTCATGCAAAAAGGCTACGCACTGAATGGCCGCGTTGTACGTCCAGCGATGGTTATGGTCTCAAAAGCAGCATCAGGCAACGTTAACGAACAAGCCTAATATTGCCAGTTTTGAAGAAAACCCGTTTTTAAGCGGGTTTTTTTTCGTTTGAAGCCTTGAAAGCAAAAAAGCAGCCCTCATTTACCTGTCAACGGGAAAGAAAATAAAAAATTTTCTTTATTAGGGTTGAACCCTGAATAGCCAACCCCATATAGGGGTTACGCAATATATAAGATGAATTTTCGGAGAAAACCAAATGGGTAAGATCATTGGTATCGACTTGGGTACTACCAACTCATGTGTAGCAGTACTAGACGGTGACAAGCCACGCGTAATCGAAAACGCCGAAGGCGATCGCACAACGCCATCGATCATCGCATACACCCAGGACGGTGAAACTTTAGTAGGTCAGCCTGCAAAACGTCAAGCTGTTACTAACCCAGAAAACACTGTGTACGCGATCAAACGCCTGATCGGTCGTCGTTTTGAAGACGAAGAAGTACAACGTGATATCGAAATCATGCCGTTCAAAATTGTTAAAGCTGACAATGGCGACGCTTGGGTAGAAGCGAAAGGCGAGAAAATGGCTGCGCCTCAGATTTCTGCCGAAGTTCTGAAAAAAATGAAGAAAACTGCAGAAGATTTCCTTGGTGAGGAAGTCACTGGCGCGGTTATCACTGTTCCTGCGTACTTCAACGATGCTCAGCGTCAAGCAACCAAAGATGCTGGCCGTATCGCAGGTCTAGAAGTTAAACGTATCATCAACGAACCAACTGCTGCTGCATTGGCATATGGTCTGGATAAAGAAGGCGGCGACCGCACTATCGCGGTATACGACCTTGGTGGTGGTACCTTCGATATCTCAATCATCGAGATTGATGAAGTCGACGGCGAGAAAACATTCGAAGTTCTAGCAACCAACGGTGACACTCACCTAGGTGGCGAAGATTTCGATAACCGCATGATCAACTACTTGGTTGAAGAGTTCAAAAAAGACCAAGGTATTGACCTGCGCAAAGATCCGCTAGCGATGCAGCGTCTAAAAGAAGCGGCAGAAAAAGCGAAGATCGAATTGTCTTCTGCGCAACAAACTGACGTTAACCTGCCGTACATCACTGCTGATGCGTCAGGCCCTAAACACATGAACATCAAAGTGACTCGTGCGAAGCTTGAGTCTCTTGTTGAAGATTTGGTTCAACGTTCACTGGAGCCATTGAAAGTTGCTCTTGCGGATGCGGACCTGTCTGTTAACGACATCAACGACGTTATCTTGGTTGGTGGTCAAACTCGCATGCCAATGGTTCAAGCAAAAGTTGCTGAATTCTTTGGTAAAGAAGCACGTAAAGACGTAAACCCTGATGAAGCAGTTGCTGTTGGTGCTGCGGTTCAAGGTGGTGTTCTTGCGGGTGACGTGAAAGACGTACTTCTACTAGACGTTACTCCACTGTCTCTTGGTATCGAAACCATGGGCGGCGTGATGACGAAACTGATTGAGAAAAACACCACGATCCCTACTAAGGCGAATCAAGTGTTCTCAACAGCTGACGACAACCAAAGCGCTGTAACTATCCATGTTCTGCAAGGTGAGCGTAAGCAATCCATGCACAACAAATCTCTAGGTCAATTTAACCTAGAAGGAATCCAAGCGGCGCCACGTGGTATGCCACAAATCGAAGTAACCTTCGACTTGGATGCGGATGGTATCTTGCACGTGTCTGCAAAAGACAAGAGCACAGGTAAAGAGCAGAAGATTACTATCCAAGCATCGGGTGGTCTGAGCGACGACGAAATCGAGAAAATGGTTCAGGAAGCGGAAGCGAACAAAGAAGCAGATAAGAAGTTCGAAGAACTGGTGACTGCTCGCAACCAAGCTGACCAAATGGTTCACGGCACTCGCAAGCAAATTGAAGAAGCTGGCGACGCACTACCTGCTGACGAGAAAGCAAAAATTGAAGCTGCTATCTCTGAGCTAGAAGAAGCGCGTAAAGGCGAAGACAAAGCAGCAATCGACGAGAAAGTACAAGCGCTTATCGCTGCTTCTCAGAAATTGATGGAAGTTGCACAGCAACAAGCCCAGTCAGCTCAAGCTCAAGACGCCGGTGCAGAGTCTAAGCAAGACGACGATGTTGTTGATGCTGAGTTCGAAGAAGTTAAAGACGACAAAAAATAAAACCAGCTAATTTTTAGCTAGCCGTTTTATTTCGCACGGGCGTAGGAGGATTCTCCTCCGCCCGTAGTTGTATGATGCGAAGCGGATTTATGTCCGCCTAGTATAAAAACAGGTGACAACTGAAAAATGTCAAAACGTGATTTTTATGAAGTACTTGGCGTAAGCCGTGACGCCAGCGAACGCGACATTAAAAAAGCGTACAAGCGCCTGGCGATGAAATATCACCCTGATAAAAATCCAGGTGATGAATCAGCCACAGACAAGTTTAAAGAAGTTAAACTTGCCTATGAAATCTTAACTGATGATCAGAAACGTGCTGCTTACGATCAGTACGGTCATGCTGCATTTGAACAAGGTGGCATGGGTGGCGGCGGTTTCGGTGGCGGAAGCGCAGACTTCAGTGACATCTTTGGTGATGTCTTCGGTGACATTTTTGGCGGCGGCCGTCGTGGCGGTGGTGCTCAACGTGCGCAACGCGGCGCGGATCTTCGTTACAACATGGAATTGTCTCTTGAAGAGGCGGTTCGCGGTATTACACGCGAAATCGATGTTCCTACCTATGTAAGCTGTGACCCATGTGGTGGCAGTGGCGCGAAAGCGGGTTCATCACCACAAACATGTGGTACGTGTCATGGCCAAGGCCAAGTACAGATGCGTCAAGGCTTCTTCGCGGTTCAGCAAACCTGTCCTACCTGTCATGGTCGTGGGAAAATCATCAAAGATCCTTGTGATTCTTGCCATGGTCAAGGCCGAGTTCAGAAAACCAAAACCCTCAGCGTTAAGATCCCAGCGGGTGTCGACACGGGTGATCGTATCCGTTTGACTGGAGAAGGTGAAGCAGGAGAGTTTGGTGCACCAGCAGGTGACTTGTACGTACAAGTTCACGTTCGCGACCACCACATCTTTACGCGTGATGCCAACAACCTCTATTGCGAAGTACCAGTAAGCTTTACGATGGCTGCGCTAGGTGGTGAAGTTGAAGTCCCAACACTTGATGGCCGTGTGAGCCTGAAAGTGCCGTCTGAAACACAAACCGGTCGTATGTTCCGTATGCGCGGTAAAGGTGTTCAGTCAGTGCGCGGTGGCGGTGTCGGTGATTTGATTTGTAAGCTTGTGGTAGAAACGCCTGTTAACCTAAGCAGCAAACAAAAAGAACTGCTGAAAGAGTTTGAAGAATCTTTGGGTGGAAGTGCAGCGAAAAAGCACAAGCCTAAATCTGAAGGCTTCTTTGATGGCGTCAAAAAATTCTTTGATGACCTAACAAGCTAAGACGCAAAGCGAATACAAAAAAACCGGCCTGATGGCCGGTTTTTTTATGTCCAACATTTGCTGCTGTCTAATGCGGTTCCATCTTTACTAGCATTTGATTGCTCCGATACGGCATTAATGATCATTGTGTAGCAGTCAGTATCATTCTTTTGATTCGACGTTGATTTTGGCGTGGCCTTAATTTTGTAAACGTCATTTCCTGCCCCTGAGCTGTCGATAGAAAATGTATATTCCTCGGAAACTTGGCATCTCGTGCACTCAATTTTTGAAGGGTAAGTGCTTGTAGCTGTGTATTGCTGTTCTACCCACACCTGCAATTGATAAAGATCGGTTTGTACACGGCTTCTTTCTGCCTGGATCAAATAGTTGCTGAATGCGGGGACCGCTATAGATGTCAGCGCACCAATAATAGCGATAGCCACTAAGATTTCGATCAATGTCATACCCAGCTGTAACGTTTTGATTCCTCGATCCATTTTTATCTTCGCTATGCAGTAAATCTTTATTGATTCCAAAGGCATAAGTTATCTTCGTGATAATATCCAGACAAGTTATGTTGGAAAGATTGGACGTCAGCAGTGAGTTATTGGAATCGACTACGCGGATTTAGCTTAATTGAAATGATAACAACCTTGTCAGTACTGGCAGTGGTCACAGCGGTAGCCGTCCCTACGTATGTTTCCTCACACAAAACTGCGAAGGTTGAAAGCACTGCTATGCAGTTGCTTTCGGTTTTGGAAGTCGGGCAATCAGAGTCCCTAAAACGTCATCGTAATGTCTATGTGCATTACATTCCTGTTTCCAATGAGTTTGGTGGCTGTATTGGTTTAAGCGAAACATCTGATGCTAAAGAGTTTTCTTGTTCGGATAATGAAGGTTTTCAGAAGTTTTTTCTTGATATTGACGACTTGGTTGCCGTCCAATCTCCAGTGGAAACTGGACCAGTCAAACTCTTTCATTTCTCACATATGACGGGACTTCCCTCTACAAACACGACGCTCAAGCTTTCGGCAGGATCTGAAACAGGAAAAGAGTCTGGCATCATGATCCGACAATATTCCGGTCTAAAAGGATGCAGTAACACAGCAGTGAGTGATTGGGATGCTTGTCCATCATGAAAAAAGCATTGCTGTACGGTTATACCCTTATAGAAATGATGATTGGCTTAACGGTCAGTCTTATTGTTCTTGCCTCCTCGCTTGCCTTGTTTTCGGTTAACACCTCAATGGGGACTCAGCAGTTACAAAGAGACTTTCTTCATACTCAATTGAATGTGCTTGCAACGACGATAAGTAATGAAGTTAAAAGGGCTGGCTTTTGCTTTGACTGTGTATCAACCAATGTCTTTATGTTGTCAGATTCGTTAGGTGATTCTTCTTCAATTTTAATTGATGATAGCGCGACTGAAACGAAGAAAGGGGCATGCATCCTATTTGCCTACAACCATGACAAGCGTTCGGGAGCCTTATCTCTTGATAAAGATGATGCGAAGGGATACAGGTTAGGGCAAGACAGTAAAAATAACCCTGTCATTGAAGTTTATGAAAATTGGAAAGGGCTTACGAATTGGAACTGCGGCAGTGGTAGCTCTGATGGCGGTACAAGTGGATATTGGCGAGATATGACTTTCGACAGGATCGTTATTAATACACTGACTTTCCAAAGAAGCAGTTACCACTCAGTTGGTAGCAATACGAATCGACTTCAATCTATTGATATAGAGATCAAAGCTTCATTGAAAGCAGACAGCTCGGTCGTTGATTCGGTAAATTTTTCCGTTGTTGTACCTAACGTGGATGGTTAATGAATGAATAACCAAAAAGGAATGGCTACGTTAGCTGTAGTTAGCGGTGTTGTTTTAATCATCGCTTTGTTTGCTATCTCAGTTGGAAGCTCGGGGATTTCAGACATTAAAAAATCACAGAACGTAGTGATAGATAGTCAGCAAAGAGCAAACGCTAAAGCCGGGCTAGATTGCGCTATTGCAGTGTTTGAGGAAAAGGGGCTGAATCCAAAAAATGCTGATTTTAGTCAATCAGTCTTTGATGTTTGTAAAGCGCCAACAAACAGCAGCAGTATTAGATTGACCGATAACACGACGCACTGGACATTGAGTGCCACTTCAGGCTATGCCGTTCAGAGTGTGTTGATTAAATCTGGTGGAGCGACAGCTGCAGCATTCAAGACCTCTGGCAGTTTGGTTATAGATGGCGGTAATGCTTGGATACCAGCGAAAGGCGACAAAGTCGGTACCGATGGAGATATAGGTATATATGAGTGCATTGCCATTATTGCAGGAGGCGATGTCACTATCGATGTTGGCAAAAGTTCCGCTGAATTCAAATCGGCACTGACCGGAACGAATGAGCGGTGTCATGAAAGCTTCAGTACTCACATTCCACCAGACACTGATCCAGTTACCAATGAATTTGAATCTGACATCTTGGATAATCAAGAAAATATCGATGTATTCCAAGATTTGTTTGATACACCCAAAGAGAATTGGGGAAGTGTAAAAAAGACGTTTGACGTTAAGATAACCACAGGATCTGCGATTTCAGACAAAGAAGCGGTTAGCAGTTGCGGCAGTACTGTTAAGTCTGAAATCGATGCGGGTAAAAAGAAGATTTGGGTTGATGGCGACTGTTTTATAGCAGGGCTATCCGGCGCAGGAAGTAGTGAAAATCCACCGCTTGTAGTGATAAAGAATGGTGTAGTCGGCGCTAAAGACGCCTTCACATTTCATGGAACCATTTTTCAGTTTACAGTCGATTACTCAGAAAGCAGCCTAGCAGATTCTTGGGGAGCATATCAAAAGACAGACGGGACGGGTCACAATCTATGTGAAGACGGAGCGATGTCTTCTCTTTGTGCTGAGTTGATTCTTGAGTACAAAAATGATTCGAGTAAATGGGGTAAATTACCGTTTTACTTTCATGGTTCCTATGAAAGTAAGGGAAGCTATCTCGTCGATGTTCCCGGTTCAATATCACTCGTGAAAGGATCGTTTAAGCCAGGATATGACGAAGGTAAAGACCCCTTACCAGGAGGTTCTGGTATACCCAGGATATTAAAAGGTAGCATTCATGACTTCTAATCGTGGGTTTTCATTGGTAGAGGTTCTGATATCTATCTTTATTGTTGTGCTATCAGGCGTCGGAACACTGAAGCTATACAGCTATATAGAGGTAGAAAAAGCGAACGCAGGTCTTTTTGTTAAAGCGGCCTATATTTCTGAAAGGCAAATTGCCATGCTTCAAAGCTTTAATACGATAGGTTCTAGCTGCGCCGATAGAACGTTAGCTGACATAACGGATTGTAAGTTATCGCTCGAGAGTGGTAGTCCTTTCTCTATAGTGTTGAATGCGGCATCGGGAGGAGTATTTAAGAGTAATAATGATACTGGCGCCGAAGTAACTTACGCGAAGGTACTTACTGTTAGCGTATCCTGGAACGACCGTTCAGGAAGCCTCAAAAACCTATCGATACCTGTTTCCGTATCAAAATACACCAACCTGCTCAATTAGCGCTCGATTGGGTGCTTTTAGTGATGTTTTTCACAAAAAGCCCTTGCCAAGATCTGAACCGTCCCTATAATGCGACCTCACTGACACGGCGACCTGCTCCACACGGAACTGGCCACTGAATCA
>NZ_FOWR01000055.1 GCF_900115495.1 Enterovibrio norvegicus DSM 15893 | reverse complement strand
TTCTTACCTGGAAGTAATATATCGAGCTGAGAGACCACCTTACTCATCGATAGGTGCCGATAAAGTGACATTCCCACGACGCTCCACACCATCAGTTCCATGGGGAGCCTACGCTTTCGAATCGTCGTGACGCCTGTGTCTTCAAGGCATTGATTAATGAGAGCGGGGCACAGGAGATCTGATAGGCCATTGAGTTGGTCAGCAGAAAATTGGTGTATTCGGTCGAGGGCTTGTCTTAAGAACATAAAAAAATCCGAGTGTAGAAATACACTCGGATTTTGCCAGCCTCTCAGGATCGTTCAACCGATCATTTTTTGCTTAACTGATCGGCATTACGCATAATGCGCCTCTTTTTCTTTTTGGTGGCCAACGCAGCGATTAATCGGCTCGCTGTTGAAATTCAGGCTTAGGTGTCACTCGTGGGTGAATCACGTCCAATGAATCCGGTAAGCCATGATCGTTGATCATTTGAGCGTGCATACGGCGTAGTTGTCGAGGTTCGGCAACACCACACGAATGGGCGATAACGCCGACTTCATACATTAAGTTTTTCGCATAGTGTGCAACGCGCTCGGCTTTGTCTGATACGACCAAACCGTGTTGTAGCTTAGGGTCGTGCGTGGTAATGCCAGTCGGGCAGGTGTTTTTATTGCACTGCAAGGCTTGGATACACCCTAACGAAAACATAAAACCACGCGCAGAAGTAATGAAATCAGCGCCAATGCACAATGCCCATGCCACTTCCGCAGGGTTAATCAACTTGCCTGACACAATCACTTTAATCCGAGATTTCAAGCCATAGGTTTCCAAGATATCCACGACCATTGGCAAGCTGCGTTTGATTGGCAGGCCCATGAAATCCATGAGTGATTGAGGTGCTGCTCCTGTACCACCATCTGCTGAATCGATGGTGATGAAATCCGGTGCAGAATCGATACCGCGTTGATGGATTTCTTCCATCAAGGTTTCCAACCAACCATAAGCACCGATAACGGCTTTAAACCCGACGGGCTTTCCCGTTGCCTTTCGCACACGAGCGATCATATCGAGCAAATCGCTCACGCTGCGGATCTCGGTGTGTCCGTTCGGGCTGATTGAATCTTGGCCTTCTGGGATACCACGAATAGCGGCGATTTCAGCGTTCACTTTGTTCCCAGGTAAGATTCCGCCTTTGCCCGGTTTTGCTCCTTGGCTCATTTTAATTTCGAACATGCGTACTTGTTCGTTAGCGGCAATGGCTTGTAGCTTTTCATCGCTAAGGTTGCCTTGTTCGTCACGCACACCGTATTTGGCCGTACCAATTTGGAAAATGATGTCAGCGCCACCTTCAAGGTGATAAGGCGATAGGCCGCCTTCGCCTGTGTTCATCCAAACGCCTGCTTTCTTTGCGCCTTTAGATAAAGAGAGAACCGCAGGCACACTGAGCGCCCCAAAGCTCATGCCTGAGATATTAAAGAAGCTTGATGTGGTAAACGGTGTTGTTGCCACACCCTCGCCGAACGTCACGGCGCTCGCAGGAACGGCATCTTCTGAAAGCGTAGGGAACGGGCAGTTTAGGAAAATTACATCCCCCGGTTGGTTTAGTGGTCGAGACGAACCGAATGCGACAGTGCTATCCACGTTTTTTGCAGCACGGTAAACCCAACTGCGCTGCGCGCGGTTAAACGGCAGTTCGTCTCTGTCTAACGCGAAGAAGTATTGGCGGAAAAACTCCCCCATGTGTTCGAACCAATAACGAAAGCGACCAACGACAGGGTAGTTTCGTCGAATCGCTTGTTGCGTCTGAGTGACGTCACGAATGTAGATATAGATGATAGATAACACCGCGCAACCGATGAGAAAGATGAAAAGCGCAGCGCTGAACTCGAGTAGTTTTGTTGCCCAGCTGGTAACAACGTCCATTTTGTATCCTTCCATTTATAGTATTTAGAATGCTCACGAATCAATAGACCAAATAGGTAAGCGTAAGCTTTCTAATTTTTTCAGGAGGCTCGTTATCTGGCTCGTAAGAATCGTTTTCAGTGCGGATACCTTCGTTTAACGTTGGTGTTTGGACTAAACGAAGAAGAGAGGTGATTTGCAGCAAGGTTCTGACATTCTTATTTGAGGAACTTACGCTAAAAGCAGTGTTTTGCTGTAGATGCTCCGTTGGGCGAACTATTTAATCGCGTTTTATCCGTTTTCTCATAACATCTATCAGGATACACCACGCGTTTTTGCGTAATACCTTCTTGCTTTGGCGGTAGCACAGGAAGCTGTTTTTTGGGAATGGACCGGGAATGACCGCCAATACTACGTAGCTTCCTGTATATGCCTTATTTGCGTCGCCCTCCAAGGCGTTCTTTTAGCAATTTATCGAGAAATATAAGACGTCAAAAGTGGTTGTTAGTGAAAACTTGAACACCATAAGTTCTGAAGGGCTTCCTTTTATAGATATTGCGCCTGGGGATAGCTCAAGCTCTATCACTTTTTCATAAGGAGCATCTTGCAACAAAAAAGTCCGTGAGAGCCAGATGGTGCCATCGGATTGTTGCTGAAACGCATTTTTAGTCGTGATTTCTCCGCGGTTTTCAGGCTGGACAATATGCACTTTTGAGGCATCAAAAGAGACGTCATTGATGTCGAGTAAAGCGTTATCAACGAGGGCGGAAACATTTACGTTTACACCATTTCTGCCATCCTGACTTGCATTGACTTGCACACTATAGCCATCGAAAGACTGCTTTAGCGAATCTTGGTTTGTGCGCAAGTATCCGCAACTTTGTGAAGCAACAGCTTCGCCAAAACTGTCCTCGGGTTTGTAGTAAGTCCTGTCTGTTGGAATCACACATCCGGAAAGCCCGATCGCCATTGCGCTGGCAAGGAGAATGCTTTTAAGTTTCATCATGGTTCGCCCTTGTTTAGAAGAGGATGCCATTCTAGTGAAGATATAAAGGGGTTCAATTGAGTTTTGGTAAGTCTCGTATTTTGTTACCTAAAGGATCAATGTGTGGATTGATGCCACACGTCATTTCGTTATTGCTCAACCTTTGGTGATCTGCAGTTGGCATATTTCTGTAATAAAAATCATACTTTTAATGCAGAGACAACTCTCTGCGCTTACGAGCGAATTAGGTAGTTGTGAGGGAATGGCAATGAAAAATGACTTAAATCCTGCGAGATTGCTGGAAGCGTTTGAAATCGTCATGGCGAAGGGTGAGAAGACTGAGCTCGGGAAGATTTATGAAGGCATCGAAGCGATGACAGACTACGATGGATACAATGTTTACCTGCGAGGAAGCGGGGTAGAGCTCCACATTGGTTTTCACAATACCTATGACTTGAAGTACGACCAAGCCCATCAACGAGACAGCTTCCTAAAGAAGATTGATGCATTGCTGAGTGCATAGACAAGATAACCAAAGAAAAAAGAGTGACGTCAGATAGAACCTTTCCTTTTTAGGTGGATGGTATTGATGAAAAAAGCCCTGCATCGTCAGGGCTTTCTGTTTTTACGCGGCGGCGTGTTTGCTTGGTTTTTGTGGTTTAGGTTTGTTCATGTTCACCAAGAAACGCGTGAATCGCGACATTTCCAGTGCGATGACCAGTCCAAACGAAAGAAGCAGTGTTAATGGGGCAAGTAAAGCATCGCGGGCAATGCCTTCAATGGAATAAGCGCCAAACACATTGAACAGCATGAGCATCACAACAAAGTGAGCCACATACACCCCTAAGACGCGTTGACTCAAGGCGAACGTCAGTGGTGTGTTTCCCCAGTTCGGATGATTAAGCAATAACGCAAACAAGCCAATAGCCATGATAGGTGTGCCAATTAAGAAGTCGTGATTCGCCATCCAAACATCATATCGAGCAAGGTTAAAACCTTCCGCAAGGCAAAGTCCCATGCCGCCAATCAACATTGCCCAAGCGGTTCGCGTTGAAAATTGTATGTCTCTGCGTCGCATTTCCGCACCAGCAACGACCATAAGTAAACTAAAGAACGGGCCATTACGACTAAAGATAGGTGTTTCACCTTCCATGATTGGCTGATAGCTGCCAGCACCTAACCCCCAGACATAAAGCCCAAGCGCGAGCGGCACGATCAAGGCTTCTTGTCGTTTGCTGATGAGTAACGCCATGATCCCAAGTGCGCAAAGCAATCCCGGTATATACCAAAGATGCACCAACCCACCTTCAAAGAGGGTGTTGAGCGGTGTCTTCAACAGGAAGTCCCAGTAGCCAGATCGTTCAGCGAGATATCCTTGTGACATCACAACGTCAAATCTAAACGGCAGTAGTAGATAGATGACACTCCATGCTAACCAAATGAGTGAAAGAGGCTTGGCATAGTGAAGAAAGGTTTTTTTAGGGTGTTGCGTGAGTTTGGGTTGAACAAAGTAGCCCGTGAGCAAAAAGAAAAAGGGCACGGCAAATCGGCATATTTGATTGATAACATCTGAAAGTGTATTGATGGATTCGCTATACATTTCACCGCGTAATGGACCTGAATGGATAACGACGACGGCAAAAATGGCGAGAACACGGCCCATCTCGAGAGATGATAATCGAGGAGACGACATGAAAGCTCCTAGCTAAAGCGGTAACACAAAAATCGTGGCGTTAAAAAGTGCGTTGAATATAAAGAAAAACCGTTAGGATTCTGAGGTGTGTTTCTCGAATTTGCGAAAAGGTGAGAGTTTCGTCGTGAAAGTGACATTGTGTTGCGCGAAAAAGCATCAGGTTATACTAGTGCAAAAATAAATCATCACGATTCAATTTTCGGTTCTACCCTTATTTCTGCTTGTTGGAATGACACCTACAACAAAAAGTGGGTAGAAAATGGCTCGCATCTGTTCAGAAATGTGCCAAGAAATGCCTAGGCTGACACTTATCTTAGCTCACTGTGTTCTACATGTTTCTTTACGCGGCAACGCCTGCTATAATTCCCGCCCTTATATAAGCCAGTAATTGTTTATAGAGACGAACAATGACAGATCTAAGTAAATACAGAAACATTGGTATTTTCGCGCACGTTGATGCGGGTAAAACCACTACTACCGAGCGTATCCTTAAGCTAACCGGTCAAATCCACAAAACTGGTGAGGTTCACGATGGTGAATCTACTACCGACTTTATGGAACAGGAAGCTGAGCGTGGTATTACCATCCAGTCTGCAGCAGTAAGCTGTTTCTGGAATGGCCACCGTTTCAACGTTATCGATACTCCGGGACACGTTGACTTCACCGTAGAAGTTTACCGTTCACTGAAAGTACTTGATGGTGGTATCGGTGTTTTCTGTGGTTCTGGTGGTGTTGAGCCTCAGTCAGAAACTAACTGGCGCTACGCGAACGAATCAGAAGTTGCACGTATCATCTTCGTTAACAAACTAGACCGTATGGGTGCTGACTTCTTCCGTGTTGTTAAGCAAACTAAAGACGTTCTAGCTGCTAACCCACTGGTTATGGTTCTACCAATCGGTATCGAAGACGAATTCTGCGGTGTTGTAGACCTTCTGACTCGTAAAGCATACGTTTGGGATGACTCTGGTCTTCCTGAAAACTACGAAGTTAAAGATGTTCCTGAAGACATGCTTGACCAAGTAGAAGAATACCGTGAGATGCTAGTTGAGACTGCTGTAGAGCAGGACGACGACCTAATGGAAGCATACATGGAAGGCGAAGAGCCATCTATTGAGCAGCTTAAAGCATGTATCCGTAAGGGTACTCGCACAATGGACTTCTTCCCTGCTTACTGTGGTTCAGCGTTCAAAAACAAAGGTATGCAACTTATCCTTGATGCAGTTGTAGATTACCTTCCTTCTCCAACAGAAGTTGATCCACAACCTCTGATGGATGAGAACGGCGAAGAAACTGGCGAGCACGCTATCGTTTCTGCTGACGAATCATTCAAAGCGCTTGCATTCAAAATCATGGATGACCGCTTTGGTGCACTAACATTCGTACGTATTTACTCTGGTAAACTGAACAAGGGTGACACCATCCTTAACTCGTTCACCGGTAAAACTGAGCGTGTTGGCCGTATGGTTGAGATGCAAGCGGATGACCGTAACGAACTAACTAGCGCTCAAGCTGGTGATATCATAGCTATCGTTGGTATGAAGAATGTGCAAACTGGTCACACTCTGTGTGATACTAAGCACTCTGTAACACTTGAGCCGATGGTATTCCCAATCCCAGTAATCTCAATCGCAGTTGCTCCTAAAGACAAAGGCGGTTCTGAGAAAATGGGTATTGCAATCGGTAAAATGGTTGCAGAAGATCCATCTTTCCAAGTTGAAACTGACGAAGAAACTGGCGAAACCATCCTTAAAGGTATGGGCGAACTTCACCTAGATATCAAAGTTGATATCCTGAAGCGTACTTACGGCGTAGACCTGATTGTTGGTCAACCTCAAGTTGCTTACCGTGAAACTATCACTAAGCCAGTTGAAGACAGCTACACGCACAAGAAACAGTCTGGTGGTTCTGGTCAGTTCGGTAAGATCGACTACATCATGAAACCAGGTGAAGTTGGTACAGGCTTTAAGTTTACGTCTTCTGTAGTGGGCGGTAACGTTCCTAAAGAATTCTGGCCTGCAATCGAGAAAGGCTTCAAAGGCATGATGGATACCGGTGTTCTTGCTGGCTTCCCTGTTCTTGACGTTGAAATCGAGCTTCTTGATGGTGCATTCCACGCAGTCGATTCATCTGCAGTAGCATTTGAAATCGCAGCGAAAGGCGCATTCCGTCAATCTATGCCTAAAGCGGGTGCTCAACTTCTAGAGCCTATCATGGCTGTAGACGTGTTCACTCCAGATGACCACGTTGGTGACGTAATCGGTGACCTTAACCGTCGTCGCGGCATGATCAAAGACCAAATGGCTGGCGTAACGGGTGTTCGTGTTAAAGCGGACGTACCACTGTCAGAAATGTTCGGTTACATCGGTACACTGCGTACTATGACTTCTGGTCGTGGTCAATTCTCTATGGAATTCGCGCATTACTCACCATGTCCTGCGAACGTTTCAGAGAAAGTTATTGCTGACGTTAAAGCAGCGAACGCTAAGAAGTAATTCTTAACATTCGTCACGCTAATAAAAGCCCCGCATGCGAAAGCCTGCGGGGCTTTTTTATTGTGTTTTGTAAGTGAACTTCAGCACAATGTTTTCACACTTTCACACTTTCACACTTTCACACTTTCACACTTTCACACTTTCACACTTTCACACTTTCACACTGAGTCCGAGCAAGCAGACTGAGTATCCGTGTTTACGGTAGCGACGTGTATTCTGGTTTTACTTTGAATCTTGTGTTGCCTGTTTAGCTAGTGAAACCAATGCTTTTTCAACCTTATCGATTGGTAAACCACATTCGGCAAGGTGGTGGCGCTCCACTAAGTAATCAGGGTTGTTGTACCCTAACCAAACATCACCGTCTTCATCTTCCCATATCAACGCTTTTTGCGGTAAATCGATCCCTGCCGTTTGGTTACACACCATCATGGGTGTGCCCACTTTCGGGTTTCCAAAAATCACCAATTGCGTAGGTCTAAGCGATAATCCTGCTTTCTTCGCCCCTTCACCATGATCGACGCGCGCCATCACCGTTAAGCCACGTACTTTCGCCGCTGCGATTAAACGGTCAGTGGTCACAGGGACATCAAATTGGCTTTTTACTTGAACCATTCCTTGATGAGCAAGGGCCGGCAGCGCGATAAAAGTGGCTGCGAGTGCAATAATTCTCAGTTTTATTCCCATAACAAAGCCCTTTTAAATGTGGAGGATTAATAGCATGTGCTGAGTGAGCAAGACGTTAAAACCTTGCAGAAAGCTTCGGTGGTGAATCACCTTTTGATAAACAGCACAACAATTGGGAAAGATACATGCCCTTATTTTAAGACTAGCAAAATAGTCAGGCTGTCACTGAAAAGCCCTTGGTAATAGGCAGATAGGAACGTTTGTCGCGTTATTGGCTATGGGCACTGTAATGCACAGTCACAGTACTAACTTGTAGCCAACGCTGTAAACCGACTGCACAGGGTCATCTTCTGGCGTCACGGCATTGAGCTTTTTCTCATGTCCTTACCCGGAATAGTCCTCCCTTTAGGAAGAGGGCGTATTTGCAGGGATCAATGAGGTTTGGCGGTTCAAAAGATGCTTCGATTTCCCATTCGCTAACATGTGATTAAGTGGAAAATTCATTTCTTTGAGAGAGCGTGTCTTCTTCAACAGGAATGGATAAGTTGCACATTTGTTTCACATTTCGCGGGCTATATATCTTTAAAATCAGCCTAGGTTAAGAAATCGCCATATCGAGTTGCGGGGAAATTATGTGCAATACGGATAAGAAAAAGAATACCAAATGGATACTGGTCTTCGGCTTATCTGTCGGCGTGTCTATTGGGTTACAGGGCTGTGGCGGCGGAGGGGATGGCGACAATACCAACATTACCTTGACGGAAGAGCAAGCAGCGCTGAACGCCATTGTTGAACGTTTAAATTTGGCGGTCAGCCCGACAGCAGGGCGAACAATTCCTGATATCAATGATCCGTTGGCAACACTCGGTCGAAAGCTGTTTTTCAGTGAAAGTTTGAGTGGCGATCTGGATGTTGCCTGTGCAAGTTGTCATCACCCTATGTTGGGTGGCGCGGATGCGCTCAGCCTTCCCGTCGGTGTTAATGCAACGCAACCTCAAGTACTTGGCGAGGGGCGTGTCGACGGCGATAATTTGCCAGATGTACCAAGAAACAGCCCGACCATTTTCAACATGGCACTTTGGGATACCGGTTTGTTCTGGGACTCCCGTGTTGAGAGCTCAGGGAAAGCGGCAGGGCAGAATGGGGCGGGTTCAACCATCAGTACACCCGATTCTGGTTTTGGCATTGCTGATGCTAATGCAGGTGACAATCTTGTGGTTGCACAAGCGCGTTTCCCTGTGACATCAGCAGAAGAAATGAAAGACACAACGTTCGAAAACGGATCAAATAATGACACCATTCGGGGCCATTTGGCTGCACGTGTTGGTGACTATGGCGCAGGTGAGAGAGAATTACTTACAAACCAATGGCTTGGTGCATTCCAAGCGGGGTTTAACAGTTCAGCAGATGCAATCACGCTAATCACCTACGACAATATTGCGATAGCCCTCGCCGAATACCAACGTTCAATGGTGTTTGTGAACTCCCCTTGGCAAAACTACCTTGATGGTGATACCACGGCTTTAACCGATCAACAGGTTGAAGGGGCGCTGTTGTTTTTCACTGATACAGCCCAAGGTGGCGCGGGGTGTGTAAATTGCCATAGTGGAAGCCTGTTCAGTGATGGTTTACATCACACCGTTGGTTTTCCGCAAATTGGGCCGGGGAAAAATTCAGGTAACGATGATGATTTTGGGCGCGAGTTAATTTCAGGTGATACTGATGATCGATATCGCTTTCGCACCCCATCACTTCTTAATATTGCAGTGACGGCACCTTATGGACATACAGGGGCTTATGGCAGTCTGGATAGGGTGTTGCGTCACTACAACAATCCACGAAACACCGTGAATAATTACTTTAATGATGATCGACTGTGCGATTTAGATCAGTTCGAGAACGTGAGTGGCTGCAATAGCCTCTACAACAATGCACGTTCGCACTCGATGGACGCTATTTCAAAACTGGAAGATGAACAAGATGATGGCACGTCACAACTGGATAACGTCAACATCAATGGGAATGAACGTGATCAGCTTGAAGCATTCTTGAATGCGTTGACGGATCCTTGTGTGCTTGATCGTTCCTGCATGATTGATTGGATTGCTGATGAAGTGGATGATAACCCGGATGATCAGGTGCTTATCGCGACAGATGAGTTTGGCGTGCCGCTATAACGAAAAAACCGATGTGAGACAGCTTTTAAAAGAGGCCTCACATCGGTTTTTGTCACCTAATTAGGTGAAGCGATCAAGCGTGATTTGTTACGCTTTTTTGATCGCCTTTTTGATTTTCTTCACTTTTGCTTTCGCTTTTTTCAGTGATTTTTTCAGTTCTTTTTTAGTCTTAGCCATGTTGATTCTCCTTTAGTGGCTGTTAGAGAAACTCAACGGTACAACTTACTCCGACAAGTTCATTTCGAGCGGGTCTAGGACCCGTTTTCCTTTAGAAACTGTTTGATGAATCGACGAATCTCGCGTGCGGCTGACGTATCAAGCTCTTCACACAGAGAAACGAATTCATCGCGCTGCTTGCCATTAATACGAATGATTAGCTGACTGTCTTTCTTGTTTTCTACGTTCTTTTTCTTGCTGCTCATCACGGGCACTTCATGTCATGCATTGCGTATACAATGTATATACATTTTTTCCCGAGGGACGAACAAGCAAGTAGCGAATCGCTGGGAGTTGCTTAAACAAAATCCCTACTGATTAATAACTCAATTACAGGAAGACGTGATGTTTCTTTAAAGTGTGAGTTTGTGAATTGTTGGGGAAGAGGCGAAAGGACAAGAAGAGAGAGGTTGTCCGCTCTGTGTTAGCGGATTTGGATGCGCGTCATAAAACGAAAGCATTGTCATTGAGAATGATCTCGCGCTATCAGATTGGTTAGAAAGAGAGGCGGAGCCATTTTGCGCCGCTGCTCCGCCTACAAGTGAGAACAAAATTCAGAATGTGTTATTCGCCATAATACGTGGCGAGGTAATCGAGAACGCGTTCATGATCCCCATCGTCGAGCCCATCCATGCCTTGTTCATCGACCATCCATTCCAAGGTTTCGTCCCAACTATCGCGACTGAGCCCTTGTTGCACAACCAGATGTAGCGAATGACACACAGAACAGGTAGAGGCAACGAGCGCCATGTTGTCATCCGGAGTAAGAATGCCTTCCCCCAATGCTTTCACAGGCATCGTTTCATCGCTGCTTTGCCAATTTGGCGGCGTCGGATTTTTTGTGGCGAGCCACGCAATGATGGCTGCGCGAGCACCGGGATCTTTTACACCGGGATACGCCATGTTCGTGCCTGGTGCGAAATCCGCGGGTGACGTTAAAAAGGCATCAAGGGATTCCGCATCCCATGTTTTCCCTTCAACACGGTTCGCTGAAAGGCCATCGCTGTAATTGAAGCCCGAAAACGCGGCGATTTCTCGATCCGCGAGTCCGTAAAGGGGAGGGCCCACAACCGTAATGCCATTAGGGTCTACCTGATGACAGGCTTTACACACGGCGGCTTGTTGTTCCCCTGCAGCAATCAAAGCATCATCTGCCGCGTTTACTACGAGGGGAGACAACAAGAAAGCAGCGCCGAACAACGACGCTGTGGTTGGTTTCATCAAAGCCATTCCATCTACCCTTTTACAACGAGTGCGATACGGTGAAAGCTGTTGTTGAGGTAGCCTTTCGGATTCCATGCAATCGCGAACGGTTGGCTTACACCTTGGTCATCGGTCGCTTTTGCCCACACTTCGTAATAACCGGCTTGTGGGAAAGTGACTTTCGATTCAAAGGTTTGCCATGCTCCTTCGTTAGCGGGATCGGAAAGATCGGCATCGATCCATGTTGCACCGAAATCATTCGAAAGCTGAACCTTGGAGACGTTGCGATCCCCAGACCACGCGTGACCGCGAACCAAGACTTCTTTGCCTGCCACTTCGCTGTTTGTTTGTGGCGAGGTGATCAGCGACTTCACGGGCATTCTTTCGATGATCACAAAATCGTCTTTATCGACTTTCTCACCGGGCGCAACGGGGCGGTTAGGCACACGATACGCTTTGCCTGTCATTTTCGGCCCATCATGCACTTGGTCTCTGACGGTGATTTTGGTGAGCCATTTCTGCGAACACGAACCCGGCCAACCTGGCACAACCAAGCGAAGCGGTGCGCCGTTCATGTCGTGCAATGCTTCGCCATTTTGTGCGAAGGCAATTAGATTTTCACCGCCCAAGGCCTTTTCTATCGGTACCCCACGAGAAATGGGCAGTTTGCCTTCCTTGCCCGAAAGGTGTTTATCCGCACTGTAGTGGGCGGTATACACCGCACCTTCTTGCACGCCAGCGGCTTTCAATACATCAGCCAAGCGCACGCCTGTCCAAGATGAACACGCAACAGCACCCAGGGTCCACTGATTGCCTTTGGCTTTCGGTTCAAAATACGCGCGGCCATTACCGCCACATTCCACGACCAATTGCTGCTCAACCACCTCGAAGTTCTTCTTGAGGTCTTCGATGGTGAGTGTCATGGGTTTATCGACTAAACCATCAATGGTCAGTGTCCATGTGTCAGCATCGACAGCAGTGGGCGGAATACCATTGTTGCGAATGAAATGTCGTGCCGTTGGCGTGACATCATCATTAAGCAGGTGAGGCGGCGTTTCAGCGTTTAATGGTCTGTCGTTAAGTACGATCAGACCATCTTTCCCTGCAATGGTGACATCATCGAGCCCTTCAGCAAAGGCGGCAGGTACCATGCCTGCTGGCATATTGCGATGAAAAGGTATCGCACCGCCAAGCACGGCTGCCATGGTCGCCAAGCCTGCACCTTTTAGAAATCCACGTCTGTCAGAATGACTTTTACGACCAAACACCGTTTCGTCTGCGGTTTCTGGGTGCTTGTTATAGAGATCGTAGATGCCTTCCGTTTGTTGCTCGTCCGTGTCTGAAGAATGTCCTTTCTTGTCCGACATGGTGCCTCCTACTTAATGGGCCAACTGAACTGTTTGGATCGTCATTCGGAAAATGTAAGCGGTTACATATTCGATGATAAAGTATAGGCACACCTTTGATTGGGTTTTAGGGCGACTTGCAGGGCATTCTTAGTAGCGGGACATGGATGCATGAATATGCAATGAAATATGAGAGGTAAGCGTGTTTTTTGGTCAATAAAAAACACGCTTTTCTGTGCGGGGTTTTGTTTAAAACTGGGTGGTCATCCATTCGCGAACGACACAGCTTTCATCGGACAACGCAATATAACGCCATTTATCGAAGGTCAAACAAGGGTGCGAAGTTGAGAACGTTAAGATGTCGCCGACTTGAAGGTCCGAATGTTCGGGCACGTCCATAAAGGTGTGTTGATCCATCACGGCGGTAGCGACAAGCCCACTAACATCAATGGCTTTGCCTTGCCTAAAGCCGCGCTCAGCAATGGGAAGACCGGCATCATAGGCGGCATCACGTTTTCCCAACCCAATCACCGCTTTGCCTTTTTCGGGAAGAGATATCACGTACGCCCAGACTTCCAGCGCGTTTTGCAGGTCCCCCTCGATTTGCGCAGCAATCCCTTGGCGTTGTTTGGCTCTCGCGTTTACTTTTTCTTGTGCGACGCGATAAATGCCGCTGTCGTGCGTGACATAACAGCCGGGGCGAATAACGGGCAACAAGTCAGCATACCGAGAGAAAACATCCGCAACGATGTCATACCATGCTGATCCAGCACCAGTGAGAATAGTGTCAGGCGTGTCTATTAGGCCCTCGTTGCTGAGTGACTGACAAAATTGCGCAGTGTCTTCGATAAAGGCACGGATGCGGTTTTCCATGTCATCGCCATGAATCACGCCTTCATACACTTCAACGCCGGCCAAAGCGACGCCTGGTAGTGCATGTATGTATCGGGCAAGTTCTGCCGCCGCTTCTGTGCCGCGAACGCCACAACGTCCACCTGATACGCCCAGTTCAACAAACACCTTCATGCGTTGGTTCTTTGCCGAAAAGAACGCTGATAGTTGTTCCACGTTCTGGCGAGAGTCGACGCTGCAATAAATATCGACCACATTCTCGCTTTGTAGTGCGGCAATCGATGCCATGTTGGCTTTGCCGACCAATTGATTCGCGATGATGATGTTCTTCGCCCCCATCGCCACTGCCACTTCAGCTTGAGCGGGCGTGGCGATGGTCATGCCCCATGCACCAGTTGCCAGTTGTTGCTTGAAAAGGGTGGGGGTCATGGAGGTTTTACCGTGTGGACAAAGCTTCACGCCATTTTTATCCGCGAAGGTTTGCATCCACGTCAGGTTGTTGGTTAACGCTGCTTGGGAAATCACGGCAGCAGGTAGGCTAATGTCTTCTTCAAGCAAGTTGTATTGCCCGCTGTCTTTCGGTTCTACCCAAACGCCTTTGGTGCCGATAGGCCAACCTTCTCGATAGGTATCTTGATAAGGGATAGCGTCGTTGCGCATTGGGTGAGTCATTCCTTTTCTCCTAGCCGTTGCCGTGATTAATCTGAAATCGCGAGTGATATCTATCTTACTTATTGTGCTCATTAAAAATTAACACAATGGGTGGTAGGTTTTTGCGTTGCTATTCAATGTTTGAACCTCACGCCGTTCATGCGAACGCTGCGTAAATAAAAGGAAAGCCCCTTGCTGGATACCTTGATTCAACATGTTTGTGTTGTCGATGGTTCAGGACGACCACGTTATGACGCCGATGTCGGGATTGTGGAAGATCGTATCGTTGTCATTCAAGCCAAAAGCGATGTTCAATCCGATGGCGCTCGTCAAGCCAATCGCCCCGAGCAAGCGAAGCAGGTTATTGATGGAAATGGCTGGGTGTTGGCGCCTGGGTTTATTGATGTGCATACCCACGACGACACCCATGTCATTCGTTTTCCTGCGTGCACACCCAAAATCAGCCAAGGGGTGACGACGGTGATTGTGGGCAACTGCGGCATCAGCGCGTCACCGGCTGTTTTGACGGCTTCGCCGCCCGATCCAATGAATCTGCTGGGCCAGCAAGACGACTTTGTGTATCCCGCGTTTTCCGATTACGTCGACGCCGTTGAGCGCACAACCCCTGCGGTGAATGTGGCTGCGCTGGTGGGGCATACCACGCTGCGTAACAACGTGATGGACGATATGTATCGTGCGGCTTCTGTCGAGGAAGTTGCCGCGATGAAACAAGCGCTCAGCGCAGCGTTGTCAGAAGGTGCGCTTGGGTTAAGCTCTGGTCTCGCTTACGCCAGTGCAAAAGAAGCACCGACAGCAGAATTGATGGCGCTCGTGGAAGAACTCGCCGCTTACAAGGGCATTTACACCACCCATTTACGCACGGAATTTGAAGGCATTCTTGATGCCATGGAAGAAGCTTTTCAAACCGGAAAGCATGGCAATGTGCCTGTGGTTGTGTCGCATTTGAAATGCGCGGGAGCTAAGAATTGGGGCCGAACCCATGATGTACTGGCATTGATGGAGCGCACCTCCGCGGCCCAAGATGTCAGCTGCGATTGCTATCCCTATTCTGCGAGTTCATCTACCCTCGATTTAGCGCAAGTCACCGACGCGTTCGAGATTAAGATTACGTGGTCGGAACGCATGCCTGAACATGCAAATAAGCGGCTTTCAGACATTGCCGCTGAGCTTGGCGTGTCTTTGCATGATGCGGCTCGTGCTCTGCAACCGGCAGGTGCGGTTTATCACTGTATGGACGAAGCCGATGTTGAGCGCGTGCTGCAACATCGGCTTACCGCGATTGGATCGGATGGGTTGCCAAATGATCCACATCCTCACCCGCGTTTGTGGGGCGCGTTTCCAAAGGTGCTTGGGCATTACTGCAGAGAGCGTGAGCTCTTTAGCCTTGAAGAAGCCGTTCATAAAATGACGGGCATGTCAGCGGCGCGATTCAATCTTCGAGATCGAGGCATTCTCCGAGAGGGTGCATATGCTGACCTCGTGCTGTTTGACCCAGATACCGTTGATGCCGCGGCGACCTTTGATTCCCCCATTCAAGTGGCAAAAGGCATCAAACAGGTTTGGGTGAATGGGCAAGCAAGTTGGTGCGAACCCAATACCGCAGTTACCCAAAACATCACCCGTGCGGGGCGTTTTTTAAAGCGAGGTTGTGTGTAAACAGCCTCTTCTCCCAAGCTCACTAAGGTACGTTCGACGAGGATGTGAAGGTTGCTTGGGAATACGTGCGAACACATTTTATAGGGAGTAAAAACAATGACAATTAAGCGCTATGGCGTTGAAGGTGGAAAGGGGACGGGTGGACAACATTTACCGTTCGCGCGTGCCGTTGAAGCAGGCGGTTTTCTGTATGTATCTGGTCAAACCCCCATGATAGATGGCGAAGTTGTCGAGGGTGGTATTGTTGATCAATCTCGCTTAGCGATACAAAACTGCGTCGATATCATGAAAGAAGCCGGATACGGATTGGAAGATGTGATCCACGTGAAAGTCGTGTTGACCGATTCGCGCTATTTTCAGTCGTTCAATAAGGTGTTTCAGTCATTTTTTGGCGAACACCCACCTGCACGAATTTGCATGGTTGCTGATCTGGTTGTCGATGTGAAAGTGGAAGTCGATGTGACTTGCTATCGAGAAGATCGCCGCTAAACAAGAGCCTGCTGACCAAACAATCATAACAACATTACGCCTCACACCACTTGGCCATCAGGAATGATGGCTTTTTTATTTCTCTGCTTTCTCTGCTTTCTCTGCTTTCTCTGCTTTCTCCAACAGATGCGCCCGCGAGCCATCGCGTTCCAACATTGCTGTATCACTAAACGCAGGTGAACCAAAGAGGTACTGCAGTCGCGTATTCATCGGCGTTGGTGTGCGGGAAAAAGCCAGCGTGATGAGCGTTTTCCATTGATGGAACGTTGCCACAAACGGGTTCCAACTGTGGATGGGTTTTGGAATGCCATAATCGATGTGAATATCGTCCCTTTCTTCTACATAGGTGCCAAAGCATTTGTCCCAAATGATTAGCACGCCCGCAAAATTGCGGTCTATATATTCTGGGTTTCTCGCGTGATGTACGCGGTGATGTGAAGGCGTATTGAAGATGTATTCAACCCAGCCAAGTTTGCCGACAATGCGCGTGTGAACAAAGAATTGGAACCCAAGGTTGAGTGCGACAACCAACACCACGAACGTAGGGTCAAACCCAATAAGCATCAATGGCGTCCAAAACAGCCACATGCCAGACAGTGGATAGGTCAGGCTTTGGCGAAAGGCAGTCGTGAAATTCATGTTCTCAGAACTGTGGTGTGCCACGTGTGAAGCCCAAAGCCAGTGAACATGGTGCGACGCGCGGTGGAACCAGTAATAGAAGAAATCTTGCAGCACAAACACGGCGAAAACGGTGATAGGCGTCAGGGTGATATCAAACAATCGGAATTGAAAGAGCCAGAGGAAGAAGGGCATGAGCAGCAAGGTGGCAATGACGTCCGCACCTTGATGAAGCCCAGCAAGGCTGAAGTTGCAGATCAATTCTTTGAGGGAGTAATCAGCTTGGTGACGGCGTTTTAGCGCGCGATATTCCAAGATCATGCAGATCAAAAATATCGGGGAGAGAAAAAGCAATGTCAGTGATTCTAAGCCTGAATCCATGTCGCCTCCATCTGTATTCCACATTGATATCCATAAAAACGGCTTGGATACAGATGACACTACATTACTGTAGGAGAAGCGACAAATTCAGTGCGGAAAAATGATACAGCGACAAACGTGCGGGTTAGGGTTTATTTATCTTTTCCATTGCGTTAGCCCACGGATCTGCAGGGGTTGCATCACCTGTGCAGAACGTGTCGAGGTAAAGGTTTTCAACTTGTTCCTTTGCCCAAGGCGTACGGCGCAAAAATTTCAGGCTCGATTTCACGGAAGGATCGTTTTTAAAGCAGTTAATGGCGATCAGTTTGCCAAGCTGCTGCCAGCCGTAATGGTCAGCTAGATCATTAACGATTTGTTCAAGCTTAACGCCGTGAAGTGGGTTATTAGGTTGCGCGTGCATAGTACTGCTCATCAATCATTGGAAACGGCTGCGACTCTGCCACAATGTGTGTCAGTGCGCAATAAAACGTGATCGAAGAGAGGGAGGGACATGTGATTTTCAAGGCAATAAAAAAGGAGCGAAACGCTCCTTTTTTTCAATTTCGGGCCAGAATTAACGACGCATAGAAAGCGTTTGGTCGCTGAACTGTGTCATGCGAAGGCGCGTTTTAATGTCTTCACATGCGCGTTGAACACTGAATGTCTCTTCGTTAGAAAGATGGAAAGACAAGGTGCTCGTGAAACGAATGTCCTCACACACATCAGCCAACCCAACAAGGTCGCTCAATTTGGCATCTGTCGGATCTTTGAGCATTTTTTCATGCTGCTTCTGGATCTGAATGGTATAGATTTTGCTCGAATAAGTGTAAGAGGAAAGTGTCATCGCGATCATGGCAATCAGTAAGATTGCAGAAACGAGGAAAAGTGGTTTTTTATTAGGCAAATCTTCAAACATGCGAACTTCTTATTGATTTAATTGTAGGTAACTCTCGAAACGAGTGTGAGTCTACTCTTCTAGGCATTCCCATCGCAAGCACCTTGCGTTTCATTTCTCGTTCTTTTTGAGATGCTAATCCCAAAATATGCACTTAGATGTGTATTAACGACGGTCGCGATTCGCAACCTTTGAATTATTAGGTTGTTGCACACTTTTTTCTGGCGACATTTGCATATGGTTAAGTATAATGAGAATCAATATCAATAAAGGCCTGTTTAATTATGTGCCAAGTTCTGATGATCGAACGTGTTGCTTCGCTGTGTGGTTGGGTTAAAACCACGTTTGCCCAGCACGGTTGTAAAGTAACAAGAGTACTGCATCTGAATCAGGCGGAAATTGCACTTAAACAGTGTCATTTTGATTTGGTGCTGATTGCATCGGAGAACTCAGAACTGTGTTTGCCTGATATAAAGGTGCTTCGTCATCAAACCGTGGCGCCTATGATTGCTCTGCTGCCTCCGGAATCTGAGTTTGATGATGTTTCTTTATATCAATGTGGTGTCGATAAGTGCCTGTCTAACAGCATCGACCGCATGTCACTTTGGGAAGCGGCGCAAAGCGTGTTGAGCGAATCCGCTGAAGTGAAATAGACATTGAAAAGCACGAGATAAGAAAGGACTGAACACCTGCGACGGAACGCGCTTGTCTTTGGCATGGCGACAAATCGTTGGAGTAAACCTCAGCGAATGAGAAAGCATGATAGGCGAGGGCGTGTGTTGGAATGGACGACGGCCTCTGAATTTACGCAGCTTGTTCTTGTTGAGGAATAACAATCGTCACTTATGCAATATAGCGCGGTATACTTGGCGAGTTTTTGTTACGCGCAACCATTTACCCAGAGACTAGCACGACCATGACAATCAACCTGCGTATGGCATCACTTGTATTGATGACCTTGCCTTTTTCTCTTCATGCCAGCGAGCTTGATACGGCGACTGCCATTGAAGCGCAAACGACAAAATCTGCTGCGGCTTCTCAACAACGTATTGATACCAGCGCCATCACGTCGCTTCAACTCAAAGCGGACATTGCGCAACGCCAACAAGAAATTGAAAACCTCACCTTGTATCGCAATCACCTTCAAGCACTGGTCGCAGACCAAAACAATGAAGTGGGTAGCCTGAATCAACAAATCACAGACATAAAAGAGACCCGCAAAGGCGTGGTACCGCTTATGTATCGCATGATTGATGATTTGCAGACCTGGATTGAGCAAGATTTGCCGATCAAATCGGAAACCCGAATGGCGCGCGTTGAAACACTTAAAGCCATGATGGGGCGTGCCGATGTTGCGGACGCTGAAAAGTTTCGACAGATCCTTGAAGCCTATTTGGTGGAGTTAGCTTACGGCGGCAAAATGGGCCTGTACCAAGAAACGTTAAACATTGAAGGACAGCAACGTGATGTTGATGTGCTGCACCTTGGCCGTTTATCGTTGGTCGCGCGTAGCCTTAATGGTGAAACCTTTTGGTATTTCGATGCGCCATCCTCGTCTTGGACGGCGGTGGATGCCAGTCAAAACGAAGATTTGACCTTTGCCTTTAAGGTTGCCAATCAAAGCGTTGCGCCAACACTACTGACATTGCCGCTTTCTGTGTCGCCTTCTCATGCGGAGGCACAACAATGAGCCGAATGAAACGCACACTCATCGCTGCGCTGTCTGTCAGTGCGCTTCTCTCTCCCTTGCCCGCATTGAGCGACTTGGTGACCGACACTAACCTTGCTCAGCATCAATCGAATGCGCACAACGCTACTCGCGAAGCGGGGTTTGAAGACACCGAGCAGAGCTTGAAAGCGCAATTGGCCGCGTTGGATGCACAACATGCTGCGCTAGAAATTGAAACACAAACCCTGAGCGATACCTTTAGCGACAACGAACAGTATTTAGCCGAGCTTGATGAATCCCTTCGCTTGGAAACTGGCACATTGGGTGAGCTTTTCGGCGTGCTTCGTCAATCTAGCCGCGAGCTGAAAAACGAACGTGTTGATGCGCCCGCTGCCATTGACCAGTCTGACTATGATGCGGCGCTTGATCTGATTTTGGATGCGAAGACCTTACCGTCACTGTCTGCCCTGAATACCGTTTGGCACGGTATGCAAGCAGAGCTAGAAAACGGACACGTGATTGCGCCATTGACGCTGAATGTGCGCGATGCCGAAGGCGTAGTTACTGAACGTAACGTCACACGCTTAGGTAACATTGGGTTGGTGGATCAACACGGCTACCTTGGTTGGAACAGTGCGAAGCAACAAGCTAACCTGTTGCCTGTTCAACCTAAACATGGCCTAACGTCGAACTCGTTAGCACAAGCTAATTCGGGTGACAGCGTGATCCTCGATCCGACCCGTACCGAATTACTCCAACAATTGGCCTTTACCCCAACCTTGAGCGAACGATTTGAGCAGGGCGGTCTCGTCGGGAAAATCATCGCCGTGTTGCTGTTTGTTGGCCTTGCGATCAGTGCGGTTCGCGGTGTGTCTTTGTTCCGCGCCCGTGTGGCGATTCGCAAGCAAATGAAACACCCAGAAACAGCGGGTGATAACCCACTTGGACGCATTCTGTCTGTGTATCAACAAGCACCGAACCGTTCACTGGATGCGCTTGAGCTTCACTTGCTTGAAGCCATTGTCGATGAACAACAGGGCTTTGAAAAAGGTCTCTCAATGCTCAAGTTGCTTGCGGCCCTCGCGCCTATGCTGGGTCTGCTGGGGACAGTGACGGGTATGATTGAAACCTTCCAAGTGATCACACAATTCGGTAACGGCGACCCAACCGTGATGGCGGGGGGTATTTCCATGGCGCTTATCACTACGGTGCTTGGCCTTGTTGCGGCGATGCCATTGTTACTGGCGCATAACGTGTTGAGCACGCAAGCGGAAACCTTGCGCGGCACGCTAGAGAAAGTTGGCATTAGCTTGGTGGCGCAGCAGTCTGATCTGTCGGATAACACGGTGACCAAGGCAATCGCATGACCGAGCTAGGCACCGAACTGAGTAACGAACTAGCAACAGTGGCTTCTCAACCTCGCGCGGCTGGCCTGCTCGATGGGCAATTGCTTGAACAGGGTTGGCAATCGCTCTCTCTGTTTATGCAGCAGGGTGGCCCCATACTTTGGGGTTTGGCGCTGGTCGGTGCCGCGAGTTGGTTGGTGGTGATCGAACGGCTGATTTACGTATTCAGTGTGTTCCCGAAACAGGAAAAGCACTGGATTGAACAGTGGCGTCAGCGCAAAGGTCAACGCGAATGGGCATCACGCGCCATTCGAGATGGTTGGCTTTTTGAGGCGCATGTGTCGCTTCACCGCAACCTCAACTTGCTCAAAGCACTGGTTTCACTGTGTCCCATGTTGGGGCTATTGGGCACCGTCACCGGCATGATCACTGTGTTTGATGTGATGGCCGTGCAAGGGACGGGAGAGCCACGCTTAATGGCGGCGGGCATTTCAATGGCAACCCTTCCAACGATGGCGGGCATGGTTGTGGCGCTTGCGGGCATGTTCGCGCAAGCCCGAATTTCTAAAATTTGTGAGCGCCGTGAAGCGTCGCTGACGAAAGCATTAAGGAGTCGCTCGTGAGGTTTCAGCGTGCGCAAAAAAATCGTGAAGATGCTCAAATTGATCTCACGTCGATGCTCGACATCGTCTTTATCATGCTGATTTTCTTTATCGTAACGAGCTCGTTTGTGCGTGAATCTGGTGTGGATGTAAACCGTCCTTCTGCCAGCAATGCTTCTGCTAAAGCCAGCGCCGGTATTTTCGTGGCGATCACCGCCAACAATGACATTTATATTGATCAGCGTGTCATTGATGCAGAACGTGTCGAAGCAACGCTAGAGCGCCTGCTGATAGATCAACCCGAAGCGTCTTTAGTGATTCAAGCCGACGAGCACGCCTATAATGGCACCGTGGTCACGGTGATTGATGCAGCGAAAGGCGCGGGTATTTCCAATATCGCGTTGGCGGCGGAGCAGCCGTAATGTCACGTTGGGTTATTGCACTGCCATTGGCGATTGCGTGTGTATCGGGCCTGTTTTTATTGATGGCAGCCATGGTGACACCGACAACGTTTAAGGACGATGAAAACAAAGGCGGCATGGCGTTTGATTTGGTGATGCAAGAGCCTGAGATGGAACTGAATCGACGCCAGCGCGACGTACCGCCTAAGCCGGATGAGCCGCAAGAGCCTATGTCTCAGCCTGCGCAAGCAGCAGCGCCTCAAACGCAGACACAGACCTTGTCTTCTCCGCTCCCTCAGTTATCGTTTGATATGCAGGTAGAAGGGATCAGCATTTCAGCGCCAACGTTTGAGCAGCCTGTGGTGGCGGAAAGTGCGGTGGGAGAGATTGCCGATGTCAGTCTTGCTGCGCCGATAGCATCAGATTTGGAAGGCACGTCGAATCAACAAGCCATGCCAATGTATCGATCAGAGCCGAGCTACCCTGCGAAGGCGCTGCGTCGAAGCATTGAAGGGTTTGTGGTGATCCGTTTTACCATTGATGAAACCGGGCGTCCGCAAGATTTAGAAGTGGTGGAAGCCTCGCCGAAGCGCGTTTTTGAACGCGATGCCATGCGCGCCCTAAAGCGTTGGAAATACCAACCAAAACGTCTTGACGGTAAAGCCATCAAGCAACCGAATCAAACAGCAAAAATAGAGTTTAAGTTAGCCAAATGATGTGTCATCGCACCTTCTCATTATCGAACGCCATTCGCGGCATGTGTCTCGCTATCCTGCTATTTTCAGCGCCGTCGTTTGCTGCACAGTTGTCGCAAGGCACTGTGCTGAAAGTTCAGAAAGCGTTCGCGTTTCAAGAGAAGGAAGCGTGGCGTGATGCCATTGCAGTACTGCGAGAAATAGAGACCAAGAAAGCCTACGATCGCGCTTACGTTGATCGCATGCTGGGTGTGCTGTATTGGCAAACAGACGATGTGAACAGCGCGATGCGTTTTCTAGAGAAAGCGGTCAAAAGCGATGCGTTGTCGGGTGACGAAATGCGTTCAGCACAACGCATGCTTGCGGATTTGTACTTGTCTAATGGCAACTATAAATCCGCCGCATCGCTGTATTCACAGCTGGTAAAAACCGCCAAAGACAAAAAAGAGTCAGCAGAGCTGTGGTTGCGTTTGGCTCAAGCGAATTATCAACGTAAAGCGTGGAAAAGTACGCTGACCGCTATCAACAAACACCTTGCCTTGACCTCGCCGGATACGGTGTCAGCACTTTCAATCAAGCTGGGCGCAGAACTTCAATTGTCCCGCTGGAAGCGTGCAAATAACACCCTGGAACACCTCATTGCCCTTGAGCCCAATAAAAAGGTGTGGTGGATACAACGCGCAGGCAACTACCAACGTTTAGAACAGCCAGAGAACATGTTGAGTACGCTACTGCTCGCGCAACGTGAAGGCATTGAACTGACCACGTCAGAGCAAAGAACCATCGCGCAGTTATATGCGCAAAAAGGCGTGCCGGAAAAAGCCGCGTTAGTGTTAGACAGCTTACCCGCCTCAGAACAAGATGCAGTGACCCTGTCGCAAAGTGCTTCATACTGGCAGCATGCCAAAGAGTGGGAGAACGCCATCTCAGTATGGAAGAAAGCCGCAAAAGCCGATAACACGTACCGCTGGCAACTGGCGCAGCTTCAACTTCAACAAGGGCTTTATGTAGAAGCACTGTCTAGCTTGAACAAAGTGACATCGCCTGAGAAAAAAGCCTCGGTAGAAATGTTACGCGCAACGGCGTATGACAAACTGGAACAGGCCGACAATGCTTTGCTTCATGCCAAGCGTGCGTACGATCTTCTCCCATCGTCGAAGAGCGAAAGCTGGGTAAACTACCTGACCCAGAAACGAAAAATGGCCAAGGTTTCAGCACCCCCTCAAGTGCACTAAATACGCAGTAACATTTATTGTGTCGTTCTCCTTTTTTATTAGTTGATAATCGCGTCAATACCGCCGTATTATCCTTGCCTAATCTTACAAGAACCCCACTTTTACTGGGTTGTTAGGTGAATACTCGGCCATCAGAGAAGAGCTCCTTCTGAGCCGGTTAAGGAAAACACGCGAAAGGGCACATCGCCCACTCGTATTATCAAGAGAACACGCTGAATGACGCTAGACCTGATCACCGACATCCTTGGTTGGACATCGGTTGCCTTCTATATTTCTATCACCATCTTCAACACCATGAAGTTCACCCGTTTTGCTGCGTTTGGCTCTGCCGCCAATGACACCTTGTGGGCATTCTTAATGGGCTGGTGGCCTAAAGTCATTCTTAACCTTTCTGTTGCCTCTTTGAACACCTACCGGTACGCGAAGGATTTCACCTCTGCGCCTAAGTCGGTGATCATGGGATTGGGCGGCGTGATGGCGGCGGGTATTCTTTATATCGTCAATGTTGCAGTATCAGGCTTCATTGCTGATCCTACCTTGGCGGTGGCGCTTCAATTTGCCGATCTAGGTGTGATTCTGGCAGCGCTGTACATGACCACCTTGACGAACTACCGCAAGCTGATGCTACTTTCAGGCTTCATCGGTATGGCGGCTTACTATGGCAACGACCAAATGATGATCATCAAAGCGCTGGTCATCGGCATCATGACCTACAAGCTGCTTTTCGATAAGTCACAGAATGTTGAAACGGCGAACGCTGCGTAAAAACAACGTGGCTTCGACGAGAGAAAACACAAAAACGGCACTGCTCGCAGTGCCGTTTTTTTATGGGTGGGTTTGGGATAGAGAGCACACCTGATACCGCAGTGCTGTTTAATGTTTTGATGAGTGTGTATTAACAGTGGCAAATACCACCTCAGCATTTAGAATACGCCCATTGAAATTTACTTCGAATTAGAGTGACCTTATGCTTCGTGATTACACCTTTGAATGTCTCGTAACCATGCCTCGCCATGAACTGGAAGAGTTTAGTGCTCGAATCATAAGCAAAATGGTGCCAGAAGACGTGATGAGTGAGATTTTCACGTTTGAGCAAGAGGAGATAGACAGCGAAGAGCGTTTGTTGTCAGCACGTCTTGACACCATGCTACGCATGACGGCGATTGCACTGAATGAAACGCAACAAGCGTTTGATGACTCAGAAAACGCCAAGCAAAACAGCGAAAGGATGACGCGATTAATCCTTTGGCATTTCTACGCGATTTCGTTTCGCTTGGAACAAGCCATTTCCCTTGAAACCCATTGCCAACACGTTGAAGCATTGCTGAAAAACGCACCAACGGATGTGTTTGCATGGGTCAAAACCCTCACTGAACTGCTTCACACCTATGCGGAAATCAGCGAGAAGCAAAACCCACAAGGGTGAGCAAAACCGCTGGGGTAATTCCCTTAGAGCTTGTAGAAACGGCACTGTTATCAGTGCTGTTTTTTATGTCTTGGGAAGAGGAGATATTGGTATCTTTATAAATTATTTTTGCCCCTTTTTCATTTATGAATATTTTTCACTTATCGCGCAGAACACAAATTATCCATTATTTAAACTAATCTTTTTGATTTAAAAAATTTACCCTATGCATGCTGGTAGTTAATGGCCGATTAATCAATAACCAATCAGCTTTCCATACGAACGAAATCAAACTGCTTTTATGCGCTATGTGGTACATTTCTACGAGATTTTTATGATAGCGTTGGTGTGTTAAGTACCGATGAGAGAAGGGCGGTAGCGTAAGTAAGGCGTGTAAAAAATCTCGAAGTGGGTGTTTAATTACCCCTCTTTGGGATCTAATAATTTGTTAGCTATTTCGGAGGATTCAGTTGAAACATGAAGTTTTTCAAAAGCAGTATGACTTTGAGCTAGAGCAGAGAAATGGCCTCGCGTCAGCCACCAATACGCCTATTGTGGCTTTAACGATATTGGGTGGAGCATTAGCGAGTATCATAACTGGATTTAAGTATTCTCAAGGTTGGATTACATACATATTTTTAGTTTTTGTAACTCTTACTTGCATCAGCATGCTTGTCTGTATATACAAAATTGTTCGAACATTTCTTGGTTACTCATATCAAAAAATCCCGGGTGCAAATTTATTAAAACAACATTTGCAAGACTTAAAGGACTGGCATTCAACCAATGGAGGTTCGGACAACGATGCACAAAAAGATTTCGATGAATACTTTAACGAAAGGTTATCTGAAGCTGCGGAGCTCAATAGCCAAAACAATATAAAAAGAGGGAATTACCTACACGATGCTACTGCATCGGTGGTAATAGCATTTATATTCCTGTTTATTGCATCACCGTTTTATATATATCAAAAAGTTAGTGCACAAGAAAATATTTACCAAGTCAAATTGATTAAAGAGGAAGTTACAATGTCAGAAAATGAATCAGGAAGTAACAATCAAACGCAACAAGCAGCGCCAGCTGCTGCTCCAGCTCAAACGCCAACGGCTGCACCAAAACCATCAGGTCCTCAAAATGTTATTTTCAAGGGAAATTCAGACGAAGGTTCAGTAAAAGCAACTGATAACTTGAAATCAAAAAATAGCTAACAAATAAGAATAAGTGTCGCGCAGCCGACACTTTATTCGGGTGTTGAACAAGCCCGACGCCTCTTTATTGAGTAAATTGCTCGGATGAGCAGAAGATGGATCTATGCCCGTCACTTTTGTTAGGACGAGCACAGCCAAGAAGTGAGCTGATAGCCACTCACTTCAAGATGTTACGTTAACGATGTGTTTTTTTGTCGGTCAGTCCTCCTGTGTTTACATGAATGCCATTCTCCTTATTCTGTTCGCCTTTCGGCTACCTCGGTCGCGAGACGCCCACGCAGACCATCAAGTGCTCACCACAGTGTGGACAACGTCTTGTTACTGGCTTGTTTATC
>NZ_FOWR01000054.1 GCF_900115495.1 Enterovibrio norvegicus DSM 15893 | reverse complement strand
GAATACCCTTGGTCAATGACCAAACAGGCTGCTTCCAGTTTAAATTCAGCGGAGAATGAACGACGTTGTCTTGTCATGGAACACCTCTTTCTTTAGTGGTGACTTTACCACCTTAAATGGTGTCCGGGATCATTAAACCACTACAATTGAAGCTCATTGATAAGAATAAAACCCTCCCTTTAAAGGGAGGGTTTTTTATGAGGGATATATCATATTCAACCTTTCAAATATCGGCTGATCAAATGTTGCTTAAAGTACTCAGGATTCAGCGGCTCCCCCGTCGCCTGAATGACGAGCTCTTCGGTGGAAAGCGTTGAACCTTTCGACCAAACATTCTGTTCCAACCATCCACTAATAGGCGCAAAATCGAGGCTCCTTAAGCACGCATCCACGTCGACTGTTTTGCGCATCGCTGCCATAAATTGCGCGGCATACATGGCACCTAGTGTATAGCTTGGGAAATATCCAAAACTTCCGTCGGTCCAGTGGATATCCTGCATACAGCCATTGGTGTAGTCGCCGTCTGTTGATAGACCTAAGTATTCCTGCATTTTCCTATCCCAACGTTCAGGGATATCCTCGACACTGATGTTGCCTTCCATTAGGTCTCGTTCGATTTCATAGCGAAGAATAACGTGTGCAGGGTAGGTCACTTCATCGGCATCTACCCGAATGAAACCGGGTTGAACACGATTGTAGAGTGCGTTCATGTTATCGACGGTGAATGCAGCATCGGATTGTCGACTAAACGCTTCTGCAGCCATCTTAGCGAGGTGTTCGACGAAAAGTGGACTTCGTCCTAACTGCATTTCAAAAAACAGGCTCTGGCTTTCATGAATACCCATCGATCGAGCTTCGCCAGCCGGGGAGTTTCGGAAGGCCTTCGGTAAGCCTTGTTCATATCGCGCATGGCCGGTTTCGTGGATCACGCCCATGATCGCGGAGGTGAAATCTGCTTCATCATAGCGGGTGGTGAGTCGAACATCTGACGGCACGCCGCCACAAAACGGGTGCGCACTAACATCAAGGCGGCCATGATTGAAATCGAAGTCAATCACTTCCATGAAGCGCTTACCAAGGGCGGATTGCAATGCAGTATCAAACGGTCCTTTTGGTTCACTTATATTGACTGACTTCTGCTTTTCAAGCACAGATTGCGTGAGCGCTGGAAGCCATGTTTTGAGCTCGCCAAAGAGAGCATCTAGTTTCTCTGTTGTCATGCCTGGCTCATAGAGGTCAAGCATGGCGTTATATGGCGTTAAGCCGGTTTGCTTTGCGCGAATTTCTGCTTCCTGGCGAGAGATGTCTACAACGCGCTTGAGGTTGGCGGAAAATCCTTCCCAATCGTTGTTTGGGCGTTGTGTCCGCCATGCGTGTTCACAGGATGAGCCCAACAAAGATTTTGATTCGACAAGATCGGCGGGCAACACAGTGGCTTGTTCCCAAACTCGCTTCATCTCGCGAAGGTTGATTTTGTCTGTGTCACTCAATGATGCAATGTTGGTTTCCGCATCATTAATCCATTCACCCATCTCTTCTGCAGTGAGCGTTTCGTGACACAATAAGGCTAAATCGCTCATTGCTTGCGCGCGGACATCGTTGCCGCCTGACGGCATCATCGCGGCTTGGTCCCAACCACAAATCGCTGCAAGGTGCTGGTAGCTAGAGAGCTTCTTGAATTGTTGTTCAAGTTTTTTCATCGAATCCATGTGTTTCTTCCGTTTTAACGCGTTTTCTCAATAAGGGAAATAGTATCAGGAGAAACGTGATCATCCATGATTTTGATGCATTGGAGCGGAGTATATTGCAAAAAGTTGTTTTTTCAGGCGCTATGCTTGACAGTAGCACGTGGGAAGCGCGTATTCTTTAATAAAAACAACGGGTCTTTATTATGTATATCTTTGGCTATGGCAGCCTGATCAATGGTGAATCTAGAAAGGTGACGGGCGATACAGGCCAAGCTGTTCCCGCAGTGGTTTCTGGCTTACAACGTCACTGGGGAAAAACGGGGTCCCCGAATATGTCGCACCTTGTCGTCAAAGAAGCCGAAGGTGAATGCAACGGCGTACTGATCCACATCGACAGCGAAACCTTAACGGTATTTGATATTCGAGAAGCCGGGTATCAGCGCGTTGAGTTAGACAGCCAAAGGATCCAACTACTTGATCAGACATTTACTATCGACGAGCCCGTTTATGTTTACGTGACAGATGAGGTGATTTCACCATGTTACATTCAGCCGATTGCGCAAAGTTATGTTGATACTGTGTTGGCGGGCTGTTTGAGGTATTCAACAGAGTTTGCACAAACGTTTATTGTATCGACGCAAGGTTGGGAAAACCCTCGGATTGATGACCGCAGAGCGCCCGTTTATCAGCGAGTAGCAGGGGTTGATGACAATGCGAGAGTAGAGATCGACCGTATGCTGTTGGGCTATCCGATGGTGGGGTAACGTTGAATTTGCAGTCAGTGTTATCTGAAACGAAAAAGCCACGTCCGAAGACGTGGCTTTTATATTTTTATCGCGAGTAGAAATTACTCTTCGTAAACGAATTCAGGAGATTCGATTTCTACGCGACGGTTTTTCGCACGACCATCTTCAGTGTCGTTTGAAGCCACTGGGTTGCTTTCGCCTTCACCAACAACGCTTAGGCGATCAGCGCTAACGCCGTTTGAAGTGAAGTAGTCTGCAACAGACTGAGCACGTTGCTCAGACAGTTTTTGGTTAAACGCTTCAGAACCTACGCTGTCGGTGTGGCCGATGATAACTGCTGTTGATTCTTCGAAGTCTTGAAGGCGCTTAAGCATAGGGTTTAATGCTTGCGCTGCTTGAGAAGAAAGTTCGCCTTTACCAAAAGCAAACAGCTCTACTTCGTCTGCTTCAGAGAAAACGTATTTCTTCGTTTCAACAACTTCAGCAACAACAACTTCTTCAACCACGACTACTGGCTCAGGCGCTGGCTCAGAAGAACGACCGAAGTGGAACGTTACACCTGCAGAGATCAGGTGGTTGTCAACGTCTACGTAACTCTTGTCCATATCTGGTAGGTATTGATATTCTAGACGCAGGTTAACAAGATCGTTTGCGCGGTGATCAACACCTAACGCTGCAAGTATAGTGTGGTCATCTACATCACCTGCGCGGCTACTCCAATCCCACATGGCAACACCAAGTTTACCGTAGATGTCTGTAGCGTCTGATACACCAACGTTGAACTTAGGTGCAAGTGTCAATGCAGTCAGATCACCACTAGCTGGACCAGCACCAGTGAAGTTGGTATCGAAGTGACCAAGGTAGTCGTAAGTCGATTCGATAGAAAAGTTGTTACCGAAGTCGTAACCAATAATTACGCCACCGCCAACATCATCATTACTTCCACAACCACCGCCATCACATGCGTCAGTAAGTGTAGAAACACCAAATCTTCCACCAAGGTAGAAATTTGAATCATCTTGAGCATAAGCCAAAGGCGAAAGAGCCACCAATAGGCCCAGGCTAATCACTGCTTTTTTCATTTTGTTCTCCATTCCTTCTAGAGAGGGTTTGGGATGAAAGACTCTATAGGGAGAGTTAGAGTCACATTCCGGAGTTCGCTTATCGCAAATCTATTCTCGATCATCATTGAGTGATGATTTAATAAGCTAGGCTAGGGATGGCTAGCTTGCAATACAAGGCTTGAGAATGAAATTCAGGCTTTTTTAATACAACAGTGTTCAAAAAAGAGTAATTTTGTGGGGCGGGGTTGAATTTGTTGAAAATTCTGGGAAATAAGTTTTGAGGAAAATCGCGGAAATTATTTAAAGAAAAAGCGCCTATCTGAGGCGCTTTAATTCACGTGCTCCCGATACGGGACGATTAACGGAAATTTGCTTTCCTTTCTTCATTCCCTTTTCATAGTCATCGGTAATGCCTTTCATTGCATCGCGCAGTTGTTGCTTGAACGTTTCGCGGTCGATGTTCTTAAATTGACTGTCGATGTAGTCCTTCATTTTCTTGTCATTGTCTACATCGGGTGCAATGTTTGGCAGCTTTGCCATTGCGCCTTCAAGCCAACCAAATGTAAAAGACTGCAAGCGTCTATTCAGTTCGGTCTGGGAGGTGCCAGAGCCTGCAAAACTATTGCGGAACTGTCCTGTGTGTTCGTTCATTTCACGGTAAACAATGTCAAAGGCGAAGGCTGCAAAAATGGCGCGGTTTGCATCGCCAATGAATTCCGCTTTCTTTAAGCCTTTGTGGTTGGTGAGAACACATTCAACGCCGAAGCGTGTGTTGATGCCTCTGATGATTTTCAAAACGGCATCGCTGATCGAAGAAGGGAGCAAGGTTTCAGACGTGGTTTTACCCATGCTGATAAAATCGATGTCCTCCTGATCTAAGCCATACTTGCGCATCAGGGTTTGCGCCATCTTTATGGCGGCAGCAGCCTCGTTGATGTTGGCTGAGTTACCCAGTTCAAGGCATTTGGCAATCTTCTTTAATGCTTTGCGTTTTGCGTCGGACATTCATTTCACCACAGAAAAAACCGGAGCGGTATTTTACCGATTGCAGCGCGTTTTACCAATAATAAGATGATAGCTTTTGATAATGGCTTATGCCGATTTGATATGTTTATCGCCTTGTTCGGTCATTTTGGGTGGGTGAGAGGCATTGATAATGAGTAGAGTTAGAAAAAGTTCCCTAAAACGCATCATTATTCTCGATTTTTCTCATTCTTGTGAAAGTTCTTTCAACGCAATGCGGTCAAGTTAGCAAGTGATAAAAGGATCGCAATCATATGAAGATATCGACGCGGGTAGAAGTGAAAAGCATAGTGATGGCGGGGCTCGCATTATTGTTCTTCGCGGCCAATTCTGTGCTGTGCAGAATGGCGCTCGCGAACACCAATATTGACCCCGCATCTTTTACGTCTATTCGCTTAGCGTCTGGCGCGGGAATGCTGTTTTTCCTCAGTTTTCTGTTCCCAGTGAAACAATTAAATAAAGAAGACAGTGAAGCTACTGGGTTTAATTTCATTCATCAGCCGATAGAGCATTGGCTTGCGGCTGCGATGTTATTTCTTTATGCCGCTTCGTTTTCGTTCGCCTACATGTACCTCGATGCAGGAATGGGGGCTTTGATCCTGTTCGCGTTCGTTCAGTTAACCATGTTTGCCTACAGCCAACATAAAGAAGGTGGTGCGACGGGTCTTGAATATATTGGCGCGTTAACAGCCATATGTGGTTTGGGGTACTTGGTGTCGCCAGGCATGGATTCCCCCGACATGTGGGGAACCATTCTCATGGCCATTTCAGGCGTTGCATGGGGCGCTTATAGCGTTCTAGGCAAAGAGATTAAACAACCTCAATTAAAGGCGAATTGTATCAATTTTCGGTTGAGCTTGTTCTTTGTGGTGCCGTTTTTCTTGATGAACATTCCGATGAACACTTTGTCGTCAGAAGGCATTTTTTTAGCGGTTGCGTCAGGTGCCGTGGCGTCTGCAATCGGTTATGCCATTTGGTATTGGGTTGTGTTGCAATTTAAAGCGACGCAAGCAGGTGTGTTGCAATTAACTGTGCCTTTGATTGCTGCAGTAGGTGGTTATCTCTTGCTGGATGAAGCGTTAACGCTGCGCATGTTGATCGCGGCATCCGTCATTTTACTTGGGATCATGGTGACCTTCTTCGGGAAACAGCGTAAGCAAACCTCGGTGGCATGAAATTGATACCGAAACACACCTGATCATAACGACAGTAATTCTCCCTGAATCCATTATTTTCAGGTTGTTTGGGTATATACTGCAAGCGACATACCGAATTTCGAGGCCGCTTTGCAGTATCACGATGGATTCCTGATTTCTCGTCACAGTCGTGACATTGGTGATCAAACTGAACTTATCTTTTGGGTTCAAACAGACAATGGCCCTGCCAAACTGGTGATTCAACAAGAATCGCCAGTTTTCTTTATTACAAATGAGCATGTAGAAGAAGCTCAACGTCATCTCCGTGCCGCCAATATCCCTTACCAAACTCGCTCTTTGCCGCTGAAAGACTTTTCTTACAGCGAAGTGACAGGTTTTTATTTCACCACGCTAAACACCGTAAATCGCGCCAGTCGACTGCTACAAGTGGAAGGGTTGAACGTATTAGAAGCCGATGTACGTTTGCCAGACCGTTTTCTGATGGAACGCTTCATTTGTGGCGGGATCACTTTTGCTGGTAGCGCAACGCAGCGAAACGGGTATGTGGAATACCGAAATGTAAAGGCGAAGTCTTCGGATTATTCGACCACGTTATCCCGTGTTTCTCTTGACATAGAATGCTCTGAGAAGGGCGTGTTGTATTCCATTGGTCTTGATAGTGAAGTGGACAGTCGCGTGATCATGATTGGTGATGCGCCAGATAATGCGGAAGACATGCCGTGGATCGAATGGGTAGACACAGAACTTGCGTTGCTCAAAGCGTTGAATGCGTGGTTTGTGCGGTTTGACCCTGACATCATCGTTGGTTGGAGCGTGATTGACTTTGACTTTCGACTGCTTATTAAACGTGCAGCGTTCAACAAAATTGATCTTCGCTTAGGGCGAGGCGGGGAAAAAGCGCATTGGCGAGATTCTAATAACAGCCGACAAGGTTTCATTACCTTGCCAGGGCGTGTTGTGATTGATGGTATTGATGCACTCAAAACCGCGACCTACAGTTTCCGGTCGTGGTCGTTAGAATCCGTGTCGCGCACCATGTTTGGCGAAGGAAAGGCGATTGATAATCCCTACGATCGCATGGATTCAATCAACCGCATGTTCCGTGACGATAAGCCAGCCTTAGCGAAATATAACCTTCAAGACTGCGTGTTGGTTAATCGTATCTTTGAAGAAACCCACTTATTAGAGTTTCTTATTCAACGCAGTCGTTTAACAGGCATTGAGCTTGACCGTATTGGTGGCTCAGTGGCGGCATTCACCAACCTCTATCTACCACGATTACATCGCGCAGGTTATGTTGCACCTACCTTGACCAGTGAGAACTGGATTGCCAGCCCTGGTGGGTATGTGATGGACAGTAAACCGGGTCTCTATGATTCGGTCTTGGTGCTCGATTTTAAATCACTTTACCCGTCGATTATTCGTACCTTTTTGATCGATCCTCTTGGGCTGGTGGAGGGGCTTATTGCAGAAGACGAAGCCACAACAGTGCCCGGTTTTCGTGGGGGCGTTTTTCATCGAGAGAAACACTTCTTACCGGCGTTAATTGAGGACTTGTGGAAGGCGAGGGATGAAGCCAAGTTACAGGGTGAAAAAGCCTTCTCACAGGCGATAAAAATCATCATGAACTCCTTCTACGGCGTCTTGGGTTCGTCGGGTTGTCGTTTCTTTGATCATAGGCTCGCGTCTTCAATCACGATGCGCGGTCATGAGATCATGAAAATGACGCGCGAGTTGATTGAAGCCAAAGGGTTTGAAGTGATTTATGGCGACACAGATTCGACGTTTGTTTCGCTAGGTAAGCGTCATGAAAATGAAGACGCCGATAACATTGGTCAGTCTTTGGTGGAGCACATCAATGACTGGTGGATCGCGCACCTAAAAGCGACCTACAACATCGACTGTGCCCTTGAGATTGAATACGAGATTCACTATCAAAAATTCTTGATGCCCACCATTCGCGGGCAAGATACCGGCAGTAAAAAGCGCTACGCCGGCTTGGTAAACAAAGACGAGGAACGTCGCATTGTTTACAAAGGGTTGGAAACGGTTCGAACAGATTGGACGCCTCTCGCACAAGTCTTTCAGCAAACCCTCTATCAGAAAGTGTTTGATGGCGAGGAAGTTGAGGATTACGTGCGTAAAACGGTCGAAGATACGTTACAAGGTCACAATGATGATGCGCTTATTTACCGTAAGCGGTTGAGACGTAAGCTTTCTGATTACGAAAAGAATGTGCCCCCGCACGTGAAAGCCGCGCGAAAAGCCGATGCATATAACGAAAAACGAGGGCGGAATCTGCAATATCAGCACGGCGGTTGGATTGAATATGTCATCACATTAAACGGGCCAGAACCGTTAGAAGCGATAGACAGTCCGTACGACTATCAACATTATGTCGATAAACAACTCAAGCCGATCGCAGACGGTATTTTGCCCTTCATTGGCAAGCATTTTGATTCGTTGGCTGCGCCGCAGTTAGGTCTCTTTTAGAAAGAGAAGACGCTAACAACAGACATGGAAATCAAAAAGGCCGGGGACAATCCCGGCCTTTTTATTGCGAGTACGAAGTTTAGCGTTAGAAGAAATTCACACTTGATATCTGGGCTTTACTCGCGACAACAGGATCAAAGCAGATGGCACCGCGGTTTGGGGTACAGACTTTGAATACATCCCCACAATCATAAATCGCGATAACCACTTCATCTTCCGCACCAAAACAGCTTGGTAGCGGTTCACCCACATTGGCAGACACTTCTTGACCTTCATGAGACCAAGCTAGTTGGGCAATACGCTGATCGCTAACCGGCGCGTTAACATTCTTTGCAATGCTTGAATAAATAGATTCAGCGTGCTCTTGGGATTCGGCGGACGGTACAAAAAAAGACATAATTCCTCCTAAATAATGTTCTTCCCTGCGTCTTTAATGCAAATGAGTATGCTGCTTAAAGACAATAACCCAAAAGGTTATGTGGTAAAGCTAGCAAACTTAGACCTCTAAACGCAATCTTAATTTTCTACGCGAGAAAAGCGGTTATCACTAAAAAGATAGGCAAACATCAGGTGCTTACTGGCGTGAACAGGAATAGAAACCCAGAGACTGTTTGCTGTTTTTTTGTACATTAACAGCATGAAATTTGCTTTTCAGTGCAAAACTCGCTTGAATGAAAGCAGATTCATGTTAATCGCTGATTGAGCTTATTTAAGTAAGGAGTGCTTTTGGAGCAACTGGACTTTTTTAACGTACCCAGCCCGTGCATTGGCGTTTGCCAAGTGAACAACAAAGGGTATTGCAAAGGTTGCTTTCGAAGTAGGGAAGAGCGATTCCATTGGAACGATTTTAATGGGGAGCAGCGCCGTAACGTGGTGCGCCTATGTAAACAACGTTACCAGCGTATTCTGAGAGCGAAGCAAGCGCACGAAGCGCAACAAGAAGTGGAAGCTGAAAGCCCACAACGGTCTTTGTTTGGTGATGACGATTAACTGAACCACAAATCACAGATGAAAAAAAAGCGCCCATTGGGCGCTTTCTCTTTCAAGCTCAAAAGCATTAGATGCGGATGAAATCCATGTGCATAACTTTTGGCTTGAACGGGTGACGTTGGATGTCCTGAGGCTTAACGTTCACTTCTTGACCGTCGATTACTAGAGTAATCGCTTCGTAGAACTCAGGCTTGTCCATTTGGTTGATCACGATGTGGTGCTCAAGCGCGATTGCAACTGGAGCTGCTTCGCCACCGTAAATAACTGCTGGGAATTGATCAGCGTGACGCAGGCGGCGGCTCGCACCTTTACCCTGCTCAGTACGTACTACTGCATTGAATTTCATAATAAATACTCTTAAAAATAGAGAGTTATAAATAAGTATCTAACTTGCGACCAATCTAGATACCAAGTAAATCGAGCGCGGATACTACCACCCAGTCTTAGGAATAACAAGGGTATTAGGCGGTTCAGCGCTCTTTTTTCGCTTGAAACGAACTGTTTGGATAAAACCTGTACGTTCCTGTCTCTATTCAATAATTCAGCGCAATTGAGTCGGCGAGTTTTCTCAAAGCGCAGGTATCTCGTTATCTCATTTTGCTTTGGACTAAACCGTTTTCTATCAGCGTATGTTTTGTGCTTCTTTTTGGATCATTTCGTCCACCTCCTGTTGAGAAGCAAACTGTGTGAGATCGAAGATCTTGTCGCGGATTGCCCAAAAACGTCCGTTTTTACGTGCCACCACAAAATCGGGAAATCGCAATCTGTGTTCTGCATTCGCGACTTTCGAGGGCGCAGTGTCAGTAAACGGGCGGTGACGGTCAACCAAATGGGCGTTGATGAACTTGGCGAGAAACTCCTGCTTTTGACGCTTGGTTGAAAGCGGCCACACCTCGTGAATTTCCGCACCGTCGTGACCAACGTAGGTCACTTTGAGTTGAGGCTTATCGAATTTATTCTTGCCTGCCGTTAAACGCATGTCGGCACAGGCCATGATCATGGCATCTTTGAGCTTGAGTGCGTCTCTCAGCTTCTTATCAGGATCAACCAGGGCATGATCGCACTGATGACAACGCCGCGCTGCAATGTCATTGTCAGCGCCACATTCGCTACAGAACTTCGCACGGAAACGGTAGCCGCAGATTTCTCGCTCGCCTTCGTCATCCTCAAAAAAGCCTTGGCAACGACGCCCATAGTGTTCGATCAAGAAGCCATTGTTATCGAGCTTTCCCCAAAAGTTATTGTTAAACCCACACGCAGGGCAGGGAACCGTGACGATTTCGCTGTCGCTGTCAGGTTTAGGATCGCCAATCTCAGGCTGGTAAAGGTCGTAGACATTGCCAGCATAATCCAGAATCAAACAGTCTTCTTTGCCAGGGGATAGGCGCAAACCACGCCCTGCAATTTGCTGGTAAAGGCTGACAGACTCTGTTGGGCGCAAAATCGCGATGAGATCAACGTGGGGCGCATCAAACCCCGTGGTAAGCACAGAGACATTCACCAAGTATTTCAACTCGCGACGTTTGAAGCGCTGGATGATGCTATCTCGCTCATCTTGCGGTGTGTCACCAATGACCAAGGCAGAATCTTTTTCGGGCAGTAACGTAAGAATTTCCTGTGCGTGCTTCACCGTTGCGGCGAACACCATGACACCATGACGATCTTTTGCGTAATCGAGCACCTGCGTCACGATTTGTGGGGTAGCACGAGGGGCATTTTCGATCACGCGGTCGAGATCTGCTTCTTTATAAAAACCGGTCGTCGACGCTTTCAGTGATGAAAAGTCATAGCTGAGAACGGGCGCATCCAGTACTTTTGCTTCAGTCAGGAAGCCTTCATCTAGCAAAAAGCGAATCGGTAATTCAAAAATACAGTCTTTAAAGAAACGCGGCTTTTCACTGCGCACACGCCCAGCGGTATGGAATTGATAAATCCAGCCTAAGCCAAGGCGGTAGGGTGTTGCTGTCAGCCCGAGTACTTTAATACCTGCATTCACTGATTGAAGGTGTGAGATGACCTTCCGATAGCTGCTTTCTTCGTTATCAGGAACACGGTGGCATTCATCAATAACAAGCAGTGAGAACTCTTCTTTGAACGCATCAAGGTTGCGCACCATCGATTGCACCGAGGCGAACACGACTTTGTCATCGCTTTCTTTACGGCCTAACCCCGCTGAAAAGATCCCGCCTTTAAGTCCGTACCCTTCGTATTTCTCGTGGTTCTGCTCCACCAACTCCTTTACATGCGCTAACACCAGCACCCTGCCTCGCGCCAGTTTCGCCAACTCAGCGATCACCAAGCTTTTACCCGCACCCGTCGGCAATACAGCGACAGCGGGCGTGGAATTTTTTCTAAAATAGTGAACAACCGCTTTTACGGCGTCAGATTGGTAGGGGCGAAGGGTATACATGGGATCAAAAAGGCAGCCAAGATTGGCTGCCAGTGTAACGACGCGTCGTGTGAAAGGCTAGGAATTAGCGAGAGTTATGTCTTCACGTTGAGGCGTTTAGACATGATGCAATGTTGCCTTCTCGGCATGTAGTCAAACTGCTCATAAAACTCGCGTGCGCCGCTATTACCAATGTTCACTTCTAGAATGATCGATTGGCAGTGATTTTTTGCCGCATGCTCTTCAAGGGTGGGAAGAACGTGAGACCCCACACCTTGGCGGCGCCATTCTTGTGTGAGAAAGATCTGGTCAATGACCGCGATCTGCCCACCGAGCTCGACGCTGAAGCTGTAGCAAACAACAACGAATCCGATGATTTCGTTTGTACCGTCACTGTCTAAATTAATTAGAAATACATCGCCGTGCGTCGGGTGTGAAAGCAAATAGTTAAAGGCAGACGTCACGTGTTCAACATCGAAAGAAAGTGCTTCATGATCATGAAGTTCTTTTGAGAGCGCTAAGAGGCTCGGCATTGAATCGATGGAAGGCGATTGCAGCGATACGTTCATAAATTCTTCCCTGATCAATAAGTTAAAAGGCAACTGATTATAATCAAAAATTGGGAGACACAGGATTAGACTGTAGTGGAACTGTTAAGTTCGGCACCTCTTAGTTATAGGAAGGGGAAAAGCAGAGCGCAATTTCATTCGTGTTTAAAAAATCTCAATGCTGTTTTCACTGTACCTTTGCTGGTGACTTCCTATAATGCGCCTTTCGAGTACAAAGCGGACTATAAAAATCATGATTAGGCTAGACAAATTTCTTTGTGAAACTGTGGGTGTAACCCGAACCCAAGCAGCACGACTCCTCAAAGAAAAACGTATCACGCTTGACGGAAACATCGTTAAAAGTGGTGCCATCAAAATTGCTGAAGATGCAGACGTTGAATTTGATGGTGCGGCGTTGAAATTGTCAGGGCCACGCTATTTCATGATGAACAAGCCTGAAGGGTATGTGTGTTCACATGAAGACGCGAGCAATCCTACTGTTTTTGTTTTACTCGAAGAAGTGAACGCAGAAAAACTACACATTGCAGGTCGTTTAGACTGCGACACAACAGGCCTACTGCTTCTGACTGATGATGGTCAATGGTCGCACCGTGTGACATCGCCCAAACACAAATGCGACAAGACTTACCGAGTTTGGTTGGACGATCCGATCGAGGACGACGTTGCAGAACAATTTGCTGAGGGCGTTATGTTGCGCGGTGAAGACGCAGAAACCTTACCCGCACAAATGACGGTCGTTGGCGAAAAAGAAGTGCTGCTGACTATCCATGAAGGTAAGTACCACCAAGTAAAACGCATGTTTGCCGCTGTGGGTAATAGAGTCGTGGGCTTACACCGTGAAACCGTGGGCGCGCTTGTGTTAGATGAAGCGCTTGAGCCTGGTGAGTATCGTTTACTGACAGCAGACGAAGTCGCGCAGTTTATGCCATCAAAGTGAGCACGCGTGCTTAACTCTGTATAGCGGCGATGTTGGCCCGCTACATCAAGTTTAAGCATCACCATTGAGCATTGCGATTAGACACTGCCGCACTGGTGTTGAAAAAAGCGCTACAGATGATCCCATTTGTGGCGCTTTTTGATCGTGGTGCCGTTCTGCGATAGCCGCGATAGCTTCGATAGCCTCGATAGCCTCGATAGCCTCGATCTTGCAGCTTCAGGTTGTTTGGACACTGAGATTCAATGCACCTCCTCCTCATCATTCTTGATAAGAATGATTGAGTGGTGTGATTGTCTTTTGTACAAACGATGCCTAATGGCGGAGATATATTGATTTTATTGACGATTATTCTGCTTTCTCTCGTTAAATAAGAAAGTCATCATTTCCTCAAGAGAAACAATCATAGTGCTATTATGTGACGAATGCAGTGGTCTGGCTTTTCTCGCCAACAGCGCTTGCCTGTGTTCTCTTTTACTTATTTCTTTTCTAAGGCCTACATGACAACAAATGCGATTAATCCGCCAGCGCAACAGCTGACGTTTCTTTTGATACTCGTGTTGGGTGCGATTGCAGCCCTCACGCCGCTCGCCATTGATATGTACTTGCCCGCCATGCCAGAAATCGCCCGTGATTTGATGGCGACCCCAGGGCAAGTGCAGCGCACACTGGCGGCATACACCGCGGGCTTTGCGATTGGTCAGCTCATCCATGGGCCTATCTCTGACAGCTATGGTCGTAGACCTGTGTTGATTGGCGGTGTTGCTTTATTCTTCGTGGGTGCCATCGTCAGTGCATTGGCGAATGACATTGAAACGCTGACCTATGTACGTGCTGCGCAAGGTTTCTGTGGTGCTGCGGCTGCAGTGGTTATTCAAGCTTTGGTTCGCGATATGTTTGATCGTGAAGAATTTGCGCGAACCATGTCGTTCATCACCCTTGTTATGACGGTGGCACCGCTTGCGGCGCCAATGATGGGCGGTTATTTGGCCGTTTGGTTCGGTTGGCGCTCTATCTTCTGGTTGCTAGCGGGTTTCGCTGTGCTGGTCTTCATACTGATTATTGCTTTGATTCCTGAAACGCTGGCGATGGAAAAACGTCCACCGTTGAGAATCGGTTCCACATTACGTAACTACCTCAAGATCCTGCGTTCTCGCTCCGCAGTGGGTTACATCTTTGCATCTGGTTTTTCATTCGCAGGAATGTTCTCGTTCCTGACGGCGGGTTCGTTTGTTTATATCGATTACTACGGGGTAAGCACAGAAAATTTCGGTTACTTGTTTGGCTTAAACGTCGTCTGCTTGATCGTCATGACGTCTATCAATGGCAAATTTGTTCGTCGCGTGGGTAGCGAGAACATGTTGAAAATTGGTCTGCTGATCCAATTGTGTGCAGGTATCGCTTTGATGGTGGCGCAGTTCCTTGATTTGGGGCTTTGGGGAACGGTGATCCCTGTGATGTTCTTCATCGGTACCATTTCTATTGTTGGCAGTAACGCGATGGCGTGTGTGTTAAGCGCATATCCAGAGCTGGCGGGCACTACATCATCATTGGCAGGTACAATGAGGTTTGGTACTGGCACCTTAGTTGGTGGTATAGTCGCGGCCATTCCGGTGCACTCAGCATGGCCTATGACAGGCGCAATGACTGGATGTGCCATTCTCTCCGCCCTCTTTTATTGGGGCTTAGCGAAAAAGTAAGAACATGAGCTACGTAGAAGATATTAAATTGCTCGTCGATACGGCGATGACAGAACTGCAAGACGCGAAAAACAATGGGAAAGTGCAAGCGAACCCAAACAGCGAAGAATCGTTTCTTTGTCGTTGGGTTGCACAGGCGGGCAAGAAGCAGCGCTTCAATCCCTCAGTGACGCCAAACATGACGGAATGGGTTCAACAAGGCCGCAGTATGGGCAAAAATGCCCACATTAAGAGCCGAATGGCGCATATTTCCGCTGTTTATCACCATCAATTCCCCGTCGGCGACGAACATGCTGCCATCACGCGTGAGCAATTTGATGCGCTTGTGACGTCACTGGAAGACGCTGATTGGATGGTACACACCGAGCATGAAATTACGCGCAAAGTGCGTGTGCTGTCTGAGGGTCAATCTTCTTTCGCTGTGTGTGCCAAAGCATTGGCTGCCAGCTTTAACGAAGCGGGTGAATTGACCAAATCGTTGAGCTTGTATGTGCGTGGTCAAGAAGCGGGTTTTGTTGAACTGCTGCTTTCACATGGTTTGTTGGTGACGAAAGTGACAGATTACAAATCCATTGTGAAATACCATGGCGAATACAAAATCTGGCCACACAATCGTGCAACAAGCTTGGTGGTGTTGCCTGAAAGCTTAAAGCCTGCCAGTTAACGAAAAACCTCTGCATTTATGAGTGGCGTGAAGGACGAATGTCTTTCGCGCCACTTTTTTTTGCGAGCGCAAAAGCCATTCCGCGGAAGATAAAGAGGTGCGCAGGCATCATGGCAAACCAATAAAGTAGCCCTCTAAACCCCGCAGGGTGCCACCACGCACAAATTTCCAGCGTTCGATAATCACCGTGATCCTCAATGGAAAACTCTAGACGACCCAATCCGGGCGCTTTCATGCCGAACAAGAGTGAAAGGAAGCGGTTGTCTTCACATTGAATGACTTTCCAACTGTCGATGTAATCACCTACCGACAAGGTTTCGCTGTTTGGGCGTCGTTTTTTCAGCGCATCACCGCCAATGGCTGCGTCCATGTAAGCGCGGGTTGTCCAAAGCGCATTGCCAAAGAAATAGCCTTCTTCGCCGCCGACCTTTTGAATCATGGCCCACAGCGATTCAATAGACGCATCCGTGTCGACGTTATATCCGGCTTTTTTGGGGTAGTAACCATAGCTTTTGTGCCAACGCGCCAATGCATCAGGGTCATAGCCCCAGATGTCGTTTTTAACGACATCGCTTTCTTGTGCAAGCGCGGATTCAACCGCGTGCTCAAAAGAAATATCAGGCAATGGCATGATGTCAGACAGTGGAGAGGCTCCCGATGTGCTCCGGTTTGCGGGGATCAAGTCATGGTTGAGCCCTTGAATTAACGCCCGTGCAATGGGCTTTGGTACCGAAGTAACAAGCGACAGCCATGCCGCTGAAATGCGCGGTGTCAGCCAAGGCATTTTGATGATCCAAATGCGCTTGTTAATAACACGAGCAAAACGGCGCATTTGTCCTTCATAACTGATGGCTTCTGGTCCAATAGCATCAAAAACAGGGGAGCCTTCAATGGGATGTGAAATGAGCCGGGATAAATACTCCAGCATGGTGTCGAGCGCAACAGGGCAGGATTTTGAAGTGACGGATGCCGGCGTGGTGATCACGGGAATGTTCATGACGATGTCGCGCATCACTTCAAAAGCCGCCGATCCTGAACCGACAATGATCCCCGCACGTACTTCGATCACTTGCTTACCCGATTCTCGCAAGATGTTTCCTGTCGCTTTTCTTGCGGAAAGGTGCAAAGACTCTTCACCTTCAGGCTGCGTCGCACCGAGGTAAATCACCCGCGACACCTCACTTTTATTGAGTTCGCGAGAGATATGATGAGCGATATCGAGCTCGTATTGGTAAAAGTCATTGCCCGATGCCATGCCATGCACAAGGTAGAACACAGTAGAAATGTCATGAAGGAGGGATTGTAAATTACCTTCGTCTTTAAGGTTCAGTGTGGTGAGTTCGACATGTGGATGGGCATGCCAGGGTTGTTTCTGGAGCTTCGACAGTGAACGTCCTGTGGCGGTGACATGGAATCCCATGCTGAGCAATCGCGGGACAAGATGGCTACCGACATAGCCGGTCGCCCCAATCACCAATATTTTTTTAAGTTCCATGCTATGCCGCCTGTGACTGATCCACATCTATACCCAAGCAATCAACTGCGTGTTTGTTATGCCTGCATTTGTCGGTTGTTTGCGTAGAGATGATTTGCGAATCGAATTTCGTTTGTTGATGAATATTAAAGCGATTGTATATAAATCCAAGGAAAGTGATGCATTGATGGGAGATAATGGCATACCTTATTAGAACTTCCTGCTACATATCGGATTTGAGCCAGAAAAGCATACACTCAGTGTTAATATTAAGACAAATTCGTCGAGACAAATTACGCTTTCACCTAGTCTTATAGTCAGTGGCTTACGTAAAGATTACGTCAATTTTTAATTCGAGCCCTGTAAAAATGTGCGCTTTATTCAAATATCTTTCTTGGCGTTCAATATTGCTGTAAATTGCTTCACCAGCCGAGGAAGACGAACTGAATTGGCGAATGTGTGTAATCTTGAGAGGGGAAATGATGTTAGAACTGATGGGGCTTTGCAAAGGTTACGTCGACGGGGGAGAGTTTCACCCTGTCTTGCAAGGTGCAGAACTAACATTAACAAAAAGTGACCAAGTTGCCTTGATGGGCGAGAGTGGTTCAGGCAAAAGTACCTTGCTGAACCTAATTGGTGGTCTTGACAACCCTGATTCCGGAGAAATCTGGGTCGACGGTACGGCACTTCATGCATTACCAGAGCGCGAGCGCACGCGTTTTCGTCGCCATTCCATTGGCATGGTGTTCCAACAATTTAATCTCCTTCCAACACTGACCGTTGCCGATAACATCCGTTTTTGCCGCCAGCTCAAAGGGCTTTATGAAGACGAAAGCCTCTGGCGACAAATCATGTCTGCGTTAGATCTTATGCCATTGTTAGGTCGATACCCTGAAGAGATTTCTGGCGGGCAACAGCAGCGTGCTGCCATTGCACGTGCACTCTACATGGAGCCTAAAATTTTATTGGCTGATGAGCCGACGGGTAGCCTTGATGAACGCAATGCAGACGCAGTAATGCGCCTGTTGACCACGCTCACCACTGCCTTGGACTGTTCATTGCTGGTGGTCACGCACAGTGAAAAAGTGGCGGATTACTTAGGCCACTGTGTATCGCTACAAGGGGGCGTACTGAATGTCCGTGCCCGTCGCTAAAGCCCTTTTCGGTCACTATCGCCGACATCCGTTTCAAGTATTGCTGGTTTGGCTTGGCCTAACCTTAGGTGTTGCGCTTCTAGTTGGCGTTATGTCGATCAACCAACACGCACAAGACAGCTACCAAAAAGGTGCAAACCTTTTCACCAATCCTTTTCCCTATGTGCTTCACCACCGTGAACGCGGCGCACGCATTGACGAATCAACGTACATTTCGATGCGTCGTAGCGGCTACAACCAGTGTGTGCCTATTGATCTGTTCCGCACGCGCACTGCCGATGGCCGCGATATTCAATTGATGGGTGTCGATACGGTGGCAATGTTCGCCTTTAATGCGGCAAACCCGACTTCTCAGTATCAAGAAGAAAGGCCTTTCGTTGATGGCTATGGCACGCAATGGGTCAGTGCTGAACTTGCAAACCACTTTGGTTGGCGAGAAGGACAAATGCTTTCGTTAGAAGGCGGTCAACAGATTGGTCCATTGAAGCTACTTGATGGCTCACGTATTGGTGCAGGTACGCGCTTGTTTGGCGATATGTCGGTCATTCGTGGTTTGTCTGACCACGATGGCTTTGCGCTTGTCTACTGCGGCGAAATGAGCAAAGAAGATCGAGAAACATTACGCAGCATCTTGCCTTCTACAGTGACGTTGTCACGTACGGAAACTGCGCAACTCGGGCCGCTTACTCGCGCGTTCCACTTAAACTTATTTGCGATGGGCATGCTGGCGTTCGTTGTTGGCTTGTTCATTTTCTACCAAGCGATTTCTTTGTCTATGGCACAGCGCCAGCCACTTGTAGGTATCATGCGTGAATTGGGCGTAGGCCGTAAATCATTGGCCGTGGTTGTTTCTATCGAAATGCTGATATGGCTTTTGCTGGGGTTAGTCGGGGGCAATGTCACTGGCCTATTGCTTGCGCAAAAGCTGATGCCAACAGTCGCGACGACCTTGAGCGACCTCTACGGCGCGAACGTTGACCTAACACTGCAGTGGCAATGGGAGTGGGGGCTTTATAGTTTCTTACTTGGCGTGTGTGGTTTTGTCCTTGCTTCTGGTTGGCCGCTTTACCGATTACTGACTACACCGCCTGCGCGTTTGTCTAAACGCATGTCCTTGGTTCGCTTTTCGGGACGTGAGTTCAGTTGGCAAGCCTTAGTCGCCTCGATCTTCTTGGTTGTCGCTGTGCTGGTTTACATCGCACCACAAAGCCAGACCCAAGGCTTCACCTTGATTGCGCTCATTTTGATCGGTGGTGGTTTACTGTTGCCGTTCATGATGTGGAAAGCTTTTCTATTGGTATCAGACCGTGTGAAGTCCGCCCGTATGCGTTGGTTCTTGTCTGATGCATCAGCCAGCTTGACCTACCGTGGCATCGCCGCAATGGCATTTATGATGGCCATCGCGACGAACATCGGCATGGAAACCATGGTCGGCAGTTTTAGAACCACAACGGAAGGATGGCTGCAACAACGCTTAGCCGCTGATATTTATATTCAGCCGGATAAAGAAATTGCTGCTGATCTCTCTTCTTGGCTAGAAGAGCAAGAGGGTGTTCAACAAAGTTTGGTGCAATGGCGCAATGACATAGAGACCGCGCAGGGCACCATTGAGGTTTATACCATCGGCACAAGCCGTGAAGAGCGTGAAGCACTCGCACTGAAAGTGACCATGCCGGATTACTGGAGCTATCTGCACCGCGATAACAACATGTTGATTAGCGAGTCGCTGGCGCTCAAATTTGATTTACAGCCGGGTGAAACCATCAATTTACCCGAGCCATTTGGCGCTTCGTGGAAAGTCGCGGGTGTCTATTTCGACTATGGGAACCCGTATAGTCAGGTCATGATTTCGAATCGTTCTGATTTAATACCTTGGATGCAAGAGCAGGGCCGTGTTGGTGTGGCTGCCTTGTTAGAAGAGGGTATGAATGACGAACAATTGGTGTCGCGACTTCGTGATCAATTTGGCCTGCAAGAAACGCAAGTGAGTAATCAGGCCGATATTTTAGACCGTGCCATGCGGATCTTTGATCGCACCTTCTTGGTGACGGATACCTTGTGTACGCTTACGCTGATTATTGCAATATGTGGGCTGTTTTTCTCGACCTTAGCGACTGAGTTATCGCGTCAGCGTCAGTATGCGTTGCTTCGTTATATGGGCATTTCAGGCCGAGAGTTGGCATTTCTGGGGGGCGGGCAGTTGATGATGATTGGCTTGTTCTCAGCCTTGTTTGCCTTGCCGCTGGGTTTGATGATTGCTGAAGTGTTGATCAACATTGTACTGAAATACTCTTTTGGCTGGACGATGTCGGTGTCCTATTTCCCGATGAGCTATCTCATTACGCTTGGTGGCTCGTTGCTCACTCTCTTATTGGCAGGGTGCTGGCCTGTGTGGCGCTTGATTAAACGTTCTGCCGTTTTGTCTTTGAGGGATGCACAATAATGCTTCGTTCAGATAAACCAACCTCGGCGATGGTCAAGATCATTGGTTGGAGTGCGATCACGCTGTTGTGTTTTGTCGCGTTGTTTGGCTCTGTCCTGTTTCATCACTCAGAGCCTGAACGCGGTGCGGTTGAAATGTTATTGGCAAGCAGTGACGAAGGCTTTGACCAAGTTACGCCAGACAAAGCATTGGTGTTTCCTGATGACTATGGCGTTCACGACCGTTTTCGTCAGGAGTGGTGGTACATCACTGCGAACCTATCGGATAAGAATGGCCAGCAATACGGTGTGCAGTGGACCTTGTTTCGAAGCGCCATGTCGCCAGAGAGAAAAGAAGGCTGGAACGACAACCATATCTACATGGCACACTTTGTCGTGACGTCTGCTAACGAAACGTATTACGCAGAGCGCTTTGCTCGGTCTGGGATTGGCCAAGCTGGTGTGACGCTGTCACCTTTTGAAGCGTGGATTGATAATTGGAGTTGGTCTTCAAAAGGGGATTTACCGTTTCCAGCCATGCTGAAAGCTGAGCATCAGAACGTGGGCATTGACCTGAATATGACGTCCAAGAAGCCCGAAATCCTGCAAGGTGAAGAAGGCTACAGCCAAAAGCATGCCACTCAAAGCGTCGCTTCGTATTATTTCAGTGTTCCTCGCATCGAGATGTCGGGTACGCTCACCATTGATGGTCAAACCATCGAAGTGTCCGGCCTTGGTTGGATGGACAGAGAATGGAGCACAAAAGCCCTTAGCGATGATCAGAGAGGCTGGGATTGGTTTTCTCTGCAGCTCAATGACGGTCGCTCATTGATGTTGGCGCAAGTGCGCAGTGAGGCTGGGCCACATCGATTTGGTGCGTTAATTAGTGAAGACGGTATATCGCGTACGCTGGCATCAGAAGAGATCACTATGATGCCGACATCGTTTTCGAAGATGGGCGAGGGGCGTTACGTTCCAACACAATGGCAGGTGTCCGTAGCCAGTGAAGACATCGCTTTGACCACAGAGCCTCTGAATCATGACAATTGGCTGCCTTTCATGTTCCCTTACTGGGAGGGGCCGATTGAATTTGAAGGTTCGCATTCCGGTGTGGGCTTTATGGAAGCAACGGGCTACTGAACAGACACTAACGGTATCAGCAGACACAAAAACGGAGGCAAAAGCCTCCGTTTTTTTTATGCCTCTTTGCTGCCTCAATATATTCATATATCAATAAATCAATAAATCAATAAATCAATAAATCAATAAATCAATATACCGTTATGAGAGAGCACGAAGTCGCAGGTTGATTAAACGAAATCAAACATGCTTGAATCAAGATCAGACGCCGTAAACTTATCCAAAACAATCTTGGTGTTCGCGTTATCGAACGTCATGATCGTATCTTCACCAGACTGACGAATGTTGATGTCACCCAGCTTGGTCGCCAACGTTTTCTGAATTTGAATAGTATCCAGATTCTGTTGGAAATCGAGAATGATGTCGTTTTCGCTGCTGTTGTTGAAGAAGAAGATATCTGAACCACCGCCACCGGTTAAGATGTCACGGCCCATGCCACCGTCGATAAAGTCATTACCGCCACCGCCATCAATGCGATCTAGACCGTCGTGGCCAAAGATCTTATCGTTACCGGCTTCGCCCCATACCTTGTCGTTACCCAAGCCTGCGCGAATAAAGTCGTTACCTGACCAGCCGTAAAGCAGATCGTCACCCGTGTGGCCATCGATGTAATCGTTACCCAAACCGCCATAGATTTTGTCATTGCCTTCAAGGCCAATCAGTCGGTCATCGCCTTCTTCACCCAAAATGGTATCGTTACCCGAACCGCCATTCACGAAGTCGTTACCCAAGCCACCGCTCAAGTAATCATTACCGGCACCGCCATAAACGTCATCATCGTTATCACGTCCGTAGATCTCATCGTTACCGAGACCGCCGTGCACTTCATCGTTGCCTAAACCAGCGTTGATGTAATCATCGCCTTCGTTACCGTGGATAAAGTCGTTACCTTGACCTGCGAAGACGACGTCATCGCCAGTCTCGCCATAAATGGTGTCGTTACCGTTGTAGCCGTATAGGGTGTCATCACCGTCGTTACCGTTGATGACATCATTGCCTTCGCCACCATCAATGTAATCGTCACCTGCTTGACCAAACAACTCATCATCACCGTCGTTGCCGAAGATTCTGTCGTCGTCCTCTTGGCCAAATGCCGTGTCGTTACCGGCGCCGCCATTAAGAATATCGGCACCTGTGCCACCACGCAGGGCATCATCACCGTCGCCGCCGTTCAGGGTGTCGTTACCTGCATCACCCCACAGCACATCATTGCCTTTGTCGCCGTTCAATGTGTCGTTGCCATCATTGCCAAACAATACATCGTTGTCAGCGCCGCCATGAAGGGTATCGTTACCATCACCGCCAAGCAGACGATCTACGCCCGCGCCACCGAAAAGGGTGTCATCACCTTCGTTACCGAATAGACGGTCATCACCATTGCCACCGTAAAGGAAATCAACGCCAAGGCCACCTTCCACACGATCATCGCCGTCATCGCCGTAGAGGAAGTCGTTACCAAAGCCACCTCGTACCCAGTCGTCACCCGTGCCACCACGAACTTCATCATCATTGTCGCCACCGATAACGGTGTCATTACCCGCACCACCATCAACAAAATCGGTGTCGCCGTCAGCGCGAATAAAGTCGTCGCCGCCATACCCATAAATTTCGTCCGCACCCGGGGTGCCGATCAGCGTGTCATTCCCATTTGTGCCTTGAATAATATTGGCCATTTTATCTTCCGTATTCTTATAGGTTTCAGATCGTATAAATACACAGACATTACTGTGATTGCGTGTCCGGCAAGATTTGCTAAAGCGAAGAAAGCGCTTGCCGCACTGCAGAGTCATGATGCCATTTGAACGGAAAAAATTTCTCTCACAGACGAAACACCTACAAGATGTGCGGTCAATTGGTTACGTTTACATCAATGGCATTCATTAATTTATCATCGGTTTATCATTCTTTTATTTGTGGGCATTTGTGGTAGTTGAAGCCGTTGGGATGATATTTCTTCCAAAATAACGCGAATATACGATTCAAAAACAAGAATCGAAATGACGACACACATATTGATCAAGATGCATATTGTATTTGGAAATATTCTGACACATTCAGTTCAAAATTTGATGAAACTGAAACCTGATGCTTTTCTCAGGTTTACATGAGTAATGTCTAAAATAATGCCGCGTGTATGCATATCAACACGCCAAAAGGACATGAAAACGTCATGAGTCAGTGACACTGAATTGCGTCTCTCTGAGAAAAAATGTGTGATCTTGCACGGCTAAAAGACTGAGGTTTTTATGAATACGAATCAGGATCATTGTTGTACATACCCAGCCTGACTATGGTTAACCAATGAATTAACAATAATGCAACATTGTCAGCGCGCGCGGGCATGTTCGCTTGGTTACACAGACAGAGATAGGTGAATTCATGCTCCCAGTGATTTTAGGCACCGCGAAATTTGGCACCTACACAGACAAAGCCCATAGCTTTGACGTGCTAAACCAGTTCATCGCATTGGGAGGGAATCGCATTGATACCGCGAACAATTACGCCTGCTGGCACCCAGATGGAAAAGGAGGAGAAAGCGAAGCCATTCTCGGAGAGTGGATTGCAGAGCAGAACAGAGCCAGCATCGAGGTCATGACCAAAATCGGCGCGCAATCTGTCGATGGGTTTACTTACGATCAACTGGATGGGTTAGCGCCAGACAACATACTGAGATCCATAGATGAAAGCCTAACGCGCCTGCAAACCGATCATGTGGACGTGTTGTATGCGCATGTGGATGATTTACATACACCGCTAGTCGACACATGGAAAACACTTTCAACCTTGGTTGAGCAGGGCATTGTTAAGCGCTTGGGGATTTCTAATTACCATGAGCCACGCGTTCTTGAATTAATGAACGTGATCAATGAAAACAACCTCGCCCCTGTGTCACACGCCCAATACCGCTATTCCTTACTTTCCCCAAATATCACCGCGAACTTTTCACCGCAGGTTGTGATGAGTGAGCATCTCTTTGGTGTGTTGAAACATCTTGATGTAAGGCCTGAGATCATCGGATATAGCCCATTACTTGATGGTGCATTTGAAGACTCTGCCGATGAACTGCCCGAAATGTACGATAACCTCTTAAACTGCATGCTCGTCGAACAACTGCAAGAACAAGCGAATGCAATGGGAATGACCACATCAGCTTGGGTTCTCAAAGTGATCCACGACTATGGCGTCACACCTGTCACCGCTGCCTCTCACCCCGATAGATTGAAGAGTAATCTCTCTGCCTTTCTCTAAAATTACGCGTCGCACAAAACTAAGTGTCTAAAAAGTGACCTTGCATTGGCTGATTGGGTATACATCATAGGTTTAGCTTGTGCTAACGTAGTGGGTGTAAAGTTTGAAACTGTTGTAACCCTTAACCAAAACATGGATACATTTGAATGATTAAGCCAATGGTTACCATCGGGCTGGTTTCTTTGCTTGCCGCGTGTTCATCCGCGCCAGATCCTATGGATGAGCGAATTGAAGCCGCCATTAAACTTTGTCAAAGTGACAGCGCAAAGGCCTTTTCCAATACTGTTGATGGGCTACGCGTCATGTGTCACAGCGGCAGTTCGTACATTATTCGTGGCGACATCTCGTTGGATAAGATCGTAGAGCTTGACCGTGTTTACTGCTCAAGCATGGGGATCCGAGATTTCGTATCCACGAAAGATGAAGAGATTAAGCTGTCTTGTAACGATGGCTCCAATTACGTTCTATAATGCTCTGTTCTATCGAATGACTAAGCAAACAGCATTTTAAAACCAATTATTAAAAAGCGAGCACAACAATGAAAAAACTACTTATATCGCTGTTCTCCGTTGTCGTCATGGCGAGCTGTTCATCCCTAGAAACGGCAGAATCCATGCCTAACCCCGATCAACGCGTTGTCGATAATCGCCTAAACATCTCAACCGATCTGAACGCAACCTACTGCGAAGGGAAAGGCTTTGAAAAATACCTAGAACGTGAGAAATATTATACCTTTACCTGTAAAGATGGTGCTTTCTTCAATATTGCGAAGTAAATAGCCCACTTTAATGTTGATTCTAAAAGGCGCTGGCATCTGTCGGCGTTTTTTCGTTTTTAAAGAGAGGTTAGTGCTCTTATCTAACTGAATTATATGAATGGTGCCTAAGTTAAAATTTGGTTTTTCTCTCATGTTTTTCTGTATATGCAGGTCGAAGATTGTCACTTTTGGATTGTTGGTAGATATTCCCGCCCACTTGCTCAAAAGGCTTTCTCCAAAATCCCTCCAAAACTTTCCCTCCAAAACTACAGCGATTTCTGGGTGAATAGCCACCTTTCTTTGTGGACGCATACTTGGTCGATAAATGGAGAAGGTAACGACTGACCACACCAGAAGCGCAGCATTGCTCAATGATCTCCCCTAAGGACATGCTAATGAGCGGGTTGGCGAGCCAGAGCGGGGACGCGAGTCTGGTTCTGCCTCCGCTTTTATTAACGCTGACGAGCAGATGACCGTCTTTGACGTAAGCGAACCTCAGTTCACACAAGTTTTGCCGTCTAATGCCGTTCAACTCGCGCCAATGTCAGCACATTCGCTATCAAAGACACCTCACAATCCAAACAGGAACGCCAAGTATTTGCGAATCACTGGAGGTAATCGCTATGCGCCATTACACCTGGAAATCAACGCGATGTCTCACGAGTTGTCTCAACATGGATACGACAGTTATTTGCGTCACATGAAAGCGCGTACCTCACTCAAAACGGATGACATTGTTCGCATGATGGTTAAAGCCGCAGGCCTTACCGCGATTCAGGTTCGAAAATGGAAAAAGGACGGTATTGCCAACAAAGCATGCGCGAAGGCGCAGTGTAAATTGGCCGAGCGCCAAGGTGTTTGCTTTGGGGTTCACATGCTCTTGCCAACGAAGGCTGTCTGTCAGCAATGACTAGAGCATGACCGTCATAACTTCAGCGGTCGATAGAGTGAGGTACGTATGAACGGGGAATACATGGGCGTTGCAGTATGGGTATTCATTGTCATCACCGCTTACTTGTTGTGGTTAGGCTCTGACATGCGCAAAGACGATGAGCGTGATCATTGGGATGATTGATGATGTAACTGGCTCTAATCAAAACACAAGGCCGGGCGCTGGTCCCATTAAACGAAGCTAACAAAGCGCTGCTGGACAAAAAACGTATTGGCACCCAAAAGCAAACCCTACTTGAGTTCGCGAATGGCTTTCTTGATGTTGTCGCGAACCAACGTGCGTCTTTGGCCGTCGAGAAACGTTTCGAAACATAGCAACGTGGCCGAGCAGCTGGTTGCAGTGATAGAGAAGCGCAAACAATGGATCGCTGACGAACGACAGCGGTTAGAGGCATACGCAAAAGCCCAGGCAAAAAAGAGCTGTCAGTGCCCGAAGTGCGGGGGAACGGGCGTGTGACGCTTAAGGCGGATGATGTTCGAAAGCATTTGCGGCAGACGGGGATTTCGCAGGTGAGTGGTAGCGTGTGGAGTAGGGAGCTAGAGGGTTTGTTTGAAAGGGTGTTGATGAGGGTGTATTGGGAAGAGAGCGAGATGAGTCGGGTGTTTGGGGATTGCCTATTGAATGAGAATGTTCAATAGGCGGGTAACTGGCCTAAGTTACTTTTGGACAGAAGTCAGTTAGAGTTGGCACTCTAAACTGTTATGTTGGGATAACTAAAACTATGGCGACGCTCGTCCTGACAAAAGTGACGGGGTGGTTCCTTCATCTGCTCATCCGAGCAATTTACTGAATAAATAGGCGTCGGGCTTGTTCAATACCCGAATAAAGTGTCGGCTGAGCCTGTAACAGATTCTGTGTAACTGCCATTTAGTTAATATGCTTTTCGAGGCATTCCCCGAACTCGATAATAAATCGACTCATCGCCTGACGCCAGTTTCGAATCGGCATCGTCCATTTCTTGCTGGCGTCCTTGATGGCCAGGTAAACCATCTTCCTTGCCGCATCATCACTTGGGAATACTTTTCGCTTTTTGATAGCCCTACGGATAACGCTGTTGAGCGATTCAATCGCATTGGTGGTGTATATCGCTTTGCGAATATCATCAGGATAATTGAATAACGTATTAAGGTTTTCCCAGTGATTGCGCCACGAT
>NZ_FOWR01000087.1 GCF_900115495.1 Enterovibrio norvegicus DSM 15893 | reverse complement strand
CAGGCGATGAGTCGATTTATTATCGAGTTCGGGGAACGCCTCGAAAAGCATATTAATTAAATGGCAGTTACACAGAATCTGTTACAGGCTCACTAAAACGCTCCGAATTCGGAGCGTTTTTTCTTCCAAACAATAACGTCTAATCGGATAAAGCCCCCTTAATTTTCTCTTTCCGCCGTTTATCTGGCCGATTCTTTTCCTTCGCACTTCAATCTTGTCGCCCTTCACTTTAAGATACTCGTTAGCAATCACTTTATACGCCACATCTACAAACCGTAGACTTGGGAAAAGAGACAAGGAGACCTCCTCATCATGGCCAGTTTTGCACTTGCGTTTGGCACCGCCACTAAAAACAAAGACGGAAAAATCATTGAAGCATTCTTTCCGACTCCAGTACTAAATCCATCAGAATCTTTAGTTGCCGCGCTGGCTGATATCGTTTCTTACCAAGAAGGCAATGAAGCTTTCAACGTTCAAGCTAATCAATGCGAAGCCATTGCTTCTGCACTCTCAGCCGCTGACGAACAAGCTGCTGCCGCTTTCGCAGCAAAAGCTGCGTCTTCAAGCCAACCATTAGTGCTAGTTATCTTGGCATCAGACGAAAAACCAAGCAGCGTATCAGAAGGTTTCTTGAAGCTTCAGCTGATTTCTCAGCGTCTTGCTAAGCCGCACAGCATTGTACTTGAAGGCATTTTTGGTCTGCTGCACAACATCGCATGGACCAACAAAGGCCCAATCGATCTTCCTGAGCTTGCTGATCGTCAAATCGAAGCGCGTTTGGCAGGTGAGAGCCTCACTGTAGATTGCGTAGACAAATTTCCTAAAATGGTTGATTACGTTGTACCTGCTGGTGTGCGTATCGCTGATACATCGCGCGTTCGCTTAGGCGCACATGTGGGTGAAGGCACAACAGTTATGCACGAAGGTTTCATTAACTTCAATGCAGGTACTGAAGGTGTGAGCATGGTTGAGGGTCGTATTTCTGCAGGTGTTATGGTCGGTAACGGCAGCGATATCGGCGGTGGTGCGTCTATCATGGGCACACTGAGTGGCGGTGGTCAGCTTGTTATCTCTATTGGTGAAAACAGCCTACTAGGTGCAAACGCAGGCCTTGGTTTCCCTCTGGGTGATCGTTGTACCATCGAATCTGGTCTATATGTTACCGCAGGTACCAAGGTGACCATGCTAGATTCAAGCGGCGCTGAAGTTGAAACCGTAAAAGCACGTGACCTTGCTGGCAAACCAGACCTACTGTTCCGTCGCAACTCAGTGACCGGTAAGATTGAGTGTCTGACTAACAAGTCTGCCGTTGAGCTTAACGCAGAGCTTCACGCGAACAACTAAGATTTTCGTAACAGATAGCAAGAAGAGAAAGACCAGCCTAAGCTGGTCTTTTTTGTGTTTTTCAAACAATAATTAGAAAATCTTTCCGGCTTCTAAGCCTGTTTCCCAGTTGTCTTCATACAGCCAACCTTGAGGGGCATCATCAATACAAACACTGTTTCTTGGCTTACCCGAGATACCTGCGTGATAACCATTGTCGGGTTTACAGTATTCTTTAACATGGGCTTCATACGCAGTCTGATACTCACTCTGCTGCTCTTTATCAGAAGCACCTAGCGATGTTAAATCTTGTTCTGAGCGCGCTTTTCTTCCAGCTTCAACATCATAGTTGGCCAATCCAACCCAATCTTCCGCAGTTGAAAGCTCCGCAATGCGCTGACTCGCACACCCCATTAACCCAATGATCAGCAATAGGCTTACCAGTAGATATCTCATATCAATCTCCTACTTCCTCTGATATGCAGTATATAGAGTAAACCTGAACAAACGCCGTACAATTTCGTTATTCATTGGATGAACTCAAGACGTGAGAGTGCGAGAGTGTCTTTGGGCTCGTTCAGATCAAGATATATGTGCGCGTTTTTTTCTTCGCTTTTTCCTAGGTCCCAGAACCTGCTCTTCCCTCTCTTCTTTATCTGCTCTTCCTACCTTTTCTGCTCTTTCTCTTCCCTCCTCTTCCCTCGCGTTCTTATTTCTCGTTTCTGCTCTATTTCCTGCAGACGTAAAAAAGCCCTGACCGTTAGGTCAGGGCTTTTTC
>NZ_FOWR01000052.1 GCF_900115495.1 Enterovibrio norvegicus DSM 15893 | reverse complement strand
CAAAGGAGCCATCGCGGTCGCGCGGTGTATCAAGATCAAATTCGCCCTCTTCGGTTTTGACACGTTTGCTGCTCGTGCCATTCCGACTGTTGTTTGATGGCGACTTTTGATGTTTTTCGTAGCCTAGGTGCTCATCCATTTCAGCATTCAACGCTGCTTCGACGGTGATTTTTTTCAACATCTGGCTAAATTCGTTCAAGTCCTCAGGTGTTTTGATACCTTTGGCTGCTTCCTTTGCGAAAGCTTCGAGTTCTTTCTTGTTCATGCGCATCTGCCTATCCTTAACTCTCATTAGAGTATGGTGTGATAGCCAGTTACACAAAATTAGTTACAGTCTCTGCCACCGATTTTGAGTGTCTGTCCCCGCAGCAATCACGTCTCGAGAGTCGTGATCAATTTATCCAACAGTTCCCATTTATCTGATCGTTGATGTTTACCCAAAATCGAGAGGTATTGATTGGATTTCCATACGCCATGAAATTCCAGCCCCAGCCATCATGAAACTCAGCCACGCGCCAGTCTTCACCAAATGTCTTTTTACAGAACTTGTTCACTTCAGTCACTGAATCAAAGTTTTCCGCCTCTGGAGAAACCGGTGGGGACGTAGCAATAACGCCACCAGACCACTTGTGATACTTATTCGGTTCATTTAGCCATCCTGGCTGATAGATTCCAAGGTTGCCCTCTGGTTTAGCGAAGTTAGAAGGATGGATACACAACACGGGTCTAACCTCCGTACACAAAGTATCTCCTTGTATGGGATCGCATTTGTCTGCACCGTTACCACACCCGACATCAACAACGGTCGCAACGTCACCATGACTGTTCTTTTGCCAAGTCATTCCCTTTCTTCCGGCGTCACACGCGTAAATGTTCTCAACGTTAATGGTGACGCTTCGAGAACTGCTGCACGTCAAAGAAGATGGACTCCACATATTCGCAAGGTTGTATGTTTTCGACCCTGTAACAGTAAACATTTGGGAAGACATAAGCGTGGCAGTCGGATTTGGAATTGTGTTTGAATTTAGCCCCGTTGACGGCGACCACACATAAGAATCTGCGCCTGTTGCGTTCAGTTGAACCGTCTCACCTTGGCATGCTTGTGTACTTGGCGTTGGGGTAGTAAGCACAGTGGGTTTAAAGGTGGATAAATTTATGTTGTCGCCTCTCTCTCCATTTGCGGCAATTCCTGAGCCGTAATGCTGAACGCTTAAATTAAGCCCACCCCCCGTAAAGCTTTGGCATACCTGAATACTTTTCACTTCACCGTAAGACCAACTGTTCGCCGTAAACGTAGCAATAAGTTGATAGGGTACGCGGCGAAACACCTTGTAAACCCCCGTATTTAGAGCACTACCTATTGGGGTGTTATTCACCCCATGCGTCGAGACGTTTTTTAGATAGATATTTTCACATTTACAAATGGCTCGATTATGAATGGGATTTGCACCGTTTGAGTCAGTGAACAAAAAATTAGCGGTGAAATTTTGGAGATCTGCTGCGATTGAAAATGTAGGAAACAATAAAACAAAAATGAAAGCTACCCTTATCAAACAACTCATAGTATGCGCCTATATTAATTATTTGGTCATCATTATGTTGTGAAAGCAGATGCTTATTTGATGTGTGTTAAACGTAAATTCTGTATTAGCGCTCTAACAAAACAGCAATAAAGAAAGCCACTTAGATTGAACCTAGCAAAGGCGGTGGTGGGAAAATGCGTCGTTATTGGGAATAGTCTGATTCGGTTAAGAAAATGGGGAGAACAGGTTGCGAGAGGTGAGATTGCGAGTATCGAGATAAGGGTAAGGCACAAGAAAGTGAGATTGTGAGTATCAAGATAGGAGATAAGAGAAAGAGCCAGAAGCGTGAGTGAAATGGCTCTTAGATTCTCCACACTTTTCAATGGGGCAGTTAGAGGGGTTATAGATACGGAGAGCAGGATCGGTGATGCCATCGATGTTGAGTGTCGGTCTTCGCAGCAATCAATCCCCAGCACCGTGGCAATGAACGGCGGGTAGAAGGTTCCAATAGATATAGCGAGGTTTGCCAGTATCTGCCCCTGCACTGCCTTGCCTTGATGCGATTTGGGTATGACGCTAATAAAATGCCAACTCTGGAAAATCTTTAATGAGGTTGTTTTTTAGCCAACGGCTGAATATGTCCGTTTCTTTAGATAAAGGTCGTTTTTTGGGGTGAACAATGAAGTAACTGAATGTGGTAAAGGTTGGCATTTCAAATAAGCAATCAAGCTGTGCAGATGCCAAATATTGAACTGCCATCGTGTGCCTGGTTACGGCGATCCCTTGACCGGATATTGCAGCTTCTAAAACATACACTGCGTCATTAACATCAATTTCGGATGATAATTTCGCGATATTTTGAGTTGTATCCCCTGTAAACCTCTGAATAGCGTGATTGATATCATCAATGTCTTTGGCGTGATAGCCCAGCCAAGGCAGAGAAAGTGCGTTCTCATGCTCTGTCTTTCCTTTGTCGCTTGTCATTATTGATGGCGCTGCGACTATCACGATTTTGTCGTGCAAGATTGGTGTCGCCACCATGCCCTTATAGTTGCCTAAACCGAATCGTAAGGAAAAATCTACCTCAACATTGTGTTCATCAACTTGTGTATTGCTTGAATGCACACGGACACGAATGCCAGGGTTGGAGCGGTGGAAATCAGGGAGCTTATGTATCAACCATTTCGCCATAGAAGGGATGACTGATATCGTGACTAATTGATCACTTTGCGCTTCTTCAAGTGCGCAGAGCCCTTCCGAAAAGGCAGCCATACCGTTTTTTATGAAGGGGTAAAACAGCGCGCCTTTTTCGGTGAGTTGTATGTCTCGCCCAACCTTTTCAATTAGTTTTACCTGCAAACGTTCTTCGAGGTTTTTAATTTGCTGGCTAACCGCAGATTCGCTGATGTGGAGTGTTTTGGCTGCCTGTCGGATACTCTGATGTTTCCCAACTGCTTCAAATACACGCAGTCCGTTCATTGATGGAAATATTGGCATCGTTGTTTGCCTTGACCTTCGTGAATAGTTTCCTTTTATCTCACCATAATAGTTAAGATTTTCTAAAGTGTGTTAGCGAGAAATCCTGATTGTTTTCGTTTTGTCACGCTCTAGACTCTAAATAGTGGAATGACATTGCCAAAATCACTTATGCAGGAACATCGGTTGCTGGTGCTCGCGCCTTTAAACAGAATCAAGGAAAGGTAAATGAACTATCAGATGTTGATTGAAGCAAGAGACAATATCCAACCTTATATGGACGTTACCCCTATGCTCTCGTCACCGTTACTCGATAAGCACATGAAGGGATCTGTTTTCATGAAGGCCGACTGCTTATGCCCAACAGGTGCATTTAAGCTTCGAGGGGCAATCAATGCTGTGTCGACGCTCTCTGACGCACAAAAACAGGCAGGCGTTGTTGCCTTTTCCACGGGCAACCATGCGCAGGCGGTGGCCTATGCAGGCCTAACGTTTGGCGTGAGAAGTGTCATCATCATGCCCAAGACAGCGAACGCTGTAAAAATTGAGAACACACGATTATTGGGTGCTGATGTTGTCTTGTTTGATCCTGAAACTGAAACCAGGGAGGCGATTGCCGAACACTATGAAAAAGAACAGGGACTGTCTCTGATCCGGCCCTATGACCATCCAGAAGTTATCGCGGGTCAGGGTACAAGTGGTCTTGAGATGGTCGATTATTGTCATAGCCGACATATCACACCTGACTATTGTTACGTACCAGCGTCTGGCGGTGGGTACCTCGCTGGCGTGTCGATAGCCATTGCCAAACATTTTCCTCGTTGTGAAATAGTGGGGGTGGAATCAGACGTATCTCGGCCTTGGTTTAACTCGATGAACAAAGGCCAACGGACACATTATGCGCAAACTGGCCCCTCTATCTGTGATGCGATTCTTCCTCCACACCCAATGCCGGGCGAGCTTACTTGGCCGATAGTGAAGGGAAATGTTACCCGTTTTATCGCAGCGTCCGATGATGAGGTTCGTGCATCCATGAACATGTTGGAATCCTATCTTGGACTCGCAACTGAACCGTGCGGCGCGATTACGCTGGCAGCTGCCTTGACCGACGGGGAGAGGCGCGAGGGAAAACAGATCCTTTGCGTTGTCAGCGGGCGTAACCGTGATTTTTCCGCGCAGTCATAAAGGGTGGGAATATGGTGGTTATGAACGAAGCGGACATTCGCAACATTGTCTCGCTAAATAGTGATGTGATTGTTGAAATGGGTGCAGCATTTCAGTCAGAGGGTGCTGCATTTACCTGCCAACCTCCTGTGCAGCAGATGATGTTGGCACCGTTGAATGGCTTACTGTGCGTGAAGTCATTTTACACGGCATTGAAAAAGCACTTTGTGGTGAAAATGGCGGGCAATTACCGCCCCAACGGAGGCAATGTCTCCGAGACACACGGTATGAACGCAGTGTATGACTCAGCCTCGGGTCAATTAAAGGCGGTGCTTGCAGACAATGGCTATTTGACCCAGATACGCACAGCAGCAGCGGGCGGGTATGCCATCGATTTACTTGCCCCTCAAACGCTCGACATCGCGGTGATAGTCGGAACAGGACGACAGGCGAGAATGCAACTCTCTGCGCTAATGCTCGTAAGGCAACCCAAAGAAATCAGATGTTTTGGTAGAAACACCGAAAGTCTTAAGTGTTTTGTCGACTGGGCGTTAGACACGCATGGTATCAAGGTGGCCTATTTTACGGATGAGGCGCTTGCAATGGCTAATGCCGATTTGGTGATCACAGCAACCACCAGTCGAACGCCTGTGCTGCATAAAGAGGCGGTACTTGGTACTCGTCAGTCTCGTGATCTTCTGATTGTTGCAATGGGGTCTGATAGCGCAGAAAAGCGGGAGTTGGAAGAAGCTTTGGTGTTAGAAAGCAACCGTTGGGTATGCGATGACATCAGTCAGTCTGCCGTCTTGGGTGAGCTAAAGGGAATATCCGACGATATGTTTGGGGAGGCATTTACGCCCATTGAATTAGGAGATGTGCTTCGAGGGCCAAGTCCTGGTATCACAATCTGTGATTTGACAGGCATCGCTAAATTAGACTTGGCCATCTCCGAATATTGTTTGGCGAGAATGCCGGAGTAAATCGCGGCGTACCCCGTCGATCTTTTGCGGCTTAGGCGGAATACCTCAGCTTTCTAGAGTGTCTGTCCCCGCAGCAATCTGGCTTAAAGTGCTTATGTCTATAGAAGTTGCCTTTCAGTCGCTAAAATGTCTTTGATTTCTGCCATGTTTTCTTTGAGCAAGAAATCACGATAACTCTGAACTAACTGTGCTTTGGTGATGATAATGTCATTCGAATAGTTCAGGGAAATCGGCCAAGTCACACCAACGACATTGCATTGGACATGTGTGAAATCTAACGACAGCAAGTCATGGCGGGTTGTTTTTCCAACCTTGGAATCGGCTTCTCTAGCATAAAACACGACCTTGAGATCTCGATAAACGAGAGCTGAGAAACTGGTTAGTTTCGACGATGAATCTTCAACGTCACTTAGGGAAAAATCCTGCCAGACTCCATCACTATCAAGATAGATAAAATCTCCTAATTGTCCCATTGAATAACGAACCAGCTTCTCTTTGCCGTTCATAACTTCACAGCGAAACTGACTCAATTGATTGTTGTCGGTGGTATAGACAAGTGCATTTCCAGTCAAACTTATTTCAACGGTCGGTAGCCTTACGTCGCCTAAATTTTCCCGAGCTATCGACGGGGCTTTTTGATTAGTTATTTCAACATTGGTGATATCTACATGCATGGCGGATGGATGAAATGTGCATCCAGAAATACCCATTATGATGGAAAGGCCAAAAGGCAATTTAGGCATAGTTTTTCCTACCTTTTATCACTAGAAACACTAATCGTCCCGACGGCTATGCAGAAAGTGTATACAGATTAGGGTCAAAAAAAACAGTCCCAATATGCGAATTGCTTTCGTGGCTGGCAGTGTGAGGAACCAACGCCAAGCACATCTATCCAGACATGCTTAGCGCCATTCAGTATTCGTTCTAACTAGCTTTGTCCTAATTCGCCCCCACCAAGTTCTCATCAAAAAACGCCACCAATTCGTTCGCTAACGCAGTTTGCTTGGGTGCGCGTTCTATCGGTTTTGGGTCTTTGCAGTTCTCCATAAAGAGGGAGAGCGGCCAAGGGCATGAAGGCAGGTACACATAGTGGCCGGCATCTTCCAGTTCCTTGTGTGCTTTAATGTAGCTGTGCGATTGCGCGAGGGATTGCATGTCCGTTGGGCTCACGTATTCATCAAACTGACCGTTGGCAAGAAACACGGCAGGGGTGTTTTCTTGGTCTGCCATGTCAACGAGCTGCGTGTAAGCTGGGGCAAACAACGCAATGGCCGATGCGGGAATCGCGGGTGTTTGGCTTCGTGCTGCCGCGTTGGGTTCTTGAGACAAAATCGCTTGAATGCGTTGCCTAAAGCGCGGGTTACACAACAAGATGTTTTCGCCGCGTGGCTGGGTTTCACAAAACGCAGGTTGCTTGTCTAGCACTGGCGGGAATGCGGTGCTGGTGAGCGCGGCATAACCACCGAGGGAGTAACCCAAGATGCCAACAGGTAGCGTGCGCAGGGTGTTTTGTTCATCGCTCGCGTAAAGCTGTTCGAGCAATAGCTGCAAGTGGCGCTGCCTTGCGACCATGGGGTCGTTTTCTACCAGGCCGCTGCGCAAACCTTTGAGATCGTCATGGGTGACGGCGGCGACCACATAACCAGCGCGCGCCAATTGGGCGGCATAAACACGCAATGTGCCTGCGGTGGCAGAAAACCCGTGAGACATTAAGATCACGCCTTTTGGCGGCTCTGCGTTCTCAGGGGGAAGTTGCCACACTTGGGCGGTAAGTTCGGTTTGGCCTGTTGCATCTTCCACGGTGAATTTAGAGACCTCTAGGCCTTTCTCTAGCGCGGGATCGACGGGCGGGCGTTGCAGCAGAAAAACTGCCAACACGATAACGCCGAGCACGACGATAGTGGAAATCAGAAAAATACTCATTTTCTTCAATCGACCTCTCATTCAGTTTCCTTTCCTTTAGATATGCCGAAGAGTGTGGCACCAAAAGAGGCACCAATACCTGCCGCAACGGCTAAGCAGGTGACGGTTCGTGGGCTATCTAATTCGTTGTACAAATCATTGAGATTAACGAACAGATCACCGCCGAAGCAGTGACCATATCGGGCGATGTTTTTGGTGTAAACCTTATCAATAGAAATGCCTAATTTTGCAGCCAATTTCTTCCATGTTTGTGCGTTGACGTTGTGTGGCAGCACCACGTCAATGTCTTCTCGGGTGAGGTTGGCCTCTTTCAAACAGCGGTCGACCACTTTCTCGACGTTGATTTGGTAGAACGCGTTGTACTTCTCTTGAATGCCGTCATTAGATTCAAGGTAAATCCCGCCGGAGAATTGGCCGTCGAACAAGGTCGCGACGGACAATACGGAGATATCGCTCGGGGTGCGGCTGAGTTTCACCATGTTGATGGTGTCTGAACTCAAAGCAACGGGATTAACGCGCATGTCCACGTTGTCTGCAATGTCACCCGTGACCAACAAGATGTTGTTGAGGGCGCGGTTGCGTTCGAAGTATTTCATCAGCTGCATGGGCGTGGCGCACTTGGCGGCAGACGAGGAGAAGGGCAGCCAATTGCTGTCTTTTGGGTCGTCGTTATTGAGTGTGGCGCGGCTGCTTCGCAGCATCACACGCTCGCCGAACACGCCGCATAACGCGCCGGTATGGTTGTGTACGACGGCATCGTAAGTGTCAGCGAGAGATTTGGGCGTGCCGCTGTCCTTCGCATCATCCGATTCCACGTAGGTTTGCAATGCCTGCTGGTAATACTCGGTGCAGGGCGTGTGGTCGTAGTAGGGCAATTCTTTGAACCCATACCATTGGCTAAACACTTTGGCGGAGGATGCGCTCAGGAACAGCGCATCGTGGTCGTCCAACACGTTCAGCACCCGCGGCGCGTCAGCCGTGATGTTGCGACTAATATAGAACATAGTCTTCCTTCCTTACTGACAGGGTTGAGCGTTTGCCAAGGGTGGGCGACACGCTGATTTCCCCGTCTGGTAAAAAGCGCTCGTCTTGGACCAGCAGTTGATAGCATTCGGCGAAGGCTTGCTCATCCAGAAAATCTGTCGCGGCGATGTTGTCGAGCGCGTCTAAATGGGGTTTGAACTTCGGCATCACGCCGGGTTTTGAATCGGTCAAATAGCCCCACAAATCGAACACATCGGCTTCGTATCGGCACAGGCTCGCCAAATCAAACAGCATGATTTTTCTGACGTACCACAAGCCCATTTGTGCATTGGGCGTGGTGCCGCTGAACCATTCTGCACGCATGTTTTTGTTGCGGATGTTGTGCCACGCACGCGGTCCATTGATGAATTTTTTCGGGTCGACGTCGATGGGGTTAATGCCCAGATCTTGATGTGCCATCAAACGCGAACTGCCGCGTGGCTCAAGGATTTTCCAGCGCCCTTCGTCGAAGTATTCCACCACCACGTGGTCGGCCAGCGCGCGTTTGGTGTCGTAATACATGTGGGTGAAGCCAAAGCGAAGACGAGCAGGCACACCTTGGGCGCGAAACTGGCTGCACACCAGTAATGCAAGGTCGCGGCAACGTCCACCCACTGGTGTGATGGAGGCTGCTGGATCTGTGTTCAGCGTGTGGTAACGGGCGATGATATCTCTGACAGAGCGCAGTTCGAGATCGTCCGCGCGCTCTGGTGCCATTTTGTGAAACTCAGAATTGGTGTAGTGCGCGACCAAGTCATTCGCGAGATCAATCGCGCTTTGTGGGTCAGACAAAATGTTGTCGCCATAGGCAGGGCTGAAGCTGGCCCAATCATCAAACGCGGTGTAGGGCGTTGGGGTGGTGTACACGTCATTGATGTTGGTCATGATGGTGTGAGCATCTCGGCTATTTGGGACTTGCGTGGTTGTTGAGCTCATCGTGTTTCTCCATGAATCAGACTGTCGAGAACCGCCAAGCATTCCTGCTTTACCGCGTGCTCGTGTTGAGATTGGGTGAATCCGCCCGTGGGCGTGGTGTTCGCGTCTTTGGTGACGGACAACGGAAGATGAATGAAATCGTAGTGTTCACCTTTCGGCAGCAAGTGAAGTTGGGTGCGTGATGCATCAAAAAAGGTTAAGTAATGCAGGGGGTCGCCAAAGGTGGGGTGTGTGTCCTGTTCTGAATGAATCAGGTCCATACGGGATACGGGTGCTTGTGTCAGCAATTTCGCCTGCCCTGGGGTGGCGGATAACCCCGGCGCCATGAGTAACACACGGTGTTGCCACTTCGGACAATGGCCTTTTCTGATGGCACGCAATAAAGGGTAAATGCCAGCAGAGAACGAGACATAACGTACTTCACTTAAGGTCTCGGCAGAGAGAGCGAGCCCGGTAAGTTCGGTGAAGGTTTGTAATATCGCTGGGTATGTGGCGTAAGCGTCTTCAAGGGCGAGAGCGATTTTGTCCGGATCATCACTCGGCTTGAGTTCCGGATTGATGTAACAGCCCACGGATATGACCCAATAGCCTTTTTTGGCGAGCGCTTCAGCAAGGTGAAACTGATCGAACGGCCCGCCGTTAAAGCCGGGAAGTAGTAGGCAAAACTTGGTTACCTGAACATCGGACTTTGCCTGAATACTGCGTGCTCTTATCGCTTCCCCTTTATGTGTAAGGTAATAGCGCATGGGCTTGGTGGGTTTGAATGGATCAGAACCTTCTTCGACAGCATGTTTAGGTGCCCATATTGCGACATTGGTGGGTTTCCCTTCTATGGGAACCAAGCGGTTAAACACGACGATGCGTTGTCGTTTGCTCAGTGACTGCTTTTCTAAAAGTCGCAGAGCTTCTTCGTATACCGACGCCTCTTTGATATTGGTGAGTGACACCTCTTGTGTGGGCGGCTGTGTTTTGATTAGGGACATTAAATGTGGGTAATCGTTAAACATGGCAGGCCACCTTTTCCATCAAGGCTTTCTTGTCGAGTTTGCCGTTTCGGTTCATCGGCAGTTCCGAAACGTTGACGAAGTGCGGCTGCACATAGTTATCGTATTGGTCGCGGAAGATGCGGGCTAACGCGGCTTCGCTGATCTCGGCGTTTACGGTGACCACTAAAAGGCGATCGAACGTGCCTTCGTTGCTGTGAGAAAAGGGCGTGACCACCACATCTTCTGCATTGGTTTGTTCTTCCACAAAGGTTCGACAGGCGGCAGTGTTAAAGCGATATCCGCCGATTTTAATGTCGTCATCTTGGCGTGCGATAAACACATGGTTACCGTCTTCCTCGATGCGGATGATGTCGCCCGTGCGGAACATGTAGCCGTGTTCAGGGTGATAAGAAAAACGCAGCGCGGTTTGTTCAGGGTTATTCCAATAGGCTTTCAATACTTGTGGTCCGGCAATGTAGGCTTCGCCTGTACCTGTGGCATGAAACTTGCCGTCGGCTTCGGTTTGGATTAACAAACGGTGCCCGCCGAACGGTCTGCCAAGGGGCATGTGCTGGGCGTATTCTTTGGTGGGGTCGTACAAACACGCCATCATGGCGACGGTGCATTCGGTTGGGCCGTAATAGCTATACACGGTGCAGTTGGGGGCTGCTTGCGTGAGCGTGTGCAGCAGCGAAGGTTGCACGGGTTCGCCGCCAACAAACGCCAATCGCAGCGCAGGGTATTGGTTCGGGTTCAATTGACGGGTTTTGTTCAAATACGCCACGGTAGAAGGCACCGATGCCCACACGCTCACTGCATGGCGGGTGAGATAACCTGAGAAGTTGAATTTGTCGTTTTCACGCAGCACGGCAATGGCCGCTTGATTGAACAGCGCAATGAAGATCTCGTGAATGCTGAAATCAAAGCTGAGCGGGGAAATGTGGCTCAGCACATCGTCAGCATGAACACCGAACTCGTCCCGTGTGGCCTCTAGGTAATTAAGCAGGTTGTGGGTTTCCACACTCACGCCTTTTGGGTTACCTGTGCTGCCTGAGGTGAAAATCAAATACAGATCAGGGTTGTCTTGGCTGGGTGCTGCTAACCATTCGCGGCTGTTATTCAATGGTGGCAGTGGCTGATGGAACGCCCCATCGCTCAAAGGTTTGCCTCGTTCAGCGACCAATGTTGGGCAAGAGGCTTGTTGTGCAACAGCGAGTAAACGCGACGTGCCCTTATCCGTCAGTGTGTCAGTAAAGAAGAAGGCGACTGGCAGTTCGTTGATCAAACGGGTTAGCGATCGGTTGTCGATTTCCGCTGTCACGGGAACAAGGGTATAGCCATACACCACGCTGAACACGTACATGACCACACTGGTGTAAGAACGCTCGGCGGACATGATAATGTGCGTGCCCGTTGGTCCGCCTCTCGCCGCCGTGTTTAGCTGCTCGTGCAGGTGTGCGGCATCGTCTAAGACGTCGCGATAACGGAAGGTTTTATCTTGGTCGAGAACGGCAATACGGTCTGCCGCTTCCACCATGACGTTATATAGCGTGTCTCTCATTGCGTAATCCTTCTAACTGAATGACATCAAGCACACAGGCGCCGAACATCCCGCCAGCGCCGGCAGCCACGGCGAGAAAACGCAATGGATTTTCTGCGGTGGGAGGTGTGTCTTCATGGGCAAATGCTTCAAGTGCATCGCTGAGGTTGATCACCATGTCATTGCAAAAGCAGTGACCTTCGGTCTGTATGTTTCGCGAAAACAAACGCGATTCAGACACGTCGAGCGATTGGCAAAGAAAGCGCCATGATTTGATGTTGATATTGTGTGGGAGTAAGTGGTCTATCTGTGACAGGGTGACGCCCGCTTTGTCTAACGCGCGGTGGATCACCTGATGCATGTTCTGCCGATAATTTTCTTCGTAAGTTTTGGTTTCGACGTTGTCGCCCCAAATGCCCCGTGCAAAGCGACGGTCGTAATGCAAATGCACGCTACTCACCCGAATTTTTGGATCGTCTGTGTGGCTCAATCGCAAACTTGTGTTGCTGTCACCTTGTACAGACAAGCCACGGGTGATACGCATGTCTTTACTGAATGCGAGTTCGGTATTGTGAATGCAATACTGACGCGGTGCAGGGGCGGAACGCGCAATCATGTCGAGTTGCTTAAACAGCGACACACAGCGATTGGCGTTGCTTAGCCCAAGCGGCATAAGGTTGTGAATGCGCGCCAATGTACGGTCAACAGAGTGACCGAACTGTGCCCGCATCGCGCCGGTGTTGGCGCTGCGGAGCTCCACATCATTGCCGAACTCTTCGTAGGTTTGAGCATCTGAAAGAGACACCAGCGGCATCATCAACGCATCGTGCGGTACGCCCTCTGGCAGCAAATTGACGGTTTCAATGCCCATCATCTTTTTCAGAATGTGGGCGTTGAACGAGGTGCAATGCACGGCGTCAAAGTCATCCACCAACACGAGCTTTTTCTTCGGCCTGACCACGCGAATGGCGTCTATCGACAGGGCTACGCTGTTGTTATCTTCGATCCTCATGAGGTTTCCGCCTCTGGGTTCACGTTTGCATATAGCGTTTTGTGGTCAATCTTCATGTTTTTGTTCATCGGCAATGGGCCGATATTGATCTTCAGCGGCAGGGCATAGCTGGGGAGTGTGGCGGCCAAACGGCGGCGAATATCAACTTCCTGCAGGTTTTCCCCTGAGATGAACAACACGATGCCGATGGTGGTGCCGTTACAGGAATTCTTTTCCACCACGGCGAGGTTGGAGCACGGAATGGTTTGGCAAATCAGGTGCAGGATTTCGTTCTTTTGGATGCGATGTCCGCGAATTTGCAACTGATCGTCGCCGCGTCCGAGGTAGTGATTCGGCTTGTTGGGCGAGAGCTCTACGTTGTCGCCAGTACGATAAAGCAATTGGCCGCTTTGCGGTTCTTCCACTAGCTTTTCACGGCAGACGCTGCCTTCGCGAAAATACCCATCAAAGACTTGTGGTCCACCCACGAGCAATTCCCCGCGGCCTTCTTGACTGATGTGGCCTTCATTGAGCACGTAGAACAGGGTGTTGTCCCAGGCTTCGCCAATGGTAAGCACGCCGTTTCGAATGTCGTCTTGCTGTGGGAAGGTGATGTCTTTCCCTGAAACGGAAACGGTACATTCAGTCGGGCCATACAAGTTAAAAATGCGGCTGTTTGGGGCGAGGGCGCGCCATGCTTGTTGAATCACTAACGTCAGCGCTTCACCGCAAATCATGGTTTTGCGAATGCGATTGAAGGTGTTGCTGTTGAACTTGCGTAAGTGGTCTAAATGGTTGATGAAAGAGGGCACACAAGACCAGAAGGTAACGCCGTGGCGTTCAACGAATTTGCTGACGGTGGCAGGGCTGAGCAAGTCAGATTTATCCGCAATGCACAGGCAGCCATGATTGTGGATCGGTAAATACAATTCATGGATGTTGAAGTCGAAACAGACATCGTGGATCACGGAGAAATGTTCGTCCTGTTCGACGCCGAAAAAGCGCGTGGCGGCAGACAAGTAGGCATCGAGATTGTGGCTTTTTATCGGGACAGACTTTGGCACGCCCGTCGAGCCTGACGTTGACAGTATGTAGACGCACTCATCGAGGGAAAGGTGATTTTCTCCTGCGTTTTCAGGGCGCGAATGGGTACGGTAAGACAAGTTTTCGTCGGCAATCACCGTGAGGCTAGCGCGGGCGGAAATTGGGCCCAACTCGCTCTCGGTTTGGCTATCTGTCAGCAAAACGAAGTTCTGCCACTTACTCGCTTTAGCAATGGCGCGATCGAACGGCTCATTGAGCGACAAGGGTTCGTAAGGGATGCCTTCTAACCCGAGTAACAAATTGAATAAGTTGGCAAACAGTGGCGAGCGCGAACATGTCAAAATCGGCACGTTCTTTTGGATGCCACTGTGCGCGGCAAGCATGTCACGGAGTTGGCTGGCGAGCACCAATAAGCCTCGATAGCTGTAAGTCGTATTGCGATACCGCACCGCGGTTTTATCGCCGTATTTGTTGATGTTCGCCACAATGGTTTGTTGCAGTGATGTGCCTTGTGGCGTTGAGTCGTGCGCGATTACACGCTCATTCGAGGGAGTGTTAGTCATAAGACGGGTCCTTATTTGTATCGGTCCGTTTCAGCGTCACGCTTGAAAAAAAGCCACCCACACCCGCGGTTACACACAGGAAGTAATCGGGTATCGGGTGAGGTGGCGAATGGGGGGCGTCGTGTTGCTCTGCACAGTCTTGTTCTGCTGAGTCTTGCTCTGCGTAGCGTTGTTCGAGCAATTGTAGGTTGATGAAGGCATCGCTGCCGTAGCAGTGTCCGTGGTCAGCCACGCCGTCGGTGAAGAAGGAAAGTTGCGGGTTGTTGAGTTTCTTCTCGATGGCTTTCCAGGTGTACACATTGACGTTGTGGGGCACGATGGCGATGCGACTTTCTGCATCCAACGCTAGCCCTGCTAATGATTGTTCGATCAGCGCAACAATCCGATCTTTATAGGTTTTCTCGTAGACCGAATGCTTTTCTTCGTCTTCCCACGCGCCGCCAAAATGGGCGGGGTAAACCTGCGATTCGTAACTGATTAATTGGTAGTCGCCCGCTGCGCCGTCATCCAAGCAAATCGCGCTGCGTGCATCGCCTGTGACGGTTGAGCCGGGAATGTCTTTGAGGATTGGCGTGAAGCCGGTGTCGCAGGTGACAATCACGTGGCGTTTCCTCGCCGATGCCTTGTTATCCGCACTTTGTTGACGACGGCGATACAGGTCGATGACTTTGAACGTGGACGCGCAATTGCAGGCGGTTGAGCCAAACAGCGCGCCATTTCCGCGACTTGAACGGTTTAGCGAGCGCAAGCATGACTGCCCAAAGGGATACACTTCCTGCCCTGTGTGGGTGTAGGTGAGTGCGTCGGATTCCAGCAGCTCGGTTCGCTGACAAAAGGCGTCTTGCATCAAATATTGCTGCGGCGACAGTTTAGATACTGGCGTTTGTGCAATGCGGAATATCTTCTTGATGATGCCGACATAGCCAGCGTCATAGCCGAGATGGGAGAGGGTCGTTTCTACAGGCTCTCTGTTGGTTGCTGTGTCCGACCAGTAATTCAATTGGGTCATAGTGCCTATCCACTTGCGAACGTATGACTCACATTGTTGTTGGTTATTTGTTCTTCACCCAGCTGTCAATTCTGACAGTTAGCCCGATTCCTTTGATATGCGATGGTGTGTACCTAGGCAATCTGAATTCAAACCTTCTCAGGTTGCTTGTGTAGATACGACGCTGGGAATCGACGCATTCTCATCATATCCAAGGAGGAAATATGTTTAGGTCTATGTTCAAAACTCGAATGAAAAAACGCTATCTTCTTGCGCTCTTGCTGGTGGTGCCTTTTGTGAATGCAAAATCCAGTTTCGACAAAAAGGAACTGCGTGACATGTTGAACGGCCATGAGCTGTCAGGAAGCCCATGGGTGTTTGAGGAAAGTGATGACATCACCCACTTCAAATTTCTGCGTGAAGAACGCAACCAAGAGTATCTTGAATACTTTGTCTATATGAGCTTACGCGCTGAAAAGGCGTGCCATAACGTGCTGAGCCTTATCACGATCAACACCAGTAACGATAAGTTGGAATCGGTAGACATGGTGCATCACGCTCCTGCAAAGCGCTGCCTGAGTTACGTTGAGTTTAAGAACCCTTAAAGGAAAGCCCCCATAATAGGACGTTCAAGATGTTAAATACTTCGATGCCTCATACGCCGTTTTATGTGTATGACCAAGCCGGGATCCAGCAGCAATGCGACCGCTTGAAAGCCGTGACTTTGCCGGATGTCGCCACCGTGTTGTATTCCCTGAAAGCGAACCCGAATCCGTCACTTGTTGACACCATTGTGAACCAAGGGTTGGGCTGTGATGTGAGCAGCGCCTTTGAGCTAGATGTGGCACTTTCAAGCGGCGTTGCGCCGAACAACATTGGCTGTGTTGGCCCGTATAAATCCACGCGACTTTTAACGGAATGTGCGCGAAACAACATTGCTTTTGTTGCGGTAGAAAGCGCCGATGAATTGGTGGAACTGGGCGCGCTGAAACAGCGCTATGATTCGGACACGGCGATTTTACTGCGCTTAAACCCGAACGTGGAAATCTCTGGCGGCTCAATGAAAATGGGCGGTGCGGCATCGCAATTTGGCATCACGGAGGAGGATTTACCGTCTCTGTTGGCGCTGGCAGCATCTCATAACATTGCCATTTCTGGCGTACACATATATGCCACCACACGGGTGCTCGACCCTGACAGTTTTATTGCTAACTTCTCAGCACTGTGTGATTACTTGATTGAGTTACAAACGCGTTTTGCCTTGCCGCTGCATGCGCTTAACTTGGGCGGTGGCTTTGGTATTCCTTATTACAAAGGGGAAAAGGCGCTATCTGTCGAGCCGATGCGAGAGGCGTTATTGTCCTTACAGCAAAACTTGATAGAGAAAACAGGGGCGACACGCTTATTCTTCGAAAGTGGTCGTTTTATTGTGGGTGAACACGGTAAGGCCGTGATTCAGGTGAAATCCATCAAGCAGTCAGGCGGTAAAACTTTTGTTGTATGTGATGGAGGTTACAACCTATTTCACGGTGCAACGGCGTTTGCGAACTTGATGCGAAAACCTTATTTCATCGACAAGGCGACAAGCACGAACTTGGATGACATTGCATGTGCAGCACTGCCAGATCGCGCGAGCATGACGGTTGGCGCAAGTCGCTTAGAGACAGAAGTAGAAACAAAAGCAGAGACACAGCGGTACACCCTCGTTGGCCCACTGTGCACACCGTCTGACATTATCGCGGATAAGTTTGATTCTGAGCCTCTCGCTGTTGGCGATTACTTAGTGGTGCATCAAGTGGGCGCGTACGCGATCACTAGCTCCCCCGGGTTGTTCATTGGGCACGGGTTCCCCGCTGAATATTTGGTCACGCCAGCCGGGGTGAAACAAGTGGGTAAGCAAGATTCCATCGACGAGATGAAACGAAGATATACAGACATTGAGCAGGAACTGGCATCGGAATCATTGCGACGTGTGAGTTAGTTTTTTCGACTCTTCGATGTAATAAACGCGGCGCCATGAGGCCCGCGTTTTTGTTTGGAAGTGAGCTTGTTGGATAAAACGGGCAAGAGCCAGTATTTACAAATTGGGTTTGAGCAGCCCTTTTTTTATTGCAAGTGCAACCGCGTGTTGACGGTTAGAAGCGGCGAGTTTTTTGGTGCAGTTGTTAAGATGGAATAAGACGGTACGCTCAGAGACATTAATGATCTTCGAGATTTCCCACGCGGTTTTCCCTTCGCTTGCCCAAAATAAGCAATCGGTTTCTCTTTTCGTCAGAGACACTTCTTCACTGCCTTGGTTTTTGATCTTCATGGTGAGGTAGCATTCAAGAAGATGGGTAGCGAGTGTATGGGCAAAAGGGATGGCGGCGTTGAGCTTTTCACATTGGTTTTCTACATCCCCAATCGCCATGCTGAGTAACACAAAATCGCCGGATGCAGATTTGATCGGTACGGTGAACCCATTACACAGGCCATATTGGCTGGCGAGTGCCATCAGCTCTTGTTGCTGAGGCGCTTGAAATTCTTCACGTTGAACAAGGGAATCCCAACGTATCGGTGCTTGCTGCGTCATGATGTAACTCACCACAGGATCGACACGTTGTTTATTCTGTTGAAAGTATTTTTCTAACCATGGTGCGGGGTAATTAGTAAACGTATGAATGACAGGGGCATAAAGTGATTCTTGCTCGATGACACCAAATAAATAATAGGGAATTTCAACGAGCTTGCAGAATTGTTCACATAATGACTCAAGTTGTTCTTTGTTTTGCACACCATCTAATTCTTCAATAATGGCATATAGCTGATCGGTATCCATAAAAACGACGTTTTCATCCTTGACGTGAAGAGCTAAGTTAAACGAATTAGACATCTTCATATGCTGAAGACAACTCAGCTAATAGTAATGGGGCAATTGGGCCAGAGATCTCTGTGTTGCTTACTTTGTAAGGCTATCAATACACGAAAACATAGCACTCGCTCCCAGAAATCGTCAATCGAAAGGCCAACTTTTTGGGCTTTAGTTGAGAGAATGTCAGCAATGAATCTAAAGTGAGAAAAGTAAAGCAAATACTCTTCTCATTTTATTCCCGTAAACGGAATGTCTGTGTTGTGGATAAAAGGGAAGGTGTGTGTTTATTAATGATAAATTTCGCTCTTTTAAACATGTAATGAATAAAAATGTTAATAACAATTTGTGAAGTCTGTTGAAATATCCATTAAACACCTGTTCGTTTTATTTATCTATGACAAATGGATTCTACGCCAGCAGTAATGGATTGAGATATCGTTATGACTATGTCAATTAATTGAAAGACGAGCGATTATCGTCAAATAACCTGAATCCCGCTTCTTTACGTTGTTTGGTTATATTGGTTTGCTCGACGTATTTGGATCAGCACGCCAGCATCAAAAATGTGCGTAGATGTCACTTTCCAACCCAAAAGGCTAGGGACAGTATTTGTATGTTCACCCATTGATATAGGTGAGGGCTGGAAGTTGGGTAACTCGGTTAAGGCCATATAGGTTCGACATTCATCAACAGTGTTTGCGTCTGCCAGTGCGCAGAAGAACGCATAGTCGCACAAGGTAACGAGTGAACTTTGTCCGCCTCGGGCGAGTTTACTCTGCAGTTGAGCAAGGGCATCTGCATTTTCAATGTCGATGGCATAGCACTTCTCTTTGATTGCGTGTAGCTGGGAATCTGATTGGGTCAGGCTTTTCTGAATAGCCACAATGGTGTGCTTGGTCAACGCATGGTGAAAGGTACTTTCTGCACCAAAGCCCGATAAAAAATGATCGTATTTTACGCCCTGACCTTGGCTGTTCATTGAGATGAAGCAGGTTGTCCAAGGTCTTTGGTGGTTCTCAAGCATTGCAGGTCCAAAGAATATCGATTCATTTTTTGGGCTCAACGCTGGGGTGTGTAGTGTGTAATTTTTCGATTCATGCGCTTCCACCACCAATGCTTTGTTCATGGCATTAGACAGTTGAGGGAAGCAAACCACATCAAGTTCCCACTTTTCTGCCGTTTCTTCCAGTTCGCTGCTCTTGTAAGAATGGCGATGTGGTGGGGAAGAGATATAAAGGTGACGCTTGTGTGTTGCTGGCTCCAATCGTTCTAAAGAAGCAAACATGGGGTCACCCGCAAAGCCACTATAACTCGCAATGAGCTGATTTTTTTCGAACATCAACCAAGCAACGCCATTACGACTCGAAAGCGCTTTCGCTTTGTTTAATGCCATGACTAATTCATCTGGCATTGCCTTTTCTTTTTCTAATCGGCTGGGCATCTTTTGCGCGGATACGCGCTTTTTGTATGGCTTATCCAAGGTGTCTTCTTCCTTTTTCACAACGCGGTTTCGCCACGTTTTTGCATAGTTCAACAATAGAAAAATGCTTGCAAAATATCCCCTGTCACAAGTGATAGGTTTAAGGTGTTTTAGTAATTTAATTGATTTATATCATGAGGATAAACGCTCTCTCATTGCGACTGTAATTTCCGACAGCTTACTGGTAATTGGGTGCTGCCATAGCCTTGAACTCGTTCTCAAGCAATCGCCTTAAACGATTACCAATGACAAGTTGAAGGAATAACCATGAGCCAGCTAATTACCCTGACACCAGAATCAAAATTCAATAATCCTGCTGTTCTAAATAATATCTTCCGTCTACGTCATCGCAGCTTTCTAGAGCGCCTAGGGTGGGAAGTCGATTCAACGCAAGAGATGGAGTCAGATAACTTTGATGAAATGGATCAAACCAGTTACGTCGCACTGACGGAAGAAAACCAAGAAGTGATTGGTTGCTGGCGTGCCATGCCAACACAAGGCGAATACATGCTGAAAGATGTGTTCCCCCAATTGCTGCAAGGCGAAGAAGCGCCAATGGAAGAGGGCATTTGGGAAATCTCGCGCTTCACGACGTCAAAAGAAAGTTACGAAAACACCAACGGCTGGTTCGGTAACAACGCCCTCACACTCATCCGCTCATTCTACGATTTCGCCCAAGAAAACGACATCCGCGCTTACGTGCTTGTTACTACCGTCGGCTGCGAAAGAATGCTCCGTTCACTCGGCCTAAACATGCGCCGTATGGGGGATGGAAAATCCCTAAAAGTTGGCAAAGAACGCTCCGTCGCCCTGCGCTTGGAAGTGGATGAGAGCTTGAAGATCAATATTAATTGAGTCTATCAACACACGGACGGTAATGCCGACATGCTTCTCTTTTCTCTCTAATTTTGTGTCGTCTTTACAGAAAAAATCCCGCCTTTTTGGCGGGATTTTTATCAGCTTTTTTCATCGTTCTCATGAACATTTAATCCTCAACCTTCAACCTTCAACCTTCAACCTTCAACCTTCAATCATCACCCAACCCCATCAATCAGACCCGCTTGCACGGCATAGGTGATCATTTCGGCTGTCGAAGTAATGTCGAGTTTGTGTTTGATGTTTTGGCGGTGGGTTTCGACGGTTCTGACGCTGATGTCGAGTTCTTGGGCGATGTGTTTGCTGCTTTTCCCTTCGGTGACGAGTAGGAGTACGGTGATTTCCCGGCGGCTGAGGACAGACTTTGTGGTGGTTTTTACTGGGCTCTCTTCTGGGGCGTTGAACAGGGCTTTACTGGCAGATTGACAGAAGTAGCTTGCGCCGGAATGCACGGTTTCAATGGCTTTGACCATTTCCTCGGCGGAAACATCTTTCAGGATGTAGCCGGACGCGCCGCATTGCATCACTTCCAGAATGTATTCGCGGTTGTCGTGCATGGTGAGCATGAGAATTTTGGTGTTGGGGTGTTCTTGCTTGAACAAAGCGGTGGCTTCTAGGCCGTTGAGGATTGGCATAGTGATGTCCATGAGCACAACATCAGGGTCAAGCAGTTTGGCTTGTTCGAGGGCTTCAACGCCATTGCTGGCGGTGCCGACGACAGCAATACCCGGTTCGCTTTCCAGCCTTGCGATAAAGCCTTCGATGACGACGCGGTGATCGTCTACCAGTAATACGCGAATGTCGTCTGTGTCTTGGCGCATGGCTTATCTACTCCTGTAAATCTTTGAACACCCAGATCCCGTAACGTCTCTGATTACACGTCTTTGGTGATTACTGATAAGTCTAACAACACCATGATTTCCGTGCCGTTTGCGGTGCTAGAACTGATTTCCAGATCACCCCCAATGAACTCGATGCGCTCTCGCATGTTGCGTAAACCAATGCCGCGACCTTTCAGTGCGTCTGACACCTTAAAGCCGATGCCGTTATCTCGAATAATGAGTTGTAGGCGCTCACCAAGCTGTGTCACCTCAAGCTCAACGAGAGAGCTACCACTGTGTTTTTCAACGTTCACCAAGGATTCTTGCACCACGCGATACAAGGTGGTGATCACATCCGGGGCCAGGGTGGCATCAATTTGGTCGAGGTGAGTATCGACTTGAACATTGGTGGCAGAGGCAAAGTCTGTGGCGAGACTTTCTAGCGCCGCGGTCAGGCCGATGTCATCAAGAGTGGTTGGGCGAAGGGTTCGAGACATTCGGCGTACTTCACTGATGGCCATCACCAACGAACGTTCACTTTTTTGAAGGTGGGTGAGTTCGCTGTCTTCGTTTCGATAGAGCACGCTTTTGGCCAGTAACTCCAAGTGGCATTTGGCGGACACCAATAGCTGATTAATGCCATCGTGCAGTTCTCGCGAGAGGTGCTTTTTCTCGTCTTCTTGCATCATGACAGTGCGGTAGGCGAGTTCCCTGAGCCGCATATCGGCAATGCGGTGTTCGTGCAGGTTCACCGCCAACGCTATCACGATCATGATCACCACGGAGGTAATGAGTACCACAATGATGGCGAGATATGTCGTGTTGATGCTGGTTTGTACCGAGGTTTTCACCTCTTCAATTTGATGACCAATGTCTTCAATGTACAAGCCGGAACCGACCATCCATTTCCATTTCGGCAACCACACGGAATAGCTGAGCTTGGGCACGATTTCATCGGTAGACGGTTTGTGCCAAAGGTACTCATGAAAACCGCCACCTGCTTTGGCGGAGGCAATCAGGTTTTGGATCAGAAAATCTCCGTTTGAATCTTGAAGGCCAATGAGGTTTTGGCCTTCAAGCTCCGGCATGATGGGGTGAACAAGGTTGTAGCCGTTTTCATCGTAAACAAAGAAGTAGCCGTCATCGCTGTAACGCATCTCGCGCAAGATCTCTAGTACCTGGAGTTTAGCCTCCGCGTCATTCGCATCGGCGTTATCGTAAATGTGCTTGATGCTTTGTGTCGCGAGGTTCACGTAATCTTTGATCGATTGCTCACGGGAGGAGAGCATGCTGGCGCGAAAGGTGGAAACCTCTTTCACTCCCAATGACTCCGCTTGCTGAATGGTGATCCAGCCAATCATGTAACTGATGACAATCAGCGGGATCACCGTCAGTAAAATGATTTTAAGTTTGAGTGTCATCCACTGCTCTCCGTGCGTGACTTCAATGACTCCCCTCAGTGTAGAACCCTTTTTGCCGCGTTTGTGGCGACTTTCTACTGCGTTATCGGCTTCTCATGTAGGCCTGCTACACATCGAAGCCTCTGCCTTGTATAAAGCCGCCACAAACTGTTGCAAGAATTACCAATATTCGTCAAGCCATAGGCGATACTCGCGAAGGGTTTAGCTCGTCTCCAACATCAAAATCCATACAGTTCTGGCAAGAGCAAAATGCTGGCAAGCACCGCCACTTGGATAAAGATAAAGGGCATGACACCGCGGTAAATGTCCCGCGTTGTTATCCCATCAGGGGCACAGCCTTTGAGGTAGAACAAGCTGAACCCGAACGGCGGCGTTAAGAAGGAGGACTGTAAGTTCATCGCAATCAAAATCGCGAACCACGTCATGTTGATGCCCATCAGCTCCGCCACAGGGGCAAGGATCGGCACAATGATGAAACAGATTTCAACGAAGTCGATAAAGAAGCCCAATAGCAAAATCACGAGCATGGTGATGATCAAAAATCCCCATTTTTCACCCGGCAGCGCCAGCATCCATTCTTCAACCAAATAGTCGCCGCCCGTGTAGGTAAACGCCATGGAAAACGCGGTCGCACCGAGCAATATACCGAACACCATGGCGGTGACTTTGACGGTTTCAAAGGCGCTGTCATACAGCAGTTTCCAAGAAAACTGGCGATAGATCAGTGACAGAAGGATCGCGCCAATGCCGCCCAAAGCAGCAGACTCTGTTGGTGTCGCAATGCCCGCGAAAATTGAACCAAGCACCACGATGATCAGTGCCAGCGGCGGAATGACCGCTTTCAAGGCTTCGATGATTTCTTCTTTGCGTGATTGGCCTTCAACGGGCTCCATGGCTTGCGCGGCTTCAGGGTGGCGAAAGGCGAAATAGAGGATGTAGAGAATGTATGCGCCGACCAGCATTAAACCCGGCCAAACGGCAGCTTGGAACAAATCGCCGACGGGAATGCCGAGCACATCGCCAAGCAGGATGAGCACGATAGATGGAGGAATGATCTGCCCCAAGGTGCCGGACGCACAAATAGTGCCGCAGGCGAGGCCTTTGTCGTATTGGTACTTGAGCATGACAGGCAATGAAATTAAGCCCATTGCCACGACAGATGCGCCCACCACGCCGGTTGATGCCGCGAGCAGGCTACCGACCAACACGGTCGAAATGGCGAGCCCACCGCGCACGCCACCAAACAAGCGCGCCATGGCTTCAAGCAATTGCTCGGCAAGGCGTGTTTTTTGTAGCACAAGGCCCATAAATACAAACAGCGGCACCGCCATGAGCACGGTGTTTTGCATGATGCTCATGATCCGAAACGGCATGAACGCGAAGATATCGAGACCTTCTGCCCACACACCGAACAGCAACGCAATGCCACCGAATGTAAAGGCAACAGGAAAGCCGATCAGCAAGGCAAACAGGGCGACAACAAACATGATAATGCCAATCATTGGAGACTCCCTGATACGGCTGGGCGAAGAATACGCGAGAGGGCGTTAAGGATTAACCCCAACCCGGTGACGGCGATAAAGAAGAAGGAAAGCGGGATCATGGCTTTGATGATCCAGCGATGCGGCAAACCACCGGGGTCGCCACTGCTTTCGCCAAGTTGTAAAGATTCATTGGCGAAGTCGATACCGAAATAAACGATGAGAACCGCAAACGGCATCAGGAAAAGGACACAACCGAGTAGGTCAACAAGTGCCTGCGTTTTTTCACTCCAGCGTTCATACAGCACATCAATGCGCACGTGTCCGCCTGCTTTCACGGCGTAAGGCACGCCCAATAAAAAGACGGCAGAAAACAAATGCCATTCCATTTCTTGCAGTGCGATAGACACGCTGTCGAAGGCGTAACGCATTACCACGTTGTAAAATACATTGAGCATCAATAAGAGAAATAAGGAACTGGCTATCCAACCGAGCGCGTCGGCGATGCGGTTTATGAGCCGTTCCAGAACTATGAGGCTTTGCATAAGACATCCTGTTCAAGCAAAACGAAAAAGGCGCCGAACAATTGCTCGGCGCAAAAGGCTACTCAGCGGTCTGCTGACTGTTGAGGTATGCCTTGTCTGAAATCGTGGTCCAGCGGCGGGCTTTCTTGAGGTATTCCGCTTGTGAATCGAGAATTTTCTTGGCTTGTGCGTCGTTCGCTGCATGTTCAGCGAGCAAGGCATCGTTGGCGGTTTTCATCGCAGTAAGCACAGATTCTGGGAACTGCTTCACTTGGATATCGGGGTACTCATTCAACATGGTTTCCCACGCTTCTGCACTGGCATGGGCGTTTTGGATATACATGTCGTAAGAGGCAGTGCGCATGGCAACGCGCAAGATTTCTTGCAGATCTTCTGGCAGTCTGTCCCAGCTACGTTTGTTGAACAGGAACTGCAATTCCGTTGCTGGCTCATGCCAACCTGTGTAGTAAAGGGGGGCAACTTTGTGGAAACCCATGCGCAAATCAAGGCCAGGGCCAACCCACTCAAGAGCATCAATCGTGCGGCGTTCTAGCGCTGTGTAGAGCTCGCCCGGCGCAATGTTGGTTGGGCTTGCGCCTAGCTTGGCGAGTACTTCGCCCGCAAAGCCGGGAATGCGCATTTTCAGGCCATTCAGATCATCAACGCTATTGATTTCTTTTTGAAACCAACCGCCCATTTGCACGCCAGTATTACCGCCTGGGAATGACAGCAAGTTGTGCGGGGAATACACCTCTTCCATCAGTGCCATGCCGCCGCCGTGGTAGAACCATGCGTATTGTTCAGAGGCGACCATGCCGAATGGCATTGTGGTGAAATACAAGGTGTTCGGGACTTTGCCTTTCCAGTAGTAAGAGGCGGAATGTCCCATGTCGTACTGACCCGCTTTTACCATGTCAAACACACCAAACGGCGCTTTGTGCTTGTTTGATGAGTCGATACGAATTTGAAGACGACCGTTCGACATTTTCTCTGCCATCGCTGCCATGTTCTTGGTGGCATCACCGAAAATGGGGAAGTTGGGGCCCCATGTTTCTGCAAGCTTTAAGCGGTAAACCTTGTCGGCAGCAAAAGAAGAAAAGCTTGCCGTTGTAAGCAGTGTGACCGTGCCGAGCATGAGCAGCACTTTTTTCGCGGTTGAGGTAACAGTGACCATGATTCACATCCTTTTGATCGTTGCGTTCGACCTTAAGAATGCGAAACATCTTGTTAACAAAATAGCCGTGTTACTTCGCACGTAGCACGACAAAAGAGAGGGGGCTGGCGGCACAAAATCTCCGTATATCTACGTAAGGTTTTTACTGGTTTTGGTTGCAAGTGGTTGATTATTTTTTTCAGCACATCGTCTATACCCCGCAAAAACTACGTAGTTTCTGAAGCGCAAATATCCCCTTCTTTTAGCGGTTTATGTGATCTGGATTTAACAAGGGGTTAACGCGAAACGTGTTTCATTCTGAACAACAGGTGTACATGGAAATAGAACCAAAACACACAATGCAAACCTCTTCGTATTCGCCTTCTCATCATGCTTCCTCCTTATTTCTATTGACCGCACGTGAAAAAGTGGTTATTAATTGTTCGCTATTTTAATTTGTGAAACGATACGTTTCATTAATTGATATTCATAATCGATACTCACTGGGCGGTGCAGCATGAAAGCCATGAACAACATCATCGAGAAAGCAAAGGATCGGCATTCAAGAATCGTGTTGTGTGAAGGCGAAGACAAACGGGTTTTACACGCTGCATTTGAGGTACAAACGCGCGGGATTGCCAGCATCATATTGGTGGGGAACAGCGCGAACATACAAGAAACCGCCGATGCCGCCGACATTCCTCTTGATGATTTTGATGTGATTGACCCTGATGTCAGCCCATTGACGGGTGACCTCGCCGAACACTACTTTTTGTTGCGTCAAAAGAAGGGCATCACGCGTGAGCAAGCGTTAGTCGAAACGCGGAAACCCATCAATTTTGCCAACCTCATGGTCGCAAAAGGCATGGCGGAAGGCTCTGTGGCGGGTGCAACGCACACGACGAAAGACGTAGTACGCAGCGCGATTCAAATCATAGGGTTAGACAAAAAAGCCACCATTGTGTCGAGCTTCTTTTTGATGATGCTGTGCCAACCATTCCACACTTTAAAAGGCGGTCTGATTTTTTCTGACTGTGGCTTAGTGATCGACCCTACCGATGAAGAGCTGGCAAACATTGCGCTGGCGGCAGCAAGGAGCGCCGAAAGCCTGCTGATGGTCGAGCCGAAAATCGCGATGTTGTCCTTCTCGACCAGCGGCAGTGCACAACATGAATCTGTCAGCAAGGTGGTGCGGGCATCGCAGTTGGTGAAGCAACAAGCACCCAACATCGCCATTGATGAAGACGTGCAGCTAGACGCGGCGATTGTTGCTGACGTCGCCAAAAAGAAGCTGCCGAATTCGAACGTGAAAGGGCAATCCAACGTCCTGATTTTTCCAAATCTCGAAGCGGGAAACATTGGCTACAAGTTGGCAGAGCGCATAGGTGGTGCAGTGGCGATAGGCCCTTTGCTACAGGGGTTGGCAAAGCCCGCGAATGATTTATCGCGGGGGTGCAGCAACGACGATATCGTGAACGTGATCGCGGTGACCGTGATGCAGAACGAACTGTCTGTAAGTAATAGTCAGAGCCAGAAATGAAAGGTAACAGTGAGTGCACCGATGTTGGGATTTTATGCATCAAAGCCGATGATGGCCATTGACGCATTGTATATTTGAATCTAGCTTTTTCTTCAATAATCGGAATAAAAAATTTCATTTAAGTGCTTTTTATGGTCGCTAAACGTAATCCGTACTGAATACTACCGTAAGTTCCGCGCTCACTTTGATAGCGAGAGCAAGGACGGACAACCATTCGAATTGGCTTTTCGATAACGAGGGTTTCATGAAACATATCAACTATATCGACTCTTTATCCAAATTCACGGCTGCGATTGATAACATCAAAAAGCAGCACAAAACGGTGTTGTACCGAGGCCAACCCAACATTCGAAGTAAGTTGCTCCCCCAAGTGGCTCGAAGCATCACAAAATCTGGCGAAACCGAAGCCAATATGCTGGCCGTGATTAACCTCTATGGCCGTGAGTACATTGATTTGCCTAACCCAACCACCTGTCAGTTGTTGGTAGAAGCGCACAATGCTGGGCTAGAAACGCGCTTGCTGGATTGGAGCGTCGATCCGTACGAAGCGCTGTGGTATGCCTGCCACAGCCCTGGTTCTCAACCTCATGTGTATATGTTGATCGCGGATGACATCCCAACACTGGGCATTAATGAGAACCCGTTCAAGATAGAACAACTGCACATCATGCCCGTCAACCCTGGCTCTCCATACAAGAACAAGCGCCTCACCGCGCACCCTTCACGCTTAGAAAACGGCGAGCCGCAGTTCACCGCGTTGGAAGACGAAGACGGTTTGCAGTCCCTCTTAACCGAACTGCCGATCATGCCGGATTTGAAAGACAAAATTATCTATGAACTGAATGAGATGGGCATTAACGAGCACTCGATTTACAACAGCCTGTATGGCCTATGCCGACACATCAACCTGATGTACGACAACAACCAATGCAGCCGCATCACCCCTAAAGACGCAGACTTACCGGCTGATGCATCCGCAGACGGCGACTTAAAGCAGTTCAAGAAGAAATACGTGCCTGACTTTGACTTTGATTGAGGGCGCTTTCGAGACGCAGAGAAAGACCAAGAAAAAAGGGCGACCGAATGGGTCCGCTCTTTTTTGGGGATTTTCCTCGTTTTTGGGAGCGGTTAGACGAAGCGACAGTGAGCAAGATATAGAGTGCTTCTCCCTTCAGAGTGTTCATCGTCAAAGAGCATCGGGTATACGTTTTGCCGATAGCCAATTCACCTATATCTTTCAGTACATTGAACATCAGGGCTTATTTCCGTACTTCTCGGGAGGCAGTCATAAACCGATAGGGTGAGCGGGTAAAGTCTTTATTGAATTATCTGTCTCATAATTCATTAAACGCTATTCTTTGTTTTCCTTGCTCGACAAATGATCTTCATATTTTTTGGAAATCCATTGATGAATATGGAGTCCTGTTTTACGAACAAGATACCAATCCATAGCAGCTAGAACAATAAAACCTATTACAGTTCCCATTAGTAACCCTCCAGTCTCATTTTTGTTCAATTTATCAAATGGTTAAGAAAAATACTGTGAACTTAAACAAGCTAAATATGCCATATCTGGATACATTCCTTAACTCTGTATAAATGGCAGAGGCATGACGCCTGCATCTAGCGGATCCCCTCAAAATGCCTTTTCCAAACAATAAAAGTAAAGAGAGCACAGAGAGCACAGAGAGCACAGAGAGCACAGAGAGCACAGAGAGCACAGAGAGCACAGAGAGCAAAGAGGACACACACTCAAAGAAAATCATAATCCGAGAGCAAAGAGGACACACACTCAAAGAAAATCATAATCTACTCAGTTTCAATGGGCTGTGTTTCTAGGCTCAAAAGTGTTAAGCAAAGATGAATACTTGGTGGTTGGACGATATGCTTTTCGCATCGCTCAATGACGATTCACTTCAAATCATAATGACAAAAGCACGCTCATCCCTTATCAGTATCGATGCAACCCCTTACTATCACTGTGTTTCACGCTGTGTGCGTCGTTCGTTTCTCTGTGGCTACGACGAACACGCTCAGCAAAGTTACGAGCACCGTCGTGAATGGATTGAAAAGCGCTTGTTTGCATTGGCGGGTGCGTTTTGTATTGATGTTTGTGCTTACGCTATCATGAGTAACCATTATCACGTGGTGTTTCATATCAATGCGGATAAAGCCAAACATTTGACTCAGCATGATGTTATCGAACGTTGGTTAGCGTTTCATCAAGGACCTTCATTAGTTCAGCGCTTCATGCAGGGCGATAAACTCTCAGAGGCTGAAACGGAGCGATGTGGTGAGATAATTGAGGTATGGCGGGAGCGATTAACATCCATCAGTTGGTTTATGCGGTTGTTGAATCAGCACATTGCCTCCGAGGCCAACCGTGAAGACAAATGTACGGGGCACTTTTGGGAAGGGCGGTTTAAAAGCCAAGCATTGCTCGATGAAAAAGCCCTTGCAGCGGCCATGGCCTATGTGGATTTGAATCCTGTTAGAGCAGCGATTGCAGATACCCCAGAAACGTCCAGCTTTACGAGCGTAAAAGCGCGAATTAACGCCATCGAAAATGATAAAACAGACGTAGAAGGCTTGTTCCCTTTTGTTGGAAACCCCAGAGAAAACATGCCGGAGGGGATTCCGTTTCAGTTGATGGATTATCTAGAGCTTGTTGATTGGACAGGACGCCAATGCCGAGAAGACAAGTGCGGCCATATCGACAATCGAACGCCCGAAATACTCAACCGTTTAGGTTTTGATTCTGTTGAATGGCTTGATGCGTATAAACATGTAGAAAAGGGCACCTTAATTGGCACTGAGTCATCCATCAAAGACGCTTTACCCTTACTTGGGAGAAAGCGTCTTTGTGGATTTCGACTTCCTGCAAACTAGCATAACCAAAACCATAGCCATCTTTTGAATAACCACCGTTTTGGTGGCTTTCGCCTTCGTGTAATACGCCCATTCCTCATGATTTCAGCGAGTTTTCTATTTTCCTGCTCAAAGCTCAGGGGAAGGGACGTTGTTGGGCGAAATAGTAGAAAGATAGATGAGGAGATCTTCTACCATTTTGAGGGTGTGCGTCCCGTTAGCTACCATGTATAAAACGCGCTTTAGCATGTTCTCTAGGCTTCATGGCATAGAAAGTTTTACTGTGTGGTGACACACACCTCCTTCATGTACGGTGTTAGAAATATATACGAATAGGAGCGGTTTATGAGTAAATACCAAAAGTTAGCATTCGTCTGCTACCTCATTCCTACATTTTCAATTTTCGCCATTGGTATCACGTATAGCTTTAAAGGTGAGTTTATGCCTTACCATGCCGTTGCAGTAGGAAGCGATTGGTCACATGTACCTCATCAGTACCAAATATTGATTACCGCATTAATGCGAGCCTTCGGAGGGATGAGTATTGCGTTAGCGTTCGCTGCTTTTGCACTATTAGTGTTTCAATTTCGTTCAAAAGAAAACATAAAGCCCTGGGTTCTGCCACTCACTCTGGTGACTGCATCAATTGGGTCTTTCTTTGCGATGAGCCATGTCATTATACATACTGATGCACAGCCTCCTATCATGCTTGCTTTTGTAAGCACAATTTTCACCCTGCTGGGTCTAATAATTACATTGAAAAAATAAGGGCAGTTGTCGTTAGTTTTTCTATCATACTGAGTCGCACCATATACCCAAAAAAAACCTATGACAGGAAGAATGCCAGCATCGGTAATAACACCGTCATTATCGCTCACAATCCCCCTATAAAAATAGCCTGCTCCATAGCCATGGAGCAGTTGATATAAAGGACTTGGGAGGACTGGACTTGGGGTGTCTGTCCCCGCAGTGCTCGCCCGCAGTGCTCGCCAAATATTGATTACCGCATTAATGCGCGCCTTCGGAGGGATGAGTATTGCGTTAGCGTTTGCTGCTTTGGCACTATTAGTGTTTCAATTTCGTTCAAAAGAAAACATAAAGCTTTGGGTTCTGCCACTCACTCTGGTGACTGCATCAATTGGGTCTTTCTTTGCGATGAGCCATGTCATTATACATACTGATGCACATCCTCCTGTCATGCTTGCTTTTGTAAGCACAATTTTCACCCTGCTGGGTCTAATAATTACATTGAAAAAATAAGGGCAGTTGTCGTTAGTTTTTCTATCATACTAAGTCGCACCATATACCCAAAAAAACCTAAGACAGGAAGAATGCCAGCATCGGTAATAACACCGTCATTATCGCTCACAATCCCCCTAAAAAAATAGCCTGCTCCATAGCCATGGAGCAGTTGATATAAAGGACTTGGGAGGACTGGACTTGGGGTGTCTGTCCCCGCAGTGCCTGAGGTGTCTGTCCCCGCAGTGCGCGCAGTGCGCCAGGACCTACAGTGTCTGTCCCCGCAGTGCTCCGCGCTTAGACACAGCGCGTTGCAGCCACGCGTAATAACCGCTGCGCGACACACTAAGATGCAGGCACATCAGCTTCACGGAATATATCCCACTGAACGTCTTTATGAATCGGAAGGCTTGCGTCTTTGTTCTGCTTGAAATCGTGGCCACTTCTTTAGGATGTCATTTTCCTCTTCAAGCTCTGCAATACGCTGTTTTAATGTAGATATTCCGTCTTGTGGTTTTGGCTTATTCTGCGATTTTGGAGGGACTTTAGGCATACCAAACACTCCATCTAGGTAAGCGCGTCGCCACTTTGAAAGCATAAACGGATGGATATCTAATGCTTCGGCAACTGACTTCACTGTACGGTGACTTTGAAAGCTCCATTCCACCGCTTTACGTTTAAAGTCTAGTGAATATTCCGCTGTCTTTTTTCCTGATTTGTAGGCTGGCATAAGGCCCCCTTTATGGACTGAAGTACGTGTCCACTAAATCGGGGGAGGTCCAGAATCCCTCTTAAATTGCTTGTTGAACGAAGCCGCTACGCGGCAGAATAGAATATCCCGCCTACGTTTCTCTCAACCCTGCCAATCGGGCAGCGGACAGGAGAAATACCATGAACCGTCAACAACAACAGCACTTCGATGCGCTTTACCAACAGCACCTCAATAATTTAACGCTACAAGGCAAACGACCCGCCACCATTGATGCCTACAGCCGTGCCGTACGGCGTATCGCCATGTTCTTTGATTGTCCGCCGGATAATCTCTCTCAGCAACAGCTCAAAACCTACTTCGTGAACCTTATCGGAACCCATTCTTGGAGTACCGTCAAACTCGATCGCAATGG
>NZ_FOWR01000045.1 GCF_900115495.1 Enterovibrio norvegicus DSM 15893 | reverse complement strand
AATACGTTATTCAATTATCCTGATGATATTCGCAAAGCGATATACACCACCAATGCGATTGAATCGCTCAACAGCGTTATCCGTAGGGCTATCAAAAAGCGAAAAGTATTCCCAAGTGATGATGCGGCAAGGAAGATGGTGTACCTGGCCATCAAGGACGCCAGCAAGAAATGGACGATGCCGATTCGAAACTGGCGTCAGGCGATGAGTCGATTTATTATCGAGTTCGGGGAGCGCCTCGAAAAGCATATTAATTAAATGGCAGTTACACAGAATCTGTTACAGGCTCGAACGAGCACTTCGCTCTCATCGAGTAATCTTGCCTTCTTCGGCTAAAATCGCCACCTTGCACCTTCTCGTTACCTCTTACTTCTTCTCTCTAATCTCTTATCTCTTATCTCGCATCTCGTATCTCGCATCTCGTACCTCAAATCTCAAATCTCACGATTTTGCTGCAAGCACGACCTTCTCCGCCAACCCCCGTTCTTCAACCTCCCCCCCTAACGCTTCTTGCGCGTGTTTGTCGCCGTGCACAATGCGGACTTCTTTTGGCTTGTGCGTTATGCCTTCGATAAAGGCGAGCAAATCGTCTCTGTCTGCGTGGGCCGAGTAGCCGGACATGGTGTGGATGTGGGCGTTAATGGCGATGTTTTCTCCATCGATGTTAATGCGTGTATCGCCACGCTGAATATTACGCCCCAGTGTGCCTCTGGCTTGGTAACCAGCCAAAATTACATCGGTACGTTTATCCGGCAGTAAGGCTTTGAGGTAGTTGAGCACTCGCCCGCCGTTACACATGCCGCTGGCGGCGACCACGATGGCGGGTTCGCCTGTTTGTTTGAGGCGGTTGACCAAACCTATGTGGTCTCGATGGGTATTGATGGTAATGCATTGATCGAACGCAAGTGGGTTTCGCCCTGAATCCAAGATGGTTTTGGCTTCTTGGCTCCACAAGGATTTAAAAGCGCGGTATTGCTCCGTCACTTTTGCTGCCATTGGGGAATCGAGGATCACGGGTATTGTCGACCAAGTGCGCTTTTCATCGTCGGTTAAGGATGTGGCAAGCAGGTTTTCGATATCGAACAGCAGCTCTTGGGTTCTGCCAACACTGAACGCGGGAATGATGATCACACCACCATCACTAAGTGAACGGTTGATCAGCGCTTTTAAACGTTCGGCACGGGAAGCGATCGACTCATGGGTTTTGTCACCATAGGTACTTTCGATCACGAGAACATCTGCGCGTTCTGGCGAGATGGGATCAGGCAGCAGCGGTGTGTTGCTCGGACCAAGATCGCCAGAAAAGACAACGCGCTCGCCATTTGGCAAATCCACTTCTATGTACGACGAACCCAAAATGTGCCCCGCCGGTTGAAAGCGAATGCTGGCGATGGTGGAATTGATCGGGCCGGAGGCGCTGCTTTTGGAGGAGGAGGCGATCTGGGTAGAAGCAGTAGAAGCACGTTTGATGTCTGTCCACGTGTTGTATTTTATGGGACGTATCAGCGAGCGAATCAAGTTCAACACGCGCTTTCGTTGTCGTGTCTTCATGCCGAGTTGGAGGCGCAATCCGTCATCCAGCATCATCGGCATCAGCTGGGCTGTCGCTTCAGTGCAGTAAATCGGCGCGCGAAAGCCCGCGGCTAACAGCCAAGGAATACGGCCTATGTGATCGATATGGGTATGGGTGACGAGCAAGGCATCGATGTCTTTGACGGGAAAGTCGATATTAAGCGGTTTACTCTCGTCCCCTTGGAATAACCCGCAATCGATCAGGAGCTTCCCTTCGTCTGTGTTGAGCTGATGGCATGAGCCCGTCACGCCATCTTTGGCGCCGTGGTGGATGATGTTCATTGTTCTTCCTTGATGGCGCAGTCACTCTGACATACATCAGTGATTGTCTGCGTGTCATCTGTTATTGATATTATTATAAAAATCAGAGCATTAGATTAATGCACATTGTTGCATACTCATACCTATACCAAGGGGGATGACGCTTCACTTTTGGAGGGAGGTAACGTGAGTAAGTCACGGAAGCGAAATAAGCCACACATTCGGACTGCCACTGTTTATATCCACATCCTATAAAAAGGCACGATTCAGACAACGCGTTTTTTCTTACTTGAGTTTTTCCTTGCTTGAAAAGTGACAGCTTGCATATGGAAAAAACGTGATAGGCCAATGTCTCACTTATCAGAACAGTTTATGGCAAGAATATGATGTACTTTGTTTTTCGATAGTATTACCTAGGCAAAGGATTAAATACGTGATTATCAATGAATGAGGTATGTAAAAAAATCCATGTTGTTATTGCCGATGATCATCCCCTCTTTATTAAAGGCGTAGAAAGCCTGCTTGAGACAGCGGGTCATATCGTCTTGGTGGACAAAGTGCCTGATGGCGATAGCTTACTGCGTTGTGTGGCAAGTGCTTCTCAGGTGGATGTTGTGGTGCTTGATCTCTCTATGCCCGGCCCACCCAGCGAGGAGCTGATCGACGCGCTTTTGGCGCATAATGCGTCAATGGGCTTGATTGCATTGACGATGCACGCGAATGAGCACTTGGCGCTTCGATTATTGAAGCGTGGCTTATCGGGCTATGTGCTTAAAGATGCTGCCTTTGACGATTTATTGCATGCCATTGAGTGTGTAGTGTCGGGTGAGGTGTTTGTGTCATCTGGGTTGGTTCAAGAGATCAAACTCCTTGAAAACGACGCGCAGACTGTCTATCTGACCACACAGGAAGGGCGTGTGCTCAAAGAAGTGTCGCAAGGCTTAAGCAATAAAGAAGTGGCACAACGTCTGGATATCTCGGAGCGGACGGTACGTTTTCATTTAGGAAATTGTTGTGAAAAGCTCGGGGCACAAAGTCGCACGGAAGCGGTGACGGTTGCACGTGCTCGCCGATTAATCTGAGGCTATCGGGAGTGTAATGTTAACAAACGTACCCTGCCGACTCTTCGGTATTCCATACTCGATATTACCGCCAAGTAATTGAACGCGTTCGTGGAGGCTAACGTGACCAAATCCCTCGCTCATTGACGCGGCAGAATGGTGGTCCACCCCAATACCGTCATCCTCAACACGGATGATGATAGATCGTTTGTTCTGTCGGATGCTGACCCAAGCGCACTTTGCCTGGCTATGTTTAGTGATGTTCCCCAACAATTCCTGAACAAGTCGATAGATGTGCGCGGCGTTGGACAGTGACACAGTCAGGTCAGCGACGTCGGCCTCAATGCATATCTGATTCCGTTTTGTTAACCGCTCAGCGTCCATATCAATCGCCTCTTTTAGGCTCCTCTTCTCCAACACCACGGGGTGAAGCCCCTCAATGATTCGACGCATAGACACGATGGCATTTTGTAGCTCGCTTTTTAATGAGGTGTGATGCTGTGGTTGCCCCGTTTTTTCGCTGAGCTGAAGGTGTAGCTTGGCACTCGATAAGTACTGCCCGAGTTCATCGTGAATATCTCGGGCAGTCGATTTCTTCTGTTCTTCTAGCCTTGAGAGCATTTGTCGGGTTAGGGTTTGGTAACGCACTGAAATATCTTTTATTTTCAAAAAATATGCCCAAACAAGCGCATAGCGGAAGAACAATGATCCGATGACGAGATTGCGATTATACAGCCCCTCAATCGGTAGCCACTGCGTGCGAATAGAGAGTATATAAATACACAACCCCATCAACATGGCGACACTGCCGACACGCTTTTGCTTGATGCTGAGCCCTGCGCAAACCAATGAAAAGATAAACAGCAGTGCCGTTAAAGCACTCCACACTAGCCAGGCGGCGGGTTTGATTTCCTTCGGGATAAAAGGCGTCAAGAGTAAGAAAGCACACACAGTCACACCAAAGGTTACTGACCACAGCATGGCGGGGGTGGCGAGACGTTGTTGTACGTTAAAAAAGATCGCGTTAACCAAAGGGGTAAATAAAATACAGAGGAGAAGCGTTAACTTGGTTGCGTCGTTTGTTATGCCTTGTAGATGACCGATATCTAACAGTAAGCTGCCACAGAAAAGTAACCCGCTACCGAGTAATAACCAGATAAATTCGGGAAACTTGTGGAGCGTTGATTTAAACAGAAGAACGATAAGCGCTAAATCGACAATGCCAAGTAAAATGATGATGCTGTCAATAATATGGATCGTGGTAACGGCTTGGGTATATTGTTTGGTGGCAGTGTGTTCATCGACTATTTCAACGTTACCTGAGATCCCAACCCCACCGGGTAGCATGGCCCCCCACGCTTGACCAAAGCCGAGTTGAATCTGAATGATGAGCTCATTATTAGTGGGCTTTAATAATGCGTTTGGGAGGGGATAAGCCCGCGGCAGATTATTAGGATTGTCTAAGATAATTTGCCAGTTTTTCGTGAACTGACCCACTTGGCCGATACGCTCACCATTGAGGTAGACCCTGTCATTATGACGTATACCTGCAATATAAAGCGTTTGTGGGCGCTCGGAATGGGTGATGCGCATTGGCGCATTGAATCTTGTTCTGTAATTACCGTACAGGCCATTTGTGGGATTGGTATTAAGTAAGCCTGGAACGTTAACGGTTCGCCACGCTTGCACCTTGGAGAGGTCTTGAGGAGAGAGCAAGGTGTGACTTTGAATAAACTGCCACTGTCCATTGAGGGAAGTGTCTTGGGCAAATCCCTGTGCGCTGAAAAACAGAGCCAGTAACGTCGTTCCCAGCAACACTCCCCTGCGAATCAGTCCCCACATACCCTTTCCCTAGACTTTCTTTTTACTGAACGTCGAGCGCTGAGTATACGGCATCAGTAAGAAGAATGTACCTGTCGTTGTCGCCAGTGATATTAACGTGCGTTTTGGTTCATTCTTGGAGACTCAGATACATATACCGCAGATTGATTGGCGCATAGTTGCGGCTTGGATGATTAGGCGGCTTGGATAATCAGGGGGCTTGGAATGACTAAGGGGCTTGAAGTGATGTATAAATTTCCGTTTTTCGTCATATTAGTGATGGCGGCGTTTGGTGGCAGTGCTAACGAGAAGCAACAAAAAAGCAAATTTTCCGTTTTTTCACCCTCTGATATGTCAGTCGTTAACACCCATTCTCCTGCTTTCGTGTTTTCGATTGGTGATGTGTTTTCTCTTGGTGATGTGTTAACAACGCAAAAGGCGTGTGATGGCAACACACCCGTTGCGAGCCATAAGGCGACACTGACCGTGCTCGAAACAGGCGATGCTACGTCTGAGGAAGAGGTGTTTGCGCATCATAAAGTGATGTTTAGTCGGCAAATGGACATCCCCCTAGGGTGCCAATATAAGGCGAGTTTTGAAGACTTAACCCTAGAAGAACATGTCGGTTATGCGTGGTATTTCAGGGATGAAGAAACAGGAGAACGGTCGCCCCTGAATAGGATCATCTATGCCCAGCAACACCTTGGTGGCAATGTTAACCCTTTTGAATGTAAAGAAAACCATGTCAGAGAGGGCAGTTTTCTCAGCAAAAATCAACGGGGTGAATGGCAACAAAACACGCTGGATGCAGCCAATGAAAGTGCAGCAGTCTTGTATGATGAAGGGCACGATGATGACATGTCAGCGATGCTAAAGGATCAGCACTTCGTCATTTATCAGAAGCTCAACGCGCCATTGATTCAAGGTGAAAACTATCAGGTGAATCTGTCACTCAAAACGTTGGAACCCGGCGCAGGGTTTCAGCTTAACGTGTTGGCATTCAATGATGATTTTTCTGGTATTGACCCGAATGCGCATACGGCAGTCATTGGCCTAACAGGCACCCTACCCGACACGCATCACTGGCTTCGTGTGCCTTTGGAGGCGTGGACGGCCTTCGATCACTTTGAATCCATTGCCATCGCTGTTGTGCCAATCGATGACGAGAAACCCCCTGTCGTGTTACTTGACCGAATGTGCGTAAGTCGCACAGACCAATCGCCGTGTGACAATACCAATGACGATGGCACAACCAATGACATCGTCGATTTTACCGCCCCAGACGCGCAAGGCCCCATCGAAACCGAATTCGAATATTTGCTGGGTGCTGTCGAGGCGCTTTATCCCGACCACGATACTTCAACCATTAACTGGTATCACGATGGCATTGGAGACACCCCTTTGGGGTGTGCGTCGGTAGACAACGAGAAAGACAGTCAAGAAGAGCTAGATTTGCTCGCGGAATACGAAACGGAAGATGCTCAGTTTGATGACGATGCAACACTTATCGACGATGCCATCGCTGACGTGCTCGCGCAAACACGCGATTTGTTTGCGGCTCCGTTCTCACAAATTACCCCCATTTCAAACGACAGTAAGAAATGCTCGCCGTCCGATTGGTTAGCGAGAGACCCAGAGAAGCCGTTTTCTGGGCGAGATATTGTTTACATTCATGGCCTGCAAATGGCAGCGCTTAAGGGGAACGTCACCCTGCCTGCGAACTTCCAAGAAAAATGGCCCACCGACTCATCTGCCTTTTACCAAGGTGGGGTTTTCCATGATGAAGCGACATCGAATTATTGGAATCTGCATATCAAACACGCGCTAGGGTTCGACCCAAACACCCCAGTGGGTCGGCCCTCAAACTCCTATCTGGTCGTGACGTATTCTGCTAATCAACGACTAGACGTCGGCATTCATGCTGTGCTGTCACAAATCAAAGATGCCATGGGGGGCGTTAATGATGGTGTTGTGCAATCTGAGGTCGCTTATCAAGGCAGTCGCTGCTTTGGTGACAGTGGCATTGTGGTCGTCACACACTCAACGGGCGGCCTCGTGGCGAGCGCTATGTTTGGGTTGGCAGAGAAATCACATAGTGACCCAGCGGTGAATAATTTTTACGGCGATGTTCGATTTATCACTGAGAAAATCGATGCTCAGGTTGGCATTAATGCCGCCTACGGCGGGAGTGATGTGGCTGAATTTGCACTAGGTTTACTCTCGGATATTTCCCTCTCACCGTTTTTGACGACGGCACTAGAGCATCACATCGATTTTATTTACCCTGCGATTAACCCTGCGGGGCTGGTGAACTTGAACATATGGTACAACTCAATATTGGTTGACTTAGTACCAAGCAATGCCAGCACGAAATGGCGACCTTGGATGGAAAGCACGATCCCCACCTTGACCTTGGTCAGCGCCATTGCGGGTAAAACTGCCGAAAGTGGGCCGCTTGGTATGATCCAAGGTATTACAAAAGGGTTTGATGATGCAGTGTTATTTCCCACCTCACAGGCCAATAGTGTGGTGAAAAGGCCGCGGTTTGAAGTGACAAATAGAAAGTTACTCAAAGATAAATCTATGGGTAAGAAGAAACGAAACCGCATCATTGCCGATACCAAGAAGGCATCGGGTGCTGGCTATCGAAACTACGTTATGTCACCCACCTTAGGTGTAACAGGCATGCTCCAACATCAAAGTGTCAAAGCGCTCGTTGATTTGCCGAACCAAAATGTGGCGAACCACCACACTGTCCTACAAACAACCGGTGACCACCTTGATACTGTCAATGACGTTTTTAGGAATGGTGCTAACTATGGTTATGCGAAATTTCACGATCGAAATAATGAAGAAAGCAGTATCGTGTTTAATTCAGCATTGTATTCCCAAGGTTTACTTCATCCCGACTTTGGCGGCCTAACAAGAGAATGGGTACGAAAAAAAACATGGGGTTTTTATTTACCACGCCTTTGGTTTTTAAATGGCCAGTGGTGGAAACCTCGTATTATTTGGCATTACCATGAGCAAATAAAATGGAAACGTCACTATCATTTATTAAAAGATCATGATTCTAAAATGGGCATTGATTATATGTATGATTATGTCCTGAGAGATTAATATTAATCTCGAATAGCGCTATGTTATACCTAAACGACCTGAAGATGCGGGGTTCAGAGAGTTTGAGTATATTAGCGCTTTTTCTACTTCTATTCCTGCGCCTTATATTTCAAATTCTTACATTTCCACCTCTTATACCCAAACAACCTGAAGATGCTTGATTTCAGAGGCCATCAGTGCGTTCAGTTCAAGGCAAATTCTTGTAAGAATAGTCATTCTATTTCACAGGAATTTAACGATGAAGTGGACGCACTGAGGGCCTCCCTTCGGGCGAGTTTACTGACGCCATGCTCGGTGTTATCGCTTTTTGATGGAGATCACTACATCGGCAAAGGGACGCCTAGATCATAACGTCAGTAAACCTCGCTGAATCCTGCATCTTCAGGTTGTTTGGGTATACATTCTCATTTCTTATATTCCTGTTCATTATATTCTCGCTTCTTGTGATCACGATTTCTATTTCCCCAACCTCTATATTTCTACCACTTCTCTTTTATCGTCCATGTCTATTTTTAACCCTGTCGTTCACGCCAGTTATATATTGGCATAATATTTTGCAAGCTATCACTCCCAACGCTATTTTAAAGAGGAACGGGAAATGATAGCGAATAATAAAATCTTTGCCCTAAGTGTGGGTATATTCTTTTTGCTAACGGGTTGTGGTGGAGAGAAAGATGCCTCCACGGGAGGAGAAGACAGTGCTTCAAATGGTACACAAAAAGTTGAGGTGAAGGGCATTCCCTCAGGCTATGACGTGACGGGATGCATTGATAACGATGGTGATTATTCATGTGATACTCAGGAGGTCCCCCTCGACAAATTAACGGTTTCATCCGATGTGGGTGACAACGCGCTGATACTCACGAAGCTTTCCCCACCAGCAGATATTGGTAGCGCTGCCTATCAGTCGTATAACGGCGTGCGCACGATTGCGACACCCGCTAAATCCTTATCAACGAGCCCGCTCGATGCGTTAGCCCATGGCTTGCACTTGTTGGCGCAGACGTACCAGAAACCAGAAGACCAATCATCCGGCGTTACATTGAGAGCACTGGGTGAAACCAACGTGAGTGGGCTTCGAATTTACTTTGGAAAGCACCCCATCCATTCTCATGAAGATGCGCTCAACGTGCTGAAAAATACCTTTTCGTTGGATGGCACTAAGGTTCAAAACGAAGCCATTCTTCAAGCGCTCAATATGAATTTGGAACGCTTGGGAGAGCAAGGGCTGGGGTTAGGTGACGCGCTGCCTGCGAATATCAAAACGATGGCAGAAAGCTTGGTCAATTTAACGGTTCAGTCGCAAAGTATTTGTGAACGCTACCCTGAATATTGCGCGGGTAATCCTGATGACACCTACCCGCCCATTGATCTCTCGTCAATAACGCCTCTCCCTGAGGCAACAGTCACACCCGCAGACTGTGTTAGATATGAATATGGTAATTGCGTTGAATGGGTTGGGCCAATGCCTAGCACAGTGATATTTTCAAATGCATTGCAGTTTAGCAAAAACGATGCTGCAGAGATTGCCAGTCATGCGCGTGATAAGTCAGGTAAAACCAATACGATGGATCATGCAGTAACGGCATTGCAGTGCAATGATAACGAGATTAAAAACCTCTACTTATATGGCCTTAACGACAACTTTGGCACCAGCAATACTGAAGTAACAAACCCCTTAGGCCAGGCCGCAGTGTACGCATCATTGCTGCCAAGTTATGGTTTAGCCGTCTCCGATTATGATTTTAATGCAACACAACACACAAAAGCTGCACTCATTGAAACCCTTTCAGGCATTCCAACGTCCATTAACGCTGGACGTGTCATTATCGGCCTCAGAGAGAATAGCTTATCTTTATCTGATACCCCCATTTTCAATAGTTCGGTGATTTTTGGCAGCCTCCAAAACAACGCCTGGTTTGGCGAGCTCGGTCAAACCATCATTAACACATGGACCAGTTACGGCGATGATGTTTATGCCAGCCCGTTATCGACAACAATGTCACAGGGATATGGCCATAACTTGCTTGCTCAACTTCAATCGGGTCAACAAACAGATGTGATGGCCGGAACATTGCTCAACGTCGATTTCATTGCCATTGCAGCCTGTGAAGACGCGCCAGAGCCTTCAGGGCAGCCAGTGGCAGACCTACTCGAAGAAGTGAAAAATGGATTTGAATGTGCTGCCAATGAGCAATATATGGAGATCGTGGGCGGCGATTTTGATGATTTCACCGGTGGCGCAGACCCACACACCGCGGGCGCGTATTTAAACAGCTTTGCACAAATTGAATACGACACCGCCATCGCAAAACAACACACCTTTGCCGATAGTTTGGATATTGCCTTCCCAAACAGCACGGTGACTCATGCAACGTTTGCGATTAATACACGCCCTAGCGCGCCTGGCGCGGCAAATGATGTGATTGCCTTTGGCGACTTTACATCAGGTGTGCCAACCAATAGTCCGTTTGTTGCTTCTGTTCAACCTGGGGGCACGGCAACGTCAAACAATGGCACGCTGCGCATCGTGAATGAATCACAGCCGTTTAATGATGCGTCGCAACCCGGTGTTTCTTTGAATATGCCAGACATGCTCAACTCAGGTGCCACGGATTTCGATGTAATTGTCGGCGATCAAACGGAAGTGGACGGCACGTTACTGATGCTGTGCTTGGGCCAGAACTGTATCGATACGGATGGTGATGGTTACTGTGACGAGGAAGAAAAAGAGGTCGGTAGTGACCCAAGCAATCCTCATTCTACGCCTGACGATCTAGACGGTGATGGCTATCCGAATAACATAGACTGTAACCCCACTGATCCAGACGTAAATATCGATTGCACCGTTGATGTTGTTTATCCCGAATCGTGTAACACCGAATACACACTCGCACTGCATGAAGCGGGGAACTGGGTATTTGCGGGCACGAATACGCCACCTAACGTAGGCAATGCGTTTACGACTTATCCTCCTAACCCCGCTTGGGCAGGCGTAATTTGGGATGGTGATATGGACGATGACGGCGTTAACTTTGGCCCGAATGACACATGGTTTAACTTCGGTTCCGCACCGAACACAACCCATGTACTACAAAACGATTTCTGTGCCTGTGGTGATGTCAAAGTCACCATTGAGGATATGAAATCGGATAACGAAGGTTACATCGATATCATCAATACTGATCCACAAGCGGGATTGATGAATCGCTTGGTGTCGCGCACAGCGGGACATAGCCAAGTCACTATGGCCTCATGGGGCCCGGTAGAAAGTGGCGTATGGCAAGCATCGGGCAACGGTTCAGCCGTTGACTACACACTTGAGTTTGGCGTGAAAAACTATAGCGGCCCAAGCGGTGGCGCGGTTCAAGGCTCATTGGCATTCGTTGGCCACTTAGGCGCCTGCACCTCGATGGATGAGGTGAATGGTGGTGTTGATACCACTTGGCCTCGACCACTGGTTGTTGATGATATTGCAATCAGCGTTGGCGATATTGCGATAGTAGAAGACAATCAAGGCGGTGGTTCCGTTGTGTTTGATGTCACTGACGCGATTTGTGATGCAGAAGATATCAGCACGGGCACAGGGTGGTGCGGAGGCGGCTTTTCACTTCCCGCGAAACCCAGTCCGATTTTGGCTAGCGTAAGTGCAGCAAGTGGCACAGTGATCCCGCCAGAAACAGGGCTGACACCCTTGGTCGAGTGCGTTGACGGAAGCTTACAAGCTGTGTGGTATGACGATGCAACGGATGAATATTACCGTTCGCCGTTGAACCTTGCTTGTGATCTATCGGCTTGGCCTCCAACCGCGCTGTAATGATCTTCGCCAAATATGCCTACCCATAGGCACAATCCGAGAGTACACATACTCTCGGATTTGTTTAGCTGATAACCGGTTCAAACATTGAAGCCGTAACATGGTGGGCAGTGAAGCGTCTGCTGAAGACCTCTGGCTAGGGTTATACCCCCTATTTCCATCGGTTTATTACAGATACGAAAAAGGCCGCTGCCTCTTGTTTATAAGAGCCAGCGGCCTTTTCTAATTTGGCGGAGAAATAGGGATTTGAACCCTAGGAGGGCTATAAACCCTCGCCGGTTTTCAAGACCGGTGCTTTAAACCACTCAGCCATCTCTCCGTTGTTGCCGCGAATATTATAGGGGGTTCAGGATCTTGTAAAGCAAGAATTTAATGAAATCGGTGCGTTTGCACAGGGTTTGAACAAAGTGGGTGTGACACGATCAATTCGTGCAATAACTGGGCGAGAAATACAGTCGCTGCTCGGGGGGAAACAAAAAGGCGAGCACTGAGCTCGCCTATTTTTTAGTGCTCTTGTCGGTGATTATCCGAAACGGCCGCTGATGTAATCGCGTGTGAGTTTGTGCTCTGGGTTGTTGAATACATTTTCTGTGGTATTCAACTCCACCAAATCGCCCAAATGGAAGTATGCGGTGCGGTCTGACACGCGCTTTGCTTGTGACATTGAGTGCGTGACCATCACGATGCTGAAGTTTTCTTTTAGTTCTTCAATAAGATCTTCGATGATGCCCGTTGCGATGGGGTCAAGCGCTGAACACGGTTCGTCCATCAAGATAACTTCGGGTGCAATCGCGATGCTGCGTGCGATACACAGACGCTGCTGCTGACCGCCTGACAATCCGGTTGCGGGCTGATCCAAACGTGATGCTACTTCATCCCACAAACCTGCGCGACGCAGTGATTCTTCGATCACGCCGTCTAGCTCGTCTTTGTTATCAACCAAGCCATGGATGCGTGGGCCATAAGCCACGTTGTCGTAGATGGATTTCGGGAATGGGTTCGGGCGTTGGAATACCATGCCGACTTGTGAACGCAGCTCGACGATCTCTTGCTCTTTGGCATAGATGTTATGGCCGTCCAGCAAGATCTCCCCTTTCACTTCACAACCTGGCACTGTGTCGTTCATGCGGTTCAAACAACGAAGGAACGTTGATTTACCACAACCTGAAGGACCAATCATGGCAAGCACTTGCTTCTCGCCAATGTCGAGGTTGATGTTGCGAATGGCAGATTTCGCGCCTGCCTCGTAGCTCACGCTGACGTTTCTTGCCGTCATTCTCGGTGCGTCTACAAACGGAACGCCACAGGTTTCTTTCGGTGCGGCAGTATGCTCTGCAGCGCCCATTTTTTTGCTCTGCGGGAATTCGCCGATGTGAGTCACTTCATTTGTCATTACGGTTGTGGTTGTCATATTCATACTCCTACCATCTGCGCTCTAAGCGCTTACGCATGATGACGGCACATGCGTTCATAAATGCCAAGAACGCCAGCAGCACCATAATTGCGCCTGAAGTATTCTCAACAAAACCTTTTTCTGGGTTTTCTGCCCAGAGATAAATTTGTACTGGCAGCGCGGTTGCTGCGTCTAACGGGCCTGATGGCACTTCTACGATGAAGGCAACCATACCAATCATCAGCAGCGGCGCGGTTTCACCCAAGGCTTGTGCCATACCGATGATAGTGCCAGTTAGCATACCGGGCATTGCCAGTGGCAATACGTGGTGCATGACCATTTGCATTTTTGATGCGCCCACACCCAATGCAGCGTCGCGCACGGACGGCGGCACAGCTTTAATCGCGGCGCGGCTTGAAATAATGATGGTCGGTAGCGTCATCAATGTGAGCACCAAACCACCCACAACCGGTGCGGAACGCGGTAAATCTGCCACGTTAAGAAACACTGCCAAACCCAACAAACCAAACACAATCGAAGGAACCGCTGCGAGGTTATTGATGTTGATTTCGATAAGCTCAGTGGCGCGATTACGCGGCGCAAACTCTTCAAGGTAAATCGCGGCAGAGATACCAATCGGGAAGCTAAGAACCAGTGTCACTAATAGGGTGTAAAACGACCCAACGGTTGCGCCCCAAATGCCTGCAAGCTCTGCATCGCGGCTGTCACCGTTGGTGAAGAAGTTCGAGTTAAACACGGTGCGAACGTTACCTTCACGTACCAGTTCGTCATACCACGCAATGTGTTGGTTCTTGAACATCCGGCCATCTTCTGGCGTTTCTGCTTTGATGTTGCCTTTGTTGTATTGGTTGAAGTTGTCACCGGCTTGCGCCCAGTATTCGATCTTCTGACCAACCAAAGATGGATCCGCAATCACCATGTCGCGCAGGTCGTATTCCGCGCCGTTCGATAAGAACGCGTAAAGCGCACGCTTGTTCTTACGACCATCAACGGGGATTTCTTGAAGAATGGCTTTACGCACCACTTTGCGGAAGCTGGCATTCATCAATGTCTTCTTGTTGATGTCCTCGCCTTCAATGCCCAACGCACTTTCAGACAAATCCACGGTCAGTTTGATTTCCGTGGTGTAGAACGCGGTGTAGCCGTCGGAAACAATGGTGGTCATCAACACAATAAGAAAAGCAAACGCCATGGAAATCGACGCGATACCGTAAAAACGGAAGCGGTTTTCCTTTGCACGGCGGCGTGCGACGCCTGCTTTGACTTTCTCTCGCTTGGTTTCAGCGATTTTCAACAATCTATCAGTCATACTGCTCTCGATATTTCTTCACGATACGAAGTGCGACAAAGTTAAGCGCCAAGGTCACGACAAACAGGGTCAAACCCAAAGCAAATGCAGCGAGTGTTTTCGGACTATCGAATTCTTGGTCGCCCACCAGCAAGGTGACGATTTGAACGGTCACTGTGGTGACAGAATCAAGCGGGTTGGCGGTGAGGTTCGCTGACAGGCCAGCGGCCATTACCACGATCATGGTTTCACCGATGGCGCGTGAAACCGCAAGCAACAAACCACCCACAATGCCCGGTAATGCAGCGGGAATAACCACGCTTTTAATGGTTTCTGACCGCGTTGCGCCTAGGCCTAACGAGCCATCGCGTAATGCTTGAGGTACGGCGGTGATCACGTCATCAGACAGGGATGACACAAACGGAATGATCATGACGCCCATGACGACACCTGCCGCCAATGCACTTTCTGATGATGCACCGCTCAAGCCCATTGCATGTGCGATGTCACGAATAAAGGGCGCTGCGGTCAACGCTGCGAAGAAGCCATAAACGACGGTTGGAATACCCGCAAGGATCTCCAAAATGGGCTTAACAATGTTACGCACGCGTGGAGACGCGTATTCCGCTAAGTAAATTGCACTCATCAAACCAATTGGCGCGGCGATACACATGGCGATCAATGAGATCATCAAGGTGCCGGTAAAGAGTGGAATTGCGCCGAATGCACCGCTTGCACCTTGTTGGTCAGCACGAAGGGCAATTTGTGGCGACCAAGATGTTCCAAACAAGAAGTCGGTCATTGGAATGATTTGGAAGAAGCGAATCGCTTCAAACAACACGGAAAGGACGATACCTAGGGTGGTCAAAATCGCCAGTGTTGAACAAAACATGAGGAAAAATTGCAGGCATCTTTCCACATAGTGTCGCGCTTTCAGCTTCGGTTTAACGATACGCCAACCCAACGCCACACCGACAAGAGACAAGGCAGCCACGGCGACAAAACGCAGCGTTTGGCCAATGCCTTCCAGATGTTGATAATGTCCTGCTGCGGCCAACAAGCTTGGGTCTTCGGTTTGAAGCACACCGTTAGCAATATGGATAATTTGGCTATAGAGCAATTGAATATTCTGGTGCGCGTCAATGGTTGCTTGTGGCACTTGTGCCATGACCAATGATTCCACCGTACTTGGCTCAATCGCTTGCCAGAGGATCAGCAAGAGAAAGCTCGGAATTGCCGCAAGAATGGCAGCAAACGAACCGTAATAGGCAGGCCGAGAATGAAGTGTGTTTAAACCACCGCTTACGGTAGCCACATCTCGGGAGCGTTTTTTGGCGAGGAAGTATGCGCTAAACGCGAGCAGCGCTACTGTCACCATCAATGTGGATGTCGTCATCCCTATTCCTTAATCCCTGATACAGCAAAAGTGGTGCGCCTTTCGACGCACCACTCAAGGGTTACAACTTACAGATTTGGTGTTAAATCTACTGCGCTGTTGCGAACCAGTTTCCAATCACGTGCAGACAGTGGAATCAAACCACGGTCTGTCAGGTAACCTTCGTCACCAATTGCATCTTCAGACGTAAAGGCAGCAACGTACTGTTGAAGGCCTGGAATCACGTCTGCGTGTGCTTTTTTCACGTAGAAGTACAGTGAGCGAGACACAGGGTAAGAACCGTCGCCGATAGCATCAAACGTTGGTACTACACCGCCAATTTTCGCGCCTTGTACTTTGTCAGAGTTCTGCTCAAGGAAGCTGTAACCAAAGATGCCGAATGCACTTGGGTTTGCATCTAGCTTCTGAACGATAAGGTTGTCGTTCTCGCCCGCTTCAATGAATGCGCCGTCTTCACGAATACCGTGACACACTGCTTTGAACTTTTTCTTGTCCGCTTTTTTCATCGCTTTCAATGCTGGGTACTGCTTACAACCACCTTCCATTGCTAGCTCAACGAATGCATCGCGAGTACCAGACGTTGGTGGTGGACCAAGCACTTCAATTTTCAGCGCTGGAAGCGACGCGTTTACGTCTTTCCACGTTTTGTTCGGGTTTTCAATCAGGTTGCCGTTTGCATCCGGCACCACTTTCGCTAGCGCAGTGAAAAGGTCTTTCAGGGTGATGTCGAACTGCTGCGATTTCTTCGAGTTTGCGAAGGCGATGCCGTCATAGCCCACTTTCACTTCAACGATCTCTTTCACGCCGTTCTTGGCACAAAGCGCCACTTCTGAGCTTTTGATTTTGCGTGATGCGTTAGTGATGTCTGGCGTGTTTTCGCCAACACCTGCACAGAACAGCTTCAAACCGCCGCCTGAGCCTGTAGACTCAATTTTTGGTACCGAGAATTCTGAGGTGCGACCGAAGCGTTCCGCTACCACTGTCGCAAATGGGTACACTGTTGAAGAACCAACAATACTAATGTAGTCACGTGTTGCTGCCGCTGCGTTGCCCGCTGCAAACGTTGACAGGCATACTGTAGATGCCGCAATCAGAGTCTTAAGTTTCACATCAACCTCCAAGTCGATATTTTTGAAATGTTCACTCTCTGGCGTTGTTACCGTTGAGCTATTAAGTTTTGCCTCATGTCTGCGGATAAATTTAGATTCCTTATGTGACACTTCCCTGACTTAATTGTGAAGATTTAGTTACAACCCATTCGCTTAAATACAAACACATTAATGACATCCATACGTCACATCACTGACACATATCCGACATACTCTGTTTTCGCGGCGCTCAGGCGTGTTTGAATCAATCAATGCGTTTTCTCAGCGAGACAAAACGCCCGCCCGGCGCAAAAAACAAAAGACGTAAAACGAGACGCACCTCACTCACACTCATTTGCTTGCGCAGTTTCAGCACTTGGCTTTGTAATATAAAAAACATGAGAGAAAAGGATGACTCAGCCAATACAACCTTCAACGTTGACCACCAACGCGTGCAGTTCCGATTCGACTTCTACCGATAAGGCACACCCTACGCCGACCGACAAACGCAAGACGCAGCGCGTGGACAAAAAACCACGGGTATTGTTTCTGTGTGATGGGCGCGAGGGGCTATCGCTGATTGCACAAAGTGTGTTGAACCATAAAGCAGACACTCATTACACCGGGATTAGTGGGTTTACCGGGAAGGTGTTTAATGAAGATGCCGCGTGCGGGACACTCCGACGTTACAACATTGATTGCTCGTCAACGAACTTAAAGCCCTTGGAGCACTACGCAGACGAACACGTTGATTTTGTTGTCGCTCTAACACCGTCAGCCGTGCAATCAGGAAAGCCTTTCCCCACGTATGGCAAGTTTATTCCTTGGGATATTACAAGCGGTGGCGATGTCACGGAGATGGCGATGATCATTAAGGCGATCAATGATCAGGTGAATTATTTTCTTTCTGTTTATTTGTATAGGTAGGGGGAGGAGCGTTGAGATTTAGAGGGGCGAGGTAAGAGATTTGAGGTACGAGATAAGAGCGAGAGGTTAGCGTTCTCCTATCTCGTAATCTCACAATCTCGCAATCTCGCTGTCTCGCTGTCTCGCAATCTTTCAATCTTTCAATCTTTCAGGATAGGCTACGCCAGCGCTTCCAATTGGCTTACCGCCAATGACGTGTTTTTGCAGATGACATAACAGTCACGACCCGCGTGTTTGGCATCAAACATGGCGGTATCAGCCAAGTAGATGATGCGATCAATCGTTTCTTCCGCGCTAAACGAGGGCGTATTTTCGCAATGGAAATGGCACACGCCCATACTCGCTGTCACGGTAATACCGTCCAGCGGCATCTTGCTAAGACCTTGTCGAATACGCTCACACACTGCGTCAACCTTATGAAGCTCTATATCTTGCAACCACAACATGAATTCTTCGCCGCCGTAACGCCCGACAAAATCATAATTTCGAATCGCGTTTCTGAGCACTTCCGCCACTTCCATCAGCACGAGATCGCCCCGTTGGTGACCATAGGTGTCATTCACCCGCTTAAAATGATCGAGATCGACCAATACCAATGCGCCTTGCGACTTACGTCGATTGAGCATGTTGAGACTTTGCCTAATATGTTCAAACAAGAAGCGTCTGTTGGGTAATTCCGTGAGGGGATCGGTGCGCACTAGGCTCTCAAGCTTTCGATTGAGTCTTTCAAGCTCTTCGCGTTGTTGTTGGCGGGTTAATTCAACCTCGATCCACGTCGCCATGAGCTTGAGCGAATCAATATCAATGTCTCGAAATTCACGTGGGTAAGGATTCGGGCTGGTAAAGTTCAAGGTACCCACCACTTCACCTGCAAGTTTAATAGGGATACCAATGTAGGATTCCAAACCAAACTCTAAATACGCGGGGTGTTGACCCAACACATCTGACTCACCCACATGTTCAATCGCAATAGGGCCGCCTGCATCCACCGTTACCCAGCAATAGGAAAGATCGTAAGAAAACTCATCACCCGCTTTAAGGAGGACATCGTTAGGGCATACCACATGTTGAATGATGTAACGGCCTTCAGTGATCAGAGAAAGGATGCCAATATCGAGATTAAAGCGCTCCAAACCCATTTGAAGCAACTCGGCTATTTGATGGTCGAACCCTTTATCATAATCATGTGTGATTTGATAAAGGCGTCGAATCACCTTTTCGCTCTCGGACATCTGCACAGAAACACATTCCCACAATTGATACACCTATTAATAGCTTAGGCTTGTTCAGTGTTATCAACCACTTTATACCGAATGAATTCAGTTTTTAGTCGAAACAGACTAACCCTGTGTGGTTAAGGATCTGATCGTAATAGGTTTTTTCGACGCAGAGATGGCGCAATTTCTTCCCTGGTTTTTGGCTTCAAGCAAGGCATTGTGTGCCATGTCGATCAACTTATCTAACGCGCGGGCATAAGGGATAGGGTACTCACTGTCACTTCTAAACGCACAATATCCCACACTGATGGTCACAGGTTTTCCGTCCAACAGACACTTATTCACATGGGTTGCCATACGCTCACAGACTTTGGCCACCTCGGATTGCAGGGTGTCTGGCAGCCAGACAATGAACTGCTCACCACTGTAACGTGCAACATAGTCATAGTTTCGAATGGCGTTGCGAAGTGCAGTCGCGACTCCTTTGAGAATACGATCGCCTTCGTCATGTCCGTACTTCTCGTTAGTCATACGAAGAAAATCGATATCCACCAGCGCAACAGCCCCTTCCCCATCGCGACGGATAAGCTGGTTTAACTCGCGGTGAAGATAATCAAACAAGGCACGACGACTTGGGAGTTCTGTTAGCGGATCGACGAATTGTAAATGTTCGAGTCGTTGGCTCAATTCGCTGTAAGACTGTCTCGTCCCTTCAAGCTCAGCGCTGTATTCTTCATTTTCTAATTTCATTTCTAGCATTCCTGCCATGAGTACCAAGGCATCTTCATCTTGCGCGTCGTTATGTCGTGGTTCAGCAGTGTTACGAGAAAAGCTCAAGGTTCCCCACACCGCACCACCAAAATAGATCGCCACGCCCCAATACCCTTGAGGAAGCGAATTTATGGCAGGATGGCCCGCTAACTTTTCATGCTGCTGGGTATCTGGCGCGATAATGGCTTTTTCTGACCCTGCGGTGATCCCGCAAAACGAACTGCTGACAGACACCACCTGCCCTGAGAAACGCTCAGGCACACTGCCTTCTGAAATACATTCAACGATATGAAGTTCTTTATTATCAATGCGCGATAAGGAAGCGGCATTTGCTGAGAAGTAATTAAGGCCGATAAGCAACATTTCCTGAGTCCACACAGAGAATGAAACGTCGCGTCTACGAACAATAGAGGGAAGTTGTTGAAATACGGTATTTAATGGCGCGAATTCCTGTGACATAACGGCCTCTTGTTTTTTCTTACTCATTAAATAAATAGCACAATGTGTTGAACCGGCTTTTATTCCGTGTACTGCTTTTTGATTACCACCACTGAATTAGTGGCTGCAATCATCTGTACAATAAGAAACCAACTTGCCTATAAATTGTCACTATGATGTGTAAATTTTCTATACAAATAATCTTAAGCGCAATTCGTCAAAAATAAATTATGCTTATTATTAGCAACTTGAAATCATCACTCACTTTTGTATTTTTCTTCATTTGACAGTAAGGATCGAATTTATGCCAAGAGTGACCTTCTCTCGAACCGGAAACAGTGTCGATCTTCCGACGAACAGTTCTTTGATTGATCTCGAAGATAGCCGCGACAATGAAGTGCCGTTTGGCTGTCGCTCTGCCGCGTGTGGAACCTGCTTGATTGATGTTGTGTCTGGCATGCATAACGTCTCCCCGAAAAACGAAGACGAGCAAGACTTGCTGGATACGCTCGAACTCGATGGAGAGAAACGCCGCCTAGCTTGCCAATGTGTTATCCACGGTGATGTGACCATCGATCCGCAAAGTTAGCGCCTTCAGCCTTCCCTCTCTCGCTTCTTTCTACGCCCGTCTTGATCTCAACCACACACGTTGAGCTTGATTGGTGTAGACTTCACGATCTTTCAGCAACCCTTGCTGATCTCCCTCTGATTAGAATTTTCTGCAAAGGTTTACACGTGATTTCCAAGCTCCCTAAATGGGTTGAATACTGTGCGTTTGTTCTTGCGATGACGGCAGGTTTCGTGAATGGCATTGGCTTGCTGGGCTTTGAGCATCAGGCTATCTCTCATTTATCGGGCACCGCGACACTGATTGGCACAGATCTGATTAACAATCATCCCGTTAAATTGGCCCACCTTGTCAGCATCCTTGCCAGTTTCTTCGGTGGGGCGTTGCTCTCCGGATTGATCTTGAAAGACGGAACCTTGTCATTAGGAAGGCGTTATGATGTGCTGTTGATCGCTGAAGCTGCGCTCTTATTCGGTGCAATTTACCCCATGGCGAATCACGCTGTCTTTGGGTTATATCTCGCCGCCGGAGCATGTGGCATTCAAAACGGGTTAGTCACTAGCTATAGCGGAGCCATCGTTCGGACCACTCACATTACGGGCGTGATTACTGATCTGGGCCTGATGTTTGGTGCAAGATTACGTGGAGAGGCGCTGAACCGAAGAAAACTGGTCTTGTTCTTGGTCATCACTGTAGGGTTTATTTCTGGTGGCATGCTGAGTGCCGTGCTTTACCCTGCGCTGGGCGCACTGGTTTTTGTCTTTCCAGGTATCGTTTGCGTGTTACTTGCGGCCATTTATCGCTTTAACATGCACCGTACGCGCATTCGCCTCAAATCTCTGGGTGGCGATCAGACTCGCGGTTGACGGCGAAATTTAACGCGATACATTTCTTGATCAGCCATGTTTAACAGCTCATCAATGTTGTCGTGGGCGCTGAGTTCAATCATACCAATGCTGACGGACACGCCATATTTTTCGATGCCCGGTACGAGCTTCTTGGTCAATGTATCGAGGTCTTCTTTGCCGGGACCGAAAGCAACAAACTCATCCCCACCGACACGAAAACTGAGGTGCGTTCCGAAATACTCCGTCATGTATCGACCGAATATGTTCAGCACCTTATCTCCTACCTGATGACCATAGTTGTCATTACATTGCTTAAAATTGTCTAAATCCAAGTAGTAAAGAACATCGTTGGTTTTATTCAGTTGATTCATTTTTTCAAAACAGGCTCGGCGGTTTCCCAGCTGAGTAAGTTCATCGATTCGTGCATCTCGATAAAGGCGGTCGCGAAGAGATGTGTTGATTCTGGCCTCCTCAGCAAGTCGGTGAATCAATTTTTCTCGCGATAAAATCTGCTTTAGAAAGGCGTAGCAAATCACCATAATGCCGAGTATCTTCAGGCTGGTATCCAAGTATAAGAGTCTCAATTCCTCGTTATTGATTATCTCGTCTAATACATCGAGTAGATTACCCACACCAAATATCGCCCACCCCAGCCATAACCAACGCTCTTTGAGTGTCTTTTTATGAAGCACGCATTCATAGGCCATGGATATGCCCAAACCTAGGCACAGCATCTCTTCATAGATGCCTGCATCGTCTAAGGTCGCCGAAAGTACAATCCATACTAAAAAAACAACGAGAAAACTCCACGTGAAAAGATGGAAAATCCAACGTGTTAAGAAGACATTCAACGCCATACCGCGCCTACCTTTCGTTCATGGGTGCTCGCTAAAGTGTATGAACAACTTAATACTCTAGGTTTAGCAAAAGGCAATAAATGCGAAGTGCCTCGAATGATTATTGTTACTGCGTAGACGCTAACGCCCGTCGGTCGAATGTTGAAAACCTTGAGGGAATACAAACTAACGACGTTTTCTTTGTGCGATAGTCATACGTTTGGTTATCGCCTATCAAGGACGAAAAATGAAAGACGAAACGCTCTCGATTCACGCTGGCTATCAAACTGACCCTACGACGAAGTCTGTTGCAACGCCGATTTACCAGACCGTTGCTTATGAGTTCGACAGCGCCCAACACGGTGCAGATCTGTTTAACCTCGCCGTTCCCGGCAACATCTATACCCGTATAATGAACCCAACCAATGACGTGCTTGAACAACGTATGGCCGCATTGGAAGGTGGCATTGCAGGTTTGGTTGTGAGCGCGGGCAGCGCAGCAATCAACTACGCAATTCAAACCTTGGCTGAAATGGGTGACAACATCGTGTCTACGCCACAGCTTTACGGCGGCACTTACACCTTGTTTGCGCACATGCTACCAAAGCAAGGCATTGAAGTTCGATTCGCAAAAGACGATAAACCTGAAAGCCTGGCGGCTTTGATTGATGAAAATACAAAGGCGGTTTACTGCGAAAGTATTGGTAACCCTGCGGGCAACATTGTCGATTTAGCGAAGGTGGCTGAGCTTGCCCATGCGCAAGGCGTGCCAGTGATTGTGGATAACACGGTTGCTACACCTGTGTTGTGTAAACCTATCGAACATGGCGCTGATATCGTTGTTCACTCACTCACCAAGTACATTGGCGGCCACGGCACAACGCTGGGCGGTGTCATCGTAGATTCCGGTAAATTCCCTTGGGCCCAACACAAAACGCGGTTCCCTGTGTTTAACCAGCCCGAAGCGGCTTACCACGGTGTGGTATATACGGAAGCATTTGGGGATGCCGCGTTCATTGGCCGAGCCCGTACGGTGCCACTTCGAAACACAGGCGCAGCACTGTCTCCGATGAATGCATTTATGTTGATGCAAGGGTTGGAGACGCTGTCATTGCGTATGGAACGTCATGTAGAAAATGCGTTGAAAGTGGCTGAATACCTTCAAGGTCACGAGAAAGTGAGCTGGGTAAGCTATGCAGGTTTGCCAGATTCTGAGCACCATGCACTTGCGCAGAAATACATGAAAGGGCAACCTTCTGCGATTCTTTCCTTTGGCATGAAGGACGGTTATGAAGCGGGTGTACGTTTCTATGATGCTTTGGCGTTGTTTAAGCGTTTGGTTAACATTGGTGATGCTAAATCACTGGCGTGCCACCCTGCTTCGACCACGCACCGTCAGATGAGCGAAGATGAACAAGCGCAAGCAGGCGTTTCACCAGAAATGATTCGTTTGTCTGTGGGTATTGAGCACATTGATGACATTCTTGCTGATTTAGAGCAAGCGCTGAACGCGTAGCGCGACATCTTAACTATCAGCAACCGCGGCCTTCATTGTCATGTTGCAACTAAAAAGCCCGCATCGCGGGCTTTTTCCGTTTTTGGATATTCTCTAACCGCCCGTAACCAAATGAAAAAAGAGTGAAATAAAGCCTAAAGCAACGGTCATTCATGCCGATACAAAAAAGGTATCCGACATGACCGTAGAGAATTATGCAAATTCACGCACTCGACAAAGCCAATTTAATCACAGATGTTCAGTTAGGCGATCAGCTTAGCCATGCTGTGACACAAGGCCGTCGTTCGGATTTTGCTTTGATGCTTGCACTGCTCTCTGTGGATGCAACAGAGACCACCCCTCTCGATCCTCCTTATCCAGAAAAATCGACAGACGCCGATTTACGAAAAGCGCTCAATCTTCCGGAGCCAGCTCGTCTTTCAGCGGAGGAGATTGATTACGATCTTTGTGGAAAACAAGCAGATGCCTTTCATCAATCAGGGATCGACAGTGCGCGTTTGAACCATTGCGTTTCACCTTCTGCACTACATTTTCCTGCATTTGGAACACATGATTTGGGCGAAGATGTGTACCATAACTTGTCAGGTCATCAGCGTAGAAAGCTAGCTGCTGAAAACCGCACAACTACCGAACTGGATCCGGTAAACCTTTATAATCAACTCGTTATTGCAAAACGCTATCAAGAGCTAAGCGCCCACGCCTAACACATTGATTCTTAAACACTAAGCATCGACACCTATCACGATCCCACGTCAGCTTCAAGCTAGATTACCAAATAAAACATAACTGTGATCACTTCCTAAAAAATTAACTTTGCACACAGTTTGCACACTCTTTTTTGCACATCTTCATACCACTTTCGCAGATCATGGTCCAAGATTGTTATCCACCCCTTAAAAAGCTGGGTATAAGTTGTTAATGAAAGCAGTATAACAATGGTTGTGTCGTAAATAGATAAGTAAGGTCAGACAATGGATATTGCCAAATCCGTCATTGTAATTACAGCAGCAGGAACACCAACAGGCCGCGCAATGGCCGAGCATTTCTGCAAACTTAGAGCGCGCGTGGCGTTGGTTGATACGGATTGCCAAAAACTTCAGGCAACCTATGAATCCTGTTTAACGGCGGGTGGCAGTTGTTATTCCTTCCTCCTGGAGAGCAGAGATGTGGATAACATTTCTTATCTGTTTGAAGAGGTCAACCGCGAAATGGGTGCGGTGGATGTTCTGATCAACTATTGGCAAGCCGGTGGTCTACCTTGTCTCTTGGCAAGCAGCGATACGGTCAATCAAACCATTGCAGATGTCGCATCCAATTTGTACCTGTTCGGTCGCGGTGCCGCGTTCAATATGCTCGATACCGGACGCAAAGGTGTGATTGTTAATATTCCTGGTGTACTAACAGACATGGAAGAAGAAATCACACTCGACAGTTCAAATGCGGTGATCAGAGGGCTTACACGAAGTTGGGCGCAAGAACTTGAACACGCAAACATTCGTGTTGGGGGTGTATTACCACGTCTACGTCACAACGACAAAGGGCTCATCCATCATCACCCTGCTATTAACTACGACATGATTGATGGGGCTGCGTATATCGTAGAAAACGACAGCTTCACAGGACGTATTCTCGAAGCCGCTAGCTGAGCAAAGCATTCCCGAAAAAACCATAAAAAAAGCCCGCATCTGCGGGCTTCTTTCTAAGAATCAGTTATCGCATTACGCTTTAGCTGCTTCTTTTTTTGTTTTTGCTGCTGGTTTCGCGGCTTCTTGGTCTGCTTTCTTCTTGATAACAGTTGTACCTTCGAACGTTTCACCTTCAACAAATGCGTTACCGTAGTAAGAAGCAACCAGCACTTCTTTCAGCTCAGTGATCAATGGGTAGCGTGGGTTTGCACCAGTACATTGGTCATCGAATGCTTCTACTGCTAGCTCATCCAGTTTCGCAAGGAAGTCAGACTCAGATACACCCGCCGCTTGGATAGACAATGGGATATCTAGGTTTAGTTTCAACTCTTCCAACCAAGCAAGTAGACGCTCGATTTTCTGCGCTGTGCTGTCACCGATTTGCGCTAGACCTAAGTGCTCAGCAACTTCTGCGTAGCGACGACGTGCTTGTGGGCGGTCGTACTGAGAGAATGCTGTTTGTTTTGTTGGGTTGTCATTCGCGTTGTAACGAACCACGTTAGAAATCAGTAGTGCGTTCGCCAGACCGTGTGGTAGGTGGAACTCAGCACCGATTTTGTGCGCCATTGAGTGACATACACCTAGGAATGCGTTAGCAAACGCGATACCTGCGATGGTCGCTGCATTGTGTACTTTCTCACGCGCGATTGGGTCAGTTGCACCGTTCGCGTAGCTTGATGGTAGGTATTCTTTCAGCATCTTCAGAGCTTGAAGTGCTTGACCATCAGAATACTCGTTCGCAAGAACAGATACGTATGCTTCTAGTGCGTGAGTCACTGCATCGTAACCACCGAATGCGGTTAGCGATTTAGGCATGTTCATCACTAGGTTTGCATCTACGATTGCCATTTGTGGTGTCAACTCGTAGTCAGCCAGTGGGTATTTTGCGCCAGTCTTGTCATCAGTAACAACCGCGAAAGGTGTGACTTCTGAACCCGTACCTGACGTGGTTGTGATACAAACCAATTCCGCTTTTTTACCCATTTTAGGGAATTTGTAGATACGTTTACGGATGTCCATGAAGCGCATTGCTAGTTCTTCGAAATGCGTTTCTGGGTGCTCGTACATTACCCACATGATTTTCGCTGCATCCATCGGTGAACCGCCGCCCAATGCGATGATTACGTCAGGTTGGAAGCTCTGCATTGCTGCAGCACCTTTCTCTACAACAGACAATGTTGGATCGGCTTCTACTTCGAAGAACGTCTGCACTTCCATGCCTTGCGCTTTCAACAACGCAACGATTTCGTCAGAGTAACCGTTGTTGAACAGGAAGCGGTCAGTCACGATCATCGCGCGTTTCTTGCCTTCCAAATCACCAAGTGCGATTGGTAGGCTACCACGGCGGAAGTAGATTGATTTCGGTAGTTTGTGCCACAGCATGTTTTCAGCTCGCTTCGCTACAGTCTTCTTGTTGATAAGGTGCTTAGGACCTACGTTCTCAGAGATAGAGTTACCACCCCAAGAACCACAACCCAACGTCAGTGATGGTGCAACATTAAAGTTGTACAGGTCACCGATACCACCGTGAGTGGTTGGGATGTTGACAAGGATACGAGCCGTTTTCATCTTGTCACCGAAGTAACGGATGCGGTCTTGGTTAACGTCTTGGTTAGTGTAAAGACCAGACGTGTGGCCGATACCGCCGATTTCAACCATGGTCACTGCTTGAGCAACAGCATCTTCGAAATCATCAGCGCGGAACAGACCCAGAGTTGGAGACAGTTTCTCATGTGCGAACTCGTCGTCATAAGACACTTTACCTAGACCTTCACCGATAAGTACTTTGGTGTCAGCAGGTACTGTTACGCCTGCCATTTCAGCGATCTTAACTGCTGGTTGGCCAACGATCTTCGCGTTAAGCGCACCGTCGATAAGCAGGACTTTACGCACTTTCGCTGCGTCGTCTTTGCTTAGTACATGACCTTTGTGAGAAGCAAAACGTGCTTTCACTTCGTCGTAAACAGAGTCAACAACGATTGCCGCTTGCTCAGAAGCACACACAACACCGTTATCGAACGTTTTAGACATCAGAATAGAAGCCACTGCGCGTTTCACGTCAGCCGTTTCATCGATAACAACCGGCACGTTACCTGCGCCTACACCGATAGCAGGTTTACCTGAAGAGTAAGCCGCTTTAACCATGCCTGGACCACCAGTTGCAAGGATAAGGTTAATGTCATCGTGCTTCATAAGAAGGTTAGACAGTTCTACAGATGGCTCGTCGATCCAACCGATGATGTCTTTTGGTGCGCCAGCAGCAACGGCAGCATCAAGAACCAGCTTCGCAGCGTCGTTCGTTGAGTTTTTAGCACGTGGGTGTGGCGAAAAGATAATACCGTTACGTGTCTTCAAAGAGATAAGAGATTTGAAGATAGCCGTTGAGGTTGGGTTGGTGGTTGGAACGATACCGCAGATGATACCTACTGGTTCAGCGATAGTGAAAGTACCGAACTCGTCGTTTTCTTCCAAGATGCCGCAGGTTTTTTCGTCTTTGTATTTGTTGTAGATAAATTCAGAAGCGAAGTGGTTTTTAATAACCTTGTCTTCGACAATACCCATGCCAGATTCTTCGACAGCTTGTTGTGCCAGAGGAATACGGGCGTTGTTAGCAGCTAGAGAAGCAGCACGGAAGATTTTATCAACTTGCTCTTGAGAGTAAGTCGCGAATTCTTTCTGCGCTTTTTTGACGCGCTCAACCATTGCGTTGAGTTCAGCTACATTCGTTACAGGCATAGTTGTCTCCTACATACCTAAAGTTTGAAAATTATTTAGTAACTACATGCTCGTTTTGTTAGAGGCCTAAGCATCACACTTCCTCAGTGAGCTTGGGCAAGCATTTAGTAAATAACTTTCAAAACCGATTATAGATTTTCACAAACTTAGGAAATTGATCAGGATCATATGTAGTAAACTTTCATAAATATTTTCGTTTATTGTACATTTACTAGACAGATCGCAGGCTAACATTGGCTTTATTGACCAATTCCCACAACAAAACCACGGGAATGTAACACACTGCTTTCGTGGCTCATACACATGCATAACTACTTTCATTGCCATTTGTTGAATAAGTTATTTTAATGTGATCAATGTCATATTTACTCCAGTATCAAACCGCGTAAGCTCAGCTTTCCAATGAAACTATCTATCTGTTTTAAATATATTTAAATTATTTTCACTGCTTATATCCATTAATATCCGATTCAATAAATTCGTTGCTAGATGATCCCTCGCTATCTAGCAATTGGCATTTAATAATTCGACGCTATACTAGCGCCGATGATTGAGATATTTGCGATCGAAATCAGATTATCGTGTCACCCATCGAGTCATTGGAATGAATAGCATCGAGCTTGTAATATTTTTTCAATTTTTCATTGGTCTGTTTGCCGCAGTGAATCCACTGGGCATCATGCCGATATTTGTGTCTTTGACAGCACACCAAGACCCTGCTGAACGTAACAAAACGGCTTACACAGCAAGCCTTGCTGTTGCGGCCATCTTGATTGTCTCTCTTTTAGCGGGACAATTGTTGTTGGATCTTTTTAGCATTTCGCTAGATTCGTTCCGTGTTGCTGGCGGCATGCTCCTCGTCAGCATTGCCTTCACCATGATGAGCGGTAAGCTCGGCGAGGTGAAACAGAACAAGCAAGAACAATCAGAATCCATCAGCCGCGAACAGATTGGTGTGGTTCCTCTCGCAATGCCATTGCTGGCAGGACCTGGCGCCATCAGTTCCACCATTGTGTATTCTTCCCGCTATCCGAGCTCGTTAGATACCTTGGGGTTAATTGGTACCATTAGTTTGTTCTCTGCGGGGATTTGGTTACTGCTGCGCCTTGGCCCATCCATTGTGAAGTTCTTAGGTCAAACTGGCATCAACGTTATCACCCGTATCATGGGTCTTATCCTTGGTGCGCTGGGTATTGAATTTATTGCGAATGGGATGCGAGCGCTCTTCCCCGGTCTTAGCTAATCGGCTTCAGGCACGGAATGCGTCTCTCCCCCTTCTCAACACAAAAAGGAGCCGTAACGGCTCCTTTTTTATTTGGTTTTTGCGCTAACTAACCGTTAGAAGTTATAACGGAGACCGGCTTGGAACTGGTCATCGTTTTGCTTACCGTCAAGACGGTTGAATTCGTAACCTGCATAACCCAAGAAGTTATTGGTCACGTTATAAACCCCTTCGATCGCGTGGTAATCAACTTCGTAACCAGAGATCTTCGCTTTATCGTCCGCATCACGGTTGTTGTAGACATAGCGAAATACCACATCATCTAGCGCGTAAGCAGCTGCAATTTCATAACCGTCAACATCCACGTTGTCGATTTCGCCCGAGACGTATATACCGCCCATGTAGAAATCACCCACGGCGTAGGAAGCAACCACGTTCATTTGGTTTGCATCAACGTTATTAGCACCCAACACTTGCTTGCCGTCTACGTAACCTACACCAAAGGCAAAGCCAATCGGATCGTCATAGATCAATGAAAGACCCGCGCTGTCATTGTCATCTTTATCAGACGCAATGTAGTTAGCAGTCGCTGTCACACCAAAAGGAATTTCAAGCTCGTAAACAAAGTTGTTTTCACGCTTGTCTTGGTTGCCTTCTACTAGATCTGAGGCGCTGCCTCCGAACGTTGCCATGATGTCAGTCACGTCTGTCAGAATGACCTGAGCAGAGTCCTGTTTACCATAGGAAAACGCACCAAAACCTGTCGCAACACCTGCAAACATGTATCGGTTTTCGATGTCCGATGCATTGGACTCTGAGGTAAGTTCACCGTTGTAATAACCAAACACTGACACGTCATCATTCACGCGGGTTGCGCCATCAATGTAGATACGTGCTCGGCTGATGTCCTCAAAAGAGCTATCACCAGGGTTAACTTCGTTTGCATCTGAAACGTTAAAACGCGGTTCGACTCGGCCGCCTAAAAGTAGAGAAGAATCGTCATTGGAATACACCTCAAAGGCAAATGACGACGTAGAAATGAGCGTGCTCAGTAGTGTTGTAGAGAAAATTAATTTGTTCATTGCTGCTGTCCTTAAAGACTTATCGTTAATCTCTTTTCCTAGAGAGCAACATCAAAAGTTTCCGTACAGCTCAATCGGGCGAACCCCACCTGACCACAAGACAGGGCTCAAAAACCTTTCACGTTGACTACCGACATCATGGGATATGCAGGATTTTTTCTTGTTCTATCTTTGAGAAAATGACATGTTTTCCATACGAAAAATATCTGTCTTTTTAGTCAATGCAAGAAATTCATACACTTAAAGATGAAAACACTACCAGATTACAAAATGCTTCTAATTTCACTAATTCGATGGATGTATTCATGGTGATATTGAATTGTTAAATTTATTTATACAGCATGTTTCACTTTTTCAATATTCTCAATCAACTGTCCGTTCTTCTTACACAAACTATGCGCCCTCCAAAAAGCATGAAGATAAAAAATGAGCATAAAAAAACGGAGCCTAAGCTCCGTTTCGGATTTTTTGTCGACTTAGTGGTCGTGGTTATTTACGACGCCACGTTGTTCCTGCCGCACCGTCTTCCAGTACGATACCCATTTCGGTCAATGCGTTTCGTGCAGCATCCGCAGCCGCCCAATCTTTGCTTGCACGCGCATCGTTACGCGCTTTGATCAGGCCTTCAATCTTCGCGACTTCATCATCATCACCTGCTGCGTTTCCTTGAAGGAAAGCTTCAGGCTCTTGACCCAACAGACCAAGCACGTCAGCCAGTTCACGCATGCGTGCAGCCAGTTTCGCAGCAGAAGTTTCATCTTCCGCTTTTAGACGGTTAATTTCACGCGCCATCTCAAACAGCACGGAATAGGCTTCTGGTGTATTAAAGTCGTCATCCATTGCCGCTTTAAAGCGCGCAACAAATGCGTCACCGCCTTCGGCGACAACAGACAAATCAAGTCCACGTAACGCGGTGTATAAACGCTCAACGGCAGCACGTGCTTGTTTAAGATTTTCTTCGCTGTAGTTCAACTGACTGCGATAGTGACCTGACATCAAGAAGTAGCGCACGGTTTCAGCGTCGTAATGACCCAAAACATCACGAATGGTGAAAAAGTTACCCAGCGATTTTGACATTTTCTCGCGGTCAACCATTACCATGCCACTGTGCATCCACGTATTTACATACTGGGTATCATGGGCGCAGCAAGATTGTGCGATTTCGTTTTCATGGTGTGGGAAGGTTAAATCTGAGCCGCCAGCGTGAATGTCAAAATGATTACCAAGGATCGCTGAGTTCATCGCGGAACATTCGATGTGCCAGCCCGGACGACCTGCGCCCCACGGAGATTCCCATGTTGGTTCACCCGGCTTAGACATTTTCCACAACACGAAATCCAGTGGACTCTTTTTCGCTTCTTCGATGTTAACGCGCGCACCGGCTTGCAACTGGTCCAAATCTTGACGAGACAACTTACCGTAATCGTCAAATTTCGCGACTTCAAACAGTACATCGCCATTTGACGCAACGTATGCATAGCCACGCTCAATCAGGCGTTCAACCAGCTCGATGATTTCAGCAATGAATTCAGTCGCACGTGGTTCGATGTCTGGGCGTTTCATGTTCAATGCATCAAAATCTGCGTGCATTTCGCCAATCAAACGGTTGGTCAGTGAATCACAGCTCTCGCCGTTTTCAGCAGCACGTTTGATGATTTTGTCATCAATGTCAGTGATATTGCGAACAAACTTCAGGTCATAACCCAAAAAGCGCAAGTAGCGAGACACCACATCAAAAGAAACGAACGTACGACCGTGGCCAATATGACACAAATCGTAAATGGTAACCCCACACACATACATGCCAACTTTGCCTGGCTCAATCGGTTTGAATTCTTCTTTCTGTTTGGTGAGAGAGTTATAGATTTTTAACATGGTTGTCGAGTTACCCATTACAATTATTAGCTAAACACTAGAGATGTATATGCAAGCAACCTGAAGATACTGAATGCAGGCTACTTGAATACATATTACCTCAAGACACAGGGTTTCAAAAGGTGGTTAGGTGTTCGATTTGAAGGGTTAAATCAACAGGATCCAACACAGTCTGTGATTATTTTTGTGCTCAACACCTTCACGAAAATATACAGGGGCGATGAATCAGATAGAATTACGCAGTAACATGAAGACCACGCCACCATCGGAAGGGCTTTTTCGTCGTAATCGGTTGAATGTCGCGCCCGTTGGGATAGAATCAAACGTCTAAGCGAAAAGCGAATTAAATTAGGAACAACACATGGTTACGCTTCATACCAATTTTGGTGACATCAAAATCCAACTTAACACTGAAAAAGCGCCACTTACGTCAGAAAACTTCCTGCAGTACTGCCGTGATGGTTTTTACAACGGCACGCTTTTCCACCGTGTCATCGACGGTTTCATGATCCAAGGCGGCGGTATGGCGTCTGGCATGGAAGAGAAAGAAACTGGCGCGTCTATTAAGAACGAAGCAAACAATGGCCTGAGCAACGCGATTGGTACCATTGCAATGGCGCGTACGATGGAACCGCATTCAGCGAGCTCACAATTCTTCATCAACGTGGGTAACAACACCTTCCTAGACCACAAATCTGAGTCTATGGACGGCTGGGGTTACTGTGTATTCGGTGAAGTGGTTGAAGGCATGGACGTTGTTAACAAGATCAAAGGTGTTGCAACGGGTAAATGGGGCTACGTTCACCAAGACGTGCCTGTTGAAGAAGTGCTGATCACCAGCGTAACCATCGAAGAATAATATAATGAGGGGCAGTGACAATAATCACTGCCCTCTTTCCTATGACAGTACTTTTTATTTCTGATCTCCACCTCAGCCCTTCTCATCCAGAAATCACCGATTGTTTCTACCGTTTTTTAAACGATGAAGCGCCTGTCGCATCTGCCCTTTATATTCTTGGGGATTTGTTTGAAGTGTGGGTAGGTGATGACGACGACGTTCCGCTTCATCACGAAGTGGCAGCCGCACTGAAAGTGCTTTCTGACAAAGGCGTTGCTATTTACTTCATTCATGGAAATCGCGATTTCATGATAGGTAAACGTTTCGCAAAAGCGTCAGGCATGACCTTACTGCCTGAACACACCGTGATTGATCTGTTCGGAAAACCCACCCTGATTTTGCATGGCGACACCTTGTGTATTCAGGATGAAGGGTATCAGCGCTATAGAAAAAAAGTGCATAACCCTTTTGCCCAATGGCTATTCATGCGCCTTCCTCTGTCTTACCGCAAAAACATTGGCAGTAAGATCCGCAAAGGCAGCACTGAAAGCAATCAACAGAAAGCTGAAGACATCATGGATGTTGATCAGGGTGAAGTCTCACGCGTGATGGCATCGGAAGGTGTAATGACGATGATTCATGGTCACACACATCGTCCAGATATTCATACCTTCTCAATCGGCAATGATCTCGCGCAACGAATCGTTTTAGGTGACTGGTATACTCAGGGCTCGGTACTTGCCTGCACCAAAGACGGCTGCAAGTTAGAAACACGGTCGTTCTAGCCGAAAACTCCCTCAAAATTCAATGCCCTCAAATTCATCAAGTTTAAAAAAGTATGAATTTGATTATTTAATTTTCGTCGCGAAATATCAGTCTTTATTGGCACTCTCACTTTTAAGACATCCAATACACTTATCAGGTGTCCCTAATTCATAGGCATTTTGGCTTCATATGAGCTCTAACATTGCACGACAGGCTATTTTCAATCGACAGAATCAACGCATTGGTTATGAGTTGCTTTTTAGAGATGGTCGTTGTGATACGTTTCCGCTCGTTGCCGCGGAATATGCTACTGAGATCGTGCTAAATGACCTCTTTGTCTCTGGGAAAACCGCCGTCCGAACCGTCTCAGACGGCCAACCATGTTTCGTTAACTTCTCTTATCAAAGCCTGATCAATGGCACAGCGCTGAACTACCCGCCGAAAGATCTGGTGATTGAAGTGCTGGAAAACTGTGTGCCTGATACTGTGCTATTCGATGTGTTGGTTGATTTGAAAAGCCGCGGTTATCGCATCGCCTTTGACGATTTCAACCCTTGCGATGCCTGGCGTCCCTTCCTGCCGTTGGCAGACATTGTGAAGATTGACTTCCGTGCGCTCTCCCGTGAGACCATCAGCCGCTTTGTCTTGGCGTATAAATCCGCGCCAGAGTTACTGCTTCTTGCGGAAAAAATAGAAACCGCTGAAGAGTTGCTATTCGCGCGTAAGCTCGGGTTCGACCTCTTTCAAGGTTACCAACTGAGTAAACCTGAACGGATTCCATTTAGTGGCGTTATCGAACATGTTGCCGAACACGTGGCATAGGTGGCACAAGCTGTTCGCCATAGGAACACACAAAAAAGGAGCCACATCAGATGGGCTCCTTTTTTAATGCCGTTGTTTCAGGCATCAAACGCTGTTTCACGCCATAAATGCTATTTCATGGTTGGCATAATGAAATCGGCATTGGTACGAATACCGGTTGGCCAACGCGCCGTGATTGCCTTGCGTCGCGTATAGAACCTCACACCGTCTGGGCCATGCATGTGCAGTGGGCCAAACAGGGAGCGCTTCCAACCGCCAAAGCTATGGAAAGCCATGGGCACAGGAATGGGCACGTTCACTCCGACCATACCGACTTGAATCTCATGACAGAACTGTCGCGCGGCATCGCCGTTTTGCGTAAAAATAGCGGTGCCGTTACCAAATTCATGTTCATTGATGAGTTTTACGGCTGTGGCGTAATCTGGCACACGCACGATCGCAAGAACAGGGCCGAAGATTTCATCGCGATACACCGTCATGTCTGACGTGACATTGTCGAACAAACAGCCACCAAGGAAGAAACCGTCGGCGTTGTCTTCATCAGCAATTTCCGCCTTAACACCACGTCCATCGACAACCAAGGTCGCGCCTTCTTGAACGCCCTGTGCAACGTAGCCTTCCACTTTTTTCAAATGTTCAGCGGTGACCAAAGGCCCCATTTCCATGCCATCAATATTGCCGTTGCCCACGCGTAACGCTTCAACTTTTGGTGTCAATTTGTCGATCAGTGCATCTGCGACATTCCCAACAGCGACCGCCACTGAAATCGCCATGCAGCGCTCCCCTGCCGAGCCGTATGCCGCACCCATTAAGGCTGCTACCGCTTGGTCAAGATCCGCATCAGGCATCACCACCATGTGGTTTTTCGCGCCGCCTAACGCTTGAACTCGCTTACCATGCGCAGACGCTGTGCTGTAGATGTATTCTGCAATGGGTGTCGAGCCTACAAAGCTGACCGCTTGTACATCTGGATGCGTCAAAAGCACATCCACCGCTTCTTTGTCGCCATTCACCACGTTAAACACACCATCTGGCAAACCCGCTTCTGTAAGGAGTTCCGCAATGCGTAACGTCGAGCTCGGATCTTTCTCAGAAGGCTTCATCACGAAGGTGTTGCCACACGCAATGGCGATAGGGAACATCCACATGGGTACCATGATGGGAAAGTTAAACGGTGAAATACCCGCAACGACACCCAGAGGCTGATTGAGTGACCATGCATCAATACCGGCACCAATCTGTTCCGTCATTTCGCCTTTTAATAGGTGCGGAATGCCACAGGCAAACTCCACCACTTCTAGCCCACGGGTCAGTTCGCCTTTTGCATCGTCAATCACTTTGCCGTGCTCTTGGGTGATCAAAGCGGCAAGCTCATCAATGTTTTCTTCCACCAGCGCTTTGAATTTGAACATGACGCGCGCACGTCGCAGTGGCGGCGTTTCAGACCATGCGGGAAACGCCGCTTTCGCCGACGCCACTGCGTTCGCGGTTTCGCTTGCAGACGCAAGAGATACGCTTCCCGACACTCGCCCTGTCGCGGGGTTGTAGAGTGATTGGCTTCGCTCGCTCGCGCCAGTGTATTTGCCGTCGATGTAGTGTGTTACTGATGTCATGTCCGTCTTTCCCTCAGCAATGGGCACAATCAAGATGCCGATTTAATGGCTTTTTCTAATGTCGTGACGATTTGGTCAATGTGTTTGGATTCCAAAATCAGCGGCGGTGACAGCGCAATAATGTCGCCCGATGCGCGCACGAGAACGCCATCTTGGAAGCATTGCGTAAACACCTCGTAACCGCGTTTCCCAGCGCCCTGAGCACTTGGAGCAAACTGCACGCAGCCAATCAGCCCCGTGTTTCGCACGTCAATGACATGATCGAGTCCCGCCAGAGAATGCAACGCACTTTCCCATTCCGCTTCCATGTGGCGAGAACGTTCGAACAATTTCTCGTCACGGTAAATATCGAGTGTTGCCAACGCAGCGGCAGCCGCTACAGGGTGACCTGAATAGGTGTAACCGTGGAAAAGCTCAATGGTGTCTTCAGGGGCTTGCATACAGGTTTGGTAAATCTTTTCACTCACGAGCACCGCTCCCATCGGAATCGCGCCGTTGGTGAGGGCTTTCGCGGTCGTAATAATGTCTGGTGTGACATCCCATCGCTGTGCAGCGAACGCATCGCCGACACGACCAAACCCTGTGATCACTTCATCAAAGATCAGCAAGATGTCGTGTTTAGTGGTGATTTCACGAAGGCGTTTTAGATAACCCACAGGCGGCAATACCACACCGCCAGAGCCGGACATGGGCTCCACCATCACGGCAGCGATGTTTTCTGCGCCATGCAATGCGATGAGCTGTTCCAACGCATCCGCTTTCTCGATCCCGTGCTCAGGCAAACCACGAGAAAAGGCATTGCGTTCAATGTCCAAGGTATGTGGAAGGTGCGCGACGCCCGGCAGTAATTGATTGCTAAACGCTTTACGGTTGTTGACCATTCCTCCGACTGAAATGCCACCAAACCCCGTACCGTGATAACCCAACTCACGACCAATAAATAGGGTGCGGTTTGCTTGCCCTCTTGCACGCTGATACGCCAGTGCAATTTTTAACGCCGTATCACCTGACTCAGATCCCGAATTGGTAAAAAAGACGCGATTCAAATCCCCCGGAGAAAGCGCCGCGAGACGCTGAGCAAGCTCATAAGGAAGGGGATGACCCATTTGAAACGTAGGGGCGTAATCGAGTTCAGAAATTTGTCGGCTGACCGCCTCCGAGATTTCGCGACGGCTATGTCCTGCATTACAGCACCAAAGCCCTGCTGTCCCATCAAGCACTGAATTTCCGTCTACATCCGTGTAATACATGCCTTCGGCTTTCGCTAACAATCGAGGCGTCGACTTAAATTGACGGTTAGCCGTAAACGGCATCCAGAAGTTCTCTAACTGTGCATGTGCATTGTTCGGGTTCTGCTCTGCCATAATCAGGTGTCCTTTGCGCTTTACGTTGTTAACGAGTTGTTGCTGAACGAGCAATATTTGCAATACTATGTCAAATATAACGAACAGTAAACACGCCATATCGATTATAAATTGAACAAAACAGGCCAATTGTAAAATATTTTGAAATGGTGCACAGTGAGCGAAGAGTGCGTTAAACACATGGATTAGAGAGGCAATTATGTCGTCGTTATCATCACGCAATGATTGGGAATCTTACGCCAACCATCTTGAAATTCGCGGTCAGGCTTTTATCGATGGTGAGTACGTCAATGCTGTATCAGGAGAGACTTTCCCCTGTTTGAGCCCCATTGACGGGCGTTTACTTGCGGATGTCGCCAGTTGTGACACTGACGATGCCAACAATGCCGTCGCCAGCGCACGCCAGGTTTTTGAGGATGGCGCTTGGTCTCAACTTCCTCCTGCAGAACGTAAGAAAGTCGTTATTCGATTCGCCGAATTAATTGAAGAAAACCGTGACGAATTGGCGCTACTTGAAACCCTCGACATGGGTAAACCCATCCGCTATTCCAAAGCCGTCGATGTGTATGGCGCGGCGCGCGCTATCCGTTGGTCAGGGGAAGCCGTCGACAAGATTTACGACGAAGTTGCGCCCACGCCACACAATGAAATCGGCATGATCACCCGTGAACCCATTGGTGTCGTCGCGGCAATCGTGCCTTGGAACTTCCCCATGCTCATGGCGTGTTGGAAACTCGGCCCTGCCCTCGCGTCTGGCAATTCTGTGATTCTAAAACCGTCAGAGAAATCGCCCCTTACCGCGCTGCGTTTGGGCCAATTGGCCGTAGACGCAGGCATGCCTAAAGGCGTGTTAAACGTATTGCCGGGCTTTGGGCACACCGTAGGCAAAGCGCTCGCGCTGCACATGGATGTCGATACCTTGGTCTTCACAGGTTCGACGCGCATCGCCAAGCAATTGATGATTTATGCGGGCGAATCCAACATGAAACGCGTGTGGTTGGAAGCGGGGGGTAAAAGCCCGAACATCGTTTTCGCGGACGCGCCGGATTTGGATGCGGCAGCAGAATCCGCCGCCTCAGCCATTGCCTTTAACCAAGGTGAGGTATGCACCGCAGGCTCACGCCTTCTCGTCGAAGCCTCTATTAAAGATGTGTTCGTTGAAAAGGTGGTTGCCGCGTTGAAGAACTGGCAACCCGGTCATCCGCTTGATCCCGACACGCAGGTCGGTGCCATGGTCGATCAACAGCAATTGAATACCGTGCTGAGCTATATCGGCAAGGGCACAGACGCAGGCGCAAACCTCGTTTGCGGTGGTACAAGAGTGATGGAGGCATCTGGCGGCTTGTTTGTTGAACCCACAGTGTTCGATAACGTGAACAATGACATGAGCATCGCGCGCGAAGAAATCTTCGGCCCCGTGCTGTCTGTGATTACCTTCGATACCCCAGAGCAAGCCATCGCGATCGCCAACGATACCGACTACGGCCTCGCTTCGGCGGTGTGGACATCGGACATCAGCAAAGCACACAAAACCGCAAAAGCCCTGCGCACTGGCATGGTGTGGATCAACCACTACGACGGCGGCGACATGACCGCACCGTTCGGCGGTTACAAACAATCCGGCAACGGCCGCGACAAATCACTCCATGCGTTTGAGAAATACACGGAAGTGAAAGCAACGTGGATTGCGTTGTAGCGGTAACGGAAAGCGTACGCGAATAAAAACAGGCAGTGGTTTCACTGCCCGTTTTTGTTTGGGGTACGAGGTACGAGGTACGAGGTACGAGGTACGAGGTACGACTCTCAGTGTGTGTTACGAAGAGACTGTAACTAATTTTGTGTAACTGCTTATCACACCATACTCTAATGAGAGTTAAGGATAGGCAGATGCGCATGAACAAGAAAGAACTCGAAGCTTTCGCAAAGGAAGCAGCCAAAGGTATCAAAACACCTGAGGACTTGAACGAATTTAGCCAGATGTTGAAAAAAATCACCGTCGAAGCAGCGTTGAATGCTGAAATGGATGAGCACCTAGGCTACGAAAAACATCAAAAGTCGCCATCAAACAACAGTCGTAATGGCACGAGCAGCAAACGCGTAAAAACCGAAGAGGGCGAGTTTGACCTTGATACACCGCGCGACCGCGATG
>NZ_FOWR01000051.1 GCF_900115495.1 Enterovibrio norvegicus DSM 15893 | reverse complement strand
AACAAGACGTTGTCCACACTGTGGTGAGCACTTGATGGTCTGCGTGGGCGTCTCGCGACCGAGGTAGCCGAAAGGCGAACAGAATAAGGAGAATGGCATTCATGTAAACACAGGAGGACTGACCGACAAAAAAACACATCGTTAACGTAACATCTTGAAGTGAGTGGCTATCAGCTCACTTCTTGGCTGTGCTCGTCCTAACAAAAGTGACGGGCATAGATCCATCTTCTGCTCATCCGAGCAATTTACTCAATAAAGAGGCGTCGGGCTTGTTCAACACCCGAATAAAGTGTCGGCTGCGCGACACTTATTCTTATTTGTTAACTCTACGCTAGGTTAGGTGTCTAACATATCCCATTCGTCGCCAAGAACCCAACGTAAGGCTGATAATTTGCCATTGATCATACCCCATTCAAAGTCTGACCACGGACCGGTGTCTTCATACTTACTTTCAACTTTTTGCGCAGATTTAATTGCACCCTCTAGGATATGTTCATGCATGACCGCGCTTCCGTACCGTTCGGTACCCTCCGGCACAACTTCAATTTCACCATGTTCGATCTGCCACATCCTATTCTGATGTCTGTTGTACCAAACTTTATCCACCAACTCGTCCATTACATCAAGGATTTCTCGTAAGCCACGAGTTTCTTCAGTGTAATCGTATTCAAACTCGATATCAGCCAACACATCCTCATCAATGATGTTCAAAGCTGATGCAAGATTATTGAAATAATAAACATTTTCACGATTAAAAATATCATCGAAGTCTTCATGTGGTTTTCGATGATCTTTGGCAGAAAAGTCATTGTGATTGTGAGTGATAAAGAAGCAGCTATCAGTAGCATCAACATCAAGCGAAAACTCATAAAACTGCTCGATAATAACAGCGTCTGCAACCGAGTTTTTACTAATATGAAATGGAGCTTTTTTATCTAAGCCACGTTGAACCGCTGCAACTTTTGAACGCTCACTAATATTAATTAGCTCCGCAGACTGGATAAGTTTTTCGACTCTGTTGATTGTGCTGTAATTTGCATCTGTTAATAAAGGTAATCGTGCATTTATATCATTTAGCACTTCGAGCGTTTGCTCTTGGTTTGCGCTAGCAAACTCACTTACCACAGCTTTTACTTGTTTAAACTCTTGAGACAATCGTCTTGCCGTCTTGTTTGCAACATCTTCTTTATTTCTCTCGTATTCTTCTGCAACCAAGTCTGTAACAACCAGTTTCACCACATCGGTTTCGACTAGCTCTTCCAGAGCTGAAACCAAAGCAAGATCTTGCTTTTTCGTTGAAATATCAAGAAACACGCAAGTATCAAGAAATATATAATTCATATAACCTCAAATGATGAACTTTTTAGTAGAGTTAACAACTTATTAGCGGGCAACTTACCCGTTTAGTCCAAAATCGGGACGCCCGACTAGTCCGGCGAAACTACACATTCTAAAAATATATTGATTAAAATTCAGTTGTATAGCTATCAAGGCCACACTCCAAATTGTAGAAATCAGGCGTCCCGACCTAAAAATGTGCTTTTTCCACTATACCCTTAGCGCTGTTCATTTAAACAGTATTTCATACTGTGCATTGACACTGCTGATAGTACAGTAAGTTAAGCAATCAGATGCTTAAAAAATCAGTTCCCCAACACATTTTTGAGCAAAGCGACTGTGCTTTCAGCATCTACAAAAACGCCACGTATTCACGTGGCGTTTTGCTTTCTACATTTCAGCTTTGGCGCTTAAACCGCTTCCACCTTCACTCTAAAGAAAATCGCATAGAACAGCGGGATAACCACCAAGGTCAGAATGGTTGCGAACAGCAGACCAAACATGATGGTGACGGCCATACTCTTGAAGAACGGGTCAACCAAGAGAGGGGCGACACCTAAGATGGTGGTCAATGCGCCTAGCAATACTGGCCTTGCGCGGCTGAGTGCGGCGTCGATAATCGCGTGGTAGGCGGTTTTCCCATCTTTGATTTCCACGTCGGCTTGGTCGACTAATACAATGGCGTTTTTCACCATCATCCCGATCAGGCTCAAGAAGCCGAGTATCGCCATAAACTCAAACGGCGTTTGGAAGATGATCAAACCGACCGTCACACCAATGATGGCGAGCGGGGCGGTTAGCCAAATCACTAACGGCTGACGGATCGCGTTGAACATGAAGATGACGGACAAAATCATCGCGGCAAAACCGTAAGGCGCTGAAATCACCAAGCCTTCGTTCGCGTCTTTTGATGCCTTGTACTCGCCGTACCATTTCAGGGTGTAACCCGCTGGTAATTCGAGGGCTTCAATTTCCGTGCGAACTTTATTGAACGCATCTGCCGTTAACACGCCTGGGGCTGGGTCAGCTTGCACCAGTATGGTTGGCGTGCGGTCAATACGACGAAGCATGTCATCCTGATACACCACATCGACCGAATCGACGACTTGGCTGACGGGAATGAAACCGCCGACGGTGTGGCTAAACACTTCGGTGTTTTCAATCGCGCGCTGGTGGTTGCGTTCGGCTTCTGGTGCGCGGACGACCATTGGGATCAAATCGTTCCCTTCACGGTAAACACCCACATTGCGGCCTGATAACGTCTGGGCAATCGCTTGGTTGATGTCTTGCGTCGTCAAGCCATAGCGTTGTGCTTCTTCTGCGGAATAAACAGGGCGGAGCACAGGCACTTGCTGACGCCAATCATCTTGCACGGCAATCAGGTTCGAATCGTTTAGCATGATGGCTTTGGCTTTTTCAGCCAGCTCACGCAACACAGCGCTGTCTGGGCCTTTAAAGCCGGCTTCGATTTTCTTGCCGCCCCCGCGACCGAGCATGAACTTCCATACCTTGATAGATGCATCTGGGTATTTCACGGAAAGCTCGTGTTGCAGCTCACCCAACAATGGCGCGATTTTCTTGTAATCGTCGATGTCGATCAGCAATTGACCGTAACTTGGGTTACGCGCTTCGGGTGCGTAGGTTAGCATGAAACGCAAACCACCGCCGCCAATGAAGCTAGAAATATTGGTGATGCCTTCTTTGGCTTGCACATCTTTTTCAATGTTCGCGACCAATGCTTCGGTGCGTTTGATGTCAGAGCCTTGCGGCAAGTAAACATCGACAACAAACTGCGCACGTTGTGATTCAGGCATGAAGCCCGGCGGCACGAACTGCACGCTCCACATGGCGGTGGCGAGTGTGCCAAGCAGCATGAGTGAACTCAATGCACGATGCGCCAATACCCATTGCAACAAGCCTTTGTAGGCGGTTACAACGCGGGCCGGTTTTTGGTCGGCTTTTGCCGCTTTCACTTTGAGGAAATCCAAGCAAAGCATCGGCGTGATGGTGACGGCAAACACCCAGCTCAAGAACATGGAATACAAGATCACCCAAAACAGGGAACCCGCGTATTCGCCCATGTCGGAAGGGGACAAACCAATCGCACTGAACGCACAGATGCCGACTACTGTGCCGCCAAGCAGTGGCCATTTGGTGGCATTCACCACCTCTGACACGATGGTTTCACGGTCTTCATCTGGGTTTTGCTGGAAGCGCACCAGAATACCGTCGGTCACCACGATGGCGTTATCCACCAACATGCCGAGCGCAATGATCAACGCACCGAGTGAAATACGCTGCATGGCGATGTCTTCGATTAACATCACGCACAATGTGCCCGCCACGGTGAGTAGCAATACGAAGCCGATGATCACACCAGAACGCACGCCCATGAACAGCAGCAATACGACAAAGACGATGGCGACAGCAGCAATCAGGTTATCAATGAAGTTGGTGACAGAATCGCGCACCGAGTCGGATTGCATGGAAATGACATGCAGTTCCATGCCCAGTGGGCGTTGGTCATCCAACTCTGCAATGCGTGCTTTTACTGCATCACCCATGTCGACCACGTTACCGCCGGTGACATTGGAGATACCAAAGCCAATCGCACGTTCACCGTTGTAGCGCATCAGCATGGATGCCGGTTCTTTGTAGCCCCGCGTGACGTCAGCAATGTCGCCCAAACGCAGCACGGTATTGTTGTTGCCAACGGCGATTTGCAGGTTCTTCAAGTCAGCGAACGAATCAATGCTAGAGCTTGGGATCACGGGAATACGCATGGCGTCGGTTTCGATACTGCCAGCCACGGTCACCATGTTCTGCTTTTGCAGCACTTGGTAGACTTTCTCTGCCGATACGCCGAATTTTGCTAAACGTTCGCTGGAGATCTCAACAAAGATGGTTTCTTGTTGTTCGGCTAACGTGGCGGTTTTGGCAACCCCTGGCACCAGCACTAAATCACGACGTAATGTATCAACGTAATCTTGCAGTTGCTTGTCGGTAAACCCTTCACCCGTGACGGCAAAGAAGAGGGCATACACGTCGGCGAAATCATCGTTGACGATAGAAGGGCCAGCGCCGGGAGGGAGTTGTCGCTGCACATCGGAAATCTTGCGGCGAAGTTTGTCCCACACTTGCTGTAAATCCGCCGCGCTTTTGGCGAACTCGAGTTTGATTTCGACCGTGACTTCCGACATGCCTTGTTTCGACACGGATTTCACTTCTTTAAGTTCTTGAAGCGATTGCACCGCGCCTTCAATCACGTCCGTGACTTCGTCTGATACTTCTTGTGCGGTTGCACCTGAATATGGCGTATTGATAACAGCCTGACGGATAACGAACTCAGGGTCTTCAAAACGCCCGAGCTTCAAATAACTGATGTAGCCACCCAGCAGCGTGAGGGCAATCAATACCCAAACACTGGTGCGTTTGGCGATGGTAATACGTGCTAAGTCCATCAATTAGGCTCCGCCATTGTTTTTGGTAGACGAGTTATCGGAATAAGGGCGCACTTCCATGCCTTCACGAATGCTCGATACACCCGCGATCACGACGCGTTCTCCCTGAGCAAGGTTACTTTTCACCACGATGCGGTTTTTGCTTAGCGCGCCGATCTCGATAAAGCGTTTCTCAGCTTTGTTGTCAGCGTTGATCACCCACACAAACTGTTTGCCTTGGTTGTCAGGAACGACCGCAGTGAGAGGCACAGTTAAAACTTGTGCTTGTTCTTGACCATCGCTCACGTCAGCAGGGACGACTTTCACCGCCATGCCCGGTAAGGCACGGAAGCCTTTTAAATCTTCAAAGCCCAAAACAACGGGATAAGTTTGGGAAACAGGGTCTGCTTCGGTGGCGTAGGTACGGAGAACCAGCGGGAATTGTTGACCCGGAATCGCGGACAGTTCTGCCAAGGCTTTGGTTTGATTGAGGCCTGACAGCATCACTTTGTGAGGAATGTTGATCACCACTTCCAAATCACTCAGATCCTGCAACGCCACGATGGTTTCGTTCGCCTGAATTTGAACGTGGTTATCGACGAATTTACGGCCAATGATGCCGTCAAACGGGGCTTTTAATTCGGTGTATTCAAGCTGACGCGTTGCATCGTCCACACGGTTCTTCGCTAAGTCGTAGCGCGTGGTGATGGCATCTAAGTCACTTTTTGAAATGGCTTGGCTCTTGTCGAAAATCGCCTTCGCACGGCGGTATTCCACTTCGGTGTTTTTCAGCTCCAACTTGGCAGATTCCAACGCGGTTTTCGCATCACGTGCATCAAGCACTGCCAACACTTGGCCTTCTTTTACTTGATCGCCTTCTTTCACGAACACATCTGTCAGGCGTCCGCCGATACGGAATGCTAAATCAGCACGTTCAGCCGCGCGGATCACGCCATTGAAACTCAGTTCATCACTGCCACGCGCGGACACAAGTTCGGTAAGGGCTGGTTTAATCACAGGCGCAGCAATTTGCTGAACCTCTTTCTCGCCACAGCCACTCAATAGAAGGACAGACACCGCGATGCTCGCAGCGAGGGTATTGGCTTTGAATGTTGCCAATGCTGACTTTTTAGAAACCATGTTCACCTTTTTCTCCTTAGAAAGAAGGGTCAGGCGCGACCACTGTTTGAAGGTTTTTGTGTTTGTTGGTTATTTCTAAGCCGTTCTATCGGCAAGAAGTAAACTTTGGAGTTTATTTTAGGTGTGTTTTTGTCAAAGGTAAACTCAAAAGTGTACTTTGGTGATCTGCCTTGCTAGAGTTGGTGTGTCGGTAAACGGAGAAATGTAATGACACGCTCGGAACAAAAACGTCTGGCCATCATCAACGCGGCGAGAGAAGAATTTATTCAACATGGTTTTATCGCTGCCAACATGGACAGAGTCTGCACCTCAGCAGAAGTGTCGAAGCGCACGCTGTATCGCCATTTTGAAAGCAAAGAGGTGTTGTTTGAATGGGTGCTCACTATCATTCAAGCGTCGATCGATGAAACCGTCAGCTATCCGTTTGACCCAGAAATCAGCGCCTATGAGCAGCTAAAAGCCATCAGCCGAAAGGAAGTTGATATTCTTTATCACTCCTACGGTATTCCGCTGACACGCGTCATCCTGATCGAGTTTCTGCGCCAACCTGACATGGCACACACCATCATTTCCAAGCTCTATAATGCCAAAGCCCTATCAGCTTGGTTCGCTGAAGGGCTAGAAACGGGCAAGCTTAAAAATATGACCCCCGAGCTTTTCACAAACACCTACTCGAGCCTGTTCAACGGCATGTTCCTGTGGCCACAAGTCTTCGAAATGCGCGCCATCCCAGAAGGGAAGGACATCGACGATAAGATCGAACATGTAGTCAATGTGGTGTTGGGGGCGTGTGGGGTAGAGTAGAAAAAAGTGTTTAAAAGCAGGAAACCGAGTACGACACGGAGCTCGGTTTTTATGTGTGATGCCTATAAACCCGATAAGTCTGCAAACACCCGATAATCCGAAATTAAACCATTTTTTACATCTAAAAATGTAGAAAAAACGGCGGCGTGGTCGCTGCCATCTAACCTCACATAGTCCACAGTACCAAAACAACTTATATGGGTAGAGTCCGTCTGATCTGAGCGTTGAAACACAATGTTGTCAATGGTGTGTTTCATGGCTCCTATGCTGGAAAAGAACTGACGATTTCCTTCTAGGATTTGTGTTTTGTCAGTCACTTCTGGGTAATTACCCAGACGAAAGCGGCTCTGTTCACTTAACGCATGACTAAGGTAATCGACGTCTTTATTGTCAACGGCTTGGTATAAGCTTCGTACTAGGGTGTCGACTTGTTGAATATCCATTTTTCTTACCTCTCATTACTGCATCTTATGCATGGGTTGTATTCTGGTTGGTCTCTTTCTTTTTGAGCTCGCCGCTTTCGCCGCCGTACATGTTTTTCTCTGAGGGTTTGTCGCTGCTGTATTGCAAAAATTCGAATTGAAAGCCTGCAGGGTCGTTGTAATACACGGTTTGTCGGAAAGGGTGGTCGCGGCCTTTAATATCAACACTGAACCCTTTGAGTGATAAGCGGTGAATGACGCTTTGAAGGTCGTCGACCACGAAACCTATGTGTGCGACGCCGGGTTGAATACCTTTAAGATCCCTGATTTCGCCAACTGCGCCGTCGTTGAGTGTCAGGTAATAATCATCATCTCCTACATGAAGCCAATGACGGGTAGATGCATTTTCTGCACTGCCCCATGTCATATCGCCTTCACCACGGACTCGCCACTGCGGGAACGCGGTCAGCAAAAAAGCTAACGTTGGTCGAATGTCTTCCATCACTAAATTGATATGTTCTAAGCGCACCATGTGTACCTCCACCATCTGTATTTCGACTTCGTTGTCACAGTCATCACGTTGATGTTGAAACTTTAGGCTGGTTTCAATTTGTAAACAATATGGTTTTATGTAGACTCTATGTTGAGTTTTTATCAACAATGGGTGATATGTGTGGATACGTTTAATGCGATTCCGATTTTTGTTGCTGTTGCGGATACAGGGGGCTTTTCAAGTGCCGCGCGTGTACTCGATATCTCTAAATCGGCGGTGAGTAAGAGAATCACACAGTTGGAAGCGCAGCTAGGTGCACGACTGTTTCATCGCACCACGCGAAAACTCAGTTTGACTGAGGCGGGTGAACGTTATTACCAATACGCAGCACAAGCCAGTAGAGCGGCAAAACAAGCCGAAGATGCGGTGGGTGAGTTGCAAGGCGAACCAAAAGGCGTGCTGAAGGTGCTGTTGCCGATGTCGATAGGCCAATTGCACATTGCCCCGCTAATCCCTGAGTTTCTGGCGCTTCATCCTCAGCTTCATATCGACTTAGTGTTGGATGACCGCGACGTTAACCTCATTGAGCAGGGGTATGATCTGGCGATTAGAACAGGAGGAGAATTAACGGATTCGAGCTTGATTGCACGACGTTTGGTGCCGTTGCATAGCATCGTGTGCGTGTCTCCCGCTTTTCATAACAAACATCGTAAGCACCTGACAAAACCGGAACAACTGGTACATGTAAATTGCCTCACATATAGCTATTCCAGTAATGCGGATGTGTGGACGTTTTCGTCAAAAAGCGGTGACCTCTGCAAGGTGAAAGTCGCAGGCAATTACCGTGTTAATAATAGCGTGGCACTTCGAGACGCTGTAATTGCAGGTTCCGGCGTAGCAAGGCTTCCGACATTTGTTGTCGGAGAGGCCATTCGGAACGGAGAGCTGGTTGCTTTGTTTGACGACTATGAAATGCCCTACAAAAATCTCTATTCTGTTTACCCTGAACGGGATTATTTGCCAGAAAAAGTCAGAGTGTTTTTGGATTTCATCGTCGAAAAACTAGGAAATGGATCAGCCTATTGGGATCGATTTGAGTGAGCCTGACAGTGCTGCACATTGTTTAGGATGATTTGACGCTACTCTCGATCTTTTCGATTTCTTGCCAAATATCTTCTGCCTCAGCGGTTATCAGCGAATAGGTTTTGATGTCACCATTTCGTTGCGCCTTCATTGCCTGTTCTAATTTTGCCTTGTACGTGTTTCGAAGTTTTTTGGTCGGGTCTTTTTTGAAGAATGAAAACATGCGTGATCCTTAGTCATTAAGTTCAATCGTATTACGCATGCACCTTGCACCAAGATCAGTGATTCCGCGTTTATTCTTTATTCCATGTTTATTCAGAAGGGTACTCAGAATGTTTGAACAAGCTTAAGGCTTAAAATTTCCCGTTCTCGTTATTCCATACTGAGCGCGGCGGAACGGTTTCAACCGTGTCCCAATGCTCCACGATCTTTCCATTCTCAAGGCGGTACAAATCGTAAAAGGCAGTATGCTCGCCCATTCGGAAGCCTTCGCAGACGCTAAGCACGAAGTTGCCTTCGGCAAGGGTGCGATGGTGGGTTTCGTAGAGAAGGGTCGCGGGTTGGTCAGCTGTGCCCAACGCGGCGATCAGTGAATCAATATCGTCGCTAAGTTGTGGGTTATGTTCGGTGTAATTGTTTGCATTCATATAATCAAGCATCAGGTGGGCTTGCTTGTTAATCAGAACATCTTGAACGAAGGCGTTGATGGTGGCGCGATTGCTTTCTGTCTGTGCAATGTCGCTAACCTGCGTTGCGCCATCAGTCATTGAATGGCCAGAAACGTTGGGCGCTTGTTTAAGTTGAAGGTTATCCCAGTGCTCAACGGTTTTATCGCCTTCGAAGCGGAACACCTCGAAGCAGATTTTCTCGCTGCTGAAGTCATATTCCGTGTGGGCAAAGATGTAATCGCCATCGGAAAAAATGCGGATGATCTCTACATGAGGGTTTGTTTTCGCGAGTTGAGTGAACAGTTCTGCAAGTCCAATTCCGCCTTCTTTGGTCATTGGGTTGTGCTGTACATACTGTGATTCGTCAACGACAGCGACAGCGTGAGCATCACCGTTTTCAATCCCTTTTTTTAGAAGATCGTGGATCCATTGCTTCCGTTCTGCACTCATACATCTTGTCTCTTTCATGCTGATTGCAAACGAGTGTAGCTGAAAGCAATGTGAACAGTTGCCTCATAAACCAATCACTGTGAGACTTGTTGTTTTGAAAAGAACACAAAAGGCGTGTTTTGACGTGCGTACAATGTCTATCCGAGGTGCGTCGCTTTGCGCTTCGCGTCAACTTGCCATCGCAGGTGATATTTTCAGTAGATTCTTTCTTTATCTTTATGATTAGTATGAGATTTTATCTTTGTGTGATCTGTATTACATTTTATTGAAAGATAACGTAAACTACGCGCCTAATTTTATGCCCACTATCAGGTGAATTATGATTCGTATCAACCAAGTTAAACTACCGTTGGATCACAGTGAAGATGCGTTGCAGCGTTATGTGTTAGAGGTTCTGTCTATCTCTGAGCAGCAGTTGGTTGATATCCATGTTTTCAAACGTGGTTATGATGCGCGTAAAAAAAATCAAATTACCCTTATTTACACCTTGGACGTCACGCTAACAGATGTTGATGAAGAACAGCTGCTAAAAGGCTTTGAAGACGACCATAACGTTCGCGTTTCGCCAGATACTGAATACAAATATGTTGCTACCGCACCGGCTAACTTAACCGAACGACCAATCGTGATTGGCATGGGGCCATGTGGTGTTTTCGTGGCGCTGATTCTTGCGCAAATGGGATTCAAACCCATTGTGCTAGAACGCGGTAAATCGGTGCACGAACGTGCGAAAGACACCTTCCGCTTCTGGCGTACGAGCGAGTTGAACACTGAATCCAATGTACAATTTGGGGAAGGTGGGGCAGGGACGTTCTCTGACGGTAAGCTGTATAGCCAAGTGAAAGATCCGGGCTTTAAAGGCTTAAAGGTAAAACAAGAATTTGTTGCTGCGGGTGCACCTGCAGAAATTATTTACGTAAGCAAACCGCACATTGGTACCTACAAACTGGTGACCATGGTTGAGAAAATGCGCCGTAAGATCATCGAGCTTGGCGGTGAAATTCGTTTCGAAACGCGTGTTGATGAAATCAACATTGAAGGGACAGGCGAAGATCAACATGTGACAGGCGTGACGCTCAACGGCGGTGAAGTGATCAACAGTAAGCACGTTGTTGCTGCTATCGGCCACAGTGCACGTGACACATTCCAAATGCTGCACGACAAAGGTGTTTATATGGAAGCACAATCGTTCTCGATTGGTTTCCGTATTGAGCACAAGCAAGAGATGATCGATAAAGCGCGCTTTGGTAAAAGTGCGGGCCACCCGCTGCTAGGCGCTGCGGATTACAAACTGGTTCACCATTGTAAGAATGGTCGTTCGGTTTACAGCTTCTGTATGTGTCCGGGCGGTGTTGTTGTTGCGGCGACATCTGAAGAGCATGCTGTTGTTACTAATGGTATGAGCCAATATTCTCGTAGCGAGCGCAATGCGAACAGTGCGATTGTGGTAGGCATTTCTCCAGAAGATTTCGACAATGATCCTCTTCAGGGTGTGGCGTTGCAGCGTAAGCTTGAGCGTAATGCGTACATCATGGGCGGCAGCAACTACGATGCGCCTGCTCAAATGGTCGGCGATTTCTTGGCGGCGGGTGAAGGTAAACCTTATGAAGCGGTTGAACCATCTTACAAGCCAAACGTGAAAATGACCGATTTGAGCGATGCACTGCCAGATTTTGCGATTGAAGCGATTCGTGAAGCCTTGCCTGCGTTTGCAAAGAAAATTCGTGGTTTTGATAGTAAAGACGCGATGTTAACGGGTGTTGAAACGCGTACATCTTCACCGGTTCAAATCAAGCGTGGTGCTGACTTCCAGAGCATCAATACCAAGGGTTTGTACCCAGGTGGTGAGGGTGCTGGTTATGCGGGTGGTATCTTGTCTGCGGGTATCGATGGTATCAAGATCGCTGAAGCGGTGGCGTTGGATATGCTAAAAAACGCGTAAGCGAAATATCCAGCCATTAAATCGCGATACCAATGCTAGCCGAAGACTTCTAGTCTTCGGCTTTTTTATTTCAAGTCTGTATGTTCATGTCCTATTCGTCTTTATTTTCTCAATTGTCTAGCACGTAGATTTAGTTATTTAAGCGGTATTTATATGTGCTACAAAATTAATTAATGACGTTGATAATCATAAAGATAGATCTAAAACGCTTTTTCTGAAAAATAACGGTTTTTAAAGGAAACTTTTGAATTCCAAGTGTGATGCATAATTGATTATTTGATTCGCGAAATAACTATGATGCGCGAGTTAATTATTAACGTTGTCATCAAGGAGTTTGATGTGTTTTTTATCGAGTTTTTCATTGTTCTCGGCTGTATTTTAATTGGGGCTCGCATCGGCGGGATTGGTTTAGGTGTTCTCGGTGGCGTTGGTCTTGCCATTTTAAGTTTTGGCTTTGGTCTTCAACCGACCAGCCCACCAATTGATGTAATGCTGATGATCATGGCGGTTGTTGCTGCCGCGGCGGCAATGCAAGCGTCAGGTGGTTTGGATTACCTCATCAAGATTGCTTCAAGCATTTTGCGCAAAAATCCTCGTCACATCACTTTTATCGCGCCATTGGTTACTTATCTATTTACCTTCCTTGCAGGTACTGGCCACGTAGCATATTCCGTGCTGCCTGTTATTGCGGAAGTAAGTCGTCGTAGCGGTGTTCGTCCTGAGCGCCCTATGGGTATGGCGGTTATCGCTTCTCAGTTCGCTATTGTGGCGAGCCCAATTGCTGCCGCTGTTGTGGCATTGGTTGCTTTCCTTGAGCCACAAGGCATCACACTTGCACAAGTGCTGGCAATCACGATTCCGGGTACTTTCTTAGGTCTCGCTTCTGCTTGTCTCATCGTGAACAAGCTAGGTAAAGAGCTAAAAGACGACCCTGAATATCAACGTCGCATGCAAGATCCTGCGTTCCGTAAAGAGATGGAACAAGAAATCGAAGTGGCGGAAATCGTGGTTAAGCCACAAGCAAAAACGGCGGTTGGTCTGTTCTTGTTTGGTGCGCTAGCTGTGGTCATCATGGGCGCATTCCCTGCATTGCGTCCTCAGTTTGACGGTTCAGCTATGGGCATGGCACACACCATTGAAATCATCATGCTATCTATGGGTGCGCTGATCATTTTGATTTGTAAGCCAGATGGCAATGAAATCACACAGGGTTCAGTGTTTCATGCCGGTATGCGTGCCATCGTGGCGATTTTCGGTATTGCATGGTTGGGTGACACCTTCATTGCGGGTCACGGCGACATCGTAAAAGAAACCGTGTCTGGCTTAGTAGAAGTTGCGCCATGGACGTTTGCATTCGCCTTGTTTGGTTTGTCTGTAATGGTAAACAGCCAAGGTGCAACCACGGCGGTATTGGTGCCTGTTGCCATTGCGCTTGAGTTACCAGTGGAAGTGATTATCGCGACATTTGTTGCGGTGAACGGTTACTTCTTCATTCCTAACTACGGCCCAATCATTGCGTCAATCGACTTTGACCGCACGGGTACGACGAAAATTGGTAAATACATCTTTAACCACAGCTTTATGATCCCAGGTCTATTGAGCATGGTGTTCAGTATTATCTTTGGCTTTATTTTTGCGGGTTTTGTTCTGTAATTTTAAAAGCATGCTCTCGCGGTCGCGGGAGTGAGTGGATACAAAAAAGTCGCCCAATGTGGCGACTTTTCTTTTTAGATTTTATTAATCACTTGGCAGACGTAAACCCGTTCAATACTGCAACGGTGTTATTGCCCAGATCGTCAACGGCGTAACCGCCTTCAAACACAAAGAGGGTAGGTAAACCCAATTCGCCCAGCATTTCACCGATGTTTAGATAGTCTTCGAGCTTGAGTTTGAAGTGACTGATTGGGTCGTTTTCGTAAGTATCCATGCCCAGCGAAATCACGAGCGATTCTGCGCCAAAGGTACGTACTCTCTCAATGGCCGTTTCTAGGGTCGGGCGATACAAAGACCAATCGGTTTTGCCTTGTGGCAGTGGCAGATTGAGGTTGAAGCCTTTGCCCTTGCCTTCGCCGTGCTCGTCATCAAATCCCAAGTAATGTGGGTAGTCGTAGTCTAGGTCTCCGTGAATAGACACGAACAGCACATCGTCACGATCGTAGAACATGGTTTGTGTCCCGTTACCGTGGTGATAGTCGATATCGAGAATGGCGACTTTCTCGTGACCTTTGCGGCGCAAACCTTCGGCGGCAATCGCGGCGTTGTTGATGTAGCAGTAGCCCCCCATTAAATCTGGCGAAGCGTGATGACCGGGTGGACGGCACAATGCGAATGCCGCTTGTTCGCCACTCACCAATACGTCAACACCCGTTAACGCGCAATCGACCGCCGATGAAATGGCGTCAAAACTGGTTTTGGTAATGGCGGCTGTCATGTCAAAGCTGTAGTAGCCTAGCTTGCCTTCGATGTCTTTCGGCACGCGGTTACGAAGGTGACGAGCCGGTACAAAACAGTAAGGGGATGCATCGCGCTCTGAACCGTAAGTGGCTTCCCATTCGTTCCACGCATTTTGCAGAAACTCAACGTAGTCTGGTGTATGAACCCACAGCATTGGGTCAATACCAAACGTTTTGGGTTCGATAACTTGATAGCCGCCATCGCTGGTTATGGCGTTCAACACCATGTCTGCGCGTTCTGGCTTTTCGAAACACGGCGTAGCTTCGCCGCCAAGAAATTCATATTTCACTTGGTGGAGTTTTTGTTTTTCGCTGTAGATAACCTTCATTATTTCTTTAGCTCCAACCAGTATTGATTGTAAATAGACACGGCTTTACCGATGTTCGACAGGAATTGGCCTTTTTGTTTCACCTCTGTCGGTGGGAAGATCACCTCACTGTTACGCAGGGCATCGGGCAAATGTTTAAGTGCGCCTAAGTTCGGGACGGCGTAACCAATGTCTTCAACCAGCACGGCTTGGTTTTCAGGCTTCATCAAGACGTTGATGAAGGCATATGTCGCGTCTTTGTTCTCTGCATGTTTAGGGATAACCATGTTATCCATCCAGAAAACCGTCCCTTCTTCTGGGTAAAGATAGTGGATCGCCGAGTTTTCAACTGTCGCGCGATGTTACGCGCGAGAATTACATACGAAAATGATTGGCATATCAATGAAATCCACGGTTTTATTGGGCTACAGCGGTGCTTTATAGATTGGGCGATTTTTCAGTGGGCGTGCATTCATACATTGAATGAACAGAAAAGGTTTGAAACGCGGTGTCTGCAAACGAGAAAAAACGCCCCGTCGTGAAAGAGGGGCGTTCAATGTACTCACAGTTAACGGTGAGTAAGATACGGATTTAGGCGCAGATTATTTCTTTGGTTCGATGATGTTGAACCAGAAATCAAAGCTGTCCATCATACCTGCGATATCAGTGAGGGCTTTGCCGTTACCTTCGACATTGGCTTTACCCGCTTTCACTAATTCAGAGATGCTGGTGGTGCCCATTAACACTTTGTTAAGCTCTGAACGGTTCATGGTCAGCGTCATATCTGGGTTATCTGACTGCACGCCTTTGAGGTTATTCAAGTGTGCGTTTTCAAGCTCAACCAAGAAAGTTTCGTTCACGTCTGGCAGCACAAAGTTAATGGTGTAATCCACGTTTGCGGCTTTTTCACCGTTCAAGCGAACGCCGAGATAATCCAAGAACAATTCGGTGTTCATCGCCACAACCATATCAGCGCCTGCTGTCTTGGTTGCATCACCTTTTGGTGTGCCGTTACGAAGCTCGTAAGCGCCCATCAAATAGGTATTACGCTCGCCTGCAGATTCGCTCTGGTAACCCAGTTGCTCTAAGCAGTCAGCTTGCAGGTAACGCGCTTTTTTGTTGGTTGGCTCTGCGAACACGGCTTTGTCGACCACTTCCGCACACCAACGGTAATCACCGTTGTTAAAGGCTTTCTGGCCAACGTTTAACACATTGTCCATACCGCCCATGGCTTCCACATATTTTGGTGCAGCATCAACGGGGGCAAGTGGGCGCAACGTTGCTGGGTTCATGTCGAAGTAACCCAGGTACTTGTTGATCACGGCTTTCGCATTACGGTGGTAGCTGCCGTGGTAACCACGGTTGTACCATTCGTTAGCAAGCACGTCAGGTACCACGAATTCGTCTTGAATTTCATTGACGGTGACGCCGTGGTTTGCCATGCGCAATGCTTGGTCATGAATGTAGCCATACATGTCGCGTTGTTTGCGAAGGAAGTGGTTGATGTCTTCTTTGCCCCAACGTGGCCAGCTGTGTGACGCGAACATTACGTCAGATTTACCGGCGTACATGTGGATTGATTCGTTGATGTACTTACTCCACGCTTTCGCATCACGCACTTCTGCGCCGCGCAGGGTGTAAACATTGTGCAGGCCACCCACGGTGTTTTCTGCCATCCAAAGTGCATCGAATTGCGGGAAGAATGTGTTCATTTCCGCCGGTGATTCGGTACCTGGGGTGTTTTGGAATTCCATGGTGATGCCATCGATCACCTTAGTTTCTGTTTCTTCGTTAATTACAGTGGTAGGTGCGATAAGGCTGACTTCGCCTTGTGCAACACCTTTACCGATAGCGGCATCCACTTGGCCAGTCGGTGCTTTTTCTAACGCATTGCCGTATTGATAGGTCACGCGACGAGACATGGCATTGCCGGCCAGTACGTTCTCAGCCACTGCGTGATGCAAGAAGCCGCGTGGAGCGATGATGTCTACTTCACCGCTATCCGCTTGCTCTTGGGTCACAATACCTTTCACGCCGCCAAAGTGGTCAGCGTGTGCATGGCTGTATACCACCGCTTTTACTGGGCGTTCACCCAATTCTTGGTTGACGAAATCGAGAGCCGCTTTTGCAGTAGCAGGAACGGTCAGTGGGTCAAAGACGATCCAGCCTGTGTCACCTTGTACGAAGGTGATGTTTGCAAGGTCATAGCCACGAACTTGGTAAATGCGGTCGGTAACTTTGTATAGACCGTGGTGCATGTTCAATTGGGCTTGGCGTTGAAGGCTAGGGTGAATGCTGTCGTAGTCTTTGCCGTCGAGTAGAAACTCGTAGTTACCCAATTCCCAAACGACCTTGCCGTTGGCATCTTTAATTTCTAGGTTGTCTTGCTGGGCAATGAGGCCCTTTTCTACTAGCTTGAAATCTTCTTTATCAGAGAAAGGCAGAGTTGCGCGTTGCTCTGCGGCGAATGCTTGTGTGGTTGCTGTCGGTGCTTTCGTGTTTGGTGTGAAAGTGTGGGCAACGGCAGGAACGCTGATGGAAGCAATAATCAGTGCGATTAACGTAGGCTTGAATGTCGTTTTCATAATGCTCTCGCTTTCTTCGTTAATTGAATAAGGAACGAGAGCCACTATAAAGACAGGAACAAGCGCGAACGATTCGCGCTGCAATAATCGATTATTAAGCAGTGCTTAACTGTTTTGTAGAATATCTTCGATTTGTTCACGCAGCCAAGTGATGCCTTCATCATGCTGTTTCGCTTGATGCCAACAGACGAATGTGGGAACGGGACGTATGTCAAAAGGGAGCGGTTGAACATTGAGGCCCAACTTTTCAGCCCATAAATCTGCAAGGCGCTTTGGCGTAAAGCACAGAAGATCTGTCATTGCGGCTGTTGCCATCAAATTGAGCATGGAATCACTTTGATAATGCACTTTACGTGCAGGCAAAGGTTTCTCAATCAAGTTAGAAAACATGAAGCTACCAAAGCGTCGACTCGTCAATGCAGTATGCTTTTCAGCAAAAAACTGTTGAAGGGTAATTTTCCCTTTAAGGCGGGGATGATCTTTTGCATAGGTGACCACAAGCGCTTCTTCCGAGACTTTTGCGGTAATAATGGAAGGGTGACTAATGGGTAAAGATGAGAGAAATAAGTCAGCACCGCGCTCGCTCAGCACCTGACTTGGCGTGAAGTGATTGTCTTCATAAGGCGTTAAATTAACGTTGATTCGTGGTGCTATATCACTGAGCCTGCTTAATAACTGTGGCAATACGGCCAAATCGAAATACGCGTGACCACCGATCATAAACTCGCGAGTACTGGTGCTGGGCTCAAATGAGGTATTCGCTTCAAGCCCAAAACGAATGGCACTTAACCCTTCTGCGACGTGCTTGTGCATGTTGATAGCATGCTGGGTCGGTTGGATCCCCCGGCCTTGTCGAACAAAAAGCGGTTCTCCGACGTGATCGCGAAGTCTTGATAGATTCTGGCTAACAGCGGCAGAGGTCATGTTGAGTTTATCTGCAGCTTTGGCAACGGAGCCGAGCGTCATGACGGCATCAAACACGGTGAGTAGGTTTAAATCGTAATCTCTCAGCATGAAATTAATTAAGCTATGGTTAAGTTTTGTTAGCTTATCATGCAGGATATAGGCGGGCTAGACGTAAAAAGCCATTGAACTCGTCAATGGCTTTGATGGTGAAATTGATAGCTGATAAGAATGGATTGAAAAGGTTATTTGGCGCTGCTTTCGATACGTTCGATTTCGCGCCAAATATCTTCAGCTTCTGCGTGGATAAAGGAATAAGAACTGATATCGCCATTTCTCTGCGCTTGCATTGCGCGCTCAAGTTTGGCGTTGTATTTCTCACGCAATTTTTTGGTTGGGTCTTGCTTAAACAGTGAAAACATACCGACACCTCTTTTCTGCTAGATGTACTAATCACTACGCAAAGTATTGCATAAATGATCACGCTTGTCGTTATGGTACCTCTGTTATTGCGACGAATTCATGACGCTTCTTTGACAGATTGAGTACGAGCTTTTTGAACAAACCACACGCCCACCATGATGAATGCCATTGCGCCAAGGTCGACACTGCTGATAGGTTCATTAATTAAGAATGCCCCAATGAGCAGTGCCACGACGGGCGGAATATACGTCACCCCTGATGCGACAATCGCCCCCATTTGATTGACACAGTAGTAGACGATGTAAGTCAATCCGTGTTGATGAGCGTGTCGCCGTCTTTCGGTGTGAAATGGCTGAACCCGCGTCTTGGGCAATTTTAGCAACATCATCCAGACATCGACTTACGGCTTTTGCTTCTTTTTTTATGTTTTGCCATCGACATAACGTGCAATCATTATCACTTCATCTGCCGAATAGAGGTCAGGGATCGTGACTTCTACCTCTGCGCCCAGTGTCTTTTTATAAAGGGTTTGTGCAAAATTGTCGGCGCGGGTGTTCACCATAATGTGCTTTAAGGTTGAACCTTGCTCGGCAAGCAGTGTGCGTACCTGAGGCAGTGACTGTTCAATCAATGATCGACCAACGCCTTTACCTTGCGCGTGTGAAGCGACTGCCAGTAATTCTAGATCCAACACTGCGTCGGCGCGAAAGCCACTTTTTTGTGTCCAAGTGATGAAGCCAAGAATGTCACCGTCAGACTCAGCAACGAAGTTGAGGAAGCGCGGGGCAGCGTTCAGGTTACATTCAAGCCACTCATAAGAGCGTTGCTGGCGTACGAATGCTTCTTGATGAATAGCCGCCGCTTTTTGTAAATCAGCGTGAGTCATCAGGCGAATGTGCATAGTGACCTTCTCGTGAGGGAATTGCGTATTCTATCGAGATTACAGCGCATTCTAGCCCGTGTCTTTTCCATTTTTAGCATTTTATCGAAAGGGAAAGTGGGCCAATTGCGGTTGTTTCTTTACAAGTGTCGATTCGCGCTCTATTGTGCCGGAATCTTTACGGTTATTGGCTAGAATAAGCAGGTAGCAAAGTATTGTTGCGTTATTCACATACGAAGGTGAAATGAAGATACCAGCGAGATTATTGCCATTGGTTGAAGATGGCATGGTTGATGAAGTGATTTCTCAGTTGATGAGCGGCAAAGAGGCATCGGTATATGTTGTATCGAGTGGCGGCCGCATATGCTGCGCGAAAGTGTACAAAGAAATCGACCAACGTAGCTTTAAACAAGCTGTGGCGTACCGCGAAGGGCGCAAAGTAAAAGACAGTCGCCGCGCTCGTGCGATGGCGAAAGGCTCAAAATACGGCCGCGACGAACAAGAAAAAGTGTGGCAAAACGCAGAAGTGGATGCGCTATACGCATTGTCTGAAGCGGGTGTTCGCGTCCCTCAGCCTTACGGTTGTTTTGACGGCGTGTTATTGATGGAGCTTGTCACTGATGATAAAGGTTCTGTTGCGCCGCGTTTGAACGATGTCACTTTGTCCCACGAACAAGCATTGCGAGATCATGCACAGATAATTACAGACGTCACGCGCATGTTGTGTGCGGGTATCGTGCATGGCGATTTGTCAGAATTTAACGTGCTGGTGGATCACCTTGGCCCTGTGATTATCGATTTACCACAAGCGGTTGATGCCTCTGCAAACAACAACGCGAAGTGGATGCTCGAGCGCGATGTAAACAACATGACCAATTACTATGGCCAATACGCGCCAGAGTTGATTGGCACGCAATACGCCAAAGAAATGTGGGCGCTTTATGAAGCGGGCGATTTGACGCCAAACACGGAACTGACAGGCATATTTGTTGATGATGGCGGAGACGCCGATGTTGATGGCTTGATGGCAGAAATCAATGCCGTGATGGAAGAAGCAAGGTTGCGTAAAGAACGTCGCTTACAGGCGGAATCTGGCGAAGAATAGTCTCCCGCATTCTCTCACTTTGCTGAACACATACCTTTTGAAGCCAGTCTTATGACTGGCTTTTTGCGTTCAGGGCTTTGTTCAAACCCTTTGCGATCCAAATGTGCGGGTTGTGAGCGCGTATCGCTCTAACCGTTTCGTTATTTCTTCTACCGACAAACAATTTCTTCTTAGCCCGCCAATTTATGCTGCGTTGTTTGTGCCCTAACGGCTGTTTATGCTCGACGAAGGTTAAGTCAGTGGCTAACGCGTCTTCATCAAAAAAGCACTAAAGCAGAGGACGAAAAGATAGGGAGATAACTATGAACAAAGACAGTCGAGGTCTTTCTTATTCCGGAACAGATCAAGCAGGTATTGCGAAATTTGAAGAAGCAATGGCGTGGAATTTCGATTATCGACCGAACGGATTAGAAAAGGTCGATGCATTGCTAGAGGCGTATCCAAATTTTGTGATGGCATGGGTGCTAAAAGGATACAGCATCGCCAGTGAAGGGCGCTTTGAGGCACTGAGCAATATTCCACTCACGTTTGTAGAAAATAGCAGTATTAGGATTGCCTCTACGCCGAGGGAGAGAAAGCATGTATTGGCATTGGCTGCCTATGTGCAAGGCGATATAAAGAAATCGGTCGAGATTTGGGCTGATATTTTGAACGAATGGCCACTGGATTTACTCGCATTTCGACAGACAACAGGGAACTTATTTTGGATGGGACAGCGTCAACGTTTGGTCGATACTGCCTCGAAAATAGCACCCTATTGGACTGAGAACACCCCCGGATATGGCTATTTTATTGGTGCTTTCAGCTTCGCGCTCGAAGAGGTCGGGGAATATTCACTGGCCGAGAAATATGCGCGCCGCGCTGTTGAAATAAACCCATCTGATATGTGGGCAGTACACTCGATGGCACATGTGCTGGAAATGAATGCAAGAACGGATGAAGGCATCGCCTGGATTGAAGAGAGACATGAACGTTTGCCAAAGCATAATGCCTTCGTCGGTCATATTTGGTGGCATTTGGGTTTGTTTCATTTAGAGCAAGGCCATACTGAAAAAGTGTTGTCTTTGTTTGATGAATATATCTACCCGGAAGCCTCATCGTTTTATCTCAACATACAAAACGGAGCGTCTTTGCTTAAAAGGCTTGAATTCGTGGGCGTTGATGTAGGCAACCGATGGGAGCGCCTTTATACAGGGGTTAAAGATTCCGTTGGCGATTACCTCTATCTTTTCACTGAACTGCACACCGCGATGATACTGAGTCGATCGGGTAATGCCTTTCAACTGTCACAACTTCATTCTTCTTTGTCAGATTGGAGCAAACTGCGGTACGCCAATGAAACGGAGATCGCTCAGCAATTAGTGTCAGGCATCGCAGCGTATGAAGGTAAGGAGTACGCAATGGCATCAGAAAAAATACTCCCTCAACGTTATAACCTGTCTGTTCTGGGGGGAAGCCATGCGCAGCAGGACATTCTTACCCAGTATCTCATCGATGCAGAGTACAAGAACGGTCATGTTCATACTGTCACTGGATTGATGAAAGAGCGTGTGTCCCGTCGTACGCAATGGGACCAAAAGCCAGAGCGTTTTATGGAAATGTGGCAGAAAATTGAAGCGATGAAAGACGGTATGTCAGACGATATTTTCCGTCAACTATTGAGAAAAGTTCAGTGAAAAATGGGTAAACCAAAGCCATTGAATAGGTAAACCACGTCGAAGCAAGTGCGCAATGAAAAGGACAAATAGAACATGACAGTAACTATCAATTTTTATAGCGACTTGCTTTGTTTTTGGGGGTGGGTAGGCCAGCAACATAACGACCAAGTGATGCCACTTTGCGATGACAATGTTGAATGGAAACACCATTGTTTAGATTTATACGGAAACGTGCCGGAGCGCATGCGCGGGTTAGGAGAGGGTGACAAAGGCTACATGAAATACGCTGAAATCACTGAGCGATTGATGGCACGTTTTGATGGTTTGGATGTTCACCCTGACCTTTGGCGAAAAGTGCGCCCAACCAGTTCACTGATGCCACACCAAGCCGTTAAAGCGGTTGCATATGTTGCGGGGGAGAAAGAGGCGCATGATGTTGAGCGCGCTCTGCGTGAAGCCTTTTTTTGCGATGCCCGAGACATTAGCCACTTTGGTGTGATGAAAGATGTGCTTTCTGACCTGCATTTAGCGGTGCCTGACGTGATGGAATGTCTACAAAGTGGGCATGCATTGGCCACTGTTTATGGCGACATCAAGCGTGCTGAAACGGATAAAGTACCGGGCAGCCCGGCGTGGATATTTGACGAAGGACGCTATCGCTTCTTTGGTCAAGTGGATGTCGAGTCGTTGGCATTTGCCATTAACAAAGCGGCCGCAAAACAGGCATAGTGATTGTCGCTCAGGGCATCAAAACATATATGCGGGTGCAAACCTCGTATCAACTTTGCTATCCCGCTTTTTTCTGAGTGTCTTGATCGGTTATTTGTCGGTGTTATCCACTTTCAATGTTTGGTAACCCGCCCAAACACGCGTTAACGTTGTTACCCAGCAAAGCGCCCCAAAGGTCCACGCAATTTCTGCAAAATACCCCGGGAATAAACAAAACAGCACGAAACACGCAATGGTTTCTGTGCCTTCGGTTAATCCACCGATGTAGTACAACGATTTGTTCTGATAAACAGGGTTCTCGATGTCGCGCTTACTGGCCATGACCGCAAACGCCAAAAAGCTCGACCCTGTTCCCATGAAGGAAAATACCAAGAACGTTGCCGCAACGGCATTTTGGTCGGGGTTCGCCAATGCAAAGGCGAAAGGGATCATCGCGTAGAACAAGAAATCCAAGGTGATATCGAGGAAACCGCCTGCATCTGTTATTCCTTGCCGCCGCGCCAATGCGCCATCAAGCCCATCAAAAATCCGATTAATCGCGATGAACAACAAGCCCAACCCGTAGTGCTCGGTCGCGATGGCGGGCAGGGCGAGTAAGCCGATGAAGAAACCTGCAACCGTGACTTGGTTAGCGGAACAACCAATGGTGTCTGGCAGTTTTGCTGCTTGTTTTAGCGGCCAGCGAATCACCGCAATGGCATAACGATCAAGCATGTTTTTCCTCCGGCTTTATCAAGGTTGCGGGAGGTGTAATGTCGGATGCTGTTGGCAATGGCCATTGTAAACAAGTGCTTCCTTCCGGCACGTCATCCTCATCATGAGTCACCATCACCGCAGCGATATTGCGGTTTTTTATTTGCTGGAAAACAAACGCTCGGAATGCCTTTCTTAGCGGTTTGTCGAGTTTACTGAATGGCTCGTCCAGCAAGATGACATTAGGGTGTGAGAGCAGGGTTCGCATTAAGCTCACGCGTGCGCGTTGCCCGCCTGAAATTTGCTGTGGCGCTTTGTACGCAATGTCAGCGAGATCGATGTCTTCCAGTGTTTGTAGTGCCCGCGATTTTTTCTCTGAAGCTGTCATGGTATCTGGCAAACCAAACGCGAGGTTTTGCCAAACATTCAAATGTGGGAAGAGTAAATCGTCTTGAAACAATATGCCCACCGCACGCTTCTCAGCAGGTAAGGCTAAGATACTTTTTCCATTTACATGAATGTCGCCCAAGCATTCGAATTCGGGTGACAGATGACCGGCAATGGCGCTCAGTAGTGTGGACTTGCCACAGCCACTTGGCCCCATCACTGACAGAATATGGCCATTTTCAATCGTAAATGACATGCCATGAAGCAGTGTCATCTGCGGTGATTTAATGGTTAGGTTTTGTACTGATAAGCTCATTGGAACTCACTTGTTTGTCAGCGTGACGTGCTAAACGACGCTGTGGATCTGCGATTCGGCTGGCGGCGAGGGCTATACCGAAAAAGACCAAAGGTAAAAATGCCTGTATCAGGCCGTATATCGCGCTAATGCGTCTGTCTTGTCCGCTGGCGAGACTCACTGCTTCCGTGGTGAGTGTGGTTATTCTGCCCGCACCGAGTAGCTGTGTCGGTAAGTATTGCGCAAAGCTCACGCTTAGCCCAACCGCCCAAGCCAGCAAGATCGCAGGTAAGACAATCGGCAATTTTACGGATACCCATGCTTTCCATGCGCTGTGACCGAGGCTTCGTGCTGTTTGTGTCAGGCGTTGGTCGAAGGAATGCCAAGGTCCATCAAGGGCGAGATACACATACGGAAAGGCAAACAGGATGTGCGCCCAAATGGTTGCCGGCACATGCCATTGGCCTGGGAGCATATAAATGGCGATTTGAATACCAAACAAAATGGAAAGCTGTGGGATCAGCATCGGAATAGCGATAACCAATTGCGGGACAGATTTATGGTATTTGTCGCGGTATTCCAAACAACCAATGGCAAAAACAAGGGCGACGCTGGCGGATACCAATCCAAGAATAAGGCTGTTGGCCGCCAACTCAAGCAAGTTGCCCACTTCTTGTTCCCAAAAGCGTGTCGTGGTGCGGGTTGGCCAAAGCGAAGGAAAGCGCCAACGAAGGGCGAACGACCAAACCAGCAAAACAGGAATGATGATGACAGGCAGCAACGCCACAAAGCCAAAGAGGTATTTACCGGGCAATGAATAGGTTTTGCTGCCGCTAAACTGCCATGATTGCCAGCCTTTAACCAAAAAGTATTCTGCGAGCCTATAAAGCAATAACACGCCAAAACAAGCCACAAACAGGGCGATTGCCCCTGCTGCAGCGCGGGGCACTTGGGTCAAATCGGGGTCATTAAACCATTGCCACACCAACACAGCGAATGTCGATGGTGATGAAGGGCCCAGAATCATGGCGACATCGACCACCGACATGCCGTAGGCCAGCACCGCATAAATGGGGAAGCGCATTTTGGTGAGCCATTGAGGAAAGACCACTTTTAACCAAGACGCGCTGGCGTTATACCCAAGGCTTCGAGAAGCCGTGAGTAGCCGATCAACCTGCATCTGTTTTAGCACAGAAAGGCTCATCAGAAGCAGAAACGGGGTTTCTTTAATGGCCAACGCGAGTATCAAGCCAAACCCTTGACTGTCTTGTACCAGTGACCACAAATACGGCTCTGTTTCACCTGTTAGAGCGGCAAATAACCGAAACAACCAACCTGACGGAGAAAAGGTAAGGGCAAAGCCAATGGCGAAAGCGACATGTGGCATGGCAAGAAGGGGAGAGAGCCATTTTTCAATGCGATTCCAGCCTTGTGTGCCCCAACAGCGCTGGAGGATCAGAAAGGTCATCAATATGGCGAGAAGTGTGGCAGTTACGCCAGTGAAGAGGCTGAGCTGAAGTGCTGTTCCACTGCCTGGCCACGAGGTCATCGCGTGCCAGCCATCTAAATTTGGTTCGTTTAATCCAAGGGCTGGGAGGTAACTGGCTGCGGAAAGCAACACACCGCCAAGCCCCGGGATGAGGGGTAAACAACACACTGTCAGCGTCATGACATACAGCAGACGTAACATGCTTACCCCTTGTGAGTGTTCATTGTGCGTCTACTCACTGCTGCGCGTAGCGTTCAAGCCATGCGTTTTCCAACGCCACTTGCCAGCTTGGGTGTGGTTCAGGCTGAGATTTGAACAATGGCTTGCTGCCCACACTGTTCAGTTTCACCACAGCAGGGTCGCCCCATACGGTGCTTTTCGATTTACGCGCTTGTGCTTCTTCGCTCAACAAGAAGTTGATGGCAACCAATGCGCCTTCTTTTGCATTGGCGTTCCAAGGGATCCCCATAAAGTGAATATTGGACAGCGCGCCCTTATCAAACGCAAAAGCTTTCGCTGACGGAGCAAGCGTGCCGTTTTCAATGGCGGTATCAGCAGCATTCGGGTTAAACGTTATGGCAAGCAGTAATTCTCCGTCATCAAGTAACTGCAGCGTTTCTGCGCTCGCTGCGGGGAATTGTTTCCCTTCACGCCATGCAACCGCATTTAATTGATCGAGATAAGCCCAAAGCGGCGCGCTGATGGCGTCAAATTGCGCGTCATCGACGGGTTTATAAAGTGGCGCTGTATCCGACGCTAATTCCAATAACGCGGCTTTTAAGAAACTGGTGCCGTGGAACTGCGGCGGTTTCGGATACGTGATTTTCCCAGGGAATGCTTTAGCGAGGCTCAGTAGCTCATTGAACGACTTCGGCGGGTTCGCCAGTGTTTTTTCATCATGAATAAACACCAACTGTCCGACACCCCAAGGGGCTTCTAAACCTTCAGTCGGCTCGGTGAAATCGGCCGTCACGGGCAGGGTTTTATCAACGATTGCCCAGTTAGGAAGCTGTTCGACAAAAGGGCCGAACAGCAAGTCGTTTGATTTCATTGATTTGAAGTTTTCACCATTGATCCAAACCATATCAACACTGCCGCCAGACTGTTTGCCCGCGGCTTTCTCTGCGACCAAACGGTTGATGGTCTCGGAGATGTCAGACACTTTGACGTGTTTTAGCGTGACACCGTAACGGTCATCAAGCTGGTCACCTGCCCAACGCAAGTAAGCATTGATCTCAGGGCTGCCACCCCATGCATTGAAATACACGGTTTGGCCTTTGGCGTTTGTTTCAATCTCTTCCCAGTTGGACAGGTCCGCGGCAACACTGGCGGTGCTGAAAGCCAGTGCACAGGCTGTGACGATTGATTTGACATTCATGGTGTTTAATCTTCCTTAATCATCGGTTGAATCAGATTGTTCATAGAACCCAAGCGTGGAGACCTATGAACGCTTTGGTTCTTTACGCATCCATGTGTGGAACTTCTCTACCCAAACCAACAGACCTTGCGGGGCGTTATTTTGTTTCCAAACGCCCGCGGTGTATTTGGTGGCTTCACTCATTGTTGGGTAAGGGTGAACCGTACCAAGAATTTTGTTCAAGCCAAGGCCGTGACGCATAGCGAGGGTGAATTCTGCGAGCAAGTCACCAGCATGTGAACCCACAATGGTCGCGCCAAGAATTTTGTCTTTGCCTTTTGGCGTGATCACTTTGATAAAACCGTGGTCTTCGCCGTCGGCAATCGCGCGGTCTAGGTCATCAATGCCGTAATGTACCACTTCGTAATCGATGCCCTGGGCAATGGCTTCTTTCTCATTGATGCCGACACGTGCCACTTCAGGCGCCGTGTACGTCGCAGCAGGCATGACAGAGTAATCGGCTTTGAACTTCTTGAAATCGCCAAACAGGGCATTCACAGCGGCATACCATGCTTGGTGGCCGGCAGCGTGTGTTAATTGGAATGGGCCAGCCACATCGCCCACTGCAAAGATGTTCGGGTAATTTGTTTGTAGGTAGTCGTTTACCTTCACTGTGCCACGCTCAGTCAGCTCTACGCCGATGTCTTCAAGGCCAAACCCTTTGGTATTTGCTACGCGGCCTAGCGCCAGCATGACATGGTCGAACTCAACCACAACTTCTTCACCGTTGTTGTCGAGGTAAACGCGTTGCGTGTCGCCGTCTTTCTCAAAGCGTGTTGCTTTGTGGCCAAGCAAAATGTTTACGCCATCTTCTTTCAAGCCTTTTACAACGAGCTCAGCGGCATCTGCATCTTCACGGATCAGCAGTTGGTCTGCCATCTCTACCAAGGTGACATCTGAACCTAAACGAGAGAAGCTTTGCGCAAGCTCTGCACCGATTGGGCCACCGCCAAGAACCAGCAGATTTTTAGGAAGTTCTTGCAGTTCCCATACATTGTCAGAAGTGAGGTAGCTGACGTCTGCAAGACCTGGAATGCCAGGTACGAGTGGGCGAGCGCCCGTCGCAATGACGATGTTTCGGGTGGTCAGGCGTTGACCGTTCACTTCCACTTCCCAAGGCGAAAGGATCTTCGCTTCGCCTTCGATACATTCAACGCCGAGCTTGGTGTAACGCTCGACTGAATCATGAGGTTCAATGTCGGCAATCACTTGATGAACACGACCCATGACTTGTTTGAAATCGACAGTGGGTTCACCCGCAGTCACACCAAACTCTTTGGCGCGGTTGATTTCATGCACGGAATGACCTGCACGGATCAGTGCTTTGGAAGGGACACAACCTGTGTTTAGACAGTCGCCACCCATTTTGTGTTTCTCTATCAGGGTGACTTTCGCTTTCACTGCTGCGCCAATGTAAGTCGTTACCAAGCCACCTGCACCCGCACCAATTGCGATGAGGTTGCGATCGAACATGACAGGTTTTTGCCACTTCTTATACACACGGCGTTTTTCGATACCGTTCATGATGAACTTAGCAATGATGGGGAACACGCCTAGAAGCACAAGAGACACCAACACACCCGGTGACACTATTCCGCTTAAAGAATCAATTTGTGCCAGCTGTGTACCGGCATTGAGGAACACCATGGTGCCCGGCAACATACCGATTTGGCTGACAATGTAAAAAGTTGCAGTTGAGATAGGCGTTAAACCCATCAACAAGTTAATGAGGAAGAAAGGGAAAACTGGAATCAATCGAAGCGTGACAAGATAAAAAGGGCCGTCTTTTTCTACGCCCTGGTTAATCGTCGCTAGCTTGTTACCAAACTTACCTTGTACCCAATCTTTCAGTAGGAATCGGCTAACTAAAAACGCGATGGTTGCGCCGATGCTGCTAGCAAATGACACCAACAACAAACTCCACCAGAATCCGAACAGGGCTGCCCCCAGTAACGTCGCAATCGCAGCGCCTGGGAGAGAAAGGGCTGTCATTGCAATGTAAGCCAGGAAGAATACAACGCTCGCGGTGACAAAATTATCAGAAATGCTCTGTTGCAAGGCTTCATGCTGCGTTTTTGCATTTTCTAACGTAAATAGCGCACCTAAATCGAAGGCAAACCACGTGACAAAAATCGCGGCTATCACTATGACTATGGATATTTTTTTCTTGTCCATCTTGCTTCCTTTTCGACGACGTTGTCATGCAGTTAACTATGGCAAAAGCTTCACGACTCTTCACAAAAATCAAAGCGAAACCAGAGGGTTAAAATTGCTTTTATTGATAATTGTGATTTGCAACTAAGACTGCGCGGTTTATAGCACCATGAAACCTAATGCTTACAATTTTTTGTGGATTGTGCTTCTGACTAAAAGACCTGAATACACACCGAATAATTACAGTCATGCTCAGATTTTTCGAACATGACGTGATGAACGTGAGCCGGCTACAAAGCTTGAGTGCTTTAAGGTATTGAATTTATTGATTGATGCGGAGCAGAGTATACGTTGATTATGCAGAGCAGAGTATACGTTGATTATGCAGAGCAAGAGGGAGTGGGAGGTGAAATACGTGTTACAGGTTCGGGTTTAATGCATGCGGAGGCATAATATTTATCGTTAATGACTGATGCTAACAACTATGAGCAATACACGGTGTATTGAAAAACAAGTGTCGACAGTGGAAGTAATGAAAGTATGACAGCGCCGGAAATGTGGTAATTACGGTGCCAATAACGCTGTGCGAAGCTATTTAGCTTCAATCCCCAAAAGACAACGAGGGTGTTAAACGTGCTCAAAGACAGGACCATCATTGTTACAAAAGACGGTGCGAAAGTGCCTTGGGTGAGGGCAAAATAAACCGAGATCGGAAAACAAAAGCAAAAAAAGACCGTCCACTTGAAGCGACGTGGCCATTTACTGAAGTGATCTCTAAATATGCAATCAATCTGATCGGGAAACGGTTTAGTGTGGTGCATCATCTTGGTGCCATTTTGCTGCCTGTCTCTTCGGCTTAGTTCAAAATTTCGCCACATGATAATCTAAGACCAATATTTAGTATTATATATGTGACATTTGTCACATTAATGCGTCAGTGTGGGTTTTTGAAGAGTAAGTGAGAGATTAACGATTTTTCGTCAGTTTTTACCTGATTTCTTGATTAGAGCCCCGTCATATGGGCGTTGATTTAGGAGATGATTTCGTTTTAATGATGCTATAAATGACAAATCAGATGCAGTAGATTGTGCAATAGTGACGTTTTACCACATAGAATGCGTCAAAAACCTCAGGCATTGCTGATAAACATGGGGAAATGTAAACGCCTTGAACCCCTAGAATGTAGCAAGGGGCTGGTGGCTGAAGAGCGGCATTAAGAAACGGTATACCCAAGCAATCTCGCGATGATCATCCAAGGAGAGGTTATTTGGGTATAGCGCGTTTTATCGTGAAGAGAACTATTGCTGCAAGGTGTTCAACAGCTCATCACGTCGTTGCGGTGTAATCACTGACCAGTGCTTTCCTTCAATCGCACCTTCCAATGCCCACAATAATTCAAGGCTTAGTGCGTCGCTGTGAGACTTCTGAAGCGCTTGATAGGCGCGTACAGCACCTTCCTGCTGAAGTTGCTCCACACTGTCTATCCCGGCCTTCTTCAACATACGCTCTGTTGCAAGTCGCAAGTTAGGCAGGTCTTTAATGCGGTTTGGCGTTGCGGTTTTCTTTTCTTCCTGATCATCACGGGCTATGGCGAGAGCTTGTTTCGCAAAGTCCATCATGGTGTCCGTTTGTTCCCACCAATCATCAGGTACGCTGTAGTACTTGGTGACAACAGGGAAACCGCGTTTCTTATAAATATACGGCTGCATGCTGAAACGTTTAAATTCACGTTCATTTTGCTGGCCTGCACGAAGGTGAAGGCGGTCATTTACCACCAACGCAAACATGGTTTGATCGCAGAAAACACCAAAACCGCCGAACATAGATCGAGACTTGATCGTGCCCAGACATTCGAAGAACTTCAGTGTGTTTTTAAGAGTAGGTTTGTCCATGTGACTAATTCTCAATCAATACGTTCCTGGATGAATGGTCAAGGGGTAACGTAGCAAAGCTAATTCAGAGAATTGTCAGCGATCCGGGCTGGCCGGAAGTGAAATGCTAGCGTCATCGGTAGCTCCGCTGCCATTCATCATTAATGATGTTAGGCCGGTGGCTTTGCGTCCCACGCTTTCGCGAGGTTTGCCTTTTTCTTGACAACATTTAGCTTAACCGAAACCTCTGAACTTGTCCTTATTGCTAGTCTGTAAATATGTGATCTTGCTTCAATATGAGCGTTATTGATGACTTTAAAAGTATGCTCTTGTCTTTGTAATTGAAGCAATTTTGAACAGACAGCTGAAATACCATTTGAGAGGAAGATTAGCACCAGAAAACTAGACAAAAAGTTAAATATGAGTTCTGTCGCATAAAAGAGTCAGGAGTAGTAAGAGTTCTTGTCAAAAAACAAAAAGCCCGAGATTCAATCTCGAGCTTTAGGTTATTGATGTTGCAAGGGTGTTGCTGTGCGTGGTTAATCGTTAAGATTTTTCACAGATCGACGAACAACGAGCTCTGGTTGCATTTCGAAGATCTGTTGTTCGTTCTCTTTGTTCGCTAAACGTTCCATTAACAGCTTGATCGCGGTTTTACCCAAACGGTTCTTCGGCTGGTGGATGGTTGTTAGCGGTGGAGAGAAGAAGCCCGCCAAATCGATGTTGTCATATCCAATGATTGAAATGTCTTTGGGTACATCAAGACCCGCTTGGCGGAAAGTACTGATTGCCGCCAATGCCATGATGTCGTTAAAGCAGAATAGGGCAGTCGGTAATTCGTCTTGTGCTAACAGTTTCTCAGTTGCTTCAACGGCTGAATCACATTCAAAATCTGCTTCTACGATCCAATTTGGGTTTTCTTTTAGCCCTGCTTCTGCCAGCGCTTTACGAAAACCAATCAGTCTCGCCTGACAGGTTAGTTTATCAAGCTGGCCTGACATGCAACCGATCTTGGTGTGACCGTTGTCGATGAAGTGTTTGGTTGCGATGTAGCCACCGAGCTCCGCATTATCTTGAATGCAGTCAGTATTAACGTGCTGTGTGCCCCAGTCCATAACTACCATTGGCAGATCTTTCTTCTTTTCGAGCAGCATCAGCAACTCTTCGTTCAGATCTGAACACATCACCAACAAACCATCGACGCGTTTTTCTGCCAGCATGCGCAAGTAATCACGTTGCTTGGCGAGGTTACCTTCGGTGTTGCACAAGATCAGGGTGTAGCCCTCTTTGTAACAATACTCTTCAACACCGTGTACCACTTCAGCAAAAAATGGGTTTGTAGACTTGGTCACTAGCATGCCGATAGTACGGGTCGTGTTGCATTTCAAGCTACGCGCAACGGCACTTGGCGCATAGTTAAGGTCGTCGACGGCAGCCCATACTTTTTTCGTGGTCGATTCTGCGACAAAGCGTGTCTTGTTGATCACGTGAGAAACCGTGGTTGTTGAAACTCCGGCCATGCGCGCGACGTCTTTGATCGTTGCCATTTGTTAATCTTCTTATCATTTTCAAAGGCAGCATGAGAAATGCTGGCTGCCTGACATGTTTACGCCGCTTACTGAAAGCGGCGTACTGGATTCGACGAAACGGGTATCCGTTTTCTCTACCGTCTCGTATCAATGAGTGAATGCATGAAGCCAACATCATGCGTTCATGGTTTTCTGCAAAGCGAAAAAGGCGCTGCTTAATGGCAGCAATTGCTCGACGTCTCCGTTGTGTATTGAGAATCAACTTACATCGTGATTCGTCACTGTTTGCCGCGGATTATCTGTTTGTACTGCGTTGAGCATTTTGATTATCCACCAACGTACTATTTACTGTTTGTCTGACGCAGTGTGCTGCACATGGCAAATAAACAATCGGGAATAACCGGAATATCCAATTTTCTTTTTAAAAACGGACAATTGAGAAAACACTGATTTCGTTGGCGTAACGTGTGAGGGTTGCTACCTCGTTGTTGCCAGTGAAATTTTTCATATTTTTCTCAATGCCAATCGCTTGCGCTCACAGTTTACTGTCAGTTGCAGATTGCCGCAATTATTGAATTGAGGCTACTCGCATAAGCTTGACACGTATCATGGTTGTTATTCATCCACACCCTGCGAATATCAAGCGCTGTAGCGGATTGGCTGGTTGTATTTTTGAGCGTTGTTAACTTGAATGTTGACGCGTAACTATGTCGCGTATTGACGTGCAGCTATGTCGAACATTGAGGACGTCTGCTTTTATCCCGCACGGGGTGAAAATGCTGAATGATAAAAACAAAAAAAACCGGGGCGATCCCTAAGGCCACTCGCTTAAGAGCGAGTGGCTTTTTTCTCTCTGGTTCTGGTTGGATATTTTGCGGGTCTTTTCAACACTGCCCGAGGGTACGCTTTCCTCTTTCTCTTGTTAGGTAATATCAGCCGTTTGCCATTTTCTCTAAGCATTTTTAGTGCATTTGGGA
>NZ_FOWR01000078.1 GCF_900115495.1 Enterovibrio norvegicus DSM 15893 | reverse complement strand
TAGCCTTTGAAGAACGGAGTATGACGGCCGCCTTCATCTTTCGACAGAACGTAGATTTCTGACGTGAAAGTAGTGTGTGGAGTGATTGAACCTGGCTTAGCAAGTACTTGACCACGTTGAACTTCATCACGCTTAGTACCACGTAGAAGAACACCAACGTTCTCACCAGCACGGCCTTCGTCAAGAAGTTTACGGAACATCTCAACACCAGTACAAGTAGTGGTGATGGTGTCTACGATACCAACGATAGCAACTTCGTCACCTACGCGTACGATACCTTGCTCAACACGACCCGTTACAACAGTACCACGGCCTTGGATTGAGAATACGTCTTCGATTGGCAGGATGAATGGCTTATCGATAGCACGCTCTGGCTCTGGGATGTAAGAATCCAGTGCTTCAGCTAGCTCAACGATTTTCGCTTCCCACTGCTCTTCACCGTTCAATGCACCTAGTGCAGAACCTTGAATTACTGGGCAATCGTCGCCTGGGAAGTCGTACTCAGAAAGAAGTTCACGAACTTCCATCTCAACCAACTCTAGCAGCTCTTCGTCGTCAACCATGTCACACTTGTTCATGAAAACAAGGATGTAAGGAATACCAACTTGGCGACCTAGAAGGATGTGCTCACGAGTTTGTGGCATAGGACCATCAGTTGCCGCAACAACTAGGATACCACCGTCCATTTGCGCAGCACCGGTGATCATGTTTTTAACATAATCGGCGTGTCCTGGGCAGTCTACGTGTGCGTAGTGACGAGAAGGAGTATCGTATTCTACGTGTGACGTAGAAATGGTGATGCCGCGCTCGCGCTCTTCAGGAGCGTTATCGATAGATGCGAAGTCACGTGCAGAACCGCCGTATACTTTAGAAAGTACAGTACAGATTGCTGCAGTTAGAGTGGTTTTACCGTGGTCAACGTGGCCGATAGTACCAACGTTAACGTGCGGTTTCGTACGTTCAAATTTTTCTTTAGACATGACAGTCCCTCTAAGCACGGTATTTTGGTGGTACGACGACCACACAACCAACAATTGGATTTTGTTGAGAATAAATCAAACGGCTTGAGTAACTTGTAAGAGAAAGATGGTGCTGATACCCAGATTCGAACTGGGGACCTCACCCTTACCAAGGGTGCACTCTACCAACTGAGCTATATCAGCACTTTAGAATTGGAGCGGGCAGCGGGAATCGAACCCGCATCATCAGCTTGGAAGGCTGAGGTAATAGCCATTATACGATGCCCGCTTTCAGTTTCTCGTAGAGCTATTCAAACTATTTGAAATATGGTGGTGGGAGAAGGATTCGAACCTTCGAAGGCTGAGCCGTCAGATTTACAGTCTGATCCCTTTGGCCACTCGGGAATCCCACCAAATTGTTTTGTATTGTCTTAATGGTGCCGGCTGCCGGAATCGAACTGGCGACCTACTGATTACAAGTCAGTTGCTCTACCAACTGAGCTAAGCCGGCGACAAGTGCTGCGCATTCTATGCAATGATTTTTGACGTTGCAACCGCTATTTTAAAAAATTCCTTCAATTCAGTTCTTGTGGGGCATTTTTTCACCAATTCATGTGCATTTTTAGCAGTATGAACGCATGCTAGGCACCCATCACGCTTTAACAATTCGTGGGGATAATGTATTGTCGCTTTCCTTAGTTAAAACAGATTCATTGGTATCATGAGCGACTTGTTAACGCCTTTTTTGTCATTTAATCGCCAGCAATGGTCAGAACTCAGAGATTCCGTGCCGATGACACTGGACGAGGCTGATCTCGAAAAGCTCCGCGGAATAAATGAGCATTTGACGATGAATGAGGTGCGAGACATCTATTTACCTCTCTCACGTCTTTTGAATCTGTATGTCAAAGCAAGGAAAGGGCGCACTCAAGTCCTTGAACACTTCCTCGGTCAAAAAGACAATGCCGTTCCTTATATTATCGGTATTGCAGGCAGTGTGGCGGTGGGCAAGAGTACAACGGCACGCTTGCTCAAGGCCTTACTTGAACGCTGGCCTGAACATCCGAAAGTTGCACTCGTTACCACAGATGGTTTTCTTCACCCTAATGATGTTCTAAGAGAACGGAATTTGATGAAGAAGAAGGGCTTTCCAGAATCTTATGATATCCGCAAACTCGTTCAGTTTGTTGCCGATGTAAAATCAGGCAAGTCTTGTGTTGCGGCACCGGTCTATTCGCATCTGGTTTATGACATCACAGAGCAAATTAAAGTTGTCGAACAGCCCGACATCCTTATCGTAGAAGGCCTCAACGTCCTTCAATCTGGCATGGACTACCCTCACGATCCACACCGCGTCTTTATTTCAGACTTTCTCGACTTTTCAATTTATGTCGATGCCGACAATTCACTGTTGAAGAATTGGTATATCGAACGCTTCATGGCGTTTAGAGAAGGTGCATTTAAAGACCCATCTTCCTACTTCCACCATTACACGAAGTTGTCACACGACGAAGCACGTGAGACGGCATCGGGGATATGGGAAGAAATCAATGGTAAGAATTTAGTTGAGAATATCTTGCCGACTCGAGAGCGAGCAGGGTTGATACTCCAAAAGAGCAACAACCATGCAATACAGACAGTGATGGTCAGAAAGTAATCGCGACATCACTGGCATTGTGTTTGCGTTAACTACACATCAGCACGAAGGCTGATCTCACCACCAAGGTAAGGCGTAATTCCCGCTTCGGTTTCAAGCATCAATGCGCCTTGCTCGTTAATTCCTCTCGCAATACCTTTGACTTCACGTTCGCCAAGGATCAACTTCACCGCTCGGCCTTTGAAATTATCGAACTTATCCCAGCGTTCTACAAAACCATTCATGCCAGAGACTTCGTACTCTTTGAGCGCGTCAATCACGCCATTGATCAGTGCAGCTGCAAGCGTATTTTTATCTGGTAGCGCAGATGACGTGTCTTTTAGGTTTGCCCACTGCTGGTCTACAGAGTCTGTTTCGGGCATCGCGACATTCAACCCCATTCCAATGACCAAATGAGCAGCGTCACCCGCTTGACCCGTCATTTCAACCAAAATGCCTGCCAGCTTTTTATCTTGCCAATAAAGGTCATTAGGCCATTTTACTTTTACACCCTCAGCACCAAGCTTGTTCAACGTTTCAGCCATAGATACGCCAACCACTAAGCTCAGTCCCATCGCAGCGGCCATGCCTGCATCCAAACGCCAGTACATAGAAAGGTATAAGTTTGCACCATAAGGTGAGAACCACACGCGTCCACGTCGCCCCCTCCCTGCTTGTTGATACTCAGCCAAACAACTTGTTCCTGATGTTAATTGCCCTACACGATCGAGTAAATACTGATTGGTTGAGTCAATAACGGGAACAAGGGAGAACGTTGGAACATTCAATTTCGATTGCAATGAGGCTTCATCAAGAAGATCCAGAGGTGCAGGTAGACAGTACCCTTTCCCTTGAACCCGAAACACATCCACTCCCCACTGTTGGAGTACTTTGATGTGTTTACTGATTGCAGCTCGACTCATGCCAAGTTCTTGGCCCAACACCTCACCAGAATGAAACTGACCATCTGACAGTATTTTGATGAGTGCGAGTCGTGGAGAGTTATCTAACGCAGGCATATTGCCTCCAGAGAGGTTTCTTCCGTCGCCCCGATAAAGCGCACTTCATGCTCGAGTTCGACACCAAAAGACTGATAGACCGTCTCAACTACATGCTTGGCCAGTTGAACAACATCTTGAGCTGACGCATTTCCTGCATTTATCAGAACAAGCGCTTGCTTATCATGAACCGCTGCACCGCCGAGCTTGTGTCCTTTAAGACCGGCTTTTTCTATTAACCAACCCGCCGCAAGCTTCACTTGATTGTCACCTGCTGGATACGCGGGCATGTCTGGATATTCTTCTTTTATCTTGTTACCCAATGAAGCAACAACAACTGGGTTTTTAAAAAAGCTTCCGGCATTGCCCAATACATAAGGGTCAGGAAGTTTTGCACGACGAATCTCGCAGACTTTGTTAAATATAGCTTGAGCGCAGACCACTTTTTGCATGGCAAGCTCAGACAAAGCACCGTAACCAAGAACCGGTTCCCATGCTTTTGCTAGTTGAAGTCCAACAGCCACAATCACATAACCATGTTTTAGCGATTGTTTAAATATTGAATCACGATAACCGAAGGCACACTCGTGTGCAGACAATCTCTGAATGTTACCCGTGTCCAAATGCAAGACATCGACATACTCACATCGATCATTCAATTCAACACCATAAGCACCGATATTTTGGATTGGCGCAGAGCCGACAAGCCCGGGGATGAGTGCAAGATTTTCGAGCCCAGGCATGTTTTGTTCAACAGTCCAACGAACCAGTTCATGCCAATTCTCACCACCCGCAACATGTAAGTGCCAATGCGTGTCTGTTTCTGAAACCGAAATACCTTTCAGGCGATTGAGTACCACTAAACCTTCAAAGTCTTGGCAAAAAAGCAGATTACTTCCTTCTCCGACAATCAACTTTGGAAGCATCTTATACGCATCGTCGCGCCAGATCGCTAAGAAATCCTCAGTGCTTTGAGCAGCGATAATTTCTTTCGCATGCACATCCAAGCCAAAAGTATGAAAGGGTTTTAGTGATGTATTGCAGTGTGCTTTCATTCGCTTATCGGTTTCGTTTTCATAAGGTCTTAGCCGTGTATACTACCCCATCCACCCTGAATTCACAGTGATTTGATAGCCGTGACTGATTACACATACTCTCTTTTAAACCCTATGCGATTTCCTCTTGTAGCGCGCTTTTATAAAGCCTACTACCCATCGGGAAAACCCAAAAAAGATGAGATCATTTGGACGGTAGAGAGTCCTAAAGGGATATGCGGTGCCGTTAGGTTCAAGCAGTTTGAAACATTCCAATTACTCACGGGTATGCTGGTTACTCCAGAGCTCAGAAGAAAAAAACTCGGAGACGCATTACTCGTCTCTTGCAAAGAACAAATCGAAGCAATGCAGTGTTATTGCTTGGCATTTAGCTACCTAACACCGCTATACGAAGCCCAAGGGTTTAAAGTGATTGAGGCCAATGCACTTCCAGAGCAACTGCGTGGGCGCTATGCGAGTTATTGCAATAGTGGTAAAGATCTTATTCCAATGAAGCATCTTTCTTCATAACAATGCTAAATCGAGAGAGCAGACACATCACGATGGCTTGAAATCGCGCAATATCTGGTACAATACAAGGTTTGATTTTCGTTATCCCGACATGTCGTCGAACTGAATGAGGCAACAATGGATTCAGCTACTGCAAACAAGCAGTTGATCGATCAGCTTCCAAGAATTGCGCATCGTCCTGACCAGTTAGAAACACTGCTGGACGCTGCTTCGTTTAGAGAGCGCTTGCTGCACGAAATCGCACAAGCCAAACATCGTATCTACCTCGTTGCGCTTTACCTTCAAGATGATGAGGCGGGACGCAGCATTCTTGATGCGCTGTATGAAGCCAAGCAAAAGAACCCTGTACTCGACATTAAAGTATTGGTTGATTGGCATCGCGCTCAACGCGGGCTAATCGGTGCTGATAAATCAGATGGCAATGCCGCGCTTTATCGCCACTATGCGGAAAACTACACCCATAAAATTGACGTTCTCGGTGTGCCTGTTAGAAACAGAGAAGTCTTTGGTGTACTTCACCTTAAAGGGTTCGTCATTGACGATAACGTTATCTACAGCGGAGCAAGCTTAAACGATGTTTACCTTGCCCAGCACGATCGCTATCGCTATGACCGCTACCATGTCATAAAGAACAAAGCGCTTGCGGACTGCATGGCGAACTTCATCGGCAACACACTCGTTGCAAGTGATGCGGTAAATTGCCTTGCACAGCCAAATCGTCCTGAGACGAAAGTATTGAAGTCTGCGATCCGAGATCTTCGCGCACGTTTACAATCAGCAAGCTATAGTTTTATTTCTCAACACATCAACGAGGAGCAAGTTGGCCTAACGCCAATGGTAGGTTTAGGTAAGCGTAAAAATTATCTAAACACGCAAATTTGTACGTTGATCGCCAGTGCTCACGAAGAGCTCATCATTTGCACCCCATACTTCAATCCACCACGAAGCGTCATGCGTGAAATTCGTCGAGCATTGAGCCGCGGTGTTGTTGTCACGATCATCATTGGCGACAAAACAGCAAATGACTTCTATATTCCGCCAAGCGAGCCTTTCAAAACGATCTCAGGTTTACCTTATCTTTATGAAATTAACCTTCGCAATTTCGCTCGGAAAAATGAGGCAGCCATCGCTAAGCGTCAACTTCGCATCAACCTTTGGAAACACGATGATAATAGCTTTCACCTAAAAGGTATTTGGGTCGATAGGTCATATATGCTCCTCACGGGCAACAACCTAAACCCTCGCGCTTGGAAGCTAGACTTGGAGAATGCGATTCTGGTTCATGACCGCAATCGCCTTCTTGAAGAGCAAATGCAAAGTGAGATCGATACGATCCTAGCGCACACTCAGCTTATTGGCAGCTACAAACAAATTGAAAAGCTTGAGCACTACCCGCCTCAAGTGAGAAAGCTCCTAAAGCGCATCCGTCGTGTTCGAGCTGACCATTTACTGAATCAGATCCTTTAAGGAGAAAAGGTGTGATTGCGTCAATTGATGTCGACCCTCAAAAAACATTTACGCCACTTTGTCCTAGTGAGCTTCCTGTCGTTGAAGGCGATAAAATTGGGCCTGCATTAAACAAGCAAGCTGAAAAGGCAGTGCTTCGTGTGCTAACAAAAGATGCTCATCCTGCAAATGCGGTATGGGTTGTCGACAAGCCAGAGAAAATGCTTGCGCCTTTAGATCACCCCAATGCCGATCTCACTTGGGTATCTCACGCTGTGCCTGGAACTGAAGGATTTGAAATCATACCAAACCTTCCGGCTGTTACTGAATACGATCACGTCATCTGGAAGGGTGTAGAGCCAGACCTTCATCCTTACGGCGCCTGTTTCCACGATATACAAGAGAAGCTAAGTACGGGCTTAATAGAGTGGCTTGCTGTTAAAGGTGTAACGACAATCTTGGTCGGTGGCCTAGCAACAGATTACTGCGTAAAAACAACGGCTCTTCAACTCAAGCAACACGGACACTTTGATGTTTGGGTTAACCTAGAAGCATGTCGGGGCATCGCAGAAGAAACGACGATAGCAGCTTGTCGTGACATGTCAGAGGTTGGCATCCATGTCATCCATTCTTTAGATGAATTCCCTGTGTAGTATCTAAATAGTCTCGTGATTCTAAAAGCACTGCGTTAAGCGGTGCTTTTTTGTATCTGGGAAACGAGAGTGCGATCCCGTGTGTCTTTGGGCTCGTTCAGATCAAGATATATGTGCTAGTTTTTTCTTCGCTTTTTCCTAGGTCCCAGGACCTGCTCTTCCCTATCTTCTTTATCTGCTCTTCCTGCCTTTTCTGCTCTATTTCCTGCAGACGTAAAAAAGCCCTGACCGTCAGGTCAGGGCTTTTTCGTTCTTTTTGCCTTCATCTTTTTCATAAAAAGATGAAAACGAATTGGAAGCCTGGCGATGTCCTACTCTCACATGGGGAA
>NZ_FOWR01000077.1 GCF_900115495.1 Enterovibrio norvegicus DSM 15893 | reverse complement strand
CTTCAAAAGCGATGCGGCGGGTAAGCCGTTTACCCAATACCGGTTAGAGCACTTGCGCAGTGATGCGTTAACGGCGACTGCCTCTAGCACCATCATGCAGGTAGATGCGGGCATGGTGTTTGACTTGGACGGTCACCCGGACGACACCACCAATCGGGATTGGATTGTGGTGACCCTGCACAGTGAAGGCACGCAGCCTCAAGCTCTGGAAGAGCATGGCGGCGAAGGCATGACGTCCTTCCACAATACGTTTTCAGTGATTCCAGGCCATCGCCCTTGGCGTCCCATTCCGGAAGCCAAACCGTGTGTACATGGCCCACAAATCGCGATTGTCACGGGCCCTGCAGGGGAAGAAATCTTCTGTGATGAACACGGGCGGGTGAAAGTGCAGTTCCCGTGGGACCGTTACGGCAACAGTGATGACGCATCAAGTTGTTGGGTACGTGTCTCACAAGGCTGGGCAGGCGGTCAATACGGCATGATGGCAATACCGCGCATCGGCCATGAAGTGATTGTCTCTTTCCTTGAAGGTGACCCAGACCAACCCATTATCACGGGTCGCACGTATCACGCGACCAATGTGCCGCCCTACCCGCTGCCGGCCAACAAAACCCGTACAGTCCTGAGAACCGAAACCCATCAGGGGGAAGGCTTCAACGAACTGCGTTTTGAAGACGAAGCGGGGCAAGAAGAAATTTATGTCCATGCCCAAAAGGACATGAACTTGCTGGTCGAGAATGACCGCAAAGACAACATCAAACACGACTTGCATCTGGATGTGGAGAACGAGCGTTTTTCACACATCAAAGTGGATGACCACCTGACGGTGGACGGGCAGAGCAAAGAGCACATCAAAGGTGACAAAACCATCGTCACCGACAGCTCGCTGCACATCAAAGCCGGCGACAGTTTCCTTAACGAAGCAGGCTCAGAAATCCACTTAAAGAGTGGTCACAAATCTGTGTTAGAAGCCTATACGGAAGTCACCCTAAAAGTCGGGGACAACTTCGTGAAGATCGACCCCGCAGGCGTTCACATCGTCGGCTCCGTGATCAATATCAACTCAGGCGGAAGCGCAGGCTCTGGTTCTGGGTTTGGTGGGGCAATGCCGATGTTGCCGGGTGGGGTGGAAGTGGTTCCATCCCCAAACCCTCTCGCAATGCAGCTATCACCAGCGACAATGGAAACCTTAGCCATTGCAAACGTCCCTGCCATCAAGTTATGTCAAAAACAAACCGATGGTTCTTGCCCACTTGCAGATTGTCCTTGCCTGAAGTCTTGATATGAACAGCGCCCACTTATTTGATGACAACTCGGAATACTGGCTCATTGTTGATGCAGTGAGAATGGCCGACATCATGCCTGATGTTTACACAATGTGGCCAGAGGTTGAGTCTGAACCACTTTTTCTCGAAAGTGATTTCGTTCACCTCATGGCACAGTCACCAATTATTTTTAAGTTTGGCAACAACGCCAATTACGTAGAGAAATGGATCTCCTCACCCGAACTTCATTCGAGTTCGATTGTGATTGGTATGAGGCGTGGGCTCGAAAAGAATGTGTTACTTCTTCATTTGAGAAAACTTCTGACCGTTTCAATAGATGGAAAGCTCGTATTTTTTCGCTACTACACCAGTAAGTTCTGGGAGGAGTTTGAAGCACAGCTACTAGCAGCTGACAAAGATAAAATTATCGCTCCAGCTTCTTCCATTTATTGGATTCAATACCCTCAAACACAGCCGCAGGTTGCGAAGGTATCAACACCCAGCACGTCTTCAATCAACGACGTTTACTACACACTCAGTTCAAACGTTTTTTCCAAGTGGGTTTAGCTAAATGAAGTCATATCAAGAAATCGAAAAAGAATGCATAGACCTGGTTTGTAAAATTTGTGAAGTTGAACCTGAACGTATTTCTGGGTTCACAAGTGATCAACTAAAAGAGCTTGTTGTTGAGGAGTTTCCATTAAAGGATATGCCAGTCGACGGCGAAGCTCTCGCCCCATTGCCAATAGAAACAGGCAAACGAGATCAGTTACCCAATTTCCCTCTTGAGCCAGCAATAAAAAACTCCACGTGTGACGACGAGCCTGTTGAATTCGTAGACATACTCTATGTTCCCGCTCATCCTAAAGACGGGAAAAAACGCTGGTATGCCATGACTCAGGTCGCCGTGAATGCCATAAAAAAAGAGAAAAATACGTTATCTACCGCCATCATTGCGGGTAATAAACTCAGCACGCTTCAGAATCTTAATAATCTCGGCCTTCTTTCGAAGTTTCAATCCAAACCACACGAGTATTTCCTCAAAGGTAAAGATAAAGATCGATACCGGGCTCTTATACTGGTTATAAAAGCACTGCAAAGCGGAGCAAGTGCCTTTTACGAACAGGGCGACCTCGGATTTATTGAAAAAGTCATGGATGCAGAAGGCCTAGATCTGCAAGACATGATTGGGGATCAATTGTCCTGGGAGAAGTTCAAGGATAACGCATTAGTTTCTATGGCTAAGCCAGCATATATGGGTTACACGAGCTATACCCAAACGCCGTTATATGAAGAACTAAATAGCAACGAAGCTGACCAAAGAAGATTGATACGCGCTCGAAAGAAAATACGTTCGAAGCTGATAAAACACTGCGAAGAAGTCATTGAAGATCTTGAAAAAAAAGCCGAGGTAAAAGCAAGTAAAACAACAACAGATTTAGACGGCACAAAGTTCGTGTTCGACAAAAAACACCAATACTTCACAAGTAGAAGGCAAAAAGACATCGATTATCATGTTTCGCGTTTATTTAAAAACCGCCCAGATCCAGACAACAAGTTTTGCATGGACAAACATGACAATGTCGTTGATGCGATCAATGAATTTTGGGTGACGAATCTTGGGAACGCAGATAAGCACGAACGCTCAGATAAACAGATCACTCGTTCCGATATTGGCTTATTGAAATCATTATTCTTCTTACGATCTTTGAATCAGCTGAATGCCTATGGGTATGCAGTCAAAGAACAATGCCTCACTGAAGAAGAATTTGAAGGCACTGAACCTAAACATTTGGGTCCATCAACACTCAACAGTTTGGCCTCTGGCTGGCGGGATGGAAAAATATTTTCATCCGCCGCAAACCCGTTAGACTTTTTGAATAAGACCAATTTAATCGATAAGTTGTATGAAGAAATACAAGCAACGTCTTTAAACGCGGTATCAACTGGTAACAAAGGGTCTGAAGATGAACAAACTCGCTTAGAAAACACTCTTGACCTGAAGGGAAACGTTGAGTGGGCATATCTTCCAACACTCGCCTTAGTACAAGTCATTGATGAGACGTTCAAGAAGCAGTTCTCGGACTTGAAGACCATTCTCGGCACTGGTGACAACCTACCCAACTTTTTATCTCAGTTAATTTGGGTCAAGAAAGTCGCTGTTGGTCGCCTTGATATTTTAAAGAAAAAAGCTGAAAAGAGAGCGACCGAGGGAAAGCTTCGAAATACTTTTATTGATAATCCGCCCCAAACATTCAAATTGCTTTGGGACGAAACCAAGCACAAGCCCAAACGTGTCAAATTAGGTGTTTTTCAAAACCAAGCTGATGTAAATGACCTTGAAGCTGTCGAGTGCTGTTTCTTGTCAGACGGTGAAGTGTTTTGGGTGAGAGGACCCCACTGGTACATGCCAGAAACGGGCTCTCCCACAGAGCTTCACCTAGGCCACGTTAAACCAATTAAAGTAGAGTTAAATCCTCCAAGTGCTTCATCAAGCACGGAAGATCTCGGCAAGACCCTCAAAGAGGGGCTGAAAGAGTTCAAGCCAAATCTTGGTGGAACACAGATACTCAACTTATCCAAAGAAGTGCACAAATTTGAATCAGCATTTTGGCAAGATGGATTTCACTACAAAGATGGTGTGGGGCCAGATGGCAAAGCAGCTTACATCGCCAATGCAGAAGCTCAATTTATGCGTTTTAGTTCTAGCGCTTCAGGCTCAATTAATACTCCCATCGATAAAGCAAAGTTCTCCGGTGTATATGGCACATCGGGCGAAATCAAAGCAAGCTTGACGTTACTTAGCGCCCAAATGGGCTTTGCCGTTTGGCTTCCCTTTTCCGAGAAAAATAAAACCATTGATGCTCAAACAGACGCAAAGCGAGACAGTGTAGAAGGGTATGCCGTTTCAATTCCCTATTATGTCTCTAGAAAAGATTCTTCAGGCGAGGTGAAGGTTGAACGCGCTGACACACCTTATGATGCTGGGCATATCTGTATTCAGTTAAGGGGAAAAGTCTATGGCTTGGCTGCTGCAAGTTGTCAATTAAGCGCTTCAGTCGCTTTTGGACCTGCAGACACAGACGGAGGAATAGGCGTAAAAGGGCAAGCGTACGCAGCTGCGGACTACAACAAAAGACTCAGCGGAAGCAAAACCTTTATTAAAGATTTGGCGACATCGGGGGACACGTTGACAAGCGCTGTTGCGGAAGGAAAAGTACAGGTAGACGTATTTGCCGGCGTAGAAGCCGGAGGTTCATTTGGAGCAGATGTCTATTGGCGTCCGCCGAAAATCGATATTGCACTGTCTGGTGGTAACAAAGCCCCTAAACCTAAATTATTAAAACTTGGTGGACTGGATGGAGAGCTTGCAGTCAGCGCTGGCTACGGCTTTTCTGCTGAACTTAGACTTACATTCCAAGATGGATTTCTCGTTCTCATCGCAGCAGCACGTTTGGTTGCAGGGCCAGGGTGTAAAGGTAAAGTAGGTATTGCGATAAACCCGGTCAATGCAGATCGGTTTATCACATGTGTTTTAGGTGTTTTGAGGCAGAATGATTTTCGATATATCGCGTTCTTTGGTGACAGGGACGAGAAAGGAGCTAACAAAGACTTTGAAATGCTCAACGAGCGACTTACTGTCGCGATAGCTATGGGTCTTGCTCTCAGTGATGTTTTGATGCTCCCGGCAGTTGTCTTTGAACAATATAAGAAAGACTCCCTGCAAGAAGATTATGCACCGCTGATTGCAGATTCGATTGTATTAAAAAGTAAAAGAAAAGATGTTCAACAATGGGTAACCAGCCTGCCCCCTGAGACATTATCCAATCTATTAGCATGCTTGATAAACGCACAAAAAACCGCTGAGCAGGACTTTTTCAGTGGCAGCGTAAGAGATGGAGCTGGGTATAAAGAAAATAATAAAGCAAGTTTGATCAATCAAACACAAGTGAATGCCATTTTGCAAATTCTGAGTTGGATTCCCTCAGCTGGAAAAGAAGCGACCTTAGCAAGTCGAAGGCAATTTCAAAAAGCGCTGATTCTTATGGATGGTAACATCGAAAGTTACCGCACCCCACGAGAGCAATGGCAGCAGCTTTTCGAAAACTGGCAAAGAATAGGGCTTTTCATACGTAAGCACTCTAATCCGCTAGTCAAAGGTGATAACCTTGATGCATTTAATCAGCAATCTCATACCCTTTGCTCTGATTTTACCATTTACCTCGCCGAAGATTCTTATCAGCTATTTGGTATAAAACTTATCTCTTGGAAAGAAGCCATTTTGATATATAACGGGGAACAACTTACCAAGGAAATGCTTGAAGCCAATAATAGGGCAAAGGCTGAGATAGCAAAAGTCGGTGCTAAGAAAGTTGGATGGAACATAAGGATATTTTGATGTTAAAAAAGGCAATGGTCACGGTCGCCGCTTTAGGCTTGCTGTTAGTATTATTCTACGAAAAAGAACCCTCATTTATGGATCTCCAAAAACAAGGTCCAAGCACTTTAACGTATTTCTTTGAAAATAAGATCCCTGACGAAAATCTACCCGATCCATACATTTCTAGTATCTACCGCCCCGGTGATACCCTATATCAGCCAATACTAGACTTTCAAAATGGTCGTTTAGACAGAGCAATACCAGCCTTAGAAAACCTTTCAGAAACAGGCAACATAGATGCAATGTACTGGTATGCACATTTTTTAATGAGGAGTAGCATTAAGACTCGCTTCGAAGGCTACAACTGGTTTGAAAAATCTGCAAAATTGGGCAATCCCTACTCTGCATTGATTCTTGATGCGGATAGCTATTATTGCAACGCCTATTTCGAATCTCTTTGTAGTAAAGAATGGGGAAAACTCGCCAAAGAATCTTTCAAGAAAAGAGCGGAAGCCGGAGATATTAGAGCGAAGTATTATCTAGAACGACCAACCAAATTTGTTCGAGGAGAAGACTTCAAAAAATGGGTTGCACTTGTTGAAGAATCTGCAAAGCAAAATTACTTTGTTCCAGCTTTGGAGCTGCTCAAGCGATTCGAAGACAGTAAAACCCTAACTCCTAGTCAAAAAGAAGACCTGTTACATATCTATCGTTATTTGGCTAAGCATAATTATGTTCTTGGATATGATTATCTCTATGTACATTCTGGCTACCAAGATATTTTTGATAAGGCAATAGAGCTTGGATCTGGTATTCAGTTAAAAGTATCTAGTCGTCGCTGTGGAAATAAATTTAGCGAACTTAATGAAAATTCTAAAATTGAATGTCTAGCAAGGGCATATGCATTGGAGGAGATGTACAACGATGATATGTGGGCCGTTATACCTAAGCCAACTGATAGTCGAACGATTTCAACTGCAAAAAAAACCGCAAAAGAGCTAATTGACTCCATGACACCAACAATCTACATCGACGAAATGCATATAGACGGCGGCCTATAGTCACCCCAACAACTTCCCCTTAATCCCATTGAACACCGCCAGCACCCTATCGTGGGCTGGCTTGTGGTCGGCGATAAACGACAAACACGCCAAAGCACTTTCATCATAGTCTTTGGGTAATTTAACCTTCAAATCCTTCGAGATCGTCTGGGCGTACTTGAGTTGTTTTTCTGTCGGAAGTTTTAACTCATCAGGGATCGCGGCGTGGATCGTGTCTGTAATATGATCCGCAAACACTGGCCATTGATTGAGATCAACCGTGGTTTCTTGAGTGAGTCGTAAGAATTTCTTTTGCTCAGCGGTGAGCGAATACTTGAAGGTTACTGCACCCACTGAAAAGGTTATGTCGTCCATTTCGTTCCCTGATAATGGCGTTTTTTATTGGTGAATCTTACCAGTATGAAGTGCTTTTGATGTGTCTGATCACTGCGTCATTGATGTAATTACTGTCATCACACGTTGGGTTTGCTGGTAATCAATCTTATCCCAGCATCGGCCAATTCTTGCTCAGTGAGCAATTTTTCGCCCAGCAACTAAGCAACTCCTTGCTCTTCATTCCTTTAATTCAATCTAACCCTTTGTTTTTATTCGCCTCCATAGCTGGCACACCCCTTGCGTTACCACACATGTTGTAATCAAAAAATCCATATCTATCTAAGGAGTGACTGTTTCAATGGTTGCGCTGGGTAAATGGTTCATAGCAAGGCGCGAGTTGAAGGTGCTAGTGGCCCTAACATCGAAACGAGCAACGCAGCTAAGAGCCATTTAAGCAAGTAAACATAAACAGCCATCTCCTTGGATAGAGATTAACTGCATAAGGACATCGCAATGCCAACTCCTTGTTATATCGCCATCGAAGGCAAAACTCAGGGCAACATCACTGCTGGCGCGTTCACCGCTGACTCTGTCGGCAACATCTACGTGGAAGG
>NZ_FOWR01000074.1 GCF_900115495.1 Enterovibrio norvegicus DSM 15893 | reverse complement strand
AACTATGTCCCTGAGCCTGTCGTTACAGAACCACCGCTAACACCGACTCCACCGCCTGCGATATCAGAGAACTTCGCTAAATCGCCTCAAGCAGACAAGGTTTTTGCTAAATCTTGCACCCGACCTTATGGCGACACGCAAGCCTGCGAAGAAGAAATAAAAGCACCTAACTTTGGTGTAATGGCGGCGATGGCTCCCGCAAGGGCAATGACAGCTAACGGTCTTTTGCCACTAGGGAAAGTAGCAGGCACGACGTCTAAAATGCCTCTTAATTGGGCACTAGCGGGAGACATAGCGAAAACTGCCGCCTCTCGCGCGAATTTCTTACTACTAGCGTTTTGGCCATCACAGCTGGGTGACGGCACACTGTATTCAGATGAAGAACTGGCTCAGCTACCTGAAGCCATAACACGCGTTCGTTTTAGGCTTTTTCAAGATGAAAACGGCAACCCTCAAGCATTAGGGATTCATACCGGAGAAGGCAGTTCTTATGGTGACACCGTAAGGCGTATCTCTGCCGATGCAGTAGGAGAGAATTTTGAAGCCATCGTTGATGAAGATTTGACGCTGACATGGTTCCCTGATGACAGCGAAAACCTCTTCAAAGCTGGAAGTGAATACCCAGATACCAGTGGCCTTGAAATCAGCAATATTCTCGTTCGCCCTATAGATTATGACGGACAAGAACTCGACAAGCTCGTCTACCCAAATCCCGAAGCTGAGCATATAGATCTGATTGTGACGTTTCCGGCAGACAGTGGTATTGCTCCGCTTTACTTGGTGTTTAGTTCGCCTAGGGGTAAGCCTGGAGGGGCAACAGGCAAGGGCAAAGACATTGTAGGAATATGGTTGGAAAGTGCCGGCAAAGAACTTGGCTCCCCAGTTCCTTCACAAATTGCAGACAAATTAAGAGGACGAGAATTCTCTAGCTTTGATAGATTCCGAGAAGCGTTTTGGATAGAAGTATCTAAAGACAGTGAGTTAATGGGGCAATTCAACAACTCAAACAAAAGGAAAATTAAGGCTGGTAGAGCACCGATCTCACCTCAATCTGAACACTATGGTGAACAAATTAGGTACGAAATACATCATATTGAAGAGATCCAACATGGCGGCGAAGTCTACGACATGGATAATATGAGAGTAGTAACACCGAAAAACCATAAGCATATTCACTACGGGAAAGACAAATGACCGAGTTGAAAAATAATTTATCTGATTACACTGAAAACGAGTTTCTATCGTACGTCGAAAAAATCTATGGTGCTGAACTACCAGAAGAAGAGGAAGATAAGTTAATTAACCACTTCAAAAAAATCGTTAGTCACCCGAAAGGAACAGACCTTATTTTCTGGCCTAGTAATAACCAAGAAGACTCTCCAAACGGTGTGATTAGTGAGCTCAAGCGGTGGTATGCAGAGCAAGGCCTGCCATGTTTCAAGGAGTGAACTATTGGGACACTCACATTTAGAAACAACACAATCAACCTCAAATAGCACTTTTTGATTCACGGTATAGAGGCGGCAACTATCGTAAAGCGTGTGTCCTGATTGCTCTTCGAAAGAAAGGCTGAAAAGTAAATGTTTGAACTCGAATTTTTTGACAAAGAGACTGAAGAGTTACTCGAAGAGCGCACCTTAAGCGCACTCACCAATGAAGATGTTTATCGGATATTTGGTTTTCATTTAGAGGGAAACTGTGCAGATGTTGACTTTGAGCAACTAAAACAAATAGAAAGCATTGTTGGTGGATCATTTAACCGCGAAGGAAGAGATGTTTTTATCTGTGAGGTTCAAGGTTAAGAAGGTTTAAGCATCGAGTGCAAAAAAGCATAAATCCTGTGAATTTATGCAGAGTGAGGAGACATTTGTCGTTTTTAGACCTTGTGCTCTCTGCTAGGGAAGTAACTCTCTAACATCACACCCCAATGCCTCGGCAAGTTCATACGCTTTCTCAAGCGTAATGTTCATCTCGCCACGCTCGATGCGGCCAACGTAGCTGCGGTCAATATTCGATAACAGAGCAAGTTTCTCCTGCGATACGCCCAATTCTTTTCGTTTGGCCCTTAGTTTTTGTCCGAATTGGATAGCTAAGTGTTTCATTTTTTGTCCTGTTAAAGACAAAAAACTATCCTTAGTTGCGGCATATTAAGCCACGGATTATAATCCGCAAATTATGAACTTTTGATACTCACATTGACTTACGTTATGGCGATTCAAAAAGTAAACATTCAGCAAGCCTTCTATGACGTACTCATAGAGCGAGACTTCGATAATTTCACTGCTCTTCAATTGAGGGACGCAGTTGGTGCGACCTCTCAGGAAAAAAGAAAAGTCATCGAGCTGAGAAAGCTTGTTTACCGAACACTGAATCGTCTTATCAATAAAGGCCTTATCGTTAAAGATCATGCATGTGAGGGAAAGAAACCCGTTTATCTAAAGGCGGAGTCATTTGATACGGCGAACTGGCATATCCTTGACCACATTACCAATGACACTCCGCAAAGCATCTCCGAGGGGACAACAGAGTGGCTGAACGAGCGACTTGAGCAGTGCGAAAGTGATTTTATTGCTTGTTTGTCTGAATTTGAAACATACAAGGACCTCTGTAAGCAGGCGCCTCATCTGAACGCAAAACTCCAAGATGTTCGATCTAAAGCGAGAGAACAAAGCTCTAGGCTACTCGGTGAAATCCGAGCCTTAAAAATAGCCATGTCGATATCATGACTACACTGCGTGCTTGGCAGGAGGATTGCGCTTACCTCGCCCTGAATCAATATCTGGATGGCGAAAAGCACTTTCTCTGCTTAGCAACACCGGGCGCAGGGAAATCCATCATGGCGGCAGAAGTGGCCAGCCGTCTTCTAGATGAAAATTTGATTGATTTTGTTTTGTGTTTTTCACCTTCAAGAGAAGTCGCGTCGGGCTTAAAGAAGACGTTTCAGTTCAGTTTGAAGAATCGATTTGATGGCTACTTTGGTTCGCTTGGCGATTCTCTTACTTACCAAGCGATGATTAATTTAGATGAGAATTTTTGGCTTTTACTAAAGCACTCACGTGTGCTGGTTGTTTTCGATGAAATTCATCATTGTGCTGGTATGGCGCTCAGCGATGCGAACCGTTGGGGAGAGGCTATTTTGGAGAACATCCAAGCACAGGCCACGTATACACTCGCTCTCACTGGCACGCCTTGGCGCACTGATTCTCTCCCAATATCTTTAGGCCATTACCTCGATGCTGATAATGGCATAATTTGCGATTACTCTTATGGCCTTCGGCAGGCGATCACTGACAGAGTCTGCCGTTTCCCGAAGGTCGTACTGATTGATAACGACAAAATTGAACTGACGTCTGAAAGCCAAACAGAAACGTTTAACAGCCTTGAATCCTACTTATCAAAAGGAAAAGGCACCTACCTTTCCTTCATACATGACGAAAACTGCATTTGTTACCTGCTCAAGTTGGCGATGGCCAAATTGGAAGAACTTCGTAAAAGTAAACCAAATGCAGGAGGGTTAATCGTCGCCTCTTCGGTGAGTCACGCGCTGAACATCCAGCGTCTATTGAAAGAAAAATTCAAAAAAGACGCGAGGTTAGTGACTTATCGACACGACAACAGCAGCGAAATCATTGATAGCTTTCGCCGCTCCTCAGATGAATGGATTATCAGTATAGGGATGATCAGTGAGGGGACTGATATTCCGAGACTTCAGGTGTGTTGCCACCTAAGCAGTGTAAAAACAGAAATGTACTTTCGGCAGGTCTTGGGAAGAATTATGCGTATAGAGAACAGTAATACCGAAGAGGCCTGGATGTATACGTTTGCAGAACCAAACCTTTCCATGTTTGCCCACCGCATGGACATTGAAGTACCGGATTACAAAATCACTATGACCCACACGGTGGATATTACTGTATCGAATACCCCATCAATACGAACCTCACGAGACGCTGATGAGTTAGGTTATGTTCATGTTGAGTGGCCTGATAGTTCCAACCGAGAACCTTCCACTAACGACAGTAGGAATATCAGTTCAAATACCACCTTGGAGTCATCTTACTTTGACGTAGTAGGTCAATTCAGAGAGAAAATTATTACTACTTTTTCGTAGGTTACTGTTATCGGCAGAGTGATAGGAAGGTGAGGGAAATTCGAAATGGAATGCGTAACAGTGACATCAGAACAAGACTACAAGCTCGCTCTGAAAAGAATAGAAGCCTTATTTGACGCAGAACCCGGCACCCCAGAAGGCGATGAGCTTGAGATGCTGGTTTGTTTAGTGGAAGCGTATGAAGATCTTCATTATCCGATATGAGGCTTCAATAGGTCGGGGTTAATAGGTAGAAAGCCACAGACTGCAGTTATTGAGCGTATTTTTCATATTCGATCGTGTTGATAAACCACTCTTTTTCACCTTCAGGCGTTCTTACCACAAACTCATCATCGACCTCTTTTTTTAGAAGGGCTCTAGCCATTGGAGAGTCTATCGATATGTAATCATTTCGTCCGTATATCTCTTCCGGCCCAACAATACGAAACCTCTTTCGATCACCGGCGTCGTTTTCAATTTCAACCCATGCCCCGAAGAAGACTTTACCGTCCTGCTGAGACGAATAATCGACAATTTTAAGCTCAGGAAGGAGCTTTCGAAGAAAACGGACTCGTCTATCAATTTGCCTCAAAATACGCTTGTTGAAGGTGTAATCAGCGTTTTCTGAACGATCACCAAGGCTCGCAGCCCATGTTACGATTTTCGTAATTTCAGGCCGTTTTTCATCCCAAAGGTAATCATGTTCTTCTTTGAGCTTGTTGTAGCCCCCGCGAGTGATGAGCTTTGTTTTCACAACGTATTCCTGTCTGTACTTTATAAATTTGTAAGTGCTTTTTTTATGGCATCTATTGTTGCGACTGGGAAAAATGACTCCCCAGTATCTGCCTTTACGATAGTGCCGTTTTTACCATGCTCAAGCCCGTTGCGTCTAAGAAATATACTAGAGAGCAGATACTCCAGCGCACTCCGTTCAAGTTCGCTAAGTTTCACTGTGGACACGCTCTGTGACCCGCCGTCAAAAACTTCTATGACTTGATTGATTGGAACAAGTTCACGCAAGAGCTTTTCAGCTTGCTTTTTCTCTGAGTAAAGGATGTTCGCCTGTAAGCGGACCACAGGATCCTCAAGCTCGTCAATCCATGAGTATGAAATGCCTTTGGAGGAGCTTGGTGCCACTTTCTTGGGTTTAGGAGACGCATCAACAAAACTCTTTATGAGTGCTCTGTAGGGCTCTCCAGTCTTATTCCGAATACTTTGTGCAGCAGGCACACCTCGCCCCGCCCCAAGCTTCGCAATAGTTGCATAGCTGAATTCATTCAGGCCTCTGCCCTGTTGTTCCATACAGACCTGGAATATAGCGTCGAGAGAGTGTTGAGTTCTTGTTGAAGCATGTTGTTTCAATTGTTGTAGCAATTGGTCAGGTGTAATTTCACTCACTCTGACCTCCTATCTTCAGTAAGTTGGGAGCAGAGAACAGCTGATTGATTGATCGTAACGTGGAACGACTCCTGTCATCCAAATCTGTTAGCAACAACGAGCCATCGATGACCTTATCAACATTTTCCCAACTTTTTAGCCTCGAAAGCATAAGCTCTGTTAGCTGATTGCCGACCGATAGCTGTTCTTGCTCACTCAGAAACATTAGTTTGGGTTCTATTTGATTATTAATCAGCATCCTATCCAGAATCTGAGACCGCTGATGAATTGCTATTTCATCGCTACATGAATGATAGATCTCTGCGTTCTCGCACACCTCAGAAAGTTGATGAAAGCAACTCACATCATCAAGATCCATACTGACTTCGAAAGAAGCTGGCACCACTAGTTGAAGTTTTTTGTTTGGTGAGATGGGGTGACTTTTAGCAAGGGTTCGGCAGTCATCTATGTGCTTGTGAACAAAGTTCATATCACACAGGTATAAGTCTATCTTCTTCGCTCTTGTCTCAATTTCTGAATTCAGCTTATGCCTTTCAGCTACCTTGGCTTGCATTTTTTCCTGAAGTAGCTGCATCTCAGAATTGTTTTTTTTCTCTTCATAAATTTGGTGTGAGATCACCTCTATGTCTTCGATGATATTGTCTAAATCTTCTTCTAATTTAGAGTGGCGCAGTGATTGAGTATGCACGGATAGTGATATCTCATTAAAGAGAGCAACGAGACCCATCATAAATGCAGGGCCAGTGACGAAAAAGCGACAACGAATACAATTTTGCTCGCCGAGATAGCCGGCAGGGACTGGGTGAAAAATATTAACCTTTGTCATAGCTCTGTCGCCCCCTTCACTGCAGAAGACACCTCCGACAGGGCAACAGCCAAAATCTTTAAACTGGTAACTTGACGAAGGGCGTGCATTGGTTAGTGAAGTCAAAAATTCTGGAGAGTTGGCGGTTAGCTGACTTTTACACTCCTCGATACGCTGGTTTTCAATATGCTTTTTCAATGTATAAGCAACGTTCCTGAGTGCCTCTTTTTCTCCTTTTTCTAGTCTTTCCCTAAGGTTAGCACCAGTTTTGTCGCTTTTAATATAGTAAATAGACATAAGAATGCTTGAGTGGCCAACGAGCTTCATTATGACCTCAAGTGGCAGCCCAAACTCGTAAGCATACGCATTAATAAGGCTCACACGCAGTGAATGAGGCGTATATGACGAATTGAATTGAGAGATTGAAAGGCTGCCAAAGCCAAACAATGTATCTTCACTCGTATCCTTGTATGGAAGACCAAAATACGTGGTTCCCGATACATCACCCTTTCCTGAAAAGAACAAAGCGGCCGCAAGGCGGTTTGTCAATCTAGACCCAAATATGCCTGGTTCTACCTCCCCAACGTCACGAAACAAGAAACAGTTACTGCCTTTTTGCTTTCTCTGTGACTCATTTAAGTTAGTTCGCTTGCAATCGAACCACGCAGTCGGCTTCGAGATAGGATTATACTTTTCTTGCCAGTTACGTAGCTTTATTAACCAGTAGACCAGCTCATCTGGGATAAATGGGACTCTATAACCCTGGCCGCCGAAATGCGTTTTATTGGACGTGTAGCGTACGCCGTAATCCTCTCCGATTTTACTTACCATCGCTTGGCATTCTGTAAGCCCTGTAAGTTTGTTCTTGTTTTCGGCCCAAATGACCTTGCCATTTTCTATACGCGCGACTTCCCCATCAGCCTCACCGGAATCACAATAGATTATCTGGCGTCCTCTGGCTGGGAGGTGCATCAGAGCAAAGGTATATGTCCAGTAGATGGGGAGCCAAATCTCAACCTTGTCACCGTTTCTCCTCACAACACAATCAGGATCGTTTTCATCGATCAATGAAGGGTCATCAACGGTTATCCAGTCAGCACTGAATCGATGCAAATGTGATAATTCATTGTAATTGGTGGTTGATTGAAGGGAACTATCAGGAAAGATCCACTCTCTAGTGGCTTTTACAAATTGATAGGGCAAAGCAAGCTTGTCTGTCTCACCTCTTTTTTCTGGAGTGATTTCACCATCAAAATTTATGAGAGCGAAAGGGTTTCTGGCCCCATTAACCAGATGAATTTCACCTGTATCTTCATCTTCGATGGTTAATTCCGTTGCTAAAACCCAATCCAAAAACTCGTTTATTGAAAATAGCCATTTTTTCTTTCGAGTCGAAGGCACCTCAGAGAACAAGGCTAACATTGGATGAATGTCTACACTCCCTCGAGTGAGAAAGTCCAAGGGCGATAGACCATACCCACTTGGTTCAATAAATTCTCGAACAAATTCACATAAGTCTTTTTCTTTTGTATCTCCAGCACGCGCTGTTTTAAGAAACTCTTTGATTAAAAGCCCCCACGCTTCCCACTCTGGCTCGAAATATCTAACTTTATATGGCCTTTTCTTGCCAAAAAAATCGTGGGTATTTGTCCACTCGCTATAAGTTTCGGCTGGAGCGGATGGAACGCGAGGGTCATTTAGGCTCAACCTCATTTTTTTATAATCGTTTAATGTTTGACAACCAAACTCCAAGACTTTTCCCCTCAAAATGCCGTATTCGTAAGGCCGAGGTATATCGAGTGCATTGTACCAATCTATCCACCACACCAGTTTTTCTGGCTTCGCCGGTAAAAGTTTGTGCTTTTTTCTAGCATGGCGGTAATCCCTTGAGTTATTTATCCCGAGAACCGAGCAAGCTTGCTTAAAGCTCCAGACATCAGAGACTGTCTTTGGCAGCAGAAAATCATCCCAATCCGTCCACTCTTTTTTGTACATCTCGTAAGGGTTTGATGGTAAACGAGGGTCTTTTTTGTAGCGCGCCTGGTATTCCTTACGACTTGTTATCTTCAGGTGCTGCGCCGCCTCACTGGCTGTCTGTAGGTCAGGATAGAACCTGTCTTTCTGTCCCAGAAAATCAGCCCAATCCATCCACTCTTTTTTGTACATCAGGTTAGGGTTTGATGGTAAACGAGGGTCTTCTTTGTAGCGCGCCTGGTATTCCTTACGACTTGTTATC
>NZ_FOWR01000044.1 GCF_900115495.1 Enterovibrio norvegicus DSM 15893 | reverse complement strand
CATGCTTTGAACAACCAACTTCTTCGTGCAGTGCTTGCTGACCAAGAAGCGTGGGAATGGGCGACCTTCGAAGACGCACAGACATTGCCAGTTAGGTTTGCTGAGCCAGGAATGGTATTGGCGTAACAACCTAAGCGAATACAAAAAAAAACCGAAGCCTTGGCTTCGGTTTTTTTATGTGTGTTTCTTTTCGGCAACCCCTGACAATTGTCTCGCTTCTCGCTTCTCGCTTCTCGCTTCTCGCTTCTCGCTTCTCGCTTCTCGCTTCTCGCTTCTCGCTTCTCGCTTACTGCTCACCCTTATTAGATAACGCTGCAATCGCTTCTAAGCGCTTTTTCAGCTTATCGGGCACCATTTCCGCGACGGCTTTTAAATATTCGGCAGCGATAGGGCTCAGTGTTCGTGGTTCCGCTTTCTTTTTCTCTGCTGCTATTCGAATGTCTGATTTGGCGAGATCGGGGTTTACCTTTATCTCTATGGTCGACAGGGTGGGTAATGCTTCTCTGCGCAATGCAGAAAGCAGCATTTGCCTGTCGTAATTCAAACGTGTTGCCCAAGATGACGATCCGCACTCAAGGATCAAGGTACCGTCGCGATAGTTTGCAACGCGGCAATGTTTTGCCGACTGAGCGGGTAACAGATCTTTGATCTGCTCATTGAGTTTTGCGAGCGCGAGGGCGCGCTGACGCACTTGCCCTGAGGCGTTGTTTTCCAGCAAATCTAATGTGGATTTCGGTCTGTGATCTCGCATAACCATCTTGATATCTGCTTTTTCTTCTTTAAGGGTATCAGGGGAACGAAATAGACACCATGTTTGTGAAGTTTTATGCCCTTTTCACGGGTCTTTACTTGAAGTAAGCACGTCTTTCTCTGCTTGAATTGCATAGAAACTGCACGATGAATGATGCAGGAAATGAACAGGTTCTAATTTTTAGTATCAAAAAGGGTACGACCCGCATTACAGGTGGGATGACGTGTCGATATGGCTTATGATTATTCCCCGCGATCGATCATCACGATCTCGTTGCGTGATTAAATTATTAATAGGCCTTGAAATACTTTCCTGAAGGCACAAGATCATCGCTACAAATACGGTTTCTTTTTCGACAAAGATATCCGACAAAGAGTTCTGGCAGAGGACGTTGCTGACCTTTCTCTGCCGCGCAGCATCCCGGCTTTGGCTCTGACGCTAAAGCGTAAAAAATATGAGAGAAACGGCAAAGCCATGTTATCGAAATTAATTACTAAAGTAATCGGAAGCCGCAATGACCGCACACTGCGCCGTCTTCGCAAAGTTGTCAATGAAATCAACAAGCTTGAGCCACAGTTTGAAGCGTATGGTGACGATGAGCTAAAAGCGAAGACCGCTGAATTCCGTCAACGTATCGCGCAAGGCGAAGACCTTGATGTCATCCTGCCAGAAGCGTTTGCAACGGTTCGCGAAGCGTCTAAACGTGTCTATGGTATGCGCCACTTCGACATGCAAATGGTCGGTGGTATGGTCTTGAACAATGGTCAGATTGCAGAGATGCGTACTGGTGAAGGTAAAACACTGACCGCAACGCTCCCTGCTTATTTGCATGCACTGACAGGTAAAGGTGTTCACGTTGTTACCGTGAATGACTACTTGGCTAAGCGTGATGCAGAAACAAACCGTCCGCTATTTGAATTTCTCGACATGACCGTCGGTACTAACGTACCCAACATGGCGCCGCCAGAGAAAAAAGCTGCCTACCAAGCCGATATCCTTTACGGAACGAACAACGAATTTGGTTTCGATTACCTTCGCGACAACATGGCATTCCGTGCAGAAGACCGTGTGCAACGCGAGCGTTACTTTGCCGTGGTGGATGAAGTTGACTCCATCTTGATCGATGAAGCGCGCACGCCGCTGATCATTTCAGGCCCTGCAGAAGACAGTTCTGAAATGTATGCGCGCATTAACGCATTGATTCCTCAACTGGTTCGTCAAGACAAAGAAGACAGCGAAGAATATCGTGGTGACGGCCACTTCACCGTTGATGAGAAATCCAAACAAGCGCACTTGACCGAAACGGGCCAAGAGTTTGTTGAAGATCTTCTGAAGAAAAATGGCCTGATGGAAGAGAACGATACCCTGTACTCTCCAGCCAACATTTCTTTGCTGCACCATATTAATGCAGCACTTCGTGCTCACGTACTGTTCGAAAAAGACGTTGATTACATCGTTAAAGACGACGAAGTCATCATCGTTGATGAACACACTGGCCGTACGATGCCGGGGCGTCGTTGGTCTGAAGGCCTACACCAAGCGGTTGAAGCCAAAGAAGGCACGAAGATTCAGAACGAAAACCAAACGCTGGCTTCTATCACCTTCCAGAACTACTTCCGTCTCTACGACAAACTGTCAGGCATGACAGGTACTGCTGATACTGAAGCCTTCGAATTCCAGTCAATCTATGGTCTAGATACCGTTGTTATCCCAACCAACAAACCAATGGTTCGTGATGACATGGCAGATCAGGTCTACATGACTGAGCGCGAGAAGTTCAACGCCATTATTGAAGACATCAAAACACGCAGCGAGAAAGGTCAGCCTTCGCTTGTTGGTACTGTGTCGATTGAAAAATCAGAATTGCTGTCAAATGCACTGACCGAAGCGGGCGTAAAACACGCCGTATTGAACGCCAAATTCCACGCGCATGAAGCAGACATCATTGCTGAAGCGGGTTCTGCTGGTGCGGTTACCATTGCAACGAACATGGCAGGCCGTGGTACGGACATCGTATTGGGCGGTAGCTGGCAGACGGATGTTGCTAAGTTGGACAACCCAACAGAGCAACAAATCGAAGAGATCAAAACCAAGTGGCGTGAATCTCACGATGCTGTTAAAGCGGCGGGTGGTCTTCACATCATCGGTACAGAGCGTCATGAATCTCGTCGCATCGATAACCAGCTTCGTGGTCGTTCAGGCCGTCAGGGTGACCCTGGCTCAAGCCGTTTCTACCTATCAATGGAAGATTCACTGATGCGTATCTTCGCGTCTGAACGTGTGTCTAACATGATGAAGAAACTGGGTATGGAAGAAGGCGAAGCCATTGAGCACCCATGGGTGAACAAGGCCATTGAAAACGCCCAACGTAAAGTTGAAGGCCGTAACTTCGATATCCGTAAACAGCTTCTGGAATTCGATGACGTTGCCAATGACCAACGTAAAGTGGTGTATGAACTGCGTGATGAGTTGATGAATACCAATGACATCAGCGACATGATCGAGCAAAACCGCGAAGACGTGATTAACGATGTGATTGACCAATACATTCCACCTCAATCGCTAGACGAAATGTGGGACGTTGCGGGTCTTGAAGCGCGTTTGAAAGCAGACTTTGATGTGGAAATGGCACTTCAAGACTGGCTAGATAACGACGACAAGCTCTACGAAGAGCAGCTTCGTGAGCGTATTCTTAACACCATCGTTGATGTGTACAAATCCAAAGAAGCGGCAGTGGGTGAAGAAACCCTGCGTAACTTTGAAAAAGCGGTCATGTTGCAAACGCTGGATACGCTTTGGAAAGAACACTTGGCAGCCATGGATCACCTTCGCCAAGGTATCCACTTGCGTGGCTATGCGCAGAAGAACCCGAAACAAGAGTACAAGCGTGAGTCGTTTGAACTGTTTGAAGGCATGCTAGACGCATTGAAATCAGACGTTGTGACCACACTTAGCCGTGTGCGCGTTCAACAGCCTGAAGAAGTGGATCGCATGGAAGAGCAACGTCGTGCGCAAGCTGAAGCCGCTGCTCGTCACCAACAAGTCAGCCATGCTGATGCGGAAAACCAATTGGATGACAGCCATGAGCCAGAATCTGATACTGTGGTTCGCGGTGATCGCAAAGTGGGTCGTAACGAGCCGTGTCCTTGTGGTTCAGGCAAGAAATTCAAACAGTGCCACGGTAAGATCAGCTAACCACTGATTGAGGTATTGTTGGGGTTTACCCAAAATAAGAAAGGCCGCTGCTGCGGCCTTTTTCATGGAATAAGATTAGGCATAACATGGATAAAAAACGCATTCACATCGCGGCAGGTATCATTCTGAATCAAGACCGCAGTAAGATATTCATCACTCAGCGTCCAGCAAAAGCGCACAAAGGCGGCTTTTGGGAATTTGCGGGTGGTCAGGTTGAACAAGGTGAAACGGCAGAGCAAGCGGTTGTGCGTGAGCTGGAAGAAGAAGTCGGGATCGCAACAACAGATCTTGCGTTGCTTTGCTCATTAGCGCATGACTACCCAGACAAAGCGCTGACGTTTGATTTCTTTTTGATCAATGGGTTCACCGGTGAGCCTTTTGGAAAAGAAGGCCAACCCGGGCAATGGGTTGCGATCAGCGAGCTGTCGAACTTTACCTTTCCTGAAGCGAACGAACCTGTGTTAGCGAAGATCTTAGAAGTGTTGGGGTAACGCGATACTTTCCAAGAGGTATTAATCCATTCAAGGTGCGAGCGAAGATGTACATTGCTCTTTCTCGCCACTCGATTCTCTCATTCTGCTTTCCCTGCTTTCCCTGCTTTTACTGATTCTCTGACCAGCCATCGCTGTCAGACATATCAGGTGCACCTGCAATACGCTTCTCTTCTTCGGCCCACTCGCCTAAATCAATCAGCTGACAGCGCTTGCTGCAAAACGGGCGGTAAGGGCTTACGTCACCCCAGACAACAGGCAGTTTGCACTGAGGGCATTTTACGATGGTAGGGTTTTCTTGCTTCACAAGTTACCTCAAAGCATGGTTGATTGTGTTTAACAGACTGCCAGAGACAGCGACATGTTATCTGCGACGTTCTGGCTCTCATCAAACGGCATAAAGCGGATGGCGAACCGCGATTTATGGCCTGAGATTAATGGGAAGGCATTATAGTCTGGTGAAATCTTAATACGCAAAAGGCTCGCGCCTTCCACGTCTTGTTGAAGGAAGCCGTTTTTCACGGTCAGTGATTGCATTGCAGAACCGCCGCGGGTCAATCGTAGCCAAAATGACAATGCATTACTCAAAGGCTTTAACGACGATTGCCATTCAATGGCGTCAGCTTGGCAGTGTGCCAATGGCAAGTTCAGCCAATGGTGAAGTGCGGGTAAGTCAAAACTGCATGTGCCGCCTGGAATAGAAAAGCGCTGGCGAATCGATGAGAGAAATTTATCTTCTCGCAGCTTTTGTCCCAAGCGTGGCGCTTGCAACAGGGTTTGCTGGAATTGACGGCTCTCGCTCAGTAGTGCCATCAGCTGATCTTTATCAACCGCGGGTACATCTAGCCATGTTTGGAGTTTGGCGCGCTGTTTTTCAAGATCTTTGGCAAGATCGGCTTTGACCTGAACTTGTTCGAGGATCTCCATCAAATCGAAAATACTTTTGAAGAACAGCGTCGAATGGCCGCTTTCAGTGAAAGATTCAGATTGAGATATTTGAAGTAAGAGCTGTTCTAGGCGCAAATAGACGCGAACCTGTTCATTTAAGGGATGCTCGTAAAGGGTATCGCTGGTCATGATGATTCTCGTTGTTTCCCTGCTAACGCAACGTATTGACTGTGTAAGGCAGCAACCTGTGCGTTGAGTTCCTCATTGCTGCACTCATTTTCAACGACGTCGTCAGCAAAAGAAAGGCGTTCTTTTCGGGATGCTTGTGCTTTTAGGATATTTTTTACTTGAGTCTCATCGACGTTATCTCTTTGTGTCGTGCGTTCGATCTGTGTTTGCTCTGATACATCCACAACCAAAACACGGTCACAAAGGCTTTGCAGACCATTTTCGATAAGCAATGGCACCACAAGCATGCAATACGGAGAAGTGGCTTGCTGAGTTTGTCGTAGCATCTCTAGACGGATGGTGGGATGCAGTAATGCATTTAGCCACTCTTTCGCGTCTGGCGTCGAGAAGATGTAGGCTCTGAGCTTGGCGCGATCCAGCATGCCTTGTGCATCGAGAATGTCAGCGCCGAACTTATCGACAATGGCCGCTAAGCCTTCTGTGCCCGGCTCGACGACTTGTCGTGCAATGATGTCAGCATCGATCACATCAATGCCTCTGTCAGCAAACAGGTTTGCTACCGTGGTTTTCCCACTCCCGATGCCGCCCGTAAGCCCGATAACGAAAGCCATTTACATCCCTAGATACGAAGTCAGATACCAATCCACAATACTATTGCCCCAAAGCAGACTAATCCAGCCCGCAATGGCAAGGTAAGGGCCAAATGAGAAAGGTGTTTCTTTTCCTGTGCCTTTCACGCGCATCAGAATCAGGCCTGCAATTGCGCCAGTAAAAGACGCGACAAGAATAACGAAAGGCAGTTGTTGCCAGCCCAACCACGCGCCCAATGCGGCGAGTAATTTAAAGTCACCGTATCCCATCCCTTCTTTGCCCGTAAGAAGCTTAAAGAGCTGAAACACGCTCCACAGCGACAAATAGCCCGCCATTGCGCCAATCACGGCTTCTTCTAATGAGAGAGGGGAAATGCCAACAAGGGCAGCCAGTAAGCCTGCCCACATTAACGGCAGTGTCATTTGATCAGGCAGTAACATGGTATCGATATCGATAAAGCACAACGCGATAAGCACAAAGGTGAAACCTATCGCTGCAAGAGACCAATACGACCCCGGAATGAAGTAAGCGGTCAAGCCCACTATGACCGCGGTAAGCAACTCAACGAATGGGTAACGTGCGCTGATCTTGGTTTTACAATGTCGACACTTCCCCCCTAAGACTAACCAGCTTACTAGCGGTACGTTATCAATTGCTTTCACTGGCTGCTTACATGATGGGCAGTGGGAGCGCGGAATGCTGAGATTAAACGGTGCTAATTTTTCTGGCTTGGGAAATTCAGGAAAGCACTCATGACATTCTTCTTTCCACTGACGCTCAAGCATGATCGGAAAGCGATAAATCACTACGTTGAGAAAGCTGCCAACGATAAGTCCAAATACAGACGCGAGAAATACATACAGACTCGGGGAGTCGAACAGCCAATCCATCTTGAAATCCAATGTGAGTTTATGACGATATGATAACGGGTTGTGCGGCCTGTCTCTATCCTCTTATTCACTGAATTTAAACATCTATCGAATGCTTGTAGCGTTTACGTGAATAAGAGGACAGCAGGAGAGAAGGTTTAGCCCATGACGTTCATGAGATCGAACATAGGTAAATACATGGCAATGACCAAAGAGCCGATCAATAACCCCAATGTCACGATGATTAACGGTTCGAGGATTTTTCCGAGATTATCGACGGTGTTGTCCACATCCGCTTCGTAGATCACCGCCACTTTGTTGAGCATGTCATCCAATGCCCCCGATTCTTCCCCGATCATGACCATTTGAATCATCATGTCCGGAAAGGCGTTTGTTTCTTTGATGGCGCGGTGCAGAGGGCGTCCGCCTGCGGTTTGTTGGTGAACATGTTCGATAATATGAGTGAAATAGACGTTGTTGGTTGTTTTCCCCGCGGCGGCCAGCCCGCTTAGGAGGGGAATACCCGCGCTAAAGGTGGTTGCAAGTGTGCGGGTAAACCGCGACAAGGTCGCCTTGGTCAACACATCACCAATAACGGGAATATGCAGCGAGAACTTACTGACTTTCAGTTTAAACGCGTCGCTCTTGTTGTAACTGGCTTTGAATGCCAGCAATGACAACACTATGGCAAGAAAGAGGTAATGACCATAGTTCTGAAGCCCATCAGACACGCTGAGGACTTTCAACGTAAACCAAGGCAGCTCGGCATTGAAGGATGAGAATACATCTTTAAATTGCGGAATAACGAATACCAACATGCCAATGGTCACCAGCAGCGCAATCACGGAAACGATACCGGGATAGATCATGGCTTTGACCACTTTGGCGCGCGTGGCTTCGCTTTTCTCTCGATAAACGCAGATTCGTGCAAATATTTGCTCTAAGCGGCCGGTTTGCTCGCCCGTTGCTACAAGATCACAATAGAACTGATCAAACAGCGGTGAACTGTTTTTCATCGCCTGAGAGAGCGATGAACCTGCCTCGATGTGCTGGTAGATCTGATTGATGATCAGCCCTAATTCTGCTTTCTTGGCGCTCGATTTCAGCAGCTTCAGGGTTTCGGTGAGTGGCACACCCGTTTCCAACATGGTCGCCATTTGGCGGGTAAACAAGGTGATGTCTTTATGGTTGGCCGTATTACGACGTTTTACCCAAGATGACGGCGCACGCTGCTTGATTTTTTCGATGCGAATTTGTTGTGCAGCAAGCATGTTTCGCGCTTCGTCTTCACGATACGCCAATAACTGCCCTTTGACTTTTGCGCCTTTGCTTGTGTATCCACGCCAATGGTAGGCGCGAAGCTGCGCGGCTTTCTCGGCCATCAACTGTCCTTCTTATATGCTGATAACGCGTTGTAATTCACGTAAGCTCGTCACACCCGTATTGAGCTTTTCAATGCCTGAGGTTTGAAGCGTCGACATGCCGTTTTCGACGGCAAGGTTTTCCAATTCGGATGAACTCGCTCCTCTGCCAATCGCTTCGGCAATCTGGCGTGTGATGGGCATGACTTCATAAATACCGACACGCCCTATGTAGCCGTGGTTGCAATGGTCACACCCTTCAGGGCGCGCATCGAATACCTGATCCGCTTTCAGTGAGGGGTAGTGCTGCGCAAGGCTGAGCAGGCGGTGATCGTCATTGTCATGGGGCATTTTACAATGTTGGCAAAGTCGTCGAGCCAAGCGCTGCGCAATAATAAGCGACAACGACGAAGCAAGGTTATAGGTTGCCACCCCCATGTTGGCCAAGCGCGTGATGCTTTCCGCTGCAGAGTTGGTGTGCAAGGTTGAAAGCACCAAGTGGCCAGTTTGAGAGGCTTTAATGCCTATTTCTGCGGTTTCTAAATCGCGAATTTCCCCCACCATGACCACATCAGGATCTTGACGAAGAAATGCCCGTAATGCGGTCGCGAACGACAGGCTAATGTCATTGTTTACGCTGACTTGGTTAATGCCGGGAAGGTTAATTTCTACTGGGTCTTCGGCGGTGGAGATATTGCGCTCTGGCGTATTGAGGTACTTCAAACCTGTATACAGGGACACGGTTTTCCCACTGCCTGTTGGCCCCGTCATCAAGATCATGCCCTGAGGTCTATCCAGCGCGGTCAGGTAATCGCGTTTTTGCTGTTCATTATAACCAAGTGCTTCGATGTCTAGCGCGACGCTGCCCCCATCCAAAATTCGAAGCACGACTTTTTCACCAAACAGCGTCGGCAGCGTCGAGACACGCATATCAATCGAACGTCCGTCGCCCAAGGTGAGTTTCATGCGGCCATCCAGCGGAATACGACGCTCTGCGATGTTGAGCTTAGCCAGAATCTTTAAACGCGTAGAGAGTCGGCGAGAGATACCCGCAGGCGGTGAACTGTGCAGTTGCAATATGCCATCAAGTCGAAAGCGAATTTGGTAGCTGTGCTCAAAGGGTTCGAAGTGAATATCCGACGCTTGTTTACGCACGGCATCTAACAACACTTGCTGGATGTAACGGCTGACAGGTGCGTCGTCATTAAGCGCAGCATCTGATTCTTCGTTGTCATCAAGCACCGCAAGGGAGGCCAAATCATCATCAGAGACGGATTGCGAATCGGATTGATTGCTGGAGATGTGTTTGCCATAAAGCTTGCGAATGGCACCGGTGAGTTGCTGGTGGTCAACGAGAACGGGCTTTATTTGATAACCTGTGGCGAAGCGGAAGTCGTCTTGCAGATCTAAATCTGTAGGGTCGCTAATTGCCAGTGAAAGAACAGCATTATTGATTTCAAGAGGCAGCGCTTGATGGCGAAGAATGAGGTCTGAGTTGTTTATTGATTCACAGGTGGTTTCATACTGGAAGTTGTGTATCGATGAAACAGGTTCCGCAAATAATTTACTCAGGATGGTTAGCAGCTCTTCACTGGTAAAAATATTAGCAGTCATGAGTGCAGTTGGCGCAGACATTTGATTCTGCGCCAGCTCACGGGTTACCGCTTCCATCTGTACCTTACTGAGATAGTCAGCGCGGAACAGAATGGGAAGGAGGTTAGTGTTCATTTAGCCTTCAGCTGCAGGGCCTTGACAGCCTTCAACTTCTACGTCCGCATTTCTTGGGTTCAAGCATGTCCATACACCTGTATCTGCATTTCGAGTTAATGAAAATACATCTCCAGCTACTACTGGGTCCGCGTCAGGATCGTCACCAAGTGTAATGGTTAACGCACCACCTGTTGAATCTGCAACTGGAGTTGAAGTGATTTCTGGCGCATCACCTAACGTTGCAAATGTGGCAGCAGTCGGGAAGTCATTGCCTTCTTGAATATGCACTTCAACAATGGTGCGCATGTTTTTTAAACTAGCAATCGTGGCGATGGTTTCGCTTTTGGTTTGGTAGTTTTGATACGCCGGCACAGCAATCGCTGTTAGTGCACCAATAATCCCTACAACAATCAATAGCTCGATCAAGCTAAAGCCTTTTTGCTTTTTCATTTTGAATCCTCTTCGTTATGCATCTAGGTGCGTTTGAGTGGTGTCAAAATACGACTAATAAAAACAGGGGGATAGAGGGAGGTGAGCGAGTTTCGAGTAAAGGTTCAGTTTACATGCAACAGTACTGTAAACTCTTGCAATTCCTGTGATTTTAGGGTCAAAAAAAGCAGGCAAATGCCTGCTCTATCAATAAGAAATGCCTTTAATTCAAGGCGCTACTTCAAACGCATTGAGAGGTCCATCGCACGGATATGTTTGGTGAGTGCACCGACGGAAATGAAATCGACACCCGTTTCAGCGTATTCTCTCAGTGTGTCTAGCGTTACGTTGCCGGATACTTCCAATGCAATGCGGCCTTGGTTGAGCGCCACGGCGTCGCGCATCATGTCTGTGGTGAAATTATCCAACATCACAATGTCTGCACCCGCATCAATCGCTTGCTGCAATTCGTCTAAGCTCTCGGTTTCAACTTCCACAGGCTTTCCTGGGTTAAGCTGTTTTGCGGTTTGCACGGCTTGTTGAATACCGCCACAGGCAATGATGTGGTTCTCTTTTATTAAGTACGCATCATAAACACCGATACGGTGGTTGTAGCCACCGCCGCATGACACGGCATATTTCAGCGCGTTGCGCAGGCCAGGAATGGTTTTGCGTGTATCTAACAGGCGTGTCTTTGTGCCGACGAGCTTTTCGACATAGGTTGCTGTTTCTGTCGCACAACCCGAGAGGGTTTGGATGAAGTTCATGGCGTTGCGCTCACCTGTGAGCAGCGTACGGGCAGGGCCGTCTAATTCACACAAGACTTGGTTAGGTGCAACCTTGTCGCCATCTTTCACTTTCCATGAAATAGACACCTGATTGCCCAATTGACGGAACACCTCGTCAGCAAACAACTGACCACAGAAAACGCCATGCTCGCGCGTGATGATGGTGGCGGTTGCCATTGAATTTGCTGGGATCAAGCTGGCGGTAATGTCTTGGTCTGCATCCAATACGCCACCAAGGTCTTCTTTTAGTGCATCGCTCACACAACGCACAACATCATGTTTCAAATGTTCTTTTAATAGAGAGAGACGTGCGTGGCTATCGTGGATATGCGGTGTGTTCTGGTGTTCAGACATGGTGGTTCCATCACGGTTTGAGTCAAAGTGTGTTCAGGCAATGCCTGACGCAATTGGCTGCAAGTTTACATGGCACAGATCAAGAATGCGAGGAGAGGCAGATGCAGATCTTTTAGCCATTTCTCTCTTTATTAGATGCGCTGGCAGATATGCAGGTGTGAACAAGGCTTGAAGGAAAGATTGTCGGTTGGCGTTTTTAGAAAAGAGATCGTGGCCTTTGTCATGGGGGAACGGCAAGAAATCGGCTAACATAATCGCATCCTCGTGATTACAAAACGATAAACGCTATGCTGACGATTTCAGATCACCGCATTGACGGTGCAACCTTTCTTCCTTCTCCTCACTGTAATGAGCGTCCCGAATGTAATGATGTTTCATTGTTGGTTATTCACAACATTAGTTTGCCGCCAGGTGAGTTTGGTGGCCCTTACATCACACAATTTTTTCAAGGTGAGCTAACCTCAAAGGCGCATCCATTTTTCGACGAAATTCGCGGTATGCAAGTGTCTGCGCATTGCTTGATCCGAAGGGATGGCAGTGTGATTCAATTTGTCCCTTTTGATAAAAGGGCATGGCATGCGGGTGTGTCTTGTTTTGAAGGGCGCGAGCAGTGCAACGATTTTTCGATTGGTATTGAACTTGAAGGGACAGATGATCTTCCTTACACCGATGCGCAATACCAAACACTGAGTGCGGTGACGGACGCGATTATCCAGGCTTATCCCGCCATCAATATGGCAAGAATTGCGGGCCATGATGAGATTGCACCGGGGAGAAAAACCGACCCTGGACGTGCGTTTAATTGGTCTAAATTCAGAGCGCTGGTCAGTCCACTTAAAACATCGTAATTCTTGTAACGTACTGATATGTATGGTTGCAATCGTGATTTCTTTCCGAGAAGAATGTGCCTCGAAGGTTTTCCCTTCGTGATAAAAATGTGATTAAATTAAATGGTCTGACCATTGCGACCCCGCACGCTTTTAATGCGCCCAACATCTGACTGTAATTTCTATGACGCAAATCAAGTTTACGGTAGACACTTGAGTCACTTAACGGTAAACTTTTAGGTGTTTGGTTATTGGTCTTACCAATTTACAAAGACCAATATTTGGGACAGGACGCGCAGGAATTCCGGCGCCACAAAATAAAGAATAACAATGGCTATACAACGGATCCGTCAACCCAAACTATCAGATGTTATCGAGAAAGAGCTTGAGAGCTTGATTTTGGAAGGGACGCTATCTCCGGGACAAAAACTGCCCCCTGAAAGAGAGTTAGCAAAACAATTTGATGTTTCCCGCCCGTCAGTTCGTGAAGCTATTCAGCGTTTAGAAGCCAAGAAACTGCTGAACCGCAAACAAGGTGGAGGCACCTTTGTTAGCGAGCGTTTATGGCAACGTTTTTCTGAACCTTTGATTGAATTGCTCGCGGAGCACCCTGAATCCCAATTGGATTTACTGGAGTCTCGTCACGCGTTGGAAGGCATTTCTTCCTACTTCGCGGCGCTACGGGGCACAGATGAAGATTTAACTCGAGTGTGCAAGTGTCACGATAACATTCGAGAAGCTCAGCAACTGGGTGATATAGAAGCCGAAGCCAGTGCCGTCATGAAGTATTTGATTGCGGTGACTGAGGCATCACACAACGTGGTTCTGCTGCACATTATGCGCAGTTTGGCCCCCTTGCTTGAGCAAAATATTTTACAAAACTTTGAATTACTCAATCGTCGTGTAGATGTGGTTGAGAAGGTGAGTAAACACAGAGCTAACATTGTGCAGGCGATAACTGCTGGGGAACCTGAACAGGCCCGTCAGGCATCACATGCGCATTTAGCTTTTATTGAGGAAACTTTGCTAGATTTGGGTCGAGAGGCCAGCCGCCGAGAGCGCTCGCTTCGCCGAATTCAGCAACGCAAGGACGAGTTGGAATAACGCTTCCTGACAGCTCATTTACGTATTAGAGCTGTCAGGATGCGTTTTTTTCAGCTGCGACAACATTAGTTTTGTACGAATCAATCAACGAAAGGATAGATCGCCATGTCTGAAGTCATGAAAAATGACGTGGACGCACTTGAAACTCAAGAGTGGTTAGACGCTCTTGCATCAGTCGTCCGTGAAGAAGGTGTAGAGCGTGCCCAGTTCCTACTTGAAGAAGTGATGGAAAAGGCGCGTCTTGATGGTGTTGATATGCCAACAGGCATCACCACCAACTACGTAAATACCATCCCTGCGGATAAAGAACCTGCATACCCTGGTGATGTAAACCTGGAACGTCGCATTCGTTCTATCATTCGTTGGAACGCGATCATGATCGTGTTGCGCGCCTCTAAGAAAGATTTGGATCTGGGTGGCCACATGGCGTCATACCAGTCTGCATCTGCTTTCTATGAAGTTTGTTTTAACCATTTCTTCCGCGCACCTAACGAGGTGGATGGCGGTGATTTGGTTTACTACCAAGGCCACATCTCTCCGGGTATTTACTCGCGTGCGTTTGTTGAAGGTCGCTTGACTGAAGAGCAACTGGATAACTTCCGCCAAGAAGTCGATGGCAAAGGTATTCCTTCATACCCACACCCTAAATTGATGCCTGAATTCTGGCAGTTCCCTACCGTTTCTATGGGTCTGGGTCCTATCTCTGCTATCTATCAAGCTCGCTTCCTGAAATACCTGGAAGGCCGTGGCATGAAAGAAACTGGCGCGCAACGCGTTTACGCGTTCTTGGGCGACGGTGAAATGGATGAGCCAGAATCACGTGGTGCGATTTCTTTCGCTGCACGTGAAAAACTGAGCAACCTCTGTTTCCTCATCAACTGTAACCTTCAGCGTCTAGATGGCCCAGTAATGGGTAACGGCAAGATCATCCAAGAGTTGGAAGGTCTGTTCAAAGGTGCTGGCTGGAATGTTGTGAAAGTGGTTTGGGGCAGTGGCTGGGATAAACTTCTGGCAAAAGACACCACAGGTAAACTTCTTCAGCTAATGAACGAAACTATCGACGGTGACTACCAAACATTCAAATCTAAAGATGGCGCTTACGTGCGTGAGCACTTCTTTGGTAAGTACCCAGAAACAGCAGCACTTGTTGCAGACATGACTGACGAAGAGATCTTCGCGCTGAAACGCGGTGGTCACGAGTCTTCTAAACTGTTTGCCGCATTCAAAAATGCACAAGACACTCAAGACCGTCCAACGGTGATCCTAGCGAAAACTGTAAAAGGTTACGGCATGGGTGAAGCGGCGGAAGGTAAAAACATTGCGCACCAGGTGAAGAAAATGGACATGACGCATGTTCAGCACCTGCGTGATCGTCTTGGCCTGCAAGATCTTGTTTCTGACGAAGAAATGAAAGCACTTCCATATTTGAAATTGGAAGAAGGTTCACCTGAATACAATTACATGCACGCGCGTCGTAACGCTCTGCATGGCTACACGCCACAGCGTCTGCCTAAGTTCACCGAAGAATTGGCTATTCCTGAAGTGGAAGAGTTTAAGCCTCTGCTTGATGAGCAAAAGCGTGACATCTCTACCACCATGGCGTTTGTTCGTACGCTGAACATCTTGCTTAAGAATAAGGGCATTGGTAAGAACATCGTTCCTATCATTGCGGACGAAGCACGTACTTTCGGTATGGAAGGTTTGTTCCGTCAAATCGGTATCTACTGTCCTCATGGCCAGAACTACACCCCAGAAGACCGTGGTGTTGTTTCTTACTACAAAGAAGCAACGTCAGGTCAGGTACTGCAAGAAGGTATCAACGAACTGGGCGCAATGTCGTCTTGGGTTGCAGCTGCTACTTCTTACAGCACTAACAACTTGCCGATGATCCCGTTCTACATCTACTACTCAATGTTCGGCTTCCAACGTGTGGGCGACATGGCGTGGATGGCGGGTGACCAACAAGCACGTGGCTTCCTGTTGGGTGCAACGGCAGGCCGTACAACCCTGAACGGTGAAGGTCTACAGCACGAAGATGGTCACAGTCACATTCAGGCAAACACTGTCCCTAACTGTATTTCTTACGACCCGACGTTCGCGTACGAGTTGGCGGTAATCATGCAAGACGGTATCCGTCGCATGTACGGTCCAGAACAAGAGAACGTGTTCTACTACCTAACTCTGATGAATGAGAATTACGCAATGCCAGCAATGCCAGAAGGCGCTGAAGAAGGCATTCGTAAGGGTATCTACAAACTTGAGTCTTACGCTGGTGCGAACAAAGTTCAGTTGATGAGCTCGGGTACCATCATGAACGAAGTGCGTAAAGCCGCTCAAATTCTGAGTGAGGAATACGGCGTGGCGTCTGATGTTTACTCTGTGACCTCGTTCAACGAGCTAACACGTGAAGGTCAAGATGCTGAGCGTTTCAACATGTTGAACCCAGCAGCAGAGGCAAAAGTGCCTTACATCACGCAAGTGATGGGTTCTGAACCAGCAATCGCTGCGACTGACTACATGAAGAACTACGCAGAACAAGTGCGTGCGTTCATGCCTTCTGAGTCTTTCAAAGTGCTGGGTACTGATGGCTTCGGTCGTTCAGACAGCCGTGAGAATCTGCGTCGTCACTTCGAAGTGAACGCAGGCTACGTTGTTGTTGCTGCACTAAGCGAGCTAGCAAAACGTGGTGATATCGAGAAATCTGTCGTGGTTGAAGCGATTCAGAAATTCGATATCGATACTCAGAAAGTGAACCCACTGTACGCGTAAGAGGCAGAAATCAATGGCAATCGAAATTAATGTTCCAGACATCGGTGCCGATGAGGTTGAAGTAACAGAAATCCTCGTCAGCGTTGGTGACAAAGTTGAAGAAGAGCAGTCGCTGATCACCGTTGAAGGTGACAAAGCGTCAATGGAAGTACCCGCATCACAAGCGGGTGTGGTGAAAGAAATCAAAATCGCTGAAGGCGACACGGTTTCTACTGGCTCTCTGATCATGATCTTTGAAGCGGAAGGCGCAGCTGCTCCAGCACCAGTGGCAGAAGCACCTGCTGCAGCGGCGCCGGCTGCTGCACCTGCGGCCGCTGAACTGAAAGAAGTTCACGTTCCTGATATCGGTGGTGACGAAGTTGAAGTTACCGAAATCATGGTTGCGGTTGGCGACAGCATTGAAGAAGAGCAATCTCTTCTGACCGTTGAAGGCGACAAAGCGTCAATGGAAGTGCCTGCACCGTTTGCTGGCGTATTGAAAGAAATCAAAGTAGCAGCGGGCGATAAAGTATCGACGGGCTCATTGATCATGGTCTTCGAAATCGCGGGTTCTGGCGCTGCGCCTGTAGCTGCAGCTCCTGCAGCTCAAGCACCTGCGGCGGCACCAGCAGCGTCTGCTGCGAAAGAAGTGCACGTTCCTGATATCGGCGGCGACGAAGTAGAAGTCACTGAAATCATGGTTGCGGTTGGCGATAGCATTGAAGAAGAGCAATCTTTGATCACTGTTGAAGGTGATAAGGCGTCCATGGAAGTGCCTGCACCGTTTGCTGGCGTACTGAAAGAAATCAAAATCGCTGCTGGCGACAAAGTGTCTACGGGCTCTTTGATCATGGTCTTCGAAGTGGCAGGCACGCCTGTTGCGGGTGCAGCACCGGCTGCTCCTGTTGCTGCGGCACCTGCTCCAGCAGCAGCGCCAGCAAAAGCAGCGACTCCTGCACCAGCGGCTCAAGCTGCACCTGCCGCCGCTGATTTCGTTGAAAACAACGAATATGCACATGCATCTCCAGTCGTTCGTCGTCTGGCGCGTGAGTTTGGCGTTAACCTCTCTAAGGTGAAGGGTTCTGGTCGTAAGAGCCGTATCCAGAAAGAAGACGTTCAAAACTACGTGAAAGAAGCGCTTAAGCGTCTTGAGTCTGGCGCAGCAGCGTCTGCTTCAGGCAAAGGCGATGGCGCAGCACTTGGTTTGCTACCTTGGCCGAAAGTTGATTTCAGTAAGTTTGGTGAGACTGAAACCAAGCCGCTATCTCGCATCAAGAAGATTTCTGGCGCTAACCTGCACCGTAACTGGGTAATGATCCCGCATGTTACACAGTGGGATAACGCAGACATCACTGAGCTTGAAGCTTTCCGTAAAGAGCAAAATGCGGTTGAAGCGAAGAAAGACACTGGCATGAAGATCACCCCATTGGTGTTCATCATGAAAGCCGCTGCAAAAGCACTTGAAGCATTCCCTTCATTCAACTCTTCTCTGTCGGATGACGGTGAGAGCTTGATCTTGAAGAAATACGTGAACATCGGTATCGCGGTGGATACACCAAATGGCTTGGTTGTTCCTGTATTCCGTGACGTTAACAAGAAAGGCATCTACGAGTTGTCGGCTGAGCTAATGGAAGTGTCTAAGAAGGCACGTTCAGGCAAGCTAACAGCATCTGATATGCAGGGCGGCTGCTTTACTATCTCTAGCCTAGGTGGCTTGGGTGGTACTGCGTTTACCCCAATTGTTAATGCTCCAGAAGTTGGCATCTTGGGCGTATCTAAATCGGAAATGAAACCGGTTTGGAATGGTAAGGACTTCGTTCCTCGCCTTATGTTGCCGCTGTCATTGTCATACGACCACCGTGTTGTTGATGGTGCAGAAGGCGCACGTTTTATTACTTACTTGAACGAGTGTCTTTCTGACATTCGCCGTCTAGTACTGTAAGACGACACCCAGTCAGTGCCTGCCTGCATATGGCAGGTACTGATTTGATGTATAGCTCACAGGCTATGGGTTTTTATTTTTCAGCTTGTTAACACAGTTGTAAAATGTCAGACCAATAATGTGACTCCCTAAGGGGAGACATATCGTGAAACACTATTGTTCCGCTATAAAAATAAACTCTTAGCCTGTCAGGGATATAAGACTACAACGAGGTCAGAATGAGTAAAGAAATCAAAACCCAAGTCGTGGTACTGGGTTCAGGTCCCGCTGGTTATTCAGCCGCTTTCCGTTGCGCAGACTTGGGTCTGGAAACTGTTCTGGTAGAAAAATACAGCACGCTAGGCGGTGTATGCCTAAACGTGGGCTGTATCCCATCGAAAGCCCTACTCCACGTTGCTAAAGTGATTGAAGAAGCTAAAGCAATGGCTGAACACGGTGTTGTCTTTGGCGAGCCAACAACAGACATCGATAAGATTCGTGTTTGGAAAGACAAAGTTGTCACCCAACTTACTGGCGGTCTTGGCGGTATGGCTAAGATGCGTAAAGTGAGTGTGGTTAACGGTTACGGTAAATTTACTGGCCCGAACACCATCGTTGTTGAAGGCGCTGATGGCCCAACAACCATCACCTTTGACAATGCAATCATTGCGGCGGGTTCTCGTCCAATCGAATTGCCATTCATCCCGCATGAAGATCCACGCATCTGGGATTCAACTGACGCACTAGAGCTGAAAGAAGTTCCAGAGAAGCTGTTGGTAATGGGCGGCGGTATTATCGGCCTAGAAATGGCTACCGTATATGACGCACTGGGTTCACAAATCGACGTGGTTGAAATGTTTGACCAAGTTATCCCAGCAGCCGACAAAGACATTGTAAAAGTCTTCACTAAGCGTATCAGCAAGAAGTTTAACTTGATGCTTGAAACCAAAGTGACTGCGGTTGAAGCGAAAGAAGACGGCATCTACGTAACGATGGAAGGCAAAAAAGCACCTGCTGAGCCAACACGTTACGATGCAGTACTGGTTGCGATTGGTCGTGTACCAAACGGTAAGCTTCTGGATGCAGAAAAAGCAGGCGTTGAAGTTGATGAGCGTGGCTTTATCAACGTTGATAAACAACTGCGTACTAACGTTGCTCACATCCACGCGATTGGCGACGTTGTTGGTCAACCAATGCTTGCGCACAAAGGTGTGCATGAAGGTCACGTAGCGGCAGAAGTGATTTCTGGTAAGAAACACTACTTCGATCCTAAAGTGATTCCTTCAATTGCGTACACTGAGCCAGAAGTTGCCTGGGTTGGTAAGACCGAGAAAGAAGCGAAAGCAGAAGGCCTTAACTACGAAGTTGCTACCTTCCCGTGGGCTGCTTCTGGTCGTGCAATCGCTTCTGACTGTTCAGACGGTATGACGAAGATGATTTTCGACAAAGACACTCACCGCGTAATCGGTGGTGCGGTTGTCGGTACTAACGGTGGTGAACTGCTAGGTGAAATCGGTCTAGCTATCGAGATGGGTTGTGATGCGGAAGATATCGCATTGACTATCCACGCTCACCCAACGCTGCACGAATCAGTAGGTCTTGCTGCTGAAGTGTTTGAAGGTTCAATTACTGACCTACCAAACGCAAAAGCGATGAAGAAGAAAAAGTAATTCTTCTGACTGTTTAGTATGAAAAGCGCCTCTTTTTAGAGGCGTTTTTTTATGTCTGAAAGGTAAGGAATTGTTCCAGGGCGAAACGTTTGAATAAGTAGGAATCCAGATCAATAAAATACATCGTTCTTTTTGACTTTAAGGCGAGAAATAAGCGTAAATACAGAGGATTTATCGATGTTTCCTGACATCTTTATTTTGCGGGCAATATGCATCTGATTTTATTTTTGCTGCATGAATGTTTTTCTGGTGCCGAGCCTGAAAATACGAACAACCGCCATTCATTCGTGGTGAAAGCGTTTCTTGTAAGAACCTCTTCTCGACTCCGTTTTTCTGTCTTTTTCTGAATTATCTTTCAATCGCATATGAGGGAAGTCATGCGCTTGCTTAATCAATTGTCATTTCGAACAAAACTATTTTTACCACTCACTTTTGTCTGCACGGTATTCATTGCTGTTTTGGCATTGTCTTATCAGACATTTGAGCGTCAAGTTATGCTCAATGAAACGCTTAACGCGAAAATTCGCCCAACATTAGAGAACGTCGAAGATGCTTACCGCGATCTTTATCAAGTGTTGGGGAGCTTAGAAGGTTTGCTGGCAAAAGGCGTTACCGCAGAGATTGTTGAAAAACAGCAATTTGAATTCTATGACAATGCACCTAAAGCGCTGCCAAGAATGCAATCATTCCAAACACTGATTGACGCTAACCTTGTTGATCAACGCTTTCAAATGGATCTGAATCGTTTGACCAATAACACTCAGGCTTGGATTGATGATATTGAATCTATCATTTTGACGCCGAGTACTGCTGTTCAAGTTTATAAGTCTCAATATGGTTCATTAGAACGTGATTTTGGTGTGCTGAGAAAAGACATTAAGACACTGACGAAAGCCATCAATAGTTCATCAGAAACGGTATCTGCAGACATTAAAGCGTCAACAATCCGCGCTGAACGCTTGATTGTTGGCGGTTCCATCGTTGCGGTGTTGTTGGCTGTTTTTGGTAGCCTGATCTTAGTACGTTTTCTGTTAGCACCGATCAATGAAATGGGGAATGCGCTGAATGATATCGCGTCTGGAGATGGTGATTTAACACAGCGTTTAACTGTTCGTTCTGACGATGAAATTGGCCAGTTGGGGTATTCCTTTAATTTGTTTGTCGACAAAATCCAAACCAGCATTAAAGGTGTTGTTGACGCTGCAAATCATCTACGCCTTCAAACAGAGCAAATTGAATCAGCCATCCGCAACAGCGTGTCAGATTCTGAAGGCCAGCAACGTGAGAGTGATTTGATTGCCACCGCGGTGCAGGAAATGAGTGCGAGTAGCATGCAAGTGAGCCAAAACGCGGGTGATGCTGCCAATGCTACGAAGAGTGCGACGAAAGAAGTGAGCTCTGCACAAAATAGCATCGCTGATACCGTGGGGGCGATGTCAGGCTTGCGTACGCGTATCGACCAATCCCAAGATATGATCACTGCGTTAAACAAGGATGTAGAGCGTATCGCGTCAATCATTGGTGTTATTCGCGGCATTGCAGAGCAAACCAATTTGTTGGCGCTGAATGCGGCCATTGAAGCTGCGCGTGCGGGTGAACAAGGCAGAGGTTTCGCCGTGGTTGCTGATGAAGTGCGTGTATTAGCCAATAAGACGCAACAGAGCACAGAAGAAATCCAAGACATGATTGCGCGTTTAGAAGAAGGAACGCAAAAAGCAGTGTTGTCGATGAATGAAAGCACAGAGGCGAGCAATGAAACCGTGGTTCGCGTTCAGCAAACGTCTGAATACCTCGATGGGGTGTCGAACATGATCATTACCATTAATGACATGAACACCCAGATTGCAGCGGCATCCTCGCAACAGAATACGGTCTCGGAAGAAATTAACCGTAACATCCACGGTATTGTGGAGAACGGCGCAAGCATTTTCCAAAACCTTGGCAGCGTTCAACATGCCTGTCAGGAGCTGGCAGCGAAGAGTCGTCAGCTTGACCAAGTCGTGAGTGGTTTCCGCGTATAGCGTGGAAATGGACTGTCCAGTAGACATAAAAAAACGCCTCTATAGAGGCGTTTTTTCGTTTCATTAAACGTGTATACCCAGGCGCGGTATTTATAGCGTAAAGCGTTTGACCAAGGTATCAAGGGCATTGGACAACTCACGCAATTCAGCACTGGCGCGCGCCATGTGTTCGGCGGTGTCAGCGGTGTTTTGGGTGGTCTCGTTAATGTCTTCAATGTTGCGGTTGATGTCTGCCACCACGGTGGATTGTTCTTCGGTTGCGGTCGCGACTTGCGTGTTGATGTCGGAAATCCGCACGATCTGATCGTTGATCTGCGCTAAGGCGGCAGAGGCGTTTTCAGACGCATGTGCGCCTTCAACCGTGAGAGATTGGCTGGTTTCCATCGCGTCGACGGCGTTTTGCGCTTCTTGTTGAAGCTTGTCGATCATGGTTTGGATCTCATTGGTTGATTCCGCTGTGCGGCTAGCAAGGCTGCGCACTTCATCGGCAACAACCGCAAAGCCTCGACCTTGCTCACCCGCGCGAGCCGCTTCAATGGCCGCGTTTAACGCCAATAAGTTTGTCTGCTCGGACACACCACGGATCACATCCAAAATACCGCCAATGTGCTGAGTATTATCGGCAAGGCTGCGGATGATCTCTGCCATGCCGTTCATGTCTGTCGCGAGTTGATTAATGGTGCGATGGGCTGATGCCACCACGTCTTGGCCAACCGCTGTTTCGTTAGCTGCATGGTTTGCAGAATCGGCTGCGTGTGCCGCATTGCCCGCTATCTCATTAACGGTCGCTCCCATTTGGTTAATGGCGGCAACAACTTGCAAGGTTCTGTCGCGCTGAGAAAGGCTATTGTCTTGCGTGGTTTTTGCATGTTCAGCAACGGAATTCGCTGAATGACTGAGCGAATCACTGGTGGTTGCAACGTCGCTCACAACGCTGTGGATCTTGCTGACAAAACCGTTAAAGCCTTGTGCTAATTGACCGATTTCATCCTGGCTAGAGGCATCCAGGCGCTGACGTAGATCGCCATCACCATCACCGAGAGCGCGGAATACTTTCGCAAGATCTGAAATAGGACGGGTGATGGTGGAGGCAAGAAACACAGCGCCAACTGCAAATAGCGCACAAACAATGATGGAGATAATGATGAGTTGCTGCGCGGTATTGGTGAGTTCGTCGTACACCTCACCTGATGGCACTTCTGCGACAACAAACCAATTAAGAGAAGGAATGTAGCTAGAGGCCAGCAACACATCACGTTCTTTTGTTTTGGTGAACACCAAGTTGAAATCACGTTGATTTAACAAGGATTGGATATTTCCTTGATACATTTGTGAGAGGTTAGTGCCACCCATGTGTTGTGCGTTTCGATGGAGTTGGACTTTTCCATCTGGCGACACCATGTAGACAAAGCCGCTTTGTTCAATTTTAAACTGGTTGAGAAACTGCACCATGTTGTCCATTGAGCGTGATAAGCCCGCAAGCGTCGCACCGCTAAGATCTTGGTAGTTCACGAAAAGCTTCAGGTCACCGTTGTCTTCTCTGTAAACACTGGTTGTACGGGCTTTTCCGCTATTCACGAGTTTGAAAAACCAGGAACTGTCTTCGGGCTTTAATTGGCGTAAAAAACCATCTTGGTTCCAGTAGTCGCCTGTTTTGCGGTTCGCCAATGACGCATCCGTGAGCTGGTATTGTCGTTTTAATGCCACGAGTGTTGCGACGATTTCTTGCTTGCTTTGTGGTTCTGCATCTTCTGTGACGGCAGCAATCGTGAGTGGATTGTTTGCTAATTGTTCTGCTGCTGATGTAAGTTGTTGAACAGATTGTTCTACTTCATTTCGGATGTTTGAGAGCAGAATAGGAAGTTCATTGTCGAGTAAGCGGTGCTCTACCATTGCGTGTGCTTTGGTCAAGCTTTGATAACTGATGATGGCCGTGGAAGCGATAACTGCGGTGATCATCGCCATGATGAGCTTTTGTTTAATGGTTAACTGCATGGAGTTCGTACTTCTTCCGTTGCGCCGCTGATTGTTGCGGATGTGACTTTTGCGCTTAAAACATCAAATTTGCAAGGCAGCAGAAATGTTAATAAGGCTTATTGCAGGCAGGTTGGTAACTGCAGTACTGGTTGTGTCGGCAGTACTGTCCAGTTCTTTAGTGATCGCACAAGAAAAGTCTTCTCGACCAACCGTTGGATTGGTGCTTGGCGGCGGCGGTGCAAAAGGCGCTGCCCATGTTGGTGTACTTAAAGCACTGGAAGACATGAAAATTCCTGTCGATTACATCGCGGGAACCAGTATGGGCGCGTATGTAGGTGGCCTGTATGCCGCGGGCATGAGTGCGGGCGAAATTGAAGCCATGATGGAATCCATTGATTGGAACGCGGGCTATCAAGATCGCGTTTATCGTGGTGATCGTCGCGTGAGAGAAAAAGCGCACGAAGACAAATACAACATTTCCACCAACCTTGGGTTTGACTTTAAAAGCCTCAAAACGCCACAAGGGATCGTGCAAGGCCAAAACATGATCCGCATTCTTCGTGATTCCACGGGGAACATGCCCGCATTTTCTACCTTTGATAACCTTGTGATCCCTTTTCGCGCGGTGGCGACAGACATTGAGCAATTGGTGCCCGTGGTGATTGGTGATGGCCAGTTAACCGAAGCCATGCTTGCCAGTATGTCTGTGCCTGGCGCGCTGCCCCCTGTTGAGCTTAACGGGGCATTCTTGGTTGATGGCGGTGCCGTGAACAACATGCCCGTCGATGTTGCTAAAGCATTGGGCGCTGACATTGTCATTGCCGTCGATATCAGTACCGATTACAGCCCAGCAGAAGAGCTGGGGTCGTATTTATCGGTGATGAATCAGTTGGTGAACTTCATGGTGCGTAACAGTACCCGCCAACAGATCGCCAATATGTCGGATGATGATGTGTTGCTGACCCCTGATGTTGGTGACATGGAGACCACTGAATTTGACCGAATGCCTGAAGCATTTGATGAAGGTTACTCCATTACGCTCCAGTCAAAAGACAAGCTTGCAGGCTTGGTGATGACTTCTGGCGAATACCAAGAATACATCGAGCAAAAACAGCTTCGCCGTCGCACACTGCGCTACGGTGATCAGATGGCAGTAGACCGTATCATCCTCAATAACGACACCAGTTTTGCGGATGAAGTGCTAGAGAAACGCCTCGCGCTTGAACCTGGGCAAATGGATTCCAAACTGCTTGAGCAATCGGTGCAAAATCTCTATGCGTTAGATCGCTTTGAAACCGTGCGCTACCACCTAGAAAGCATTGGTAAAGAAACCGTGCTGGTTGTGGATGTGAAAGAGAAAAGCTGGGGGCCAAACTTCATCGATTTCCGCTTTGCCATTGAAGATAACTTTGACTCTCAAACTGACATGTCGGTGGGGTTGAGTATTAATACCACGGGTATATCTGATTACGGTGCAGAACTGCGTACAACCATTGAAGGTGGTAATGACCGATTAGTGCAATCGGAGTTGTACCTGCCGTATACCGCAGACCAACAATTCTTTACCACGTTACGCGGCGCGTATGAAGTGAGAGATCGTGTGAGCTTCGGCGGTGAGCCTACCATTGAAAATTCAGGTATCCGTGCCAATGTCAGACGAAGTGAATGGCAGGGGGAAGTCTCGTTCGGTTGGCAGCCTCAATTGTGGAGTGAGTTTAAAGTCGGCTATCAGTATGTCGATGGGGAAGAGAACTTACTCGGCAACTTCAATGAAACGGCGTATACGCGATCCATTCCGTATGTGTCAGTGACGTTAGATACCTTGGATAACCATGTTTTTCCAAGCTCTGGCAGCTTCTTTGAAACCTCCTTTGGTTTTAACAGAGACACTGCCATCAATAAAACGTCCGGATCGTTTGATGAGCAGAAAGCTCATTCAACGCAATTTGATATCGAAGCATTGCATGCGTCGAGTTGGGGGAAACACACGGTCTATGGCAAATTGCGTTATGGCGAATTGCACCATGAAATTGATGGATTCGTTATTGCACCCAAGGAGCTCGGTGGCTTCTTGAACCTTTCTGGTGTACCGAAGAATTCGCTGTCTGGTAATAACTTGGCCTTTGGTGCCATGGTGTATCGCTACCGATTGCTTGATAACGATTTTGGCCTGTTCCAATCGCCTGTATATATCGGCGCCTCATTGGAATACGGCGGAGTGTGGAATGACCCAGATTTTTCACTCAAAAATGTACCGCTTTATGCTGCGGGAAGTATATTTGCTGGGATCGACTCCCCATTGGGGCCTATTATCGCCGCGTATGGCCGTACGGAAAGTGACCATGACGCAGTGTACCTAATTGTCGGATCGCCCTTTTAAAATGTTAACCAGACGCGGTCACAGGCCGCATCTTGTTTATGAAGTTGATGTTTCATCCCATGGCCGTAATTTAAAATTTGGTTAAAAAGTGATAACATAACCGCCTCGTCATGCAGGGCACTCTGGAAGATAACGCATCCCTACACGTCATCTTGTGTCCGCACGCTGAGCTTTATTCCAAGGATGTCTGGCCGTGATGGTTGGACCGCAATATGAGGAAACACGTCGTGCTTGAAGCCTACCGTAAACACGTCGAAGAACGTGCTGCTCAGGGGATTGTCCCTAAACCGCTTGACGCGGAACAAGCCGCAAGTCTTGTCGAACTGCTCAAGAACCCGCCTGCTGGTGAAGAAGAAATCCTGATTGATTTGCTAGAGAATCGCATCCCTCCAGGTGTTGATGAAGCTGCATATGTTAAAGCTTGTTTTTTGGCCGCGGTTGCCAAAGGTGAAGCGAGCTCTCCACTGGTTAGCAAAGAGAAAGCTGTCGAATTGCTAGGCACCATGCAAGGTGGCTACAACATCGAATCGCTGATTGGTTTGCTGGAAGACGAAGCACTAGCGCCAATTGCTGCAAAAGCGTTGTCCCATACGCTGTTGATGTTTGATTCTTTCTATGATGTGGAAGAGAAAGCAAAAGCGGGCAATGTCCACGCGAAGCAAATCATGCAATCTTGGGCAGATGCTGAATGGTTCCTGTCTAAGCCAAACGTGCCAGAAAAAGTCACGCTAACCGTATTTAAAGTTACTGGTGAAACCAATACCGATGACTTGTCACCAGCACCTGATGCATGGTCTCGCCCTGATATTCCTCTGCACGCACTGGCGATGTTGAAGAATGCTCGCGATGGTATCGAACCTGACCAACCGGGTGTGATTGGCTCTATCAAGCAAATTGAAGCGCTGAAAGAAAAAGGTCACCAGCTTGTTTATGTGGGTGATGTTGTGGGTACGGGGTCTTCTCGTAAGTCTGCAACTAACTCCGTGCTTTGGTTCATGGGTGATGATATCCCTAATGTACCGAACAAGCGTGCAGGTGGTTACTGCCTCGGTGGTAAAATTGCACCAATCTTCTTCAACACAATGGAAGATGCAGGTGCGCTGCCAATCGAATTGGACGTCTCTAAGCTGGGCATGGGCGATGTGATTGATGTGTACCCATTCAAAGGTGAAGTACGCAGCAACGCATCAGACGAAGTGCTGTCTACCTTCTCTCTGAAAACTGACGTGCTTTATGATGAAGTGCGCGCAGGTGGCCGTATTCCATTGATCATCGGTCGTGGTTTGACGGATCGTGCACGTGAAGCGTTGAACCTTGAGCCTTCTGATGTCTTCCGCCGTCCACAAGCGGTTGCCGATTCAGGTAAAGGCTTTACGCTGGCACAGAAAATGGTCGGTAAAGCATGTGGCGTTGAAGGTATTCGTCCGGGCACATACTGTGAGCCTAAGATGACTACCGTCGGTTCTCAGGACACCACTGGCCCTATGACCCGTGATGAGCTAAAAGATCTTGCGTGTCTTGGCTTCTCAGCCGATTTGACGATGCAGTCTTTCTGTCACACGTCTGCATACCCGAAACCTGTCGATGTGGTGACTCACCACACATTGCCTGATTTCATTCAAAACCGTGGCGGTGTTGCACTGCGTCCGGGTGATGGTGTTATCCACTCATGGCTAAACCGTATGCTACTGCCTGATACCGTCGGTACTGGTGGTGACTCACATACGCGTTTCCCGCTAGGTATTTCGTTCCCTGCAGGTTCTGGTCTGGTTGCGTTTGCAGCAGCGACAGGCGTGATGCCGTTGGACATGCCTGAATCTATTTTGGTGCGCTTTAAAGGTGAAATGCAGCCGGGAATCACGCTACGTGATTTGGTACATGCGATCCCTTACTACGGCATCAAACAAGGCCTTCTAACGGTAGAGAAAGCGGGTAAGATCAACGCATTCTCTGGCCGTGTACTTGAAATCGAAGGTGTTGAGCACTTAACGGTTGAGCAAGCGTTCGAATTGTCAGATGCATCGGCAGAGCGTTCAGCGGCAGGTTGTACGGTTAAGCTGTCTCAAGAGTCTGTGTCTGAATACCTAAGCTCTAACATCGTGATGTTGAAGTGGATGATCAGCGAAGGCTATGGCGACCGCCGTACCATCGAGCGTCGTATTTCAGCGATGGAAGCGTGGTTAGCGAATCCAGAACTGATGGAAGCGGACAAAGATGCAGAATACGCAGAAGTGATCGAAATCGATTTGGCTGACATTAAAGAGCCAATTCTGTGTGCACCAAATGACCCTGATGATGCACGTCTGCTTTCTGATGTTGCGGGCGACAAGGTTGACGAAGTCTTTATCGGCAGCTGTATGACCAACATTGGTCACTTCCGTGCTGCGGGTAAACTGCTTGAGAAATTTGGTGGTACGCTAGAAACACGTCTGTGGGTTGCCCCTCCAACGAAAATGGACCGTGACCAGCTAACGGAAGAAGGTTACTACAGTATCTTCGGACGTGCAGGTGTGCGTATCGAAACGCCAGGGTGTTCACTGTGTATGGGTAACCAAGCGCGCGTTGCTGATAAAGCGACCGTAATGTCTACCTCTACCCGTAACTTCCCGAACCGCCTAGGTACAGGTGCGAACGTTTACCTGTCTTCTGCGGAACTGGCATCGGTCGGCGCGATCATTGGTCGTATCCCAACGGTTGAAGAGTACTTAGAGTTTGCGAAACAAATCGATGCAACAGCAGCCGATACGTATCGCTACCTGAACTTCCACCGCATGGATCAGTACACCAAGAAAGCGGACGATGTGATCATCCAAGCCGCGGTTTAAGCCTTAGAAGCGAGTCTCGAGCATTGAGTTTCGAGATAAGAGCTTGAAAGACGAGAAAGCCTCCAAATTTGGAGGCTTTTTTATATCTAAGGAAAATGGGTCCTGGGTCCTGGGTCCTAGGGCTTTGAGGCAATGCCTAGATTTTTCATTGCTCTTGGGCTTTTCCTAGGTACCAGAACCTGCTTTCCTAGCACCCTAGCTTAATCGTTCTCGCTACGTTCTGGGCAGTCAGTTCAACGTTCTCTTTCGCATTTGCAAGCGCCTCTTCCAGCGTACATGCGCCGGATACCACGCTAAACAAGGCATCAATGCCGTGGTCGTACACCACGACACTGTCTTGGGTAATGCTGCCTGCAATACCAATCACTGGCAGGCCAAATGTTTTCGCGCAACGTGCGACACCAATAGGGGTTTTGCCGTGAATGGTTTGGCTGTCTATACGACCTTCTCCGGTGATCACTAGATTGGCCTCTTTCAAATGCTGAGATAGGTTCACCGCATCCATCACGATATCGATGCCTGAGCGTAAGTCTGCATCAAACAAACCTAATAGCGCAGCGCCCATACCACCAGCCGCGCCTACGCCCGCTCGGTTTCTCACATCAATGTTAAGCTGAGATTTCATGATCTGAGCGTAGTGTGCGAGGTTGCTGTCCAAGGTGCTTACCATTTCTGGCGTTGCACCTTTTTGAGGGCCGAACACTGCAGATGCTCCCTTCTCACCACATAGCGGGTTATCAACATCACAAGCCACTTCCAACTTAACGTGAGCAAGGCGTGGGTCAATGTCAGAGGTATCAATGGTGTGTAGGGTACTCAGCGCGCCACCACCAAATGCGATAGGGTTGCCTGCTTCGTCTTGCAGTTTTACACCCAATGCCTGCGCCATACCAGCGCCGCCGTCGTTAGTCGCACTGCCACCAATGCCGACAATTAGGTGTTTCACGCCTAAATCCAGTGCGGCTTTGATGAGCTCACCGGTGCCGAAGCTGGTGGTGAGTAATGGATTACGCGATGCTGTTGGAACAAGTTGAAGGCCTGATGCTGCCGCCATTTCAATGACTGCGGTTTCGCCATCACCGAGTAGGCCAAAGAAGCCTTCTACCGGTGTACCTAATGGACCTGTCACTGTCACATCAACCAGTCGACCACTTGTGGCATCAATCATGGATTGAACGGTGCCTTCACCGCCATCTGCCATTGGAAGTTTGACGTAGAGAGCATCTGGCATGATGTGTTTAAAGCCCGTTTCGATTGCAGTTGCAACCTCCATGGCCGAGAGGCTTTCTTTAAATGAGTCAGGTGCGATAACCACTAACATTTATGGGCTCCAAGTAGATGATGGTATTTATAAAAGAAACAGGCTCAAGATATACACCGTAATGATCCCTGTGATGCCTTGCACAAAGGTCGCTGCAGTTTGTGCCCTGTACGCAGTGCTCACTGACATTTTGCTGAATTGAGTAACAACCCAGAAAAAGCTGTCGTTGGCATGTGAAACAGTCATTGCACCTGCGCCGATAGCCATTACTGTTAGTACGCGTCCCATTTCAGATGCTAAGCCTAAATCTCCTAACATTGGTGCGAGCAATGCCGATGTTGTAACCAAAGCGACGGTGGATGAGCCTTGTGCTGTCTTCAACGCTGCTGCGACGATAAAAGGCATAAATAAGCCAATACCCAGCGTTGAAAGGGTTTCCCCTAATTGAGGGCCTACACCTGTGGCTTTTAACACAGCGCCAAATGCCCCACCTGCGCCAGTGATCAGCAAAATAGGCGCTGCTGTTTTTATTGCATCAGTCACTTGGGCCGTTAATGCCTCTCCTTTACTTGGGTGTTGTTCATTAGTTTTGACCAAAGGAAAAGCAATAAATAAACCGATAGTAAGTGCGACTAATGGCGAACCGAGGAAAGCCAGAATGCTTTTTAATATCCCTTCTCCAAAAGGTGCATCAGGGTAGTTAGCGACAGAGCCAAAGCAGATCAGGATGATAGGAACCAGTATTGGCGAGAATGCTTGTGCCGTTGAAGGCAAAGTTCCGTAACGCTCCTTCAAATCTTGATAGCTTTGGGTGACTTCATCATCTTCACCGCATTCATAGCGCTTAGCAGCAAAGCTTGCCCAAGCAAGTCCAGCTAGTGCTGTGACGGCAGCGACAAAAAGACCGACACCTATCACGAGGCCAAGGTTGTTCGTGAGTCCCAAATTACCAGCCGCCGCTATTGGACCTGGTGTCGGAGGAACAAATGTGTGAGTAGCATAGAGGCCGGTGGCAAGCGCTACGCTCATACCTACTGCGGATATGTTCATCCGCTTGGTAAGTGAACGTTTTAAAGAATTAAGAATGACATAGCCAGAATCACAAAAAACGGGGATAGAAACAAGATAACCAATGAGTGACATGGTGAGGTGTGGAAAACGGTCTCCTAGCAGCCTGATGATTGCATCGGCCATGGTAATGGCAGCACCAGAGCGCTCTAAAATAACACCAATGATGGTACCAAGCATAATAACGAGGCCGATGTATCCTAAGATACCACCAAAACCGCCGCTGATTGTTTTTGCAATGCCATCTAGTGGGAGACCAGACAGCAATGCTGTGATGAAGGCTGCGCCTAAAAGTGCTAGGAAAGGGTGTATCTTGAAGACTGAGGTGGATAGCACGACAAAGGCTATAGCCAAAATAAGCACGATAACGAGTTCCATGTTTGCTTCTCCATGATAATGGGTGAGTGGATGTTGTCATCATGTTTATTTTGTAGCGTTAATCTCTCCGCTTCTATGGTTTGATAGACAAAAAATAACCTTGTTTTTGATTATTTTTTGTTTCTCTGAACAATCCACTGTGATGAGGGTCTTATTGTCAAAGCGGCATAAAGTAAGCCCCGATCTTGAAAATGGCTCAGTGTCAGGCCGGTGCATTCCTCTGCAAGACGCAGTCGATAACGTACAGTATTGGGATGAACAAAAAGCGCAATGGCGGTTTTATCGGCATCACAGTTATGTTCAAACCATGATACGAGTGTTGAGCGGAGATTTTCACCTTTAGCAAATAAAGGCGTTAGGACTTTCTGAATATGCTCTTGCTGCCACTGCTCTGATATGGGGTTTAATAGCGCTGCAAAACGAAGTGCTTCAGTATTAGCAGAGCGCACCTCATTGGGTAGGCCGTTAAGCAATGAGCAAGTGGCACTAAATTCTGTTGCTACGCTATTCGGGTAATATGCTGGTTGGCTAAAGACCCAGCGGTTTGATGAGAATGGAGCAGAATGACTGATTAGCTTTTCTTGTTGATTAGCCCAAAAGTGACAAATTGATTCTGACTTTTTCCCTTTTAGTGGAATAAGAACAACCAATAATGACTCACTAAATCGAGCGGTAAGAATATTGTCGTTATCCTTTTTTAATGTCTTAATCAATTTATGTTGGTCGACCGATAGGTCATGATGGCAGAGGGCCACACCGAATGTTTGTTGAATGTTAACCTTGAGTCTTGTTGCAATGGCACTGAGGTGTTGCGCATCAGGTTTATATTGCAGCCACTGAAGCACGAGTTCTTCTTTTCTCATCTCGCTCCACTGAAGCTGCTCTAGTTCGAAGGCATGCTCAACTGTCATTTCTGCTGCCATTCGAACTAATTCACCGTATTGTCTGACTTCGTCAAGTTGGCCTGAAATACCAATCACACCAATCGCTTTTTCTTTGAAAAATATTGGCAGGTTTACACCTGGTTTAACACCATGCATGTTGTTTTGCATGTCACTGTTGATTTCAATGATGCGTCGCTCAGACATCGCTAAAATTGCACCTTCATGTCGTTGATGTAAACGAGAAGAATCTGTTGACGCAATGATGTAGCCTTGCTCATCCATAACATTGAGTACGTTATTTATGATTTTTATTGCGCGTTGGACAATGGCTTGTGCAAGCTCTGGAGTAATCTTCATAAATACTAATGACCACACGTGTTTTTATGGGAGATGTTATTTACCTTACTCCGCGGAGAGATCGAGTGGCAGCTAATGTGCTGATAATGTGAAGGTCATAGTTCTAAACGCTATTGTAATTTACGGCTTAATTTAAACAATAGACTCAAAATTTTGAGGAGATACCACGTGGATTATGAATTTCGACGCAATACTTTAGACGACAGTTTTCATGCTGAATTGTCCATGGGGCACGAGGCATTAGGTTGTTGGTTGGTGGATGAGCTTGGCACCGATCATGCTGAAATAGACAACGTTCTGAGGAATCTACAAGACGTGATGCAGCAGGGTGGTGAATGGAATCGCCCCGGCAAAGTGTTTCATCTTCAGCTCACACAAGAAGAAGCACTTGTGCAAGCCAATGCGCTTTTAGAGGGCACGGATGAAGAAATGCCTGAGCAAGACTTTCATGCTTACGAAGAAGAGAGTGTATCGCTTTGTGGGCCTGAAGATTTGATGGTGCTTCTTGAGGCGTGGCAAGACTTTATTCGTCGTTACGGTCGCTAAAAACTCTCCTTGTTTCATCCTGTTGCGGTGAAGGAATACCGCATGTCTAATTCTGCCTAAAATCTTTGTCTTATTTTCTGTACGCCACATCCTGGTGCACTACGCTTTCCTTGCATGAAACCTGCTTAATAATAGTGAAAATACGCACCACTTTGGTGCGAACTATTTTTTGATTTCCTGCCTGTTTAACTTATATTATTGAATTTATTGGAAAATAAAACTTGGCACGTGAATTGTTATGTCTTTTCTCAGAACATCTTATTTTTGGTTCAAGGAGACGGGAATGAAATTGATCAATGCGATTATCAAGCCATTTAAGCTCGATGACGTGCGTGAAGCACTAGCAGAAGTCGGCGTGGATGGAATGACAGTATCTGAAGTGAAAGGCTTTGGTCGTCAAAAGGGACACACTGAGCTATATCGCGGCGCAGAATACCAAGTGGATTTTCTGCCAAAAGTAAAACTAGAAATCGCGGCACACTCTGAAAACGTTGACGACATTATCGAAGCCATTAGCAAAGCGGCGCAGACCGGCAAGATTGGTGACGGGAAGATTTTTGTTTATGACCTCCAACAGGCTGTGCGTATTCGTACTGGCGAAATGGATTCAGAAGCAATTTAAGGGATTAAGGGAGTAATAGAGATGGAATTGACAACGACTGTGACAGAGCTGCGATACGCACTCGATACGTTTTTCTTTCTAATGTCAGGCGCATTGGTCATGTGGATGGCTGCGGGCTTTGCCATGCTAGAAGCTGGCCTCGTGCGTTCAAAGAACACCACTGAAATTCTAACCAAAAACGTCTGCTTATATGCAATTTCATGTACAACGTTTTTATTGGTCGGCTACAACATTATGTATGTCGATAATGCTGAAGCAGGCTGGTTACCGTCCATTGGTTTCCTTATTGGTTCACAAGCCGAAGGCGCAGATCATTCTTTAGAATCTGACTTTTTCTTCCAAGTCGTCTTTGTTGCTACTGCGATGTCTGTAGTGTCTGGTGCAGTTGCGGAGCGCATGAAGTTATGGGCCTTCTTGGTATTCTCGGTCGTACTGACTGCTGTTATCTACCCGGTTGAAGGTTACTGGACTTGGGGTGGTGGCTTCCTATCAGAAGCGGGCTTTAGCGACTTTGCGGGTTCAGGTATTGTTCATATGGCAGGCGCTTCAGCAGCGCTAGCGGGTGTCCTTTTGCTTGGTGCACGTAAAGGTAAATACGGTAAAAACGGTCAGATTTACCCTATTCCAGGTTCAAACATGCCACTGGCAACACTGGGTACGTTTATCCTTTGGTTTGGTTGGTTTGGTTTCAACGGCGGCTCACAGTTGATGGTGTCGGATTTTGAGAATGCCACAGCGGTAGGCCAAATCTTCCTGAACACAAACGCAGCTGCAGCATCTGGTGCAATTGTTGCCTTACTTGTTTGTAAAGCGACATGGGGTAAAGCTGATTTGACCATGGTATTGAACGGTGCGTTGGCGGGCTTGGTTGCGATTACTGCTGACCCATTATCTCCATCACCGATTGCTGCATTGGTTGTTGGTGGCCTATCAGGTGCCTTGGTTGTTATTAGTATTATTGCCCTGGATAAAGTGAAGATTGATGATCCGGTGGGTGCGATTTCAGTCCACGGTACCTGTGGTTTGTTCGGCCTATTGGCAGTGCCATTTAGCAACGCAGATGCAACGTTTGGTGCGCAGCTTCTTGGTGCGGCGGTTATCTTTGCTTGGGTATTCGGTGCAAGCCTGCTGGTATGGGGCGTACTGAAAGCCACCATGGGTATCCGCGTAGGCGAGGAAGAAGAGCTGGAAGGCATGGATTTCCACGACTGTGGTGTAGATGCTTACCCTGAGTTTGTGAGCGTGAAATAATACTACTCAGTTATAAGACACAAACCGTTACAAATTTCGACAGCTAAAAAGCCCCACATCGAAGAGATGTGGGGCTTTTTTCATCTATCTGAAAAAGCGAGTATTGCGTACAAACCCGTAACATGTATACTAACGATACTGATAAACGTTCTCATTACAGTTTCGGTTTAGGAAGGGAAGAAAATGAAAAAATTGTTGTCAGCATCTGCGTTGGTGCTTGGAGTTGTAGGTACTAGTGGTGTTGCGAATGCTGCGGAAGAAGTGAATGTGTACTCTTACCGTCAACCATTTTTGATTGAACCGATGCTAAACGAGTTCACCAAGGAAACCGGCATTAAAGTGAACGTGAAGTTTGCGAAAAAAGGCATGGCTGAAAAGGTTGAACAGGAAGGTGAATACAGCCCAGCAGACGTTCTGCTAACGGTTGATATCTCTCGTCTGATGGAACTTGTAAACAAAGATTTGGTTCAATCTGTTGATAGCAAAATCATTGATGAGAACGTTCCTTCACAATACCGTGACAGTGAAGACCGTTGGGTCGCACTGACTACACGCTCTCGTTCTGTTTACTCTTCACGTGATCGTGTGGGTAAATTGGGCGACGATTTCGACTACATGGATCTTGCAAAGCCTGAGTGGAAAGGAAAAATCTGTACACGCTCTGGTAAGCATCCGTACAATGTATCGTTAGTTTCTGCTGTTATCGCAAACCACGGTGAAGCAGAAGCAAAAGCTTGGTTGGAAGGTGTAAAAGCTAACCTAGCACGTAAGCCGCAAGGCAATGACCGTGGCCAAGTGAAAGCAATCTCTGAAGGCCTGTGTGACGTGTCACTGGGCAACAGCTACTACCTTGGTAAGATGCTGGCAGATGAAGAGCAAAAAACATGGGCTGACAGTGTATACCTGAACTACCCGGGCAAAAACGCGAACGGTACTCACGTAAACATCAGCGGCATGGCAATGGCGAAATACGCGCCGAACAAAGACAACGCGCAAAAACTGATGGAGTTTTTGACGTCAGACGTAGCACAGCAAATGTACGCGGAAGTGAACTTCGAAGAGCCAGTTAAGCCGGGCGTTGCACGCTCTGAGCTTGTTGCTTCTTGGGGTGAATACACCGCAGACGATTTGCCGCTAGAAACTGTTGCAGAGAATCACACCAAGGCGATGAAACTTCTTGATGAAGTGAAGTTCGACCTGTAATCGTTTCATTCTGTAATAGTAAGGGGGAATCACTTTCCCCCTTATGCTATCTGACGCCATGATGTAGTAGGCAATGTTAGAACAGAACCGATTTTTGAAAACCAGTAGCTGGGTGTTTTCCCTGCTGCTGGTTTTGCCGATTTTAGCGATCTTCTACACCGCAGTCGGCGAAAGTGATGATGTGTTTGGTCACCTGATGTCTACGGTGATGGGAACGTACACGCTAAATACTGTCCTGCTGGTTGCGGGTACCGTCTTTTTATCCCTTCTGATGGGGATCCCCTCTGCTTGGCTTATGGCCAATTATTGCATTCCCGGTGACCGTTGGTTGCAATGGGCGCTTGTTCTGCCGCTCGCCATGCCTGGATACATCGTCGGATATATCTACACCGATTGGTTCGATTATGCGGGACCCATTCAGCTCTTCTTACGTGATGTCACCGGCTGGACGAGCGCTGCACAATACTGGTTCCCCGATCTTCGCACCCTTCCTGGAGCATCTTTTGTTCTGGCGTTAGTATTGCACCCTTATGTTTACCTGCTTGCACGCGCTGCATTCATGGAACAGAACCTGACGCTGACACAATCTGCCCGCTTACTTGGCAGCTCGCCAATGCAAAGCTTCATGCGTGTTTCGCTTCCACTGGCAAGACCTGCGATTGCGGTTGGCGCATCGTTAGTGGCGATGGAAGCCTTAGGGGATTTTGGTACCGTGAATTATTTCGCGGTCAGTACGCTCACGACGGCGGTATATGATACATGGCTTGGCTATTCCAACCTGAACGCAGCCGCGAAAATTTCTGCCATCATGCTGGTAGTGATATTCCTGCTTATCAGCAGTGAACGATACAGTCGCCGCAAACAAAAACTCTTTAGTCAAAATGTCAGTGCCGACAAAATTGCCAAAGCGCCACTGCAAGGGAAGTACAAGGTGCTTGCCACCGTTTGGTGTTGGGGGCTTTTTGCGATTGCCTTCCTTGCGCCACTCGGCCAGTTGTTGATTTATGCGTGGGATTATCACTCGTCTAGCTCGATTGAAGACTTTATCCAATACAGCTTTAACAGCTTGTATGTGTCATCAATTGCCGCTGTTATTGCACTGGCGATTGCGCTGTTAGTGAATTTCTACCGCCGATTTTCGGCCACACCAGCGAGCAATGTGCCTTTGCGCATGTCTTCATTGGGATATGCCGTTCCAGGCACTGTGCTTGCGATTGGCGTGTTGATCTCACTGACCAGTATCGACCATGCCATTAATGATGTTGCAAAAGCCATGGATTGGGGAAGGCCGGGGTTGTTGTTCTCAGGTACCATGTTTGCCTTGCTGACAGCATTTGTGGTGCGCTTCAGTGCTGTTGCGATTGGTAGTGTTGAATCAAGCCTTGCCAAGGTGTCACCGTCTCTGGATATGGCAGCCCGTACCATGGGATGTAATGCGAAAAGCATCATTAAACGTGTGCAATTGCCGTTAATTCGTCGCGGTTGTTTGATTGCGATGTTACTGGTGTTTATCGAATCGATGAAAGAGCTCAATGCGGCATTGTTGCTGCGACCTTTTAACTTCGAGACCTTGGCGACCTATGTTTTTAACTATGCATCTGATGAACATCTGGAATACGCGGCGCTGCCTGCTATATTGTTGGTCGTCGTGGGGCTGATTCCACTTATCATGATTAACCGTTCTTTGGAGCAAAGCCACTCATGAGTAATGCGCTTTCCGTCAGTGATTTGATTTGTCGTTATAACGGCCAAGCCGTGCTGAGCGATCTGTCGCTGGATGTTGAAAAAGGCGAAATTGTCTGTCTTCTTGGGGCGAGTGGTTGCGGTAAAACGACGCTACTAAAAGCGATTGCAGGCTTACTGCCGCTTGATGGCGGCAAGATGACGATTAATGGTCGTAAGATCATTGATGAGAAGTGCAATGTGCCGCCAGAACTTCGTAATGTCGGCATGATTTTCCAAGACTATGCATTGTTTCCGCACCTTACCGTGGGAGAGAACGTTGCATTTGGTCTGACTGGTTGGGACAAATCCCACGTCACTGCGCGTGTGAAAGAGATGCTGTCGCTTGTAAAGCTTGATGGCCTAGAAAACCGTTATCCTCATCAGTTGTCAGGTGGTCAGCAACAACGCGTTGCGATTGCGCGCGCATTGGCCAGTAAGCCAGATCTGTTGCTGTTGGACGAGCCTTTTTCGAACATCGACACGCAAGTGCGTCACAGCTTAATTCAAGAAATCCGTAAGATTTTTAAGCAGCAAGGTGTTACTGCAATTTTCGTTACGCACAGCCGTGAAGAGGCGTTTGCCTTTGCAGATAAACTGGCGGTGATGAACCAAGGTGTGATTGAGCAGTACGGTAGCGCCACAGATCTTTACTACTGTCCAAGCAGCCGTTTCGTTGCCGATTTTCTCGGCCACGGTTCTTACGTGCCTGTTTCTTTGAATGATAACGAGAGCATGACGACGCCGCTAGGTGATTGGCCGGTTGAACAAAAAGCCAATGGCCATGATCTAGAATGGTTGATTCGCCCTCAGAACCTGACGATCCTTCCTGATGACACGGGTGATGGTGTGGTATCTGAAGCCCAATTTATGGGCGACAGTTGTCGTTATTTGGTGGAGGTGAACGGTCAAACTTTGATGGTGTATTCCAATCAATTACTGGATACAGGTGACAAAGTAAAACTGGACATTCGCCCTCATCCTCCCATCTTGTTTAGCGTTGAATAACCCTGAATTTGAAGAAGAAAAAACCGGCGAATTCGCCGGTTTTTTTATGTTTCTCAACTGAAAGCTACGAGCACAACATATCGATGTAGCCGTCAGCTTGGCGCGCCAATGCATCTTTATCTGGTTGCTGATGCGTTTGCAGATAAAGAATGTAGCAAATGCCATCGAACATACGTGCCAACTCAAGTGGCGTATGTGTCGTTTCAAGCTCTTTTGACTCAATGCCTTGGGCAAACAAGACAGTGAAGCGATCAAGCACCACGTTTTTACCTTGAACGAAGTTTGGCCAAATGTCGTCACGAATGGATGTGCTCCATTCGAACCAGACTTTCAACCAGTCTTTGTCTTCCAAAGCGGCATCAATGAGTTGCACAGCAACGTGAGAAAGCACGCTCCTAACATCTTGATATTCAGCGTTGGTGCTTTCGAGAATTAATTGGTGAAATTCGCGCTCTGCTTCATTCAGAACAGCATCAACCAACTCTTCGCGGGTGGAGAAATAATTAAAGACGGTCGCCACCGATACATGCGCCATGTCTGCGATATCAGCGTGTCCAGCTCGGCCAATTCCTCGTTTAGAAAACGATTCTAAGGCGAACTTTAATAGCTGTTCTTTTCGCTGTTCGGGCGATAATCGGGTACGTGTACGTCCACTTGAAGTAGCCATCCTAGCTCCTGCCAACTTTACGGTAACTGAGTGTTTTTGCTTTATTTTTTATTTGTTTGCACATGTAAATGTACATGTGTGTGTAAAGTGTACAACAGCAACTGGTTGCTTAACAATGTCATCCCCGACGTTATGCGACGAAATTTTGACAATTTTCGAGAGTAGGATCGTAGATTGCTCAGTGATAGAATGTCAGACCTCAGTGACACAGGTAGTTAGACGGGAATACCGTCGAGGTTGAAAATGAAACATACCGTAGAAGTAATGATTTCAGAGCAAGAAGTACAACAACGCGTAAAAACGTTGGGCGCTGAAATCACAGAGCATTACAAAGACTCCAATGATTTGGTCATGGTTGGCCTATTGCGTGGTTCATTTGTGTTTATGGCGGACCTTTGTCGTGCCATTGACTTACCGCACGCTGTCGACTTTATGACTGCATCAAGCTACGGCAATACGATGGAAAGCAGCCGCGATGTGCGTATCCTGAAAGATCTGGATGATGATATCAAAGGCAAAGATATCTTGCTGGTTGAAGACATTATCGATACAGGTAATACACTGGACAAAGTGCGTGAGATTCTATCGCTGCGCGAGCCTAACTCTATCCGCATTTGTACTTTACTAGACAAACCTGAGCGTCGAGAAGTTGACGTTCCTGTTGATTGGTATGGTTTCAAAATCCCTGACGAGTTCGTTGTGGGTGTGGGTATCGATTACGCGCAGAAGTATCGTCACCTGCCATTTATCGGCAAAGTTGTACCACTGGAAGATTGATTCTGGTGTGTTATTACATGTTGGTATCCGGTTCGAGTCACTGGGTACGAGAGATGGAATGACAAACTTGCCGATACAAAAAAAGCGACCGTCATGGTTAAGGCCACTCGCTTAAGAGCGAGTGGCTTTTTTCTCTCTGGTTCTGGTTGGATATTTTGCGGGTCTTTTCAACACTGCCCGAGGGTACGCTTTCCTCTTTCTCTTGTTAGGTAATATCAGCCGTTTGCCATTTTCTCTAAGCATTTTTAGTGCATTTGGGATTGCACCAGGACTTCTGCCACTCGCCCAGATAAACTCATCTTGGATGAGATATAGCGCATTGAGGAAGCTTATCCTAAGCGGCTCAACTTTGTGCTCTTTCGCCATCGCTGCCATTTCTAAACGGACGATATTGTAAGACGTCAGGATCCCCCACAACTCCTGATAGATGCCCTCGCTTTTCA
>NZ_FOWR01000050.1 GCF_900115495.1 Enterovibrio norvegicus DSM 15893 | reverse complement strand
CTCAAAGGAGCCATCGCGGTCGCGCGGTGTATCAAGATCAAATTCGCCCTCTTCGGTTTTGACACGTTTGCTGCTCGTGCCATTCCGACTGTTGTTTGATGGCGACTTTTGATGTTTTTCGTAGCCTAGGTGCTCATCCATTTCAGCATTCAACGCTGCTTCGACGGTGATTTTTTTCAACATCTGGCTAAATTCGTTCAAGTCCTCAGGTGTTTTGATACCTTTGGCTGCTTCCTTTGCGAAAGCTTCGAGTTCTTTCTTGTTCATGCGCATCTGCCTATCCTTAACTCTCATTAGAGTATGGTGTGATAGCCAGTTACACAAAATTAGTTACAGTCTCTTCCTTCTTTTATTTTGCTAACACCACTGGAACAAAAAAGGCAGCCTATTGGCTGCCTTTTCAATGTTCACGCCGAAGAATTACTTCTTCTTACGCTTATCCGTGATTTCCCACTTACCGTCGATAAATAAACCAGTCCAACCGGATGGCTTACCATCTTCTTCGGTACGTACATAGTTTTCTTTGCTCTTACGACTAAAGCGAACAACCGCTTTACGACCATCAGGGTCTTGCGCGGGTGCATCTGCCAGATATTGGTATTTTTCTGGAATGCGATCTTTAAAGCGAACCAGTTCTTCCACCAAAGGCGCACGGGTTTCGCGCGATTTAGGGAAGTTACTCGCTGCCATGAACAGACCAGATGCACCGTCGCGAAGCACAAAGTACGCATCTGAGTTTTCACAAGGAAGCTCAGGGAAATGCACTGGATCTTCTTTCGGCGGCGCAACTTCGCCATTCTTCAGGATCTTGCGCGTGTTCTTACACGTTTCAGAGGTGCAATCCATGTACTTACCGAAACGGCCATTTTTCAGCACCATGTCAGAACCACACTTGTCACACTCAACCACTGGGCCATCATAGCCTTTCAGCTTGAACTCACCTTTCTCAACCGTATAACCATCACAACTTGGGTTATTACCACAAACGTGCAGTTTACGATCTTGGTCAATCAGGTAAGCATCCATCGCCGTTTCGCACTTCGGACAACGTTTCTTCGCACGCAACGCGGCGGTTTCTACGTCTTCTTCCAATACATTAACGATGCCTTCTTCGTCCATCAAATTGATGGTGGTTTTACAGCGCTCTTTTGGTGGCAGTGCATAACCCGAACAGCCGAGGAATACGCCTGTTGATGCGGTACGGATACCCATCTTACGGCCACACGTCGGACAATCGATGTCAGTGAGCACGATGCTGTTAGGCTTCATACCGCCTTCAATCTCGTCCAGCTCTGCTTTGCTCAGATCATCAGTAAACGCTTTGAAGAAGTTATTCAGTACGTTTTTCCAATCTTCACTGCCCATTGCGATTTTATCGAGGTTACCCTCCATACGCGCAGTGAAGTCGTAATCCATCAGGTCAGCAAAACTGCCATCAAGGCGACCCGTGACAATCTCGCCCATTTTCTCAGCGTAGAAACGACGCTGTTCCACACGCACATAACCACGATCTTGAATCGTCGAAATGATGGATGCGTAAGTTGATGGACGACCAATGCCACGCTTCTCAAGCTCTTTAACAAGCGCCGCTTCAGTGAAGCGAGCTGGTGGCTTGGTGAAGTGTTGCTTCGGATCGACGTTTTCGAGTGTTAGCGTTTCGCCCACATCAACATGCGGCAAGGTGGTATCTTCGTTCTTACCCATTGGGCGTTGAACGCGTGTCCAACCATCAAAGCGTAGCGTGCGGCCCTTCGCTTTCAGCGTGAACTCGCCTGCTTTCACTGTGATAGTGCCTGAATCGTATTTTGCAGGTGTCATCTGACACGATACAAATTGACGCCAGATCAAGTCGTACAAACGATGCGCATCTGGGTCCATGCCCTGAAGGTCATCCGATGTCACGTCAATGCTTGAAGGACGAATCGCTTCGTGCGCTTCTTGGGCATTGCCTTTCGAACCGTATTTAATCGGTGCTGACGGCAGATACTTATCTCCGTACTCGCTACCGATAAACTCACGCGCTGATTCAACCGCTTCTTGGCTCAAATTGGTTGAGTCGGTACGCATATAGGTGATGTAACCACCCTCGTACAGACGTTGTGCCAGCATCATGGTTTTTTTCACGCCAAAGCCCATACGGGTACTCGCCGCTTGTTGCAGCGTTGACGTAATAAAAGGTGCCGATGGCTTGCTTGATGTTGGGCGATCTTCGCGGTCAGACACTTTGTACGTTGCTTTCTTCAACGCATCTGTCGCTGACATCGCTTGCTCTTGGTTCAGCGGTTTAAACGCTTCGCCATTTTTCTGAGCAACCACCAAACGCAGTGCGTTTTGGCTCGCCGTTGTCGTGTCCGTGTGAATATCCCAATACTCTTGCGGGATAAACGCTTTAATCTCGTGCTCACGCTCAACGAGCAGCTTAACCGCTACCGATTGAACACGACCCGCAGACAAACCACGTGCCACTTTCTTCCACAGCAGTGGTGAAACCATGAAACCAACGACGCGATCCAAGAAGCGACGCGCTTGCTGAGCATTTACGCCATCGATGTTCAACTCGCCAGGCGATTCGAACGCTTGCTGGATTGCATTTTTGGTGATTTCGTTGAACACAACGCGTTTGAAGCGACTGTCATCGCCCCCAATGATTTCCCGCAAGTGCCAGGCAATCGCCTCACCCTCACGGTCCAAATCCGTTGCGAGATAGATAACGTCTGCTTTTTCAGCAAGCGCTTGCAGTTCGGAAACGACCTTTTCCTTACCCGGTAAGATCTGATAGTTCGCTTTCCAATCGCGGTATGGGTCAACACCCATCTTGTTGATCAGCGAATTTTTGTCCTTCTCTTTTTTAATGCGTTCTTTTTCTTCTACGCTCAGCCCTTTGGTAGAGGTAGGTGCAGCTTTTTTACCGCTTTGTGAAGCGCCGGTAGGCAGATCGCGGACGTGACCAACACTCGATTTAACGATGAAGTCCTTGCCCAGATATTTATTTATCGTTTTTGCCTTTGCCGGGGACTCCACGATAACGAGAGATTTACCCATAGTGACCAATACGCCCTTGCGTTTAAAATTCAATCTATTAATTCAAATCACGTGCATTATGGTGGCACGCTGACGCTATTTACAATATTGAGCGACTAGATCTGAATATCAACCTGTTTCTTTCGAAATCCCCCCAATTGGTTGCTGCTTCCACAGTTGTTGTTCTTTTGTGAACAACTAATCGGACATATTGGGGGATCAGCGTAGTCTCACATCTTCAAGCGCGCTAATCATTACCATTGACGCATGCAGAAAGGCCATCTCGCAATTAATTTTTCTGGCTTAGCTCACAATAACATTGCGTTTGAGCGCATTTTCGCCAGCCAGAACCGTTTGCCTTCCACATATGCAATGGGATTATAATAGACGCTCATTTTTCATCATCATGCAGAAAAGTATGTCAGACAAGACTCCTATCTCCGCCACTGAGCTTCTCAACATCGCCAACGCGATGATCCGCGATCATGAGGCTTACATCGAAGGCATGAACACCGATTCCGTTGAGGAAAAAGCCGGTGTGATGGTATTCAAAGGCGAGTACTTCCTCGACAGCAACGGACTACCAACACCAAAAACAACCGCTGTTTTTAATATGTTTAAGTTTCTTGCTCACCAGCTTTCGAAGCAATATACATTGACTATGTGATATGCAACTTCGTCTACGACTCGTCTCCGTTTTTCGACTATGTTAGCAGCACATTGTTAAAGATTTACTCAAGAGCCTGAATCATCAGGCTCTTACATTTCATCTAGCCTGCAAACAACGTCTTCATAACGCCTGATGCATCAGTCAACATATAAGCATCATAAAATGCCTTTGCTCCGACTGAGTTGATATGGTTATTGTCGCTGTATAGCGGTTTACCATTCAACGCACTTACGCACGATTTGCCATCACAAACCAAATCTGGAATATCAATAATCACTGTTTCAGGGTACTTATGCTGAAGCTCAAGCAGCAAGTGATTCGCATAGGTATATCTTTCAAAGAACTGCGTAGAAGCAGTGTCACAGCTTTCCTTCGCCGCCCAACTATAATTGGCTTTCTTTACTAAACAATTGCTTGGTTTGAAAGGAAATGACGGTACCTGTCCAAACACTACTGGGGTTTTCCCATGTTCAATAAGAGTCGAAATTGTTTTTTCTAACCCCGAAGAGAATACACGGCGATTATTGTCGATGCTCTCTGAACGATCAGTGATATCTCCAAGATAAATATTTCGACCATCTTCATTTTCAGCAAGCGTTGTTTCCGAATACGTTGCCCAACGACCACCTAGAAAAACCACATCGACGTCAGACGCGAGAACCTGTTCCAATAGCCTTTCATTACTTTGGTAGCAGTGTGCTTCTAGTTCTCCATGACGCACACGTCCTCCCACGGCGATAGGAGGACAACCACCTTGCCCACCGTACAGTGCACCAAAGTGATATTTCTTGCCTAATTCATCTACAAACGACTGGAAGTGTTCTGCATGTGAATCCCCCCAAAGAAAAGCACTAGGTGATGAAACAGATTGATCACCCAATAACATCGGGCGGAAAGGTTCAAACTCCTCAAACTGCTTTCGAGTTTGCCCATCCAATTCAATCTTTGAAACGGAGTCATAGTAAAGCGCCATTGCCTCAGTACTAAACCGCTCAGGATAACCTTCTTGCTTATCAATGTTCTTGGCTAGCAGAACAAAAGAAAGCACCGGGACAAAGAAATACCCAACAAACACGTATCTTCTTTTTAATTTAAAATATCTTGCCGGATTTTCAATCAGCTTTAAACTTAAGTAAGAAAAAACAAATGTTAACAATGAACAAGTAACAAATCCTTTCCATCCAAAATCAGACTGGTAATAACGATAAAACGCTTGGATAGGCCAATGCCATAGATAAAGTGAATATGACAATTTTCCGAGCCACACCAACACTGGCAAAGATAAGAATCGTGTAATTGGCGTATTAGTGTTTTCACCAGAGAAGATAATTAGCGCAGTACCAAAACAAACAATGGCAGCGTTAACACCCGGAAAGACGTCGCCTTTGTCAAGAATGACCAATGCAATAGATACGAGTAAAACACCCACAATACCTGCAGTGGCATAAAAGCGGCATTCATAAGACCTATCCTCGCTTCTCAACTTAAACAATAGCAACGCAAGTGCCGCACCAATAAGCATTTCGAACGCCCGGCTTTGAATAAGGAAGTATGCCTCAGAAGGCGAAGTTAGCGCCAAAAATTGTGAGTATCCAATCATAGATACTAGCGCCACTAACAGTATCTTAGGCGCTGCCTTAGTGGGTAGATAACGAGAACAGAGCAACAGGGCTATTGGCCATACAAAGTAAAATTGCTCTTCCACCGAAAGCGACCAAATGTTTAACAGTGGCATGGTTTCTGATGACGGCGCAAAATACCCAGTGTTCTTTTCAAAATAGATGTTTGAAATAAATACTGACGCATAACGTAGGCTGTCAGCAAAACCAGAAAAGTCGTTGGGTGAAAATAAAAAATAAGCAGTAATGAGGCTTGATATTGCCACGATATAAAACAATGGCAAAATACGTTTAATCCTTTTTTCATAAAAATCTAAAAACGTGAATGTCCCAGATTTCATTTGAGGATAAATTGCAGACGTAATTATAAACCCAGAAATAACGAAGAAGACATCTACGCCAATAAACCCACTAGGAAGGATATCTTTATTGAAGTGAAATATGATCACTAGAAGAACGGCGACAGCCCGAAGACCATCGACATCTGGTCGATACTTAATACTTGCCATAAAAGCGCTTAACCTAGACTCTTTTAAACGATTCTCAAAGCTGGCGTCACTTTAAAGGTAAAGTGAACATCTGAATTACTTTTGCTAAACGTATCAAGCCGTAAGCTAGGCAAAGAAAACTCTGCCAAAATCGTACAATGAAGGTTGAGCGTTTCCATGTAGTGATATTCTCTGCAACCGACGGTCACAGCAGCCAGAATCCCACACACCACCCTCAAACAATGCGTTCGCAGTGGCGAAGATATCTGCCTTGAAACCATTACAACCATGTTACTGATTTCAAAACAAACTCAAAAACAAAAAGTCGACAGCTGCATTGCTGCCCCTGTCGACTCGTCTATATTACCAAATTTAGGGCTTAGCCCTCAAACACTGCAGTATCTTTTTCTTTGTCTTCCCGAACAGAGTTTCCATCCTGATCAGATTTGTCTCCACCGCGCCCTTTCGGATCTGGTCCAAACTGATTTGGGCCTGGCGTACCATCCAGAATACCGAGTTCGACCAAAGCAAAGATTGGGCCGATTAATGGTAAAAAGGTCACTACAATCCACCACGGGTTCTTATTGCGGTCTTTCAAACGCTTAATGTTCAGTGCGAGCGATGCATAAATCGCGAACAGTGTGATCACGATAGTCAACACGTCAAGTACCGCATTCCCGCCTTGATAAAACAAGGTAGGCACGACAGCGAACATCACTGGCAAACTGTATAACCAGTAGTCACGGCGTCTCATTCGGCCTTGGAACGAAAACAAAGCCCATTTCTGATTCATGTTGACTCCTAAACGATCGGACGCTGGCCGCGGCTGATCCACTTCAACAGTAGACGATCTGTCGCTTCTGCCGCTGAACCTGCGATTTTTTCTGCCAGCTTCTTACGTTGTACGTAACGAATACCTAAAACGTCTTTTTCTTTTACTGCAGTGACGAGGTAATCGTCACTCGTGCCCACGCTATCAATCAGTCCCAATGGCAAGGCTTGGTTACCAAACCAATGTTCGCCAGTGGCGACTTTTTCGAGATCCAACGAAGGACGGTGGTCAGCAATAAAGTCTTTAAAAAGAACGTGCGTTTCTTCCAACTCGCTCACGAATTTCTCGCGCGCTTTGTCGGTGTTTTCACCAAACATAGTTAGCGTACGCTTAAATTCACCCGCAGTCAGTTGCTCAAATTCAATATCATGTTTTTTAAGTAATTTATTAAAGTTTGGCAGTTGTGCGATAACACCAATTGAACCAACAACCGCAAACGGCGCTGCAATGATTTTATCCGCCACACACGCCATCATATAGCCACCACTCGCCGCCACTTTATCAACAGAAACGGTCAGTGGAATGCCCGCTTGCTTAATGCGGTCAAGTTGTGAAGATGCAAGGCCGTAGGCGTGAACCATACCACCACCACTCTCAAGGCGAACCATCACTTCGTCGCCGTCTTTTGCGATAGCAAGAATGGCGGTGATTTCTTCACGTAATGCGGTTACTTCGCGGGCATCAATGCTGCCTTTGAAGTCCACCACGAAGAGATGTGGTTTGCGGCTTGATTCCAGCGAGACGGAATCCGTCATTTTTTTCGCTTCTGCCTTGGCTTCTTTTGCTTTGGCTTTTTCGGCTTTTTTCTCTGCTTTATCACGGGCTTTGAGTGCAGCCTCGTCATAAATGTGTGATTCCATCGCGTGGACAAGATCGTTGTGCTTGTCCGTCAGATTGGTGATTTCGAGTTCCCCTTTCTGACCTTGTTTGCCACCAGCGCTTTTTGCAATGATGAGAACAGCGATGACTGCGACAGCAAACGTCAGAACTTTGGCCAGAAACAGGCCGTAATCAAGCAAGAATTCCAAACTGTGTTCCTCTTTATCGTTATATCTCGCCATTCTACTACTATTCGAGCGCGAGATTCACGAGGGATGTGTATCAAAGTGCTGGTTTCGCCTCGCTTTCTTTGCAACAGCAGGTTGTTTCTTGTCTGCGAGCCAACTTACAATGCAAAGGTAAACGCCTTTCTCTAACGAGCATGCATAAAGCATGGGCAGCGAGATTAACAGGCAGGATTGCCGATAAGAAAAGGAATATTGTAACGTGGAGTATCAAGTAGCAGCCGATGCATTGAACGGTAAAGTGATTTTAGTTACCGGCGCGGGTGATGGTATTGGACGACAAGCCGCACTCAGTTACGCTCAACACGGTGCAACCGTCATCTTGCTTGGACGCACAGTGAAGAAGCTGGAAAGCGTGTACGATGAAATCGAAGCGGCTGGCGGTGCACAACCAGCAATCATCCCTCTCGATATGCTAGGCGCGACTCGTCAGCATTACATCGACATGGTCGACACCATTGAACAACAGTTTGGGCGTCTTGATGGTGTGCTGCATAACGCAGGCCTACTGGGCGTATTGAGCCCGTTTGACCAAATTGAAGAAAAAGCCTTTGATGAAGTGATGCAAGTTAACGTCAAAGCAACCTTCCTGATGACACAGGCCGTCATGCCACTCGTACAAAAATCTGAAGATGGACGTATCGTGTTCACTTCATCGACTGTGGGGCATGCAGGCCGAGCATTCTGGGGCGCTTATGCCATGTCTAAATTCGCAACAGAAGGCATGATGCAAGTATTGGCAGATGAGTTGAGTAACACGTCTGTGAAAGTCAACGCGATTAATCCAGGCGGCACACGCACACGTATGCGCGCATCCGCTTTCCCAGGTGAAGATGCAAAAACCCTGAAAACACCCGAAGATATTATGCCGCTTTACGTGTATTTGATGGCACCAGAAGGCGTGGACGTGAATGGCCAATGCATTGATGCACAGCCGAAGTGATTAGAAGCTAGAAGCTAGAAAAAGCATTGAGTTCATAAAGAAAAAGCCAGCATCAGAGATGCTGGCTTTTTTTAAACCTGTTGGCAATTAACGGCCTTGGCGTTTACTGCTTTGAGGCTTACCGCCTTGAACCTTCTGACGTGAAGAAGACTGACCTGGACGATTCTGTCCTGGCTTGCCTGGACGTCCACCAGCACGTTGCGCTGGTTTGCCCGCGTCAGTGCGGCCTTGACCTGCTTTACCTTGACCACGACGTGGTGCAGGCTTGTCAGATACCACAGATTGCTCACCACCACGACGTTGTGGACGTGGCTTGCGAGTGTCGGTGCTTTCAACGCGATCTTCGTGACGACGAACCGCGCGACGGATTTTCTGGCTACGTGCTTTACGCTTCTTCATTTCTGGCGTGATCATAGTTTCACGCTCAGGACGAAGTTCAACCATCTCGCGAAGGTAGTTTACGTCATCCAGCTCAAGCTCCATCCAACCGCCACGCGGCAGTTCTTTATTCAGATAGAGGTTGCCGTAACGCACACGTTTCAGACGGCTAACGGTAACACCTTGTGATTCCCAAAGACGGCGCACTTCGCGGTTACGTCCTTCGGTGATCACAACATAGAAAGTATGGTTCATACCTTCACCGCCGGCGTAAACGATATCTTCGAAACGGGCATCGCCGTCTTCTAGCGTTACACCACGAACAAGATTTTTAATCATCTGCTCGTTCACTTCACCAAACACACGCACCATGTATTCGCGTTGTACTTGGCGGCTTGGGTGCATCAGGCGGTTTGCTAGCTCACCGTCAGTGGTGAACAACATAAGACCCGATGTGTTCGCATCCAAACGACCAACAGCAACCCAACGGGCACCGTTCATACGAGGAAGACGATCAAAAACGGTACGACGACCTTCAGGATCGCTACGTGTACACAGTTCGCCTTCAGGTTTGTTGTACGCCAATACACGGCACACAACGTCAGAAGGTGCGGCTACTTGCACGCTATGGCCATCAACACGAATGTTAGTTGACGCGTCATCTAGGCGGTCACCCAGCTTCGCAACAATACCATTAACACTGACACGGCCAGCCTGAATCATGCTTTCGATCTCACGACGAGAACCAAGACCTGCGCGGGCTAGCACCTTCTGTAATTTTTCGCTCATTTACGTTTTACCTTACTGTCGCCTTCACAGGCGTCGATGTCGGAAAGAAAAGGCCGTCAGACGTAAATCTGAGGCAACGGCGTATTATGCCTAAAAAAGCACAATGACGCCATGAGTTTTGTATGCCTATAAGCTTACTGAAATGGGGTAGGATCGCCTGTACCATGACGGAGAATTTCGGCTTCTCCATCACTGAAATCAACGACTGTGGTCGGTTGCTCACCGAGGTAGCCACCATTTAGAATCACATCCACGGTGTGCTCTAACTGGTCACGAATCGCTTCAGGATCTGACTCGGTAAAGTCGTTACCCGGAAGAATCAGCGACGTCGACATCATCGGTTCGCCAAGTGCTTCCAACAGATCGAGCGCAATGCGGTTATCAGGTACGCGAATACCAATGGTTTTACGCTTAGGGTTCATCAAACGACGCGGCACTTCCTTCGTCGCTTTCAAGATAAAGGTGTACGGCCCTGGCGTGTTGTTTTTGATCAAACGGTAAGCCGTGTTATCAACACGCGCATACACGGAGATTTCAGATAAATCTCTGCACAACAACGTAAAATTGTGCTTATCGTCTAAACGGCGAATACGACAGATTTTTTCTAGCGCAGATTTGTTTTCAAGCTGACAACCCAGTGCATAGCCTGAATCCGTTGGATAAATGATAACGCCGCCGTTGCGAATAATGGCAACCGCTTGCGTGATCAAACGTGTTTGTGGATTTTCTGGGTGAACGTAAAAAAATTGGCTCACTTTTCCTCCTCTGGGCTTACCTCTGCCCTTTCAATGACTGGTAGTGTCCAACTTTCCCACACCCCTTCGCACCCCTTTGGCAGGTACAAATTGCGCCCAAGCTCAAGCCATGGCGACGGGTAGTGGAAGTCAGAACCTTGGGATACCAGCAATCCATAATGAATAGCATAGTCAGCAAGTTGTCGACGTTCGACTGGAGATTGTTGAGGCTGGACAATTTCCATCCCGTCTCCACCTGCTTCTTTAAATGCTTCTAACAAGCGTTTTAACCATTTCGCTGTCAGTTTATAGCGACCTGGGTGTGCAATCACTGCCTGCCCTCCCGCTTTGTGAATAACATCAACAGCTTCTGCGATCGTGCACCAATTTGGCGGCACATAACCTGGGTTGCCGCGCGTCAGGTATTTCTTAAACACGGCTTGCATGTTCTTCACATGACCTTGTTCGACCATCCAGCGCGCAAAATGCGCGCGAGTCAGTGGCACATCACCCGCTAAGGCTTTTGCACCTTCCAATGCGCCTGGCATGCGGTGCTTTTCCAAACGCTCGGCGATTTGTTCTGCACGGACATCTCGCCGTTCAGCTTGTTGCGCAATCAGCGCATTCAGCTCTGGAGAATCAAGATCAATGTTCAATCCAACAATGTGGATGTCTTTGTTTTGCCAAACGGTAGAAATTTCAATGCCATTGACAATATGCAAAGGAAGATCAGCTTCAAGCACCGCCTGCTTAGCAGGTTCAATGCCTGCGACAGTATCGTGATCTGTGATCGCAAGCACTTGGACGCGAAAATCGACCGCGCGCTTTACCAGTTCTGCAGGGCTGAAGCGTCCGTCAGACGCCGTGGTGTGGCTGTGGAGATCAAATAGCATTAATTTTCTTCAATTCGTTGCTTGACATTATCACCATACACTAGTTAACTAGTACACGATTACGAACACAAATGGATAACGTCATCATGGTACAGCATAACCTCACTCGACAAACAGTAATGATTAACTGGTGGTGGCACTCCCTATAGCGGGCAGTGTGATGAGTTGTACCTAACGGAAAGACGTCACCAAGCCCGCAGATAGCGGGTTTTTTTATATCTACATTTTACCGCCCAGAACGTATTGAGCACCTTATCGAAGGTGGCGGCACCAAAAAGGATTTTTAACATGATCATCGTATTAAAACCCCACGCTACCGAGCGGCAAGCAAAAGTGATTCTGGGCAAAATAGAACAAGCGGGTCTGAAACCTTTGTTTATGCCTGGTGTTGAACGCATCGTTTTGGGTGCGTTGGGTGATGAGCGGGTATTGCAGAAACTCCATATAGAGAGCGACCCATTAGTAGAAGAAGTTAAACCCATCTTATCCAAATACAAAATGGTCTCCCGCGAAGTACAAGCTCACAACACGGTTGTACGTATTGGTAATATGTCGATCGGCGGGGGCAAATTTGCAGTTATTGCCGGCCCTTGCTCTGTTGAATCAGAACAGCAATTGCTGTCTGTCGCCGAGGTTGTAAAAAGCCATGGCGCCGCTGCGCTTCGAGGCGGTGCATATAAACCTCGAACCAGTCCCTATGATTTCCAAGGCATGGGCGTTGAAGGACTGAAACTGCTTAAACAAGCCAGTGACGCAACAGGCATGCCGACCGTCTCAGAGGTGATGGAAGTCAGTCAGGTAGATTCACTTTGTGAATACATTGATTGCCTTCAAATTGGCGCGCGTAATATGCAAAACTACGGATTGTTAAAAGCAGTTGGCGAAACAGGCAAACCAGTCTTGTTAAAACGCGGACTTTCCGCCACTATCGAGGAACTGTTGCTAGCGGCTGAATATATCTATGATGCTGGCAACCCGAACATTATCCTTTGTGAACGTGGTATCCGCACTTACGAGACTGCAACGCGCAATACGCTGGACTTAAATGCAGTCGCCTACATAAAGCAACGCAGCCACCTGCCAGTTGTCGTGGATCCAAGCCATGGAACGGGTGTGCGTGAATTGGTTATTCCTCTTTCACGTGCCGCCGCCGCAGTGGGGGCCGACGGTATTATCGTCGAAAGCCACCTAAACCCTGCGGAAGCACTGTCCGATGGTCATCAAGCGCTCACTGGAGACATGTTCGCGCAATTAATGCAGGAACTAAAACCATTTGTTGAAGCAGCAGGGAGAACGCTGTGAAAAACCACGCTTTAAAACAAGGCGAATTAGACGTACTGAGCTTGGATGTGCCGTACGTCGCCGCTCCGACTGAATTATATGCCGCAGTCTGTCAGGACCGCCCACACAGTCTACTTCTAGAATCTGCCGAGATTGATTCAAAGCAGGATCTAAAAAGTCTGATGCTGGTGGATGCTGCAGTCCGCATTGTTTGCCGCGGCCGCATTGTCGAACTCGAAGCAAAATCGGAAAACGGCAACAATGTATTGAATGCCGTTGAAGCCCAGATTGATCATCAAGGTATCGCGATTTGTCGTGAGCGCGATGGCAACATGCTGACACTTCATTTTTCGGAAGAAGATCGAACACTGGATGAAGATGCGCGCTTGCGCCAGCCTTCGCCGTTTGATGCACTTCGCCTTATTCAACATGCTTTCAAGCTTGAAGGGCAACCCGATGAAGCGCTCATGATCGGTGGCCTTTTTGCCTATGATCTGGTGGCGCAGTTTGAGCCCCTTCCAGAAGCAGAAGAAAGCAATCGCTGCCCTGACTTCCTTTTCTATGTTGCTGAAACGCTATTGGTCATTGACCACCAACGTCGCCAAGCAAAATTGCAAGGCACCCTCTTTGGAGGTGACGACACCACACAAACCTACTTTGATTTGAGTCGTCGACTTCAAGCCATCAAAGAGAGCTGTTTGAACCCAACAGCAATGCCGGTCGCGCAGCAGGTCGAAGATAATGGTATCGATGTCTCTATCAGTGACGAGGATTTCTGTCAGGCCGTCGACACGCTCAAAGAATATGTCGTTAGAGGTGACGTGTTTCAGGTCGTGCCTAGCCGCCGATTCACACTGCCTTGCCCTTCCCCACTGAATGCGTATTTGAAACTCAAACAAGGCAACCCTAGCCCGTACATGTTCTACATGCATGACAGCGAATTCACCCTGTTTGGCGCATCACCAGAAAGTGCACTGAAATACAGCAAAGACACCAACCAAGTGGAAATTTACCCGATTGCAGGCACACGCCCTCGCGGTAAGAATCCAAACGGTTCAATTAACTTGGACCTAGACGGCCGTATCGAACTCGAGCTGCGAAACGACACCAAAGAAAAAGCCGAGCACATGATGCTTGTAGATTTGGCGCGTAATGACGTGGCTCGTATCAGCGAACCAGGCACGCGTTATGTGTCAGACCTTCTTCAAGTTGACCGTTACAGCCACGTCATGCACCTGGTGTCTCGTGTTGTTGGCCAACTGCGTAACGATCTCGATGCGCTGCACGCGTATCAAGCATGCATGAACATGGGCACCTTAACGGGCGCACCAAAAATCCGTGCCATGCAGCTCATTCGTCAATTCGAAAAACGTCGTCGTGGTAGTTATGGCGGTGCTGTTGGCTACCTCACAGGCCATGGCGATATGGATACTTGTATCGTGATCCGCTCTGCGTATGTTGAAGATGGTATTGCACAGGTGCAAGCTGGTGCCGGTGTGGTGTTCGACTCTGTGCCTCAAGCCGAAGCCGATGAAACACGCGGAAAAGCGCAAGCTGTATTGACAGCAATTCGAGCAGCACACTCAGGAGGTGCACAATGAGCCAAGCCATGAATGCACACATCGTGCTGATCGATAACTTCGACTCTTTCACATATAACTTGGTCGATCAGTTTCGTTCATTGGGTTATCCCGTGAAGATATACCGCAACAGTTTGTCCGCAGAGCAAATTGAGCAAGCCGTTAGTGATCTCACTAACCCTGTTGTGGTGCTGTCCCCTGGCCCGGGTGCGCCATCAGAAGCAGGCTGTATGCCTGCACTGATCCAAAAACTGAAAGGCAAAGTGCCAATGATTGGTATTTGTCTTGGCCAACAAGCCATCACAGAAGCTTATGGCGGTGTGGTTGCTGGCGCAGGTGAAATCGTTCACGGAAAAGCATCCCAGATGACACATAACGCCCATGCCGTATTTGGCGACATTGAAAGCCCGCTCACCATTGCACGCTACCACTCGTTGGTTGCCACCAAGGTGCCGGATTCACTGGATGTGATTGCGGATGTGGAAGGCTTAGTCATGGCAGTCGTGAACGACGCAGATCGCGTGGTCGGTTTCCAATTCCATCCAGAGTCAATTTTAACAACGAAAGGCGCAGACCTTCTGACAAATACAATCAACTGGGCGACACAACCGCGCTGATGGACGACAAGACAAGGAGAGTAAACATGGACGCAATTATTAATAAGCTTTACGAACAAGCATCTCTGTCTCGTGAAGAAAGCCATCAGCTGTTCGACACCATTATCAAAGGTGAAATGGACCCTATCCTGTTGGCCGCGACATTAACGTCGCTAAAAATTAAAGGCGAAACACCAGAAGAAATCGCGGGCGCGGCATCTGCATTAACGGAAAATGCAAACCCGTTCCCTTCACCAGATTATGATTTCGCTGACATTGTTGGCACTGGCGGTGACGGCTCTAACTCCATCAACATTTCTACCACCGCCGCCTTTGTTGCCGCAGCCTGTGGTGTAAAAGTTGCCAAGCACGGTAACCGTGGCGTATCGAGCAAATCTGGTTCTTCCGACTTGCTGGCTGCGTTTGGTATTGATTTGGCTATGAGCCCAGAAACGGCACGCGGCGCATTGGATGATTTGGGCGTATGCTTCTTGTTCGCCCCGCAATACCACAGCGGTGTTCGCCACGCGATGCCTGTTCGTCAAACCATGAAAACGCGCACCATCTTTAATTTGTTAGGCCCATTAATTAACCCTGCAAAACCAACGCTGGAATTGATGGGTGTCTATGACAAAGCCTTAGTAAGGCCGATTGCAGAAACCATCAAAACCCTTGGCCTAAAACGCGCTGCGGTTGTCCACGGTAGCGGGCTAGATGAAGTCGCAATTCACGGTGAAACCACCGTGGCTGAAATTAAAGATGGCGTGATCACCGAATACACTCTGACACCAGAAGATTTTGGCGTTAATACCCACCCTCTCAAATCCATCGAAGGGGGCACGCCAGAAGAGAACCGGGAAATCATCACACAGATCTTACAAGGCAAAGGGACAGAAGCACAGCAAAGCGCGGTTGCCGTTAACGTTGCACTTCTGCTTCGCCTGTTCGGTCATGAAGATCTAAAAGCCAACACACAAAGAGCGTTGGATGTGATGAGCAGCGGAAAGCCCTTCGAACTCGTTCAGCAACTTGCGTCACGGAGCAACTAATGGAAACGGTATTAGCAAAAATTGTTGCGGATAAACGCATTTGGATTGAAGCGCGCAAGGCGGCACAGCCGCTAGCGAGCTTCATCAATGAAGTCGTCCCAAGTGATCGCAGCTTTTATGATGCGCTTTCAGGCAAGCCCGCCAAGTTTATCTTGGAGTGCAAAAAGGCCTCACCATCAAAAGGTCTGATCCGCGATGACTTCGACTTGGATTACATCGCCAGCGTATACGGCAACCATGCCGCAGCGATTTCTGTCCTAACAGATGAAAAGTACTTCCAAGGTAACTTTGACTTTCTGCCGCAAGTCCGCGGTCAAGTGCCTTGTCCAGTGCTGTGTAAAGATTTCATGGTGGACACTTATCAAGTCTACCTCGCGCGTTTTCATCAAGCCGATGCCATTTTATTGATGCTGTCTGTTCTGAACGACGATGAATACCGTGAACTGTCTGCACTCGCGCATGAACTTAACCTCGGTGTGCTGACAGAAGTCAGCAACGAAGAAGAACTGGAACGTGCCATTGCGCTAAAAGCCAAGGTTGTTGGTATTAATAACCGCAACTTGCGCGATCTAAGCATCGACCTAAACCGTACGAAAGAGCTCGCGCCGCGTTTGTCTGAAGACACCATCGTGATTTCAGAATCAGGTATCTATACCCATCAACAAGTACGTGGGCTTGCACCTTTCGCCAACGGCTTCTTGATTGGTAGCTCGTTAATGTCTGAAGACGATGTTGAACGTGCTGTACGTCGTGTACTTTACGGTGACAACAAGGTCTGCGGTTTGACACGTGCAGAAGATGCAAAAGCCGCTTACGACGCCTATGCCAACTACGGTGGACTCATTTTCGTTGAAAAATCACCGCGCTTTGTGGATGTGGATGCGGCACGAAAAGTCATGGAAGGCGCACCTCTCGCTTACGTGGGTGTGTTCCAAAATCATGAATTATCAGACGTTGCTGAGACAGCAAACGCATTGTCACTGTCAGCAGTTCAGCTTCATGGCAATGAAGACGGTGACTACGTGAAAGCGTTGCGTGACGCCTTGCCAAGTAATACGCAGATTTGGAAAGCCCACGGCGTGAGCGATACCGCACCTGCGCTTGAGGCTAATGCCGACAGAAATCTGTTCGACAGCCGTGTGGGCACTCAAAGCGGCGGAACAGGCCAAGCGTTTGATTGGTCTCTCATTCCAGAGGATCGCAAAGACACCGTGATGATCGCAGGTGGCCTTTCGCAAGAAAACGCAAAAGACGCAGCACAACTGGGCTGCGCAGGACTTGATTTTAACTCTGGCGTCGAAAGCGCGCCGGGTATCAAAGATAAACAAAAATTGGACGCTGCATTCTCAGCGCTTAGAGATTACTAAAGGACAGTTATGACTAAGTTGAATGCCTACTTCGGCGAATTTGGTGGTCAGTACGTACCACAAATCTTGGTTCCAGCACTGGACCAGCTAGAACAAGCGTTTACTGATGCGCAAAGTGACCCCGAATTTCAGAAGGAATTTATTGGCCTTCTGGAAGAATATGCAGGTCGCCCAACCGCATTGACGCTAACGCGCAACCTTACCAAAGGCACCAAAACCAAGCTGTACCTAAAGCGTGAAGACTTACTTCACGGTGGTGCGCATAAAACCAATCAGGTGTTGGGTCAGGCACTGCTCGCGAAACGCATGGGCAAGAAAGAGATCATCGCTGAAACGGGTGCGGGTCAACACGGTGTGGCAACAGCACTGGCTTGTGCACTGCTTGATTTGAAATGCCGCGTTTACATGGGCGCAAAAGACGTAGAACGTCAAAGCCCGAATGTATTCCGCATGAAGCTAATGGGCGCAGAAGTGATTCCTGTTCATTCAGGCTCTTCAACCCTGAAAGATGCCTGTAACGAAGCGCTACGCGACTGGTCTGCAAGCTATGACGAAGCACATTACCTGCTCGGCACGGCTGCGGGTCCTCACCCTTTCCCGACCATCGTTCGTGAATTCCAAAAAATGATTGGTGAAGAAACCAAACAACAAATTTTGGAACGCGAAGGTCGCCTGCCTGATAGCATCATTGCCTGCGTAGGCGGTGGTTCAAATGCGATTGGTATGTTTGCTGATTTCATCGAAGAAACTGACGTGGGTCTTATTGGTGTTGAGCCAGCGGGCTTAGGCTTGGACACAGACCAACACGGCGCGCCACTAAAACACGGCAAGCTGGGTATTTTCTTCGGGATGAAATCACCATTGATGCAAGACCCGAATGGTCAGGTTGAAGAATCCTATTCAGTCTCTGCAGGTCTCGACTTCCCATCTGTTGGCCCTCAGCACGCACACTTAAATTCCATTGGCCGCGCCGAGTACGTTGCCATTACTGATGACGAAGCGCTCGATGCCTTCCAAGAGCTCGCGAGCCACGAAGGTATCATCCCGGCACTAGAATCTGCTCATGCCTTGGCATACGCCCTAAAAATGGCGCGTGAGAACCCAGAGAAAGAACAATTGTTAGTGGTTAATTTGTCAGGTCGTGGAGACAAAGACATCTTCACTGTGCACGACATTTTGAAAGAAAAAGGAGTGATGTAATGGCTGCGACCTTGTCTCACCGCTATGAAGCGATGTTTGAAAACCTCGATGCCAAAGGTGAAGGTGCCTTCGTTCCTTTCGTGACCATTGGCGATCCAAACCCAGAGCAATCACTAAAGATCATTGAAACCTTAGTGGCTAACGGTGCTGACGCTTTGGAACTGGGTATTCCTTTTTCTGACCCATTGGCTGATGGCCCGACGATCCAAGGTGCGGCAATCCGCGCATTGGATTCTGGCACCACGCCTGACAACTGCTTCGACATACTTCGCCAAGTGCGTGAAAACCACCCTGAGATCCCTATGGGTCTGTTGATGTACGCCAACTTAGTGTTCGCCAATGGTATCGATAACTTCTACGCGAAATGCGCAGATGCCGGTGTGGATTCGGTGTTGATTGCCGATGTTCCAGCGGGTGAATCCAAAGAGTTCCGTGATTCAGCAGCAAAGCATGGGGTTCATGCCATCTTCATTGCACCACCTAATGCCAATGAAGACACATTGAAAACCATTTCAGAGCTTGGCGGCGGTTACACGTACTTGCTATCACGTGCAGGCGTAACAGGCGCAGAAACCAAAGCGGGTCAGCCGATTGATCATTTGTTGAAGAAACTCAGCGATTACGGTGCGCCTCGTCCACTTCTCGGTTTCGGTATTTCCGAGCCGTCACAAGTAAAAGAAGCTATCACGGCAGGTGCAGCGGGTGCCATTTCAGGCTCTGCCGTTGTCAAAATCATTGAACGCAATGTCGATGATGAGCCAACCATGCTCAAAGAACTCGGTGAGTTCGTGGTCAACCTAAAGGCTGCCACCAAGAAATAATCGAGGTTTATGAAACAAAGACAGGTCGGCAATTGCCGGCCTTTTTTGTATTTGCTCTCTTTCCATTGGCCCTTGCGACCGTACAAAGAATACCCAACAAGGTTAACCCAACATATCTCACGGCAATTCATCCGGTTAATCACGTTTTAACTCTGATCATTATTCGGTAAACTCGAACGCTGAATCGCACCTACCCTGATGGGTAAACAAGGATAAGTACCTGAATGAAACAGCTCCTCGACTTTATTCCATTGGTCATTTTCTTTGCTCTCTACAAAATGCAGGACATTTACGTCGCCACCGGAGCACTTATCGTTGCCACCATCATCCAAGTGATCGTGACGTGGGTGTTATACAAGAAAATCGAAAAAATGCAGATAGTCACAGCCGCACTGGTTACAGTGTTTGGTGGGATGACGCTTTTTTTCCAAGATGACAATTTCATCAAATGGAAAGTGACCATTGTTTATGCGCTTTTCGCGGGTGGCCTCATTGTTTCGCAAATCATGGGCAAGCCACTCATTAAAGGTATGCTCGGTAAAGAAATCGTCTTGCCCGATGCAGTGTGGCGAAACGTCAACAATGCATGGGTTTTGTTCTTTGCTGTGCTCGCGGTCGTCAATATCTATGTGGCGTATCAGCTACCCCTTGATGTATGGGTGAACTTCAAAGTGTTCGGCTTACTCGGTCTAACGCTGGCTTACACCTTGGCCACCGGTGTTTATATCTATAAACACATGCCGAAAGAAGACGCGCCAGAAGAATCAAAGAAAGAAACCGATTCAGAATAATTACTTAGCCCAATGGGAGAAATTTTATCTCACATTGGTTTTTCATTTCCCGGAAGTAGTACCATGTCGGAAACGAACAATTGCCCTCGCGGCCAACTTTTATTGCGCACCCTCGCCATGCCTGCAGACACAAATGCAAACGGTGATATTTTCGGCGGCTGGATCATGTCTCAACTTGACTTAGCGGGTGCCATTTTGGCAAAAGAGATTTCTCACGGACGTGTTGTGACTGTCTCCGTTGAAGAAATTGTCTTTAAAACACCGGTAAAAGTCGGTGATGTTGTGTGTTGCTATGGCGAATGCATTCGTATTGGACGCACTTCAATGAGCGTTGCACTGGAAGTTTGGGTGAAACCTGTCGCCGCAGATGGCGTCGGCCAACGCCACAAAGTTTGCGAAGCAACGTTTAACTATGTGGCGATTGATGCCAACGGTCGACCAAGACCGATAAATAAGTCATAAATCATACATTTCAATAAGCGATTTTGGTTACGCTCGCATACACTTGGCGAGATACTGTGAACCAAAAGATAACCGAGAGAGAAAACACGGATGTGGTACGTCATTTTTTCACAAGATGTAGAGAATAGTTTGCCTTTGCGTATGCAGGTACGTGAGCAACACTTAGCTAGACTTCGCGAACTTGACGCCGAAGGCCGTCTGCTGGTAGCAGGCCCCAATCCGGCGATTGATTCTGAAGATCCTGGTGAAGCAGGATTTACTGGCTCCACGGTTATTGCGAAATTTGACAGTCTCGCTGATGCAAAGGCTTGGGCCGATGCCGACCCGTACATCGAAGCGGGTGTTTATAAAGATGTCATCATCAAACCGTTTAAGAAAGTGTTGCCCGCCTAATTTGGCAACGGATATGCAAAGGATTTTTTAATGCGACTAGTATCATCCACTGGACGAATTGCACTTGCTGGCCTCCTAGCAATGCTTATTTCGGCATGTTCCAGTACGTCTGATCAAGAAATTGCTGAAACCTTCGCTGCGCAACGCGCAGACATGCTTGGCAAGATAATGCCCGTCGAGGGTCCTGGCTATAACATCGTTCGAGCGAAAGCAGACGGCAGTAATATTGAACTGACATTGCTTTACTCTGGAAGCGGCGATGTTGCACCGACTGTGCTGGCGGATAACTTGAAGAACACTTACTGTTCAGACAATGAAATCGCTTCGCTGATGGAGAAAGGCGTTAGCTATAAGCTTCTTTTCCGCGACAGCCGTGGCCGTGAGATTTTAGAACGCTTCGTCACCTACGAAGACTGCGTGAAATAACATGTCAACGTCGAACGCAAAAAGGCCCTTCTGGGCCTTTTTTGATCATGTCATACAAGCAGCGACAATCCATCACTATCTACACAGTAAACCCTTGAATAAACGCCAAGACTTTCTCGTCCGGCATTTCACAGGGTTTGAGCACCCACCTTCCATCGAACTCATACATATTGGCACTGATGAAGTCAGTGCTAGACAGTGATTCGGCATACACCTTGACGGACTTCCCTGAGCTATAACGCCTTATCGACATTCCCCAACGTTTACCTTGATACAAAACGTCGTAATGGCCCGCGTCGAATTGGCTGATGCGGAGAAAGGCATCCATGACTTACCTCCAAGTAGATTCAGGAAAATATACGGTTTACTTAACTTACGCGGTGACGAAAATGCATCACTTTCAACGCGCTGTCTGCATCAATGTCTTCAAACTCTGGCGGATTATCTAAGCGAGAGACAAATTCGAATGCTGGCGCGCATTCTGCCATTTGTTCAGTCAGGAAACTCGGCTGGATATCTGGTGAGTTAACACATGCCAATACATCGCCACCTTCCACCACCAGCTCAGGCAAGCGGCGCAAGATCTTCGCGTAGTCTTTCGTCAGAACGAAACTGCCTTTCTGGAATGACGGTGGATCGATAATCACTAAATCATAAGGGCCATACTTTTTCACCTTGCCCCATGACTTGAATAGCTCGTGCCCCAAAAATGCCACTTGGTTGAGGTTATGCTGATTCAACTGATGATTTTCACGACCGCGAGAAAGCGACGATCTCGCCATGTCCAAGTTAACCACTTGGTCAGCCTTACCTTCAATGGCTGCCACAGAAAAGCCGCACGTGTAGGCAAACAGGTTCAATACGCGCTTGTGTTTGGCATTGTTCTGCACCCACTCTCGACCTAAACGCATGTCGAGGAACAAGCCATTGTTCTGGCGCTTACCCAGATCCAATTTGTAAGTCAGCCCGTTCTCAATCACATTGATTTGTTGGGGCTGCTCGCCCACAAAGGTCTCTGTTTCTGCACCTTCGCGGTCACGATGTTGAACAACGATGGTATTACCGCCAACCTCTTTCCAAACATCACCGTGCTGAAACTCGGTGATACCTTGTTTTAGCGCCTCATAGAATGCGGCTTCATCTTCCTTAAAGATCGCAATCTGAAGCACACCGCTACCGAGCCAGTCAGCTGTGATTTGTTCAAGCCCTTCATAACAACGACCACGGCCATGAAAAACACGGCGCACTTCATTACCGCACGCAGGTAAGCGCTCAGAAATAACGGTAAAAAACGTCGACAAAGCGTCTGGATTCATCATTTTTCAAATCCTTCATTGTTTTCAACGATGACATTGTCAGGGTTTGCGATTGCGACCCCTTCAACGGGTGCACCGCCCAGCTGAAGGTTGGTGAAATCACTGTTTCTTTTAATGCGCCCTCTCGCCGATTTCTTTAAACGTTGGCGACGAAGATTGGCAAGGCTCCAGAAACGATGTGCATTGGTTTGTGTCTTTTTACGAACTAGCGGCATGGAATGCTCCAACAGTCTCGTTCCATCCATGGGGTACGAAAGAGTAATTTGAAATATGCGTCACTACGCTTTGGTTTTTTTATGAGGCAATGTCGGCCAAGCCAACGAAGAGGGAGATTGCCATTCTTCTGGAATCTCTGCCCACTGCTCACCAATGCGAGGAGGCTGAATAAATTGGTATTGCTCACCCGCATGTGAAAATGACAAGGCATATGCGTGAAGATAGCCACGGTCGGCCTCTAAGCCACCATAAGTGTTATCACCTAAAATTGCCGAACCAACGCTCTTTAAAGCAACGCGAATTTGGTGGGTTTTGCCCGTGAATGGCTTACAAAGAAAAGCACGGCGCCCTTCACCCACAGAAGTAGAAAAAAACTGTGTTACCGCTGGGTTTTCTCGACTTGGTAGGAGCTTCCACATTGATCGACGACTTTTCGCCATATCACCAATGATTGTGCCCTGCTTTTTCGTCGGTTTTTTCGCGGCAATCGCCAGATAAAACTTACCCACTTCTCGTTTAGCAAAAAGCGATGAAAGCGCCGACGCTGCAGTCTGATGACGACCGAGCAATAAAAGACCCGAGGTCATCTTGTCTAAGCGGTGGATCAAATACAGCTGTTTATCACCCGTTAGCTGCGCAACGCAGGCAAGCAATGGTTGAGCGTTATCATCTTTATGTACGCTGATACCAGGGTGTTTATCAATCACCAGGAAGTCTTCGTTTTGAAAGACCAGATCGAACATAGCTGAACCTTGAATAATCGAAACTGCGGAGAGTGTAATGGCAGAACTGGTGCGAATAAAGCACGGAAGAAGGTTAAACGCTAAAAACGAAAATCCCCAGCTCACTGGCTGAGGATTTTTTCTCGCCTATCTCGAATGCTATGGTTTCAAATTCAGAGCTTTCGAAACAAGCGTTATCGCATCATAAGTAGCGAGTGTTTATTTCAGCACCGGCCATAAAAACACGAGCGCCATCAGAATAGGACATACAACGCGCACGTACGTTGGCCAGATTTTCCAGAACAGGCTGTCTTTTAACTCAGGGTTACCTTGGCTCAACTCTTCCAACACTTGGTTACGCTTCCAGATCCACCCTGCAATCAATGCCATGATAAGACCTAAGATTGGCTGCATATACTCGGTGGTGACACTAATCACCAAACCAAACATAGAACCGAAGTTAAGGATAATTAGGGTTGAGAACAGCGCAATCGCACCGCCAATCCACCATACAACGGTTTTACGATCTTTATTCAGCTCTTCTGACGCGCAAGAGACAGGCACTTCAAGCATTGAAATAGACGATGTCAGTGCAGCAATAACCATAAGAGCAAAGAACGCAATGCCAATGATTAAACCTGCACCACCCATGGTATCGAACATGGCCGGCAGCACGCTAAACACCAGCGTATCACCATCAAGTAACGCACCCGCGTCACTGTAAATCTCTACGCCATTGTTTTGCGCGACAAACATAGCAGGCAAAATCAACAGACCCGCGACAAACGCAACCCCCGTATCAAGAAGTGCAACTTGCGCTGCCGTTTTTGGAATATCAGCATCTTTACGTAAGTAAGAGCCGTAAACCATCATGGTGCACACGCCAATAGAGAGTGAGAAGAAGGCTTGACCCATTGCGCTAACCATTAGATCCGGAGAGAAGTGCGACATATCTGGAACAAGGTACATCTTCAACCCTTCCATTGCGCCGTCTTGGAGCAAAGTGTAGGCCACCATTGAGATGAACAGAATGAACAGTACAGGCATCAAACGGCTAGACCATTTCTCGATACCATCGGTCACACCGCTTCGCACAACGAAGATGGTCAGTAACATGAAGACCAGCATCAGCACGATATTGCGGGCGGTACCAAAGCCTTCCAACCACGCTGCCGCACTTTCGAAGCCCAAGACACTGAGCACAGGGCCAATCAAAAAGCCAAAGAACCAACCCGCCACGATGGCATAGAAGCTCAGAATACCGCTAACACCCAACATGCCCGCGATACCGACAGAAGAGGCGAGTAACTTTTGCTTCGGTGCAATCGACATAAGAGAACGAATAGGGTTTGATGCACCAAAACGGCCAATAGTCAGTTCTGCAACCAGCAATGGGTAAGCAAGAACAAACACCATAATGAGATAAGTGATAAGAAAGACAGCACCGCCATTGCTTGCTGCTTGTGTTGGAAACCCCCAAATATTACCCAAACCAACCGCAGAACCTGCTGCGGCAAGAATGAAACCTAAACGCGAAGAAAACTGGGCTCGATGACCACTTGCCATAAGTACTCTCTACTACAAATGTAATTGTGATTGTTATTATCGTTATACCCAAGCAACCGGACGTGACCCCCAACATTGGGTGCCTCACACTCTTGAGGTATATCCAGCTTCTACTACCAATCCTTGGTACTCCTCCGCCGGAGGTGTAAATATTTTCTTACAGGAGCGATTGCGCCTGTTTTCTTAACAGGCATGGCAAGTAAACCAGTTTGAGAATAAAATTTGAAGCGAATGCGCTATATTTTTCGATCAAGCAGCATATTTAACCATATCCAACCTTAATCTCATTACGTTTCCGCAATCAAATTCACACGCATTTTTAACAACTCATCACAATCTGCAAAGATAGCTAGTCAATCAACCTCAAGATCGAGAACACTAATCGGTCTATTCAGTGCATAATGTCCTTAACTCTCGTTATCCCATTGGGCTGAATCGTTTGATATGGAAAAGATTTATCAAATCCTCGTCTGGGCAAGTGTTTTCTTTTATTGGCTTCTGATTGCCTCTGTCACCATTCGTGTTGTCTTAAAACGACGTGCCCTTGGCGTATCCATTGCTTGGCTTATGATCATCTACATTGTTCCGATTGTGGGGGTGATCTTGTACTTGTTGGTGGGTGAACTAAACCTCGGCAAGAAACGGGCTGAACGCTCCCGTGCGATGTACCAGCCCTATCGCGATTGGATGGAATCTCTCGGTGGATGCGATGCACACAGACCCCAACACCAGAGCTTTCTGTCTCGACCCGTTCATGACTTATGCCTAAAACGCGCTGGCATCCCTGCGTTGGCTGGGAACCTCCTTTCTCTGCAAAGCGAAACCGCAGATATCTTGCGATCCATTGCCGCAGATGTTCAAAAAGCCGAGCACTCAGTCAATATGGTTTTTTATATTTGGCAGCCCGGCGGACACGCTGATGACGTGGCTAAAGCGGTCTGCGAAGCAGCAGAACGCGGCATTACTGTGCGAATCATGTTGGACTCAGCAGGCAGCAAAGCCTTCTTTAAAAGCCACTGGCCTGATGCAATGCGAAAAGCCGGTGTAGAACTCGTCGAAGCGCTCGCGGTAAGCCCAATGCGTATGTTCCTTCGCAGGCTGGACATTCGACAACACCGCAAAATTGTGGTGGTAGACAATAAGGTGGGTTATACCGGCTCAATGAACATGGTCGACCCACGATTCTTTAAACAGGATTCCGGGATAGGTCAGTGGATTGACATCATGGTGCAAGCAGAAGGGCCTTCTGTACCGATCCTAAACAGTATCTTCGCTTGGGATTGGGAAGTTGAAACAGGTCTACGCTATTTACCTAACTTGCCCGAGTGCAGTTTGATTGAGCAACATGTTCACGCCAACCACACGGTTCAAATTGCGCCATCCGGCCCAGGTATGCCTGACGGTATTATTCAGCAGATACTGATGATATCAATTCACCAAGCAAAAAAGAGCGTAACGATAACGACACCCTACCTTGTTCCCAGTGAATCCTTGTTGGGCGCACTTCAAACAACAGCACAACGTGGCGTAACGGTGAATATCATCATTCCTGCGAAAAACGACAGTTTGATGGTGGATTGGGCGAGTCGTTCCTTTTTTAACGATTTGTTGCAAGCGGGTGTAAATATTTATCGATTCAATGGCGGTCTATTACACACCAAGTCCGTCATGATTGATGAAGCTTTCTGCTTGATCGGAACCGTTAACCTCGATATGCGAAGCCTATGGCTCAATTTCGAACTTACACTGTGCGTGGATGACCCTGATTTCTGTCGAGATCTCATGACACTTCAACAGACTTATATGGCGCACTCAACGACAGTGTCTCTTCAAGAATGGCGTAACCGTTCCATATTCAACCGACCTGTAGAACAATTTTTCTACATGTTTAGCCCACTTTTATAAATTAGCAGTCAAACATATTAACTACTTTGCAATCAATGTAACCACATTAATAATTACTTACATTTTTCGATGTGAGTAATTATATTTTTATACGTTTACATCTGAATAAGAAACATCCATGTTTTATTAAATGATTTTTCTGTATTTTTTGTATTTATGTCAAAGCACACCGTATTGAACAAATAAACATCAAATTAAATATACCTCAATGTAGTAGAACAAAATTTATTATCAATAGACCTAAAATCTTTCATGCTGTAAATGTATAGTTCATTAGACTTTCTTTACAATCTGGATGTAAGATCTCACTCACTCAGTACAACAAAATTAAAATAAATATAATGGTGGATATTCAATCGGAGTTTGGCGCACTGTGTCGTTTGGTTTCACTGAAAGCGTCTAAACGTTTTCATGACAAACTAGAAGAGCAAGGCATCAACGTTAGTCCAGAGCAGGCGATTACCATCAATGCAGTGGCTAGTGCAGGTGAGTTACGTCAAGGCGAGCTAATGAGCTTAAGCTATTTAGCGAGCGAAAAATCTAAAGTCAGTCGTGTCGTACAAGGGTTGGTTGTTGATGGTCTTATTGATCGACGTGACGATGCACATGATCGACGCTCTAAAATTCTAACCTTGACCGAAAAAGGACAAGCGTTAGCAGATAAATTGCTTCAAGCTGAACAGTTTAATGGCGACCTCATTTCGTCACTCCTTTCTCAGCAAGAAAGCACCCTTCTGCAATCGACATTGAAGAAAATGGTTAGCGCTCTTTGAGTCTTCAAAAAAGCCTAGTTCGCACTGGGCTTTGTTATATCTATATCTATTCTAATGCAGTTCAAAGTCCCGTTCTTCTTAGCTTACAGCCATAAACGCTCACCTTCCCCCGCTTAAAAAGTCGTTTATAAACCGTATCTTGTGCTTAAAAAAACTTTTATTTATGCATCATAACCTTGTCATCATTTGCCAATAAAAGTCGATCATTTCCACCACCATTATGCGCTCGGTTGACTACACTTCAATTTCGCAATCAAGAGCGGCGAATTCAGGGGGAAAGTACATGCTGGCGAGACATCGAAATTACCTATTGAAAGATACCAAACAACTCCACGCTCACATCGAGGTAAATCCAGTCGGTTTGCTCGAAGTGGAGATACTTGAAAAGCACCAATGTCATTCTGCTGAGTTTGATCAATTGAAGTTTGAACGTAGCGGAAGGGTGACGAAGTTGGTCGGCAAGCACACGTCAAATGGCAAGCCTGTTCACTGGCAGCTCCCTCTTGCTAACGACGATGCCAGAGAACTCGAGAACCTCATAGAAGAAGCAGCCGAAGAGCTAGAAATACTCATGAGGGACCTATAACAAAAAAATTTTAATGAGCCTAACGCATAAATAGGAATCCACTGTTATCCATTATGCCTTTCAGCGCTGTCGATTCAGCGCTTTTCTTTTTGCCTAATATTTTATATAAGTCATTATTCCTGAATTTTAAAAAAACAGTATTCCAATACACTTTTTCGCAATCCTCAACGCAAGAAAACATTAAAAATCACATAATCCCCTTCTTAGTATCTGGCTTATCTTTCCGGCCTTCTGCATAATATGAAAATATTTTTTTAATGGAATGTAACCAAAATGGCTAAGGATCTGTTTAATACTCTCGATCTTAACTTGCTGCGAACCTTCCTTGTTCTCTTTCAAGAAAAGAACACGCGTAAAGCCGCTGAGCGTTTGTTTGTTACACAACCTGCCGTTAGCCAAAACTTGAAAAAGCTTCGCCACCATTTTAACGATGAACTCTTCATTAAAGTGCAAACGGGCTTAGAGACAACACCAGAAGCAGAACGTATTGCTTCTGCCATCCTCCCTCATATTGATGCTCTCTATGCTGCACTTGGAAGTTTGGAAGAATTTGACCCTAAAACCATAAGAAGAAAAATTCGCTTAGCGCTTGGGCCTCAGGTATTAACATGCATTTCTGGGGCTTTGGTTATTGAACTCAAAAAGCGTGCGCCTTACATTGAACTAGACCTCGTTCAGTGGACAGCGTCCACGCTTGAAGACATCAGTAACGGTGATGTTTTACTTGGCATTAACTATCAATATCCGTATGTAGCAAAACACATAAAGCAAGAACAGTTAACCGTCGTTACTGGTTGCTGTGCTGTGAGAAATGACCATCCAATCAGTGATGACGCAGTCACACCAGAGACATTCTCTAAATACGAGATCGCATCGCTACTGATCCCAGGTTGGAGTGAGGACTTACCTATCGCCGCCAAAGAATTGAAAGAGTTGGGGCTTCCAAGTCCCGTCGGGTTTCGTTCTGCCTTTCCTATGGCAATTATCGATGTCATTCAGCGGACCGACATGTACTACCCAACCACGGATTTATTCCCCTTCGATACCTATTCAAATATTCGCCGTGTCGATGTTCGATCAGACAGTATAGAATTTAACTACCCGATTTTAAGCTACACACACCAACGCAATAAAAACGATGCACTCGTCGCTTGGCTCAATGAATTGTTAACGTCATTGACCTCCTCATCATTGCAATAAGCGCTGCTTATCAGCGTCATTAGTACACGCACTTAGCCTCTGCCTGCTATACGTCGTATCTTTCCCTTGCCGTTTGGAGAAGGCACTTATGACGTTTCATAGCATGGACGCTCTCCTTTAATATTGAGAGCAAAATAATGAAAAAAACACTCGCAGTAGGCACCGCATTTATTCTTTCCTTTTCTGCCGTTTCTATCGCTGATGACTTTAGTGGTCATCGCGTTGGCATTGGCTTTATCTCCACAGACATTGAGAACTCACAAGGGGAGCGCGTTGATTGGGGTTCTGGCGTCAAGATCGAGTATGGCTACGACATTAACAGAATTTTTGGCGTCAACCTGTCTTACAGCAATACCAGCGATAGTGTTCAGTACTATTACAATTCACAACGGTATGGTTCAGATCTCAGCACGAGTACGTTCAAATTTGACACTGACATCGGCTACACCTTCCAGCATGATAATTTTGCGATAAAACCTTATGGCGCGCTGGGCGTTGCTAGCTACAAAGACAAATTAGATATCCACCTCGGCGATGCCAATAGCACCTCCCTTTCTTATAGCGATTCTGCGCCTTACTTCGGTATTGGTGTGAGAGGATCGTTAAATCATGGAATCTATGCCGATTTACGACTCGATTACTTACTCGACGATGTATATACCGACCAGTTTTCGCTCTCCGTCGGCTACAAATTCTAATCCTATTTTTTAGGGAAAGATCTCATGATAAAAAAATCACTTTGCGCAATGGCTCTGTTGGCAAGCTTTTCTGCAACAGCAAATATTCATTTTTCTCCTGACATAAAATTAGGTATGCAATGGGGCATAGGTGCGCAGCTAGGACTGCAAGATGTAATGGGCTTTGAAGCGGTCTACGGCAGCTTTGGACTTTCCGACTCTCACTGGTTTTCCGACAAAGAATCGATCAAGCACTATCGAGTTGGCGTTCAATACGAAGAGAAAAAGTATCAAGCATATTCAGTGCAAATGGAAGCTGGCGTTGCTGAGTACAAAGGGAGCCGTAACTATTACGGAAGAGACAGAGAGGATCTCAAAGCTTACGGGCCGAGCGTCGCAGCAGCATTGGTGTTTGACTACAATTTACCGATAAAGGTCAGATATGGGCTTGAGTTGAATTACTTCAGACACCAAGAGACCTACTTGCCAAGTGGCCTCTCTCCTCAAATTAACGCGGGGATCATCATTCCGTTATAGTTAAAGGCGTTATAGTTAATGGATAGAAGAGTTAGGCCGTACTCTTTAGGTCGTTGCTACAAAAATTGTTACCGTATCTGCGGCCACGCACCAATGTACATTTAAAGTCACTCTGGTAAAATGCGCCAAAATTCAAATGTGAGCATCACGAGAGCCAACTATGCCAATGTATGTAGTGGGACATAAGATCCCTGATTCAGATTCAATCTGCGGTGCAATTGCACTTGCATACCTTAAAAACCAAATCGAAGAGCCTGCAGTCGCGGCTCGCTTGGGTGAACTATCTCCAGAGACAGCGTTCATCCTTGATCGCTTTGGATTCGATGCACCTGAGCTAAAACTTAGCTATGCCGGTGAAGAAGTTTACATCGTTGACCACTCTGAACTTACTCAAGCGCCTGATGATATTGCTCAAGCAACGATCGTGGGCATTGTTGATCACCACAAATTGGGTGATCTGACCACATCTACACCGTTAGAGTGTTGGATCCGCCCTGTCGGCTGTTCAAACACAGTAATCAAAATGATGTACGATTTCTATGGCGTTGCTATTCCTAAGGACATTGCGGGCATCATGTTGTGTGCAATTCTTAGCGACACTGTTATCTTCAAATCGCCAACATGCACCACTGCTGACATTCGCTGTGTTGAAGATCTGGCAGAAATCGCTGGCATCGAAGATTACAAAGCATTGGGCATGGACATGTTCAACGTGAAATCTTCTGTTGCTGGCACACCAGCACGTGATCTTGTTATGCGTGACTTTAAAGATTTCAACATGAACGGCAACTTGGTTGGTATCGGCCAACTTGAAGTTGTTGACCTGGCTGTTTTTGATGACATCAAAGAAGAACTAGAAGCTGACATCGCTGCGCTGAAAGAAGAAGGCAAACGTCACTCTGTGATGCTGCTTCTTACCGACATCATGAAAGAAGGTTCAGAACTGCTTGTTGTTTCTGATGACGTAGCTATTATTGAACGCGCGTACGGTCAAAGCACAGAAAACAGCCGCGTATGGCTTGATGGTGTATTGAGCCGCAAGAAACAGGTTGTTCCGCCGCTTCAAGACGCATTTGCATAATTGATTGCAACGAACACATCGAAGGGGCGGATCAATCCGCCCCTTTTTATTTCCTATTGCAGCATTTTAGTGCCTAAAAGAACCTCACGTTAAACAGCCTAAAACTAATAGCACCCGTTGGCTTCTCCAACACACTTTCTCAATAACCATATAAGACATGTCACATATAGTGACACCTTCTAATCTCTCATTTTGCCGCTGTAGCCACCAAACCACACCGTCAATTCTATAACAGAGCCTCTCCACGCCTAAATTGCCTGAATAAATAGACAAATCTAAGAAGAATCATGCTGGATTATCATTGACGTTCTGCTCATAAATGACACAACTAGAATATCAGCCATTCCAGCCATTTAGCTAGGCAGATTTATCCATTAGGATGTCCACACCCATAGGCTAACCGCATAAATCCTGTACCTTTCTGCAGTTCTTCATGCAATTTGTCTGTTTAAAACCACGCTTCCAGTTTTTCAACTAATGTAAATTTAAATAACGGATATTCTCACAATGTAAACAATTGATATCACTTAGTGCGAAGACTGCAAAGATTTTTAGCACTACTTTCAATTAGATTTCGTATTGTTAACAAACTAAATAAATAAAATTATAAAAAGATCGAACCATAGGAGCAGGTATGCCAGATTCGGTTATAGGACAATTGGCAGGGAAGGCATTTATTATCGAGCCAGATGGCTCGATAATAAATGCAGCCGAAGACTCAGTTTTACGCGATGGAGATATCCTCATCTCTGCGCTGTTTGGACATAGCGACAAAAGCCAGAAAGCCGTCGTAATAGACATCCATCAGGACCGTGCTCTTCTTCAGGAGCAGGGATTGCTCACAGAGCTCATGATACCCGATAACCTTGATGTGTTGGATATTCTTACAGCGCTGGAAGCAGGTCAAGATCCAACGCAACTTGACGGCGTTGAGGCTGCTGCTGGCAATGCAGCCGACAGCTCATCGATTGCGGCCCAAGCCATTATTGAATCTGGGAGCACCTCCCATGTTTATGCTTACGCAGGCTTTACCACCCAAACTCCAACAGATTTTGGACTGACGCTTCAGCAACTAGAGTCCATTAACCGAGTTTTCATTGCAGAAACGGAAGATCCAATCGCCTCACTGACCGGTGATAGCACCATCGAAGAAGGCACGTCTGCGTCCTATACCATCTCTATCTCAAACGCTGTCGACACTGATACGCGTGTCAGTGTTGTCATCAGCCATAAAACATCCGAATCAGGCGATATCACCCCGATAACCCGTGAAGTCATTATTCCCGCAGGCCAAACATCAGCGACCTTTTCTATTGATACGATTGATGATGTTTTTGATGAAACCGCAGATAGTGACACCTTTACCGTGTCGATTTCTGACATTAATACCGGAGATGCGGAGCAAAACATTGCCATACCTCCGTCCATCGAAACCAATATTTTGGATGAAGACGCTCTCAACCATTCAAAAAGCAGTGACGCTCCAAGCCTAACCTTATCTGGCAGTGAAACAGTCATCGAAGGCGATTCTGCGTTCTATACGCTTACGTTGTCACATGCGCCAACATCCGACGTCATCATCACCGTCGTTATTTCTCGTTCAACAGCAGAAGGCGACGATATTTCAGAGAGCACTCGCGAAATAACCATACCGGCAGGCGGCAATTCGACGACGTTTAGCATCGACACCATTGATGATGTGTTTGATGAATCGAATGACGATGACGTGTTTAGTGTTACGGTATCAAATGTTGAAGGCGGTGGATTTGAACAATTACCCTCTCTGCCAAATTCTGTCGATACCATCATCAATGATGGTGATGCGAATGCACCGACCTTAACATTGACAGGCGATTCCTCTGTCAATGAGGGAGAGTCTGCGAGCTATACCATCACACTGTCGGAACCGCCTTCGACGGATATGACGATCACTGTCACCGTAGGGCATAGAACATCAGAAAACGGCGATGTTACCCCTGTTACGCGCAATATTCTTATCCCCGCAGGCTCAGTATCGACAACGTTCAACGTCGACACCGACAACGATGTTTATGACGAAAGTAATGACGGTGATGTCTTCTCAGTAACAGTGAATGGCGTCTCAGGTGGTGGCTTTGAACAAAAGCCCGAACTCCCCCCCTCTTTCGATACCACATTGAATGATGGCACTGCCGACGCACCTACACTGACCCTTATGGGGGATTCAAATGTCACGGAAGGTGGCAATGCGAATTACACATTGACCCTGTCTCATGCACCATCGTCTGATTTCACTGTCACAATCGTTGTTGGACACCAAACGTCTGAGAACGGCGATATCACACCAGAAACACGCGACGTAATCATCGCCGCAGGTGCCACATCCACAACCTTTATCGTTGCGACTGCCGATGATGTTTTTGACGAAACCAACGACGTTGATGTTTTTGATGTCTCTGTAGGTAATACGTCCGGCGGAGGATTTGAACAACAACCAACCGCCCCAACAAGCATCGCAACAACCATTGACGAAGATACAGGTTCTTCGGATAAGCCAACCCTTACATTAACGGGTGATGCCGAAGTCATTGAAGGCGCTGAAGCGTCTTACACGCTGACCATTTCAGAAGCACCAACCACTGATTTAACCGTCACTGTCGTGGTTGGACACAAAACCTCAGAAGACGGCGATGTCACCCTTATTACTCGCAATGTGGTGATTGCCGCAGGTACCACCTCGACCGACTTCACCGTTGCGACCTTGGATGACAGCATCCTTGAAACCAATGACGATGACGTGTTTGAAGTGTCCGTCACTGGCACGGCTGGCGGCGGCTTTGAAGTCTTGCCGGATAATCCCGCAGCAGTTGAAACCACCATCAACGAAGACACCACGTCGACCGACAAACCGACGCTGTCATTAACAGGTGACTCAGAAGTTACCGAAGGTGCAGAAGCGTCGTATACGCTTAC
>NZ_FOWR01000090.1 GCF_900115495.1 Enterovibrio norvegicus DSM 15893 | reverse complement strand
GGCTCACCGGTAGAGCCGGATGTGAAAATGATATACGCAGGACTCTTTGGTGACACCGTAACGGTACTATTGAGAGGAAGTATGTCCTTGATATCGTGGATATCAATGGCTTGCCCTGGGACCGCATCTAGGTTCAACGTGTCGGTGAGGGTAAAGCGTATGCCCGCGGTGGCATGAATACGTTGTTGCCGGGCGAGAGGCTGATGCGTCCCAATAGGCACATAACACCCGCCAGCAGCCAGAATGCCCAGTACAGCGCAGGCTTGGTCCACGCCTCTGGGTAAGGTGACAGCAACAGGCTCTTCAGGCTTCAGCCCCTGTTTAATGAGCAAGGCAGCAAGTTGGCGAGCACGGTATGCAAGTTCACCGTATGACAGCGTGGTTTGTTCAGCGATAAGCGCGGTGCGTTCGGGTGCTTTTGATGCCCATTCAAAGAAGGGGTGGTGAAGTGTGTGCACTGATCGTGATTGTAGAGTCGCGTTTGTTGCTTGGCGTGACACACATTGCTGTGCTGGCAATACAAGGTTTAAGTTGGCGCTCCAGTCAGATTGGATTAAGTTTTCAATGACTGAGACGTAGGTATCGAACATTTCATCGATCATATGTTCAGGGAATAGATCGTCGACACTGTCCCAAGATAAGGCCAATTCACCATCAAACTCATAAACCTGATGGTCAAGCCAAACCTGAGGTGTTTCTGATAGGCCTCCAGCCACCATTTTTGGGAATCCGGATTCAACCTGTTCAAATAACCCATTCCCTAAACCCAAGGTGCTGGTAAACACAATGGGAAGAGAAGCCGCCGTTAGGCTCATCTCTGACGAACGTTGGCGCTGAATCCAAATGGAAGAAATGGCTTTGTTTTCCAATACATCTGCGATCTCACGCTGCGTCGCTGAGGCTATATCAATTAAGGTACTGTTTTGCTGATGGTAAAAGCCAACAGGTGAAAGCGTCGTAAAGTCACCCATAATTGTGTTGATGTTCTTATGGACAGGCTGACGATCAAACAAGGTCAAATTAATAGAATGATTTTTCCCACCATTCCAAAGCCGGAGGACTTCACTGTAAGCAACCAGCAAGACGACTGACGGTGTAAATTGATACTGCTGCGCTTTTGCTTTTAAGGACGTCCATTTTTCTTCACTTAACCTGTGTTCACGGCGAGTAAATATGGGGGCGGTGAGTTGTTCTGGTTGTATTGCCAAAGGCAGAGATGCCCTCAGCGGAAGTACCTCTAGCTTTTCAGTCCAGAATTTTTCAGCCTTTTGTCTCTCTTCGTTACTTGGGGTGATTTGATTTACGTAATCTCTGAACAGCAAATCTGTTTTTTTAGGGAGAGGTCTTGGGTCCAAATATGTTTGGCTCAATTGCTCTAGGAACAACTTAATGCTGAAACCATCCAGCGTTAGATAATTGAAGATGATGCCGATACGGCAACGCGTTTTTGCTTGCAAGTCACGGTAAGATGCGACAAATATATGATGCAGTTGCTCAGTGATCTCGGGGTTGTTCTGACTTTTTGCTGATGTTGCATAGAACTGTTGATACAACCACTGTTGTGCGGTGTGTTCACCGTTCTGATCTGCTGTATTGTCGAACTGGTGACAGGTCGCTGCGATAGGTTGGGAAAAGGGTAATACACGCTGATTTCCATCATTTTCAATGACAACTCTGAGCATGTCATGATGCTGTACCAAGCTGTTCCAAGCGTTTTCAAGGCGAGCAATGTTAACGTCTTCGCCATCCAGCTCCACCAAGTAATGTGTCCCACAATTTAGCGGCAACCC
>NZ_FOWR01000049.1 GCF_900115495.1 Enterovibrio norvegicus DSM 15893 | reverse complement strand
AAGCGAGGGCATCTATCAGGAGTTGTGGGGGATCCTGACGTCTTACAATATCGTCCGTTTAGAAATGGCAGCGATGGCGAAAGAGCACAAAGTTGAGCCGCTTAGGATAAGCTTCCTCAATGCGCTATATCTCATCCAAGATGAGTTTATCTGGGCGAGTGGCAGAAGTCCTGGTGCAGTCCCAAATGCACTAAAAATGCTTAGAGAAAATGGCAAACGGCTGATATTACCTAACAAGAGAAAGAGGAAAGCGTACCCTCGGGCAGTGTTGAAAAGACCCGCAAAATATCCAACCAGAACCAGAGAGAAAAAAGCCACTCGCTCTTAAGCGAGCGGCCTTAAGCCTAGGCTCCGGTTTTTTTATTATCGGCATTCTCAGCGTTTCAATTACTTGGCTTCAATTTTTGCCCAAGTATCACGAAGGCCTACGGTACGGTTAAATACCAACGCGTCGGCCGTGCTGTCTTTACGATCAACACAGAAGTAACCCATGCGCTCGAACTGGAACGCTTGTTCTGCAGTGCCTGCTTTTAGGCTTGGCTCAACATAACCATGGGTCACACTCAGTGACTCTGGGTTGATAGTTGCTGCAAAATCATCTGCGCCACCTGGGTTTGCAATAGTGAATAAACGGTCGTACAAACGAATTTCCGCTTCCACACCTGCATCCGCAGATACCCAGTGAATTACGCCTTTTGGTTTGCGGCCATCAGCGGGATCTTTACCCAAGGTTTCTGGGTCATAGGTACAGAAGATCGTCGTAATGTTACCGTCTTCGTCTTTTTCACAACGCTCCGCTTTCACCATATAAGCGTTACGCAGACGCACTTCTTTACCGAGAACAAGACGCTTGTACTTCTTGTTCGCTTCCTCACGGAAGTCTTCACGCTCGATCCAGATCTCACGGCTAAATGGCACTTCGCGTTCACCCATTTCTGGTTTGTTCGGATGATTCGGTGCGATCAATGTTTCAATCTCACCTTCTGCGTAGTTCTCAATCACTAATTTAACAGGATCAAGCACTGCCATTGCACGTGGTGCGTTTTCGTTCAAATCATCACGTACGCAAGATTCCAGTGAGCCCATTTCAATGGTGTTTTCTTGCTTAGTTACACCAATGCGCTTACAGAATTCACGGATTGATGCAGGCGTGTAACCACGACGACGCAAACCAGAAATGGTTGGCATACGTGGGTCATCCCAACCGTTAACCAAGTTTTCGCTAACAAGCTGGCTCAGTTTACGCTTAGACATCACGGTGTATTCAAGATTCAAGCGACTGAACTCATACTGACGTGGCTGACATTCAATGGTGATGTTGTCCAATACCCAATCGTAAAGACGACGGTTATCTTGGAACTCCAACGTACACAGGCTATGTGTAATGCCTTCAAGCGCATCTGAAATACAGTGCGTGAAGTCGTACATTGGGTAAATGCACCACTTGTCACCGGTTTGGTGGTGGTGAGCAAAACGCACACGGTAGATAACCGGATCACGCATCACCATAAACGGTGATGCCATGTCGATTTTCGCACGCAGACACGCTTTACCTTCTTCAAAGCCACCGTTCTTCATTTTCTCGAACAGCGCAATGTTTTCTTCAACACTACGGTCACGGTATGGGCTGTGCTTACCCGGCGCCGTCAAGGTGCCACGATATTCACGGATTTCATCAGGGCTCAGCTCTTCAACATATGCCAAGCCTTTTTCAATCAACTCGACAGCGTAGCCGTGTAAGCGATCGAAGTAATCAGATGAATAGCAAACCTCGCCGTCCCATTGGAAACCCAACCAATTCACATCGTTCTTGATGGATTCAACGTACTCAATATCTTCTTTTTCTGGGTTGGTGTCGTCAAAACGAAGATTACACTGACCCTGGTAGTCTTTCGCGATACCGAAGTTCAAGCAGATAGATTTCGCATGGCCAATGTGCAAATAGCCATTTGGCTCAGGCGGGAAACGCGTGTGAACAGTTGCATGAGCACCATTCGCCAAATCTTTGTCGATGATTTGACGGATAAAGTTGCTTGGACGAGCCTCAGACTCACTCATCAAAAATACCTCGTAGGAAGAACCGAATTCGACATAACTTAAAAATAACGCCCAATAATCCCCGATCGTGGCTATTTACTCAACCACTACTGAACGCACCAAAGCCATTTGGACAAAAAAAAGCCCGCAAGACGCGGGCTTTGATGCTTTTCGAGGGAATTACAGAGAAACCACGCGACCTTCACGTTGTTTATCTGCACTCAAAGCGCGTACTTTTACATTAACATTGCTGTCAATAGCTACTGGCGCTGAGTAGTCGATCCATGTCTTACCCGCATCAACAGAGTATTGAAGCGGTAGACCTGGCATGCTGATGTTCATGTGAAGCTTACCCGCGTCCAATTTAGCACCTGGAACTGGAATACGGTATTGAATGCCAGCGGCATCCAGTTTCGCCATTTCACGTTGACCCATCACGTTTGCAAAGCGTGTCCAGTCTTGAAGCTGGGCATCTTTGTTCACGAAGTTGGTGTCTAGGTTGAAGGCTTTACCGACTTGGTAATCCAGTTCCCAGTCAGCTTTGTGCCATGCACGCTCAGCCGCTGCGATCACACGTGGGAAGACCATGTACTCGTACTGCGCATCAGTGCGAACAGTTTCACTCCAAAGCTGTGCAGATAGACCGTAGAAACCTTGGTTGTGGTCAACAGTACCTTTACCATTGAAGCCATTACCGTCGCGGTCTACAGACGTTTCAGCATTCTGTGGCAAGTTTTCCGGCGCGAAACCAAACATCTTACGGGTATCAGTCGCACGGGTTGCCCAGTAGTAACCGCGCTCTTTCGGATCCACTTCATACGGCATATCCAAGTACACATAGTCAGGGTTAGACACGATCACATCGTAACCTTTGCTCGCCCAATCGTATGCTGACGCATCGCCGCCCCAGTAAAGAACATCCCAGAAGTTTACGCGTGTGTTTTCGGTTTCAAACGCAGACGCATCTTTCGAGTACTTTAGGCCATCCTGCCATGCTTGGAAGTTTTCAATGCCATGAGCATTAACAACACTGCTCACTCGCTCTGCAAAGTAGCTTGGTAAGTGACCAAAGTCTGCCGCCACGCCTTCCGCTATCATTTTTTGACACATTGGAGACTGAGCAAATGGCTTGTCTTCTTTGCTCATATCAATGTTGCCTTTCCAAGCCACAGGCTCAGACGCATTGATGTCTTGGAAACCTGCGTTCAGCTTGATGTTTTTCGCTTCATCACCACCGAAGTGCCATGTATTTAGCGGCATACCCGCTTCTGCATGCATGGCTTTTACTTCAGTAATCACTTTATCAACGAAACGTAGCGACGAATCCATACAAGGGTTGATGAAGCTGCGCTTGTCGTAAAGCTGAACAGTGGTGACATTTGATGTATCCAATGGATCCATCAGACGGAACTCTTCTGCTTTCGTAAGATCGCCTTGTTCGGCATATTTAGAGTAACGCGCTTCCATAGACACAACGGCCGCACGAGAGTGAGCAGGCATGTCGATTTCAGGGATAACTTCAATGCCGCGCGCTTTTGCATGACGCAGAATTTCTACGTAATCCGCTTTAGAGAAGAAACCCGAACCGAAATTGTCCGTTGTTGGACCTGAACCTAGCTGCGGCAGCAGGCATGATGTCTCTGAAAGATCGTGACAACGGTTTGAACCCACCTCAGTCAACTCTGGCAAGCCAGGGATCTCTAAACGCCAGCCTTCATCATCGGTCAGGTGCAGGTGAAGTTTGTTTAGCTTGTATGCCGCCATTTGATCAATGGTACGCAACATCGCTTCTTTTGAGTGGAAGTTACGGCCCACATCGACCATCACACCGCGGTAATCAAAACGTGGGGCATCTTCAATCGCAACCATTGGCAGGGTTGCGTTCTCGCCTTTTTCAGTCAGAGCAAGCAGAGACTGAAGACCGTAGAAAGCACCTACGCTGTCGAAGCCTAGTACTTCAACGCCACCCGCGTTGATAGCAAGCTTATAGGCTCCCGATACCGCTTCTTCGCCGCTGAACGCGTTCTCATCCAGCGTGATGCTTAGCGCGGTTTCGCCTTTGGTGTTTACACCAAGTAGCGCTGCACGTGTTTCAAATGCCTCTAGCTGCTCTGCATCCAGAGCGTTGTTGCTGAGTGCAAAACCAGACGCTACGTTCAACTCGCCGCGCATTTGGCGCGTTTTCAGCGGTGTTGGGATAATTGCAACGTCGATAGCACTTTCAGACAAGGCTTCGACATCGCTGTTTTTCGCGAAGCGAGACGCTGCAGTCGCCAGAATGTTGTTGTCTTCAGGCGTGCGTTTCCATTTATTGCCGTCGATTTCAGCGACAAATGCGTCAACGTTTTCAGTGTTTAGAGAGTCAATTGCACGTGGTGTTGCATCACCAGCAACCACATAGGCACGTGGCATAAAGTCTGTTTCAAACAACTGCCAGTATTCAGCAATCATCGGAATTTCAACGGTCTCGTCTTTCGCGAAGCCTTTGAAAGATGCTGTTGGGGCTAGCTCGTAAAGGTCACCGGTGATGTGCTTGATGGTGAAATCTTCATTTGCAACGTCCAGAATGACGCGAATGCTGTGTAAATAAATACGCCAGTTCTTATCAGCAACGGCTTCACCTTCGTTAACAACCGTCATGATGACGTTGTTACATGATGCCCACTCAGCGCCCATCGTCTGACAAGCAAGGCCTTCTTGCGCGCCATGATTAGTTTGAACGTCATAACTGATGTCCAATTGAGAGGCTAATGCATCAACAACATTTTGATCAGCAGATTGCAGTGGAAGAACGCCACAACCTGCGAGGCCTGTTGCAATCGCAACAGGAAGAAAACCAAGCTTAAACGTATTATTCATGTACATTTTTCCTACGATTCGGCCGAAAAAGGCCCAAAAAAAGCCGACCCCGTTAAAGGCCGGCTAGATAACTAATTTGTCAGTAAAACTAGATTATGGCAGTTTGACGTTTGTCAAATCTTCGCTAACGCCAACTTTTTTCATTTCGCCAGCAACGATTTCTGCTAGAGGACCCAAGATAACCTGTAGGTTATTGGTGCCTAATTTAACAACGCCCATCGCACCAAGTGCTTTCAGCGTTTTCTCATCGATCTGGTTGCCATCTTTAACAGTCAGACGTAGACGAGTAATACATGCATCGATGTTGGTTAGGTTGTCGTGGCCACCCAGCGCTTTCAGGTATTGACGCGCTAGTTCACTCGTTTCTTTTGAACCAGTAACACCGGATGTTGATTCTTCATCTTCGTCTTCACGGCCTGGCGTTTTCAGGTCGAATTTAACGATAACAGCACGGAACACAGTGTAGTAAATCACCGAGAACACAGCGCCTTGAGCAATCAGCATGAACCAGTTAACGGCTAGCGGGTTACGCGTAGACAGAACCATATCCACAAGACCAGCTGAGAAGCCGAAACCTGCAATCCACTGCATAGATGCAGCGATGTATACAGAAAGACCTGTCAATGCTGCGTGCAGTACGTACAGACCTGGTGCTAGGAACATGAATGAGAATTCTAGAGGCTCAGTCACACCCGTGAAGAAAGATGCAAAAGAGGCAGCGATCATGATAGATGCAACTTTCTCTTTATTTTCAGCTTTCGCAGTGTGGTAGATAGCGAGTGCCGCACCTGGAAGACCAAACATCATGATTGGGAAGAAGCCAGCTTGGTACATACCTGTTACACCAACAGTAGCAGTACCTTCTGCGATTGACTTAGCGCCACCCAGGAAGTTAGGAATATCGTTAATGCCTGCAACGTCGAACCAGAACACTGAGTTCAGTGCGTGGTGCAGACCAACAGGAATCAGAAGACGGTTAAAAAATGCATATAGACCTGCACCGACTTCACCCATACCTTGGATGCCTTCACCGAAGCTTACTAGACCACCGTATACGGTTGGCCATACGTACATCAGGATGAACGCAATAAAGATACCAGCAAAAGATGTCAGGATTGGTACAAGACGCTTACCAGAGAAGAACGCCAACGCTTTGTGAAGTTCAACTGCAGAGAAACGGTTGTACAATTCAGCAGAAACGATACCAACCAAGATACCTACGAACTGGTTGTTGATTTTGCCGAATGCAGCTGGCACAGCGCTAGGGTCGATACCCTGGATTTGTGCAACAGCGCCCGGAGACAGAAGAGTGGTAACAACAAGGAAACCAACAAAACCAGATAGCGCAGCAGCACCATCTTTATCTTTAGACATACCGTACGCAACACCAACTGCGAACAGTACAGACATATTGTCGATAATTGCGGCGCCTGCTTTGATCAAGAAAGCTGCAAGTGCACTGTTAGCACCCCAACCATTTGGATCAATCCAGTAACCAATACCCATTAAAATTGCAGCTGCAGGAAGCGTGGCGACTGGCACCATCAATGCTTTACCTACTTTTTGAAAATACCCAAGAATATTCACCTATGTTCCCCCTATAGTGGTTCTTTCTCAGATGTAGAATGACAACATGGGACTTTTTTTACGATCCTATGTGAGTCATTCGCAGTTTATTCCATTAATTTCGCCCCGCAAATTAAAACATAGGCAAATGTGATTATGGTCACTCAAAACAATAGAAGATCGGGTTTTTTGCTAGCACGCTCATAAAACTTATTTTATGATAAAAAGTAAGATACAATTACACTATGATACGTAGTCAGATTTCGAATTAACTGAGAGGTGTCCCGTGAGACTTATCCCTTTACAAACCGCACATGAAGTAGGCCTTTGGTCAGCACGCTATATTGTTGATGCAATTAACAAATTCGCTCCAACAGAAGAACGTCCGTTTGTTCTGGGTCTGCCGACTGGTGGCACCCCGTTGAACACTTATAAGCAGCTGATTAACCTTCATAAGCAAGGCGAAGTAAGCTTCCAAAACGTGGTAACATTCAACATGGATGAGTACTGTGGTATCCCTGCAGACCACCCTGAATCTTACCGCAGCTTTATGTTCAACAACTTCTTTAACCACATTGATATTAAAGAAGAAAACATCAACCTTCTTAACGGCAACGCTGAAGACCACATGGTTGAATGCAAACGTTACGAAGACAAAATCAAATCGTTTGGTAAAATTAACCTGTTCATGGGTGGTATTGGCAACGATGGGCATATCGCATTTAACGAGCCAGCGTCTTCTTTGTCTTCGCGCACTCGCATCAAGACACTGACTGAAGATACGCGTATCGCAAACTCTCGTTTCTTCGATAACGACATCAACCAAGTACCTAAACATGCACTGACCATCGGTGTTGGTACACTGTTAGATGCAGAAGAAGTGATGATCCTAATCACTGGCCACAATAAAGCGTTGGCTCTGCAAGCTGCTGTAGAAGGTTCTGTAAACCATTTGTGGACAGTGTCTGCCCTTCAGTTGCATCCTAAAGCACTGATGGTGTGTGATGAGCCATCAACTGCTGAGCTGAAAGTGAAGACCGTTAAGTACTTCCAAGAGCTAGAAGCACAAAACATTAACAACCTGTAAGGTAGGGAAGTATTCATGTACGCACTGACTAACTGCCGTGTATTCACAGGTAGCGACGTGCTGGACAACCATGCCGTCATCGTTGATGGCGGTCTTATCCAGACTGTTTGCCCAGAAAATGAATTGCCAGAAGGGATTGAGACGCGATCATTAGACGGCGCGTACCTAAGCCCAGGTTTTATCGATCTGCAACTCAATGGTTGCGGCGGTGTAATGTTCAACGATGAAGTGACGGCTGATACCATCCGCACTATGCATTTGGCTAACCTAAAGTCAGGTTGCACCAGCTTCCTGCCTACGCTTATCACGTCTTCTGACGAAGACATGAAGGCATCTGTCAATGCGATTCGTGAATACCAAGCCAAATACGCTAACCAAGCGCTAGGTCTGCACCTTGAAGGTCCTTACCTAAACGTCGCGAAAAAAGGCATTCACAGTGTCGATTTCATTCGTCGCTCTGACGATGCAATGATTGACTTCATTGCAGCTAACGCAGACGTTGTGACCAAAGTTACCTTGGCACCTGAACTAACACCAGACGAGCATATTCGTCAGTTGTCAGCTGCAGGTATCGTGGTATCGGCTGGCCACACTAACGCCAGCTACGTTGAAGCGCGTAAAGGTTTTCGTGCAGGTATTACCTTCGCTACACACCTGTTCAACGCGATGACGCCTATCGCTGGACGCGAGCCAGGCATGGTTGGCGCTATCTACGACACCCCTGACGTTTATACGGGTGTGATTGCAGATGGTTTCCACGTTGACTATGCAAACATTCGCATTGCCCATAAATTGAAAGGCGAAAAACTGGTTCTTGTTACTGATGCAGCAGCGCCTGCAGGAGCAGACATGGATCACTTTATTTTTGTAGGTAAGAAAGTATATTACCGAGACGGCAAGTGTGTAGATGAGAATGGCACGCTTGGTGGTTCGGCATTGACGATGATTGAAGCAGTTCAAAACTCTGTCGAACATGTAGGCATCGCTTTAGACGAAGTGGTCCGCATGGCAACCTTGTATCCTGCCCGAGCTATCGGCATGGACGACAAGCTAGGGGCTATCCAACCAGGATACGTCGCTAACCTGACCGTGTTTGATCGCGATTTTAACGTTAAAGCGACTGTAGTTAACGGCGAATACTCAATGAACTAGGACATTTATGACAGGCGGACAAATTGGTAACGTAGATCTGGTTAAACAGTTAAACGGTGCCGCCGTTTATCGACTTATCGACCAACAAGGGCCGATTTCTCGTATTCAAATTGCAGATGTGAGCAGCCTCGCACCAGCAAGTGTTACCAAAATTACCCGTCAGTTACTTGAGCGTGGCTTGATCAAAGAAGTCGCGCAACAAGCGTCCACAGGCGGTCGACGAGCTATCTCGTTGACCACCGAATGTGCCCCCTTCCATTCCCTCGCAGTCCGTCTAGGTCGCGATCGAATCGAAATATCTCTGTTTGATTTGTCAGGTCGACTACTTGGTCAGCATGACGAGCTCTTCCAATACCAAGATCAAGATGCACTCATCGAGGGCCTTCTATACCGCCTTCACAGCTTCCTTGCCGCTCAACAACACATTGTTCGTGAACTCATTGCTGTTGCGATCTCATTGCCTGGTCTCGTCGATGCTGAAGCGGGTGTTGTTGAATACATGCCGAATATCTCCATCGATAAATTACCGCTAAGTGACTTAATTCGCGACGAATTTGGTGTGCAGTGTTTCATCGGGAATGACACCCGAGGACAAGCACTCGCGGAACATTATTTCGGGGTGAGTAAAAATTATTTTGATACCCTGCTCGTCAGTGTTCATAACGGTGCGGGCGCAGGTATCATCGTTAATGGGCAGGTTTTCTTGGGCTATAACCGCAATGTGGGTGAGATTGGTCATATTCAAATCGACCCACTCGGCAAAAAATGTCAGTGCGGAAACTTCGGTTGTTTAGAAACCGTGGCATCGAACCCTGCCATCATAGAGCACGCACAGCAATTGCTCGCACAGGGCCACGAAAGCATGTTGCAGGGCAAAAAAGAATTGGATGTGTCTGATATCTGCCGCGCCGCTGTCGCTGGCGATGAACTCGCTCGCCAAGTTTTGGTCAAGGTTGGTAATCACCTTGGTAAAGCCATTGCGATGACCATCAACCTGTTCAACCCACAGCAAATTGTTATCTCAGGCGAAATTACAGAAGCTGAGAGCGTGGTTTTCCCAGCCATTCAGCGCTGCGTTGAAAACCAATCACTGAAAACGTTCCATCAGAATTTGCCTATCGTTGCAGCGGGCTTATCTTCAACACCAACACTCGGCGCGTTTGCGCTGGTGAAACGTGCGATGCTTAATGGCGCGCTATTGCAAAGACTGTTGGAAGACTGAACATCATGAACACCTAGGTGTTCCAGCGCGATTCGCACCACTAAAAGTCCATAAGGTTCACTTATGGACTTTTTGTTTTTGGGCTGTCGCATCCATCTAACATTCTGACAAAACTCCCCCTTCACACTGTGTAACGAATTAAACACGATAACTCCCCAGTTTTATTCCTGATTGCTGGCTCTCAAATATGCATTTGCTTTATCATGAGAAAATAAAACCTTAAGCAAATCCGCTTATTACTGAGAGAGTTCCCTCTCTTGGTTAGCACTCGCGCACCTACGACAGACAGTTAAAAGGAAAAACGCTCGCTTTATGGATCTGATCATTATCGCCGTCGCTTTTGTTAGCGGATTTCTCATGCTGCGCTGCCACATGCCACCATTGGTTGGTTTTCTTATTGCGGGCTTCGGCCTGAACGCTGCGGGTTATGCCTCGACTCCACTCATTCAAACGCTTGCCGATCTTGGTGTCACCCTGCTCTTGTTTAGCATTGGTTTAAAACTTGATGTTAAATCACTGCTGAATCGCGAAATCTGGCTTGGGGCATCAGTCCATAATGTGCTGACAACAGCCGTTTTCACCCTCTGTTTACTTGTTTTCAAAACCCTAGGTTTAAGTGCTTTCTCAGCGCTTGCGTTGAACGAGATCGTGTTAATTGCTTTTGCCCTCTCCTTCTCTAGCACTGTATTTGCCATCAAAGCGCTTCAAGAAAAAGGCGAAATGAATGCCACTTACGGCACACTCGCTATCGGCGTTCTGATCATGCAGGACATTTTCGCCGTGGTGTTCCTAACAGCGACTTCTGGCAAAGTGCCTGGCATTGAAGCATTAGTTCTATTTGCGTTACCACTTCTTCGACCTGTTTTGTTCAGATTGCTTGATAAGGCGGGACACGGTGAAGTCTTAGTACTGTACGGCATCTTCCTGGCACTGGTTGCAGGTGCAGGCCTGTTTGACGCGGTAGGGATGAAAGCGGATTTGGGGGCGTTGATCCTCGGCATGATGATGGCGGGCCATTCACGCGCTTCTGAAATGGCCAAGTCGCTGTTCAATCTCAAAGAACTCTTTTTGGTCTGCTTCTTCCTCAATATTGGGCTTTCAGAGCAGCCCACCGTTGAAGGCTTCATGATCGCGATCTTGTTTATGCTGATACTACCTCTCAAAGGGTTATTGTATTACGGCGTATTCAACAGCTTTAAGTTCCGAGTAAGAACCTCGTTATTTGCGTCTTTAACACTGTTTAACTACAGCGAGTTTGGCCTCATTGTCGGCGGTATAGCCTACAAAATGGACTTTATGCCCGGCAGTATACTCGTCGCATTGGCCATCGCTGTGTCGCTTTCCTTCGTGCTTGCAGCGCCGCTGAACACATTCAGCCACAAGATCTATACCCATGCATCGAAACGATTCCACGATCCCAACCCAGAAAAGATTCACCACAATGATCAACTGATCGACCTTGGTCATTCTTCTATCGTTATCTTGGGCATGGGCCGCATTGGCAGTGGCGCCTATGATGAGTTGGCAGACGCCTTTCCCGGCAAAGTGCTGGGCATTGAAGCGCGTGATGAATCGGTTGCACTCCACAAGGAAGCGGGCCGACACGTTATTCAAGGTAACGCCACTGACCCCGATTTTTGGTCACGCGTTACCTCCTCACAGCACATTGAACTCATTTTATTAGCCATGCCGCATAGTCAAGCAAATACCATCGCGATGGAACAGATTCATCAATTAGGATTTAACGGTAAAGTCGCGGCGATTGCGAAGTACAGCGATGAGATAGAATTGCTCAAGTCTCTCGGCGTGGATGAAGCCTATAACATCTATTGCGAAGCGGGAGCTGGTTTTGCTCGCCACGTGAAAGATCAGCTCATCGCTAATGAAGATAACGCACGCTAACGTGAGTCTTTTCATTCATCACACGCAAAGTGTTCAAAAAACACACAACGACTAACGTTTATTCACCAAATCGGCCATTTTTCCGAATAGATTAAAATCAAGTTTCCAGTTTTCTATTTTTTTCTCCACAACTGGTTGCTTTTTTTATTCAAATTGGCAAATTGGGGGCAATAAAGATTTAAATTACGCACGACATCGTTGCGAAGGGAAGTAAGAGAGGGATTTATGTGTTCTGTATTTGGCATTCTGGATATTAAGTCAGATGCAACGGCGCTTCGTCAATCAGCGCTGGAAATGTCTAAAAAGCTCCGCCACCGTGGCCCTGACTGGTCAGGTATTTATTCATCAGACAATGCGATCCTGGCGCACGAGCGTCTCGCGATAGTTGGTCTAAACAGTGGCGCTCAACCGCTTTATAGCCCTGACAAAAAACACATCCTCGCGGTCAACGGCGAAATTTACAACCACAAAGAAATCCGTGCGCGTTATGAAGACAAGTATGACTTCCAAACAGATTCTGACTGTGAAGTGATACTGGCGCTCTACCAAGACATGGGCGAAGACCTGCTCGAAGAACTTAACGGTATTTTCGCGTTCATTCTTTACGATGAGGAAAAAGATACCTATCTCATTGGTCGCGACCATATCGGTATTATTCCGCTTTACCAAGGCCATGATGAGCACGGTAATTTTTACGTCGCATCTGAAATGAAAGCCCTCGTGCCTGTGTGTAAAACCATCAGCGAGTTCCCTCCAGGTTCTTACCTACGTTCAGGTGATGCCGAACCGCACCGCTACTACGTGCGTGATTGGAATGAATACGCAGCGGTTCAAGGTAACTCCACCAGCAAAGAAGACCTGACGAAGGCATTGGAAGATGCCGTTAAGCGTCAGTTGATGACCGATGTACCTTACGGTGTATTGCTATCAGGTGGCTTGGATTCATCCATCACGTCTGCGGTTGCGAAGCGCTTTGCTGCAATGCGTGTTGAAGACGATGGTCAATCAGAAGCTTGGTGGCCACAACTGCACTCGTTTGCAGTTGGCCTTGAAGGTGCGCCAGACTTGAAAGCTGCGCGTGAAGTGGCAGACCAGATTGGTACGGTTCACCACGAGATGACTTACACCATTCAAGAAGGCCTTGATGCGATTCGCGATGTGATTTACCACATTGAAACGTATGACGTCACCACCATTCGCGCTTCAACGCCAATGTACTTGATGGGTCGTAAAATCAAAGCGATGGGCATCAAAATGGTGCTTTCTGGCGAAGGTGCTGATGAAATTTTTGGCGGCTATTTGTACTTCCACAAAGCGCCAAACGCGAAAGAGTTCCACGAAGAAACTGTTCGTAAGCTTCTCGCATTGAACATGTTTGACTGTGCCCGTGCGAACAAATCGTTAGCGGCATGGGGTGTTGAAGGTCGCGTACCTTTCCTCGACAAAGAGTTCATCGATGTTGCGATGCGCTTGAACCCTGAAGACAAGATGTGTGGTAATGGTAAAATGGAAAAACACATTTTGCGTGAGTGTTTCGAGCACTACCTACCAGCATCTATCGCATGGCGTCAAAAAGAGCAGTTCTCAGACGGCGTTGGCTACAACTGGATTGATACTCTGAAGGCCGTCGCTGAAGAGAAAGTGACAGACCAACAAATGGAAACTGCACAATTCCGTTTCCCTTACAACACACCAACAACGAAAGAAGGTTATGCATACCGCGAGATCTTTGAAGAATTGTTCCCACTGCCAAGCGCAGCGGAGTGTGTACCTGGTGGCCCGTCAATCGCTTGTTCAAGCGCGAAAGCCATCGAGTGGGATGAGAGCTTCAAAAATGCAGCAGACCCTTCTGGTCGCGCCATAGCAGCCGTTCACAACGAAGCCTACAACAAGGGCTAAGAACGAGAAGCACTCAAAAACAAAAAACCGCCATCAGTGGCGGTTTTTTTATGTCTGAGAAATCTCTACGCAGAGGGTACTTAAGCAAGGCTATGAAATGGATTCTGGTTTGGGAGCTTAACTATTTCACAAAACGAAAAAACCGCCCATAAGGCGGTTTTCTATGGCTGAGAAATCTCAACGTAGTGGGTACTTAAGCAAGGCGATGAATAGATTCTGGTCGGCAGCTTAACCCTTTCACAAAACGAAAAAACCGCCGTAAGACGGTTTTCTATGGCTGAGAAATCTCAACGTAGTAGGCACTTAAGCAAGGCGATGAATAGATTCTGGTCGGGAGCTTAGTTCACTAAGTGACTGACAGAATCGATGAAATCAACGCAGCATAAGCGCCTAATACGGCAGAGATTTAGCGTTCCCAGTAAGCCTCTTCTAGCGAATCTTCCCTCTCAGGAAGGCCGCGAGACAAACGAGGGGAATGCTGCGCCAATACTTCATAACTTACGCGGTTTGCGTATTTACACACTTGTGAGAACGAGCTGTAGGTGAGGTATTGGAAGCTATGCTTGCTTGAGTTTGGCACGTTATCACGGTGATAACGGTTCGCTGACATATCATGAAGCACGGCAGACAATGCGCCATCGCCTGCACCATTGGTGTTCTTAATGCGCTCTGGGCCACCCATGTATGGTGCGATGTGCGAATAAACCTTAGACGGTGTATCACAATCTTTCTTCATCATCGGGCGGCTGAATTCGTACATGTTGAATTCTGCAATTGGGCCTGGCAGCAGTGGAAGGCTGGTTTCGCGTTTCGCACTCTCTTCAGTGTAACCGGCCATGTAGAGGCCTATTGGGCCTGCAGTACATAGCACCATGTCTACCCACTCAAGGGCTTTATCTGCTGCAATCAATGGGTCGGATTCACCGGTTAGCGCTTCGGCTTCTTCTTCATTCATTGCGACAACTGAAACATGCTCTGCAAGGAATTCACGCCACCATTGTGGGTTGTTTTGAATCACGTATTTCGTGCCCATGGTCATGACCACAGGGACGTCATATTTTTTCGCAAACTCAATGGCTCTCATGGTTGCTTCAGGCATTGGATCACCTTCTTTGCAACGCACGAGATACGCGGTAAGCACGAGTGCAGATGCATTCTTAAAGATATGCTCTGGAATTGACTCGGGCTTCAGTTGGTTCATCAAACCTTCGCTGATCGCAAACGTACGCTCACCTTCTTCACTGATCAGTGCATAACAGCGACCAATTGGCCCTTGAACAGGTTGAAGGTAGTTCAAGTCCATACGGCTTGAGGTATTACACAGGTAACGGTATGAGTAGCTGCCGATTGTAATATCACGACTCATTACACCCAGCAGAATCGATTTATCATCGGCCAGTGTTGAGTAGTTGTGCAGCGTGTTACCAATGGTGCCACCCGCAAACTCATGGCTAATCATGTTGTTTTCTTTGAGTTCTTGATACAAGGCTTCTGCGCGCTTATCGTCAATTACCAAAGAATGGCCTTTGCTCAATGCATACTTAGCAAGAAATTCGTCGCTCACCTTGGCTTCAATATCAACCAGCGTCTGATCAATACCGATAACGTGCGGTCGCGTCAGCTTACGTTGTTCGCTCGCTTGAACCAATAGAGGGTCACGTGCATGCACAGGAAAGTAATGCTTTGATTTGCGTTGGCCTGGAAATTTCATGATATCGATGCGTCGTAGTAGTGGCGAAAGTGAGAATTCTATCACACTAATTTGCAGTGGGAATATCTCCCATACAAATTGGTGCGACAGAAATTCATTCTAGCATCAATGAAACTGTTACCAACCTTGAGTATGACGCTCCACCAGTTGGCGCATCATATCGATATGCGCTGGCGCATCGTTCAGACAGGGGATAAATCGAAATGCCTCGCCGCCCGCTTCCATGAAGCTGTCGTGGCATTGTTCTGCAATTTCTTCCAGAGTTTCCAAGCAATCTACAGAGAATGCTGGCGAGATAATGTCAACACGCTTCACGCCGTCTTTCGGCAATTGCTCTAGTGTTTTGTCTGTGTATGGCTGTAACCATTCTTCGCGACCGAATCGAGATTGGAAGGTGGTTTTAATCTTCACATCTGTGTTCAGGCGGGCAATCAATCGCTCTGTCGTGTCGTGGCAGTGTTCACGGTAAGGGTCACCATTGTCAGCATAACGCTTAGGAATACCGTGGTAAGAACACACCAACATGTCAGGTTTGCCGTTCGCATCCCAATGCAATTCCACAGATTGCGCAAGCGCGTCAATGTATGCTTTATCATCATAGTATTGATTGATAAAACGAAACTCAGGGATCACTGGTTTGCCTTTCATGGACTTTGCCAGCTTGTCAAACACTGCCGCAGTGGTTGTGCGCGAGTATTGCGGATAGAGCGGCAACACGAGAATTCTTTCACACCCTTGGGCTTGAAGTGATTCAACAGCACTTAAGATACTTGGCTGACCATAGGTCATGCCGAGCTCAACAGGCATATCAATGACGGTCTCCAGCGCGGCTTTCTGGCGCTGAGAGTACACCATTAATGGCGACCCTTCTTCCATCCACACACTTTGATAGAGCTTTGCGACCTTTGGTGAGCGCACAGGAAGAATAATGCCGTGAAGTAACGGACACCATAACCAACGCGTCATGTCTACAACACGCTGGTCATGAAGAAATTCGCTTAAGAAAGCACTTACCGCTTTCGCCGTTGGTGCCTCGGGTGTCCCTAGATTGGCCAGTAACACGCCAGTTTTGTTTTTATTTTCCATTTCAACCTGCTTCAACAGTATGTTACGCCAAAAGAATATCACGAACTCGCAAGCATACCACTACTGATGCAGCGTCGTTTCGGATCAAAAAAGGGCAATCCTTAGACTGCCCTTTTTCCAAAAAAGCGAGGAATTAACCTAGCGCTTTTTCGATCTCAGCACTGACTTCAGCCACTTGCTTAGTACCGTCGAACGTTAGGTACTGCGTCTTGCCTGCTTCTGCTTCTTTTTTGTAGAAAGAGATAAGCGGCGACGTTTGATCGTGGTATACGCCTAGACGTGCTAGTACGGTTTCTTCTTTGTCGTCATCACGAACAACCAAGTCTTCACCGGTCACGTCGTCTTTACCTTCCACTTTAGGTGGGTTGTAAACAACGTGGTAAGTACGACCTGAGGCCAGGTGCGCACGACGACCGCTCATACGCTCAACGATCACGCTGTCAGCAACGTCGAATTCTAGAACGAAATCAACATCCACACCGATTTCTTTCAAGCCATCAGCTTGTGGGATCGTACGTGGGAAGCCATCCAGCAGGAAGCCTTTCGCACAATCTTCTTGTGCAATACGCTCTTTCACCAGACCTAGAATGATGTCGTCCGATACAAGCTGACCAGCGTCGATAACTGCCTTCGCCTGTTTGCCCATTTCAGTACCGGCTTTGATTGCTGCACGTAGCATGTCACCTGTGGAAATCTGTGGAATTCCATACTTTTCCATGACGAACTGCGCTTGAGTTCCTTTACCCGCACCTGGAGCGCCCAGAAGAATGATGCGCATTGTTATCCCCTTTTTAACTTGGATTTTTCGCAAAAAATGAAACATACACGGTTACGTAAACGCTAGCAAGCCCAGCAATCGTGCTGGGCTTGCTATAGATTATTTACATTTCCGTGGGTTAGATACCATTAGCCTTTAGTCAATAATTGATTAACGGCTGTTAAGAACTGTGACGGATCTTCCATTGAACCACGTTCAGCCAACATCGCTTGCCCAAGTAACATTTCAGCCCAACGACCGAACGCTTCTTCGTCAGCTTCATCAGCCATTTGTTTCACCAGTGCATGTTCAGGGTTCAATTCAAAGATGTACTTCACTTCAGGCGCTTGCTGACCCGCAGCCGCAAGCAGTTTCGCCATCTGTGTGCCCATTTCAAATTCATCCGTGACTACAACCGCGGGTGTGCCAGACAATTTGAATGTGGTACGAACCTCTTTCACACGGTCGCCCAAATACGCTTTTGTACGTTCAACAACGGACTCGAAGGCTTTTTGCGTCTCTTCGCGTTTTTCTTTCTCGTTATCGTCTTCAAATTTGCTCAGGTCCAGATCCGCTTTCGTGATGGCCTGGAACTGTTTGCCATCAAACTCTGGCAGGTAACCCATCAACCATTCATCAATGCGGTCGTACATCAAAATAACTTCAATGCCTTTTGCTTTGAATTGCTCAAGGTGTGGGCTGTTTTTCGCAGCCTGATACGTATCTGCTGTGAGGTAGAAGATCTTGTCTTGCTCTTCTTTCATTCGAGATACGTAATCCGCCAATGACACCGTTTGCTCACTGCTGTCAGACTGCGTTGAAGCAACACGTAGCAAGCCCGCAATTTTCTCACGGTTGCTGAAGTCTTCCGCTGGGCCTTCTTTGAGCACCAGACCAAATTCTTTCCAAAATGCTTGGTATTTCTCTGGCTCGTTCTTCGCCAAACGCTCAAGCATGGTTAGCACGCGTTTTGTACAGGCATTACGAAGCGTTTGGGTTACTTTGTTATCTTGCAGAATTTCACGCGAAACGTTCAGTGGTAAGTCATTAGAATCTATCAGACCACGCACAAATCGTAGGTAGCTCGGCATGAATTGAGACGCATCATCCATAATAAAAACGCGTTGGACATACAGTTTCAGACCATGCTTATGATCGCGGTTAAACATGTCCCATGGCGCTTTCGATGGCACATACAGCAAACTGGTGTAATCGTTTTTACCTTCTACTCGGTTATGACTCCAAAGCAGAGGATCAGCAAAATCGTGTGAGAGGTGTTTATAAAACTCTTGGTACTCTTCATCTGTTACATCAGATTTAGAGCGTGTCCAAAGTGCCTGGGCTTTGTTGATTTTTTCCCATTTGCCTTGGTCGGTTTCATTCCCTTCTTCGTCACGCTCATTTGCCCAAATTTCAACGGGGATACCGATATGATCAGAGTATTTACCGATAACTTCACGTAGACGCCAGTCATCAAGGTATTCTTTGTCTTCTTCGCGCAAGTGCAGAGTAATGGACGTACCACGTGAGGCTTTTTCAACGCCTTCGATGGTGTAATCACCTTCGCCCGTTGATTCCCATTGCACAGCTTCAGAGTTCGGCGTGCCTGCTGCACGCGTTGTCACTGAGACTTTGTCTGCCACAATAAATGCGGAGTAGAAGCCCACACCAAACTGACCAATCAATTGGCTGTCTTTGGTTTGATCATCAGAAAGTTGTTTAAAGAAATCCGCCGTCCCTGACTTTGCAATGGTACCGAGGTTATCGATCACTTCATCGCGCGTCATACCAATGCCATTGTCATCAATGGTGAGCGTGCCCGCTTCTTTGTTGACGCTGAGACGGACGCGAAGGTCGCCATCATTTTCATAAAGCTCTGAATTCGATAACGCTTTAAAGCGCAATTTGTCTGCCGCATCCGATGCGTTAGAAATCAACTCACGCAGAAAGATTTCTTTGTTGGAATACAGTGAGTGGATCATTAAATGCAGTAGTTGCTTTACTTCGGATTGGAAACCGCGCGTTTCCTTACTTTGTAGAGTAGCTTGATCGCTCATTTTAACCCCAAAAACAAATGGTAATAAGTCTAAATAACTCTCTTTAAATAAGGGCGAAGAATTGCTTTTCAACCCTCGTAAATCATTTTTTCATTTCTTGAGGTGCTTTTCTCATTTCAGGTATAATCGTCGCATATTTTACTTAAATTCAGTGTCTGTTCCTTGTGGCACACCCGAATTCCAGCAGGTTAAGTAAACAAATGCTCAACAAATCAAACCGATACCTTTTGGGAGAACGCTTCGTCTTTTCTCCTAGTGACAGCTCTGTCATCGATCTACACGAAGCAGACGAACTTATTCGACTAGGCAGTAATGAAGCTCGCGTTTTAATGGTGTTGATTGAAGAGCCACATGCGATCGTAACGCGCCACCGAATTCACGATTACGTTTGGCGTAAGCAAGGGTTTGAAGTTGATGATTCAAGCCTAACGCAATCCATTTCTACGCTTCGTCGTGCGCTGAAAGATTCGACCAAAAGCCCGATGTTTGTCAAAACCGTGCCGAAACGCGGCTATCAGGTCGTATGCTCAGTGGAAGCTTACAATGATCAAGACGTTGATATTCCATCTCCACCAGTGATGGATCCGACGTCTATCCAGCAAGACGACGTGACGAGCAGTGACGCACCTGCCAGCGATAAGTTGACTCAGTCGCCTGCCGCCCCCGTTGATACGCTTAGCGTTGAGCCTGCATCGGTGCCAAGCGGCGCCTCGACAAACCCTGCGATTGACGGTCCTGTTTACACATCCACAAAAATGCCATTAGGCTCTTGGTTTGCGTTGATTCTTGCCTTTTTAGTGCCCCTTATCTTTTATGCTGCCTCCACGCCGAAATCTGAAGCTTTTAAGGCGTTTTTCCAAGTGCAAGACGTCTCGGTATATATTCCCATTAATAATGCGCGGATTGAAAAGTGGCAACCTATGGTCGAGCGATGCGTCGTGAAATACATGGATTATTACGGATCGTCTCGCTCGCTCAGTGAAGTGATCGTGACAGGCGGCCAAGATAACCAAATTTCGCTGAACTATATCCACTTCGACAAAGACACTGACGATAACCTCACCTATGTTCTGCTCACCAGCCAAGAGGAGAGTCATTCATTATGTCGCTAATCACAACGCCACGCCGAAGAGACCAAATGAAGCGCTACAGCCCATACCTTCTGCTGCTCCTCACCATCATAGGAAGCTGCTGGGTATTCTTGGGGGAAGATGTGCGTACGTCGACCTTGTTACTTTCCCGTGAATGGAAATCAAACACGGTGAATTACATTGAAGAGTCAACATACCGCAATGTAACCGGTATAACGGCAACCGAACAGCACAGTAACATGGTGTTTTTACCGAACAACACCTATTCACGCGATACCCAAATCATTCTCAAGAATGAAGTCGATAACATTCAAGTGATCATGTCAGTTTCCGAGTCTGGTGAGTGGGAGGTCAGCGGCGGCTACTTGCGCTTAAAGTTAGGTGAATTGAAAGACGTGACCACTGGCGACACGTCAGAGTTTTCTGCAGATGACTTAGCGCTCGTGCGAACCTTCTATCGAATGGGCGCTGAAAAAGTGCGACGCATTGATGTGCTCAGTAGCAGTGCTTTGCTGCTGACCAGCCTTAACCACGGTTCTATGGTTCTCTATAACCAAGGCTAAATATTCTGCACAAATACATACCTGCAATCGTCAATAAACGCTGTTGAATGTTTTTTGAGATAAAAGAAAGGCCGCTGAATGCGGCCTTTCTTGTCTATCTGGTCAGTCAGTTATCGTAGTCGATGTCTACCGACGATAGAGTGAGATAGCGTTGTTCCATCAACAAGTTCAAGTTCACCACCCATCGGTACGCCATGCGCAATCCGACTGGCAATGACTTCATGCTCTAAGCATAACTCACTGATGTAATGTGCCGTGGCTTCACCTTCCACCGTTGGATTGGTTGCGAGAATCAACTCAGAAATCGTTTCGGTTTCTAAGCGTTTTTCAAGCAAATCAAGACCAATGTCAGAAGGACCAATGCCATCTAATGGCGACAAATGCCCCATTAGCACGAAATAGCGGCCAGAGTACTGTCCAGTGGCTTCAATCGCGGCAATATCAGCCGGACTTTCTACCACACAAATTTGACCGTTCTCTTGGCGACGAGGATTGGCACAGATTGCACAAACGTCTTCTTCGGTAAACGTACGGCATTTCTCGCAATGGCCAATGTCTGTCATGGCAGATTCCAGCGCCTCGGACAACTTAATGCCGCCTTGACGATTTCTCTGCAATAAATGAAATGCCATACGTTGCGCTGACTTAGGACCGACCCCAGGCAGGCAACGTAGCGATTCCATCAACTGTTCAAGCAATTGGCTTGTACGCATAATGAATAAACGTCGTCGTTAGAATGGCATTTTGAAGCCAGGAGGCATTTGCATGCCGCCAGTGACGTCGCCCATTTTGTCTTTTTGTGCTTCTTCAACACGGCGCGCAGCATCGTTAAACGCAGCTGCAACCAAGTCTTCAAGCATGTCTTTGTCATCTTCCATTAGGCTGTCGTCGATCTCGACACGACGCACACTGTGGCTGCCTGTAATGGTGACTTTAACAAGGCCAGCACCGGCTTCACCGGTGACTTCCATGTTTGCGATTTCTTCCTGCATTTTTTGCATGCGCTCTTGCATCTGCTGCGCTTGCTTCATCAGGTTGCCCATTCCGCCTTTACCAAACATAATTCTCTCTCTTTTAGCTTGGGTGGTTATATTGGTCGAATGCTTTCTTCATCTAACTCAGCAGAAAAACGCTGACAGATAAAGCGAACATTAGGATCATCACTCAAGCTTTGGCCCGCTTGAGTGAGTTTTTCTGTGTAGAGTTTATCTCGCCATTCTAGCGGTGTAACCCCTTGCTCTCCTAGCTCAATCGTTAAATTGATTGGAGAACCGATTAATTGGCTTAGCCCATCAGCAAGTAGCGTTTGCGCTTTATCTTTGTTCAAGTGCGCTTGCTCAGATCGAAGGGTTAACACAACATCGTTCCCCTCTTTCTTCATGGATGCATTCAATGCCATTTGCTTCACCAGACGAGGAACGTCTAATGCATTGGCGATACGGCACCACTCATCTTGATCAATGGATTCTTGCTCAAGCTTTTTCCGCATTTCAGGCGTTCGGTCATGAAGCAACGCCTTCTTGATTTTTTCTGGCGTGACAACAATCGCTGGCGTTGTCGCGTCAATTTTTGTCGGCTGCCAACGGTATGCATCATCACTTTTTACCGGCGTCGCACCTGACGTGGTAAGTTGCTGAAACGAAGCAGGATCCGCAGGCTTATGCTTTGCTGCGATCCTGTCTAGCACCGACGTGGACTCACGACCGGCAGATGCCGGACTACCCTTTTTTGGCGGCTGCCCCTCCTGCTGACGCGCTCTGCTACGCAGCATGTTTCTCGCCGCGAGCAAATCGCCCGCAGAAGACGGACGCTCACTCGGAGCAGAAGATTGTTGCCCTTGCGGCGCATAGGCATGACTTGGCGCTTGCTGCATCGGTGATGGCGCATTGTCATCACGGCCATCATCGTCATATTCACGCTGCGCATCTTGCTCCATCGCTGCCATATGCGATGACAGTTGAGGGTCAACATCTGCAGTGTGCGGGCGGATCGGCGCTTGTGGCTCAGCACCGCTTGCAGGGGCACTCGCTGGCGTGTACGCACTTGGAGACTGATTGCTTGGTGCGTTTTCAGGCATTACCGACATTGCTGGCTGAGCAGATGTTGGGGCCGTTTGAGGTTGTATTGGCGGCTGTGCGCGACTTGATGCAACCTGCGCTTTTAAAGACGCGATTCTATCCTGAACGGGCGCGACCTGCGCACTAGGCGCTGCTTGTGATGGCGATGCGGCAACTCGCTGGCCCGGCTCTGTAGACGGCACAGAAATGGCTTCTGGCTCGAAATGCGTCGAGGTTACGGGTCTAAACGCCAGCATTCTCAGTAGCACCATCTCTAACCCTGCTCGCCCATCTGGGGCGTAAGGCAAATCTTGTCGGCCTTGTAGCACAATTTGGTAGAACAACTGCGTGTCTTGAGGCGTGAGCGCGTGAGACAGCATTGTCACACGTTCTGCGTCGGGTGATGACGTATCTACAGATTCTGGCAATGCTTGTGCCATCGCTACACGATGCAACTGGCTCGCAATTTCTTTGAGTAAGCCATCCCACTCAACGCCAACTTCGGCAAGCTGAGTCAGGCATTGCATGACTAAGTTCGCATCACCGCTTGAAAGGGTTTCCAGCAGCAACAGGGCTTGGTCAGTACTCAACGTACCTAGCATTTCTGTTACTTGTGCTTCGTTCACGGCGCCATTTCCAAGCGCTATTGCTTGGTCGGTCAGAGAGAGCGCGTCACGCATACTGCCTTCAGCCGCCCTTGCAATCAAAGAAAGCGCACGAGGCTCAGAAGCGACGGTCTCTTCCGTCAGCACGTGTTCTAACTGATGCTTGATCTGGGTCGTATCCAGGTGCTTCAAATGGAATTGAAGGCATCGAGAGAGAATAGTGACGGGCAGCTTCTGTGGATCAGTTGTCGCGAGCAGGAATTTGACGTATTCAGGCGGCTCTTCAAGCGTTTTAAGGAGCGCATTGAAGCTATGACGAGACAGCATGTGGACTTCGTCAATAAGGTAAACTTTGTAACGTCCACGCGCTGGCTTGTATTGGACGTTATCAAGAAGATCCCTTGTATCTTCGACTTTTGTACGCGATGCCGCATCGATTTCAAGCAAGTCGACAAATCGACCTTGATCGATTTCTTGGCAGGTAGAACACACACCACAAGGTGTTGATGTGACACCTTGTTCGCAGTTCAGACCTTTTGCGAAAATGCGGGCAATCGTCGTTTTACCTACACCGCGTGTACCGCTAAAGAGGTAAGCATGGTGAAGGCGATTGTGATCTAAGGCATTGGCTAACGCAGTTAAAACATGCGATTGACCCACCACATCTTTAAATTGATGCGGACGCCATTTGCGGGCTAGTACCTGATAACTCATAGGTTATAAAATCTTTTCATATATTGCCGCCATCCTAGCACAGAGACAAAAAGAGCGCGATCTCACGAATCACGCTCTATCGTTCACGACGTTTAAACACGTAATTATATTGACAATTAATGACCTTCAAATTCACACAGGCTATAAACCTCTAAGCCAAGTGATTGCAGTCGAATCTCACCACCGATTTCAGGTAGATTGATGATAAACGCAGCATGTGCCACATCACCGCCCAAACGGCGAATCAGCTTGGTGGTCGCTTCAATCGTACCGCCAGTTGCGAGTAAATCGTCAACCATCAACACTTTATCACCTTCAACAATCGCGTCGACATGAATCTCTAACGTGTCTTCGCCGTACTCCAATGCATAACTTTCGCTGATCACTTCGCGAGGCAGTTTTCCTGGCTTACGAACAGGTACGAAACCCACACCCAATTCAAGCGCAAGTGGCGCGCCAAATAGGAAACCACGGGACTCAGTCCCCACAATCTTAGTAAAGCCTTGATCTCGGTACTTTTCCACTAGCATCGCAATCGTTGCCTGATACGCTTCCGCGTTTTCCATCAAACTGGTGATGTCACGGAAAATAATGCCTGGCTTTGGGTAGTCAGGAACGGATTTGATGTTGTCTTTGATAAATGCGATTTTGTCTTGGCTCATAATGATTCACCACTCAATGTGGTTTCCAACAATATAGGGAGGACTGAGACAGTATTGATGCGTCGGAATAACACACACAACAAAGCCCCTTAGGTTTGCTCTGCTGCCATGTTATGTATTTTCAGGGGTGTGGGCAACTGCTTCGACTTCAGGCAAACGGTTAAACCAAATTAAAAGTACCGTTGCCATACTTATCAGCATGATTTTCTGCCATGTTTCTGGCACCACAAAGATTGAGAACGTGAAACTTAATACAATGCAGACATTGGCTCGACGCTTCACCCGGCGATCAATCGCACGGTGATGATGCCATTGATAAAGAATGGGCCCAAATTTGGGGTGCTGATGTAGCCAGTTGGCAATGGTTGGAGAGCCGCGCATGAAGCACGCACTGGCAAGAAGAATAAACGGTGTTGTAGGCAGAAGAGGGAGAAAAATACCGATGACCCCCAGGACGACACATAACCACCCTAGCGCAACCAATATTAATCGCTTAAGCGAACTCCCCACTCTTCCCTCCTAACCTAGCTGCTGAGCATTTTTATCCACGTGAGTGTCGCTGGCAACGTGGGCAGGAGAATGACCGCAATCAATCCTAGAAAGTGGGCAAAGCTAAAAGGGTCTTTGTAGTTGGCATCCATGATTATGTCCTTCTTTTCGTGTACGCCTGTAGGTGGTTTGTCAATATACCCGTTTCAACGCCCCCTAAATACCGACAAATTTCAGGGTTTATCCACTGGAATTGATATATGTCAGAGCCTGTATACGAATTCGAAATAGACTAATACGGATACTTGAGGCGCACGAAGACAAAACCATGCTTGATATAGAAAAGGTAGCACAGCTACAAAAAAAACTGATGAACGAGAAGGAAGTAGTTCGCAGTCGATTAGAAGATGCGCTGATAAGGTTAACGGGCCAAGATGTTTCCAGCGTGCCGACTGCACACCTGATTAAGCTATGTCGCAGAGAAAGCGACGATCTCCATGATGATGGCTTTAGGCTTGAGCGTATCGACGCCGCCTTATGTGCTATTCACACGGGATTGTTTGGCTACTGCGCTGATTGCGAGGAGCCTATCGATCTTCAAGATATCATTGAAGATCCGACAGAGCCGCGTTGCCAAGAATGTCGAGTACACAGTCGCTATTACCATTCTTGAATAACGAGATAAACGCCCACTGGGCGTTTATCTAAAATTCTTTACGATCACTCTTGATCAATCATCCACTTACGGAATGTCTTACGTTCTTCTTTGGTTGCTTTAGTGTACCAAAGTTTGAGTTGTGCCAGAGCGTCTCCGGTTAATTCCACATCACCAGTCTTTGATACTGCAACCACGACCTCTTCATTGAGGTCTTTAATTTCCTGGCCGTCAAAATAAATGCCGTTATTTTTGTTATAAACTGAAACAGCTTTTGGTAGGTCACCGTAAGGAAACAGACCAGGGTTGCCAGGAAGTACATCAACATGAAACCTGATATTTTTGCCAGCAGAATTTTCAATTGACCAGCTAACTTTGCCCTTCTCAAAAGCTCTTTCAGCTTTAATATACTTCCTAAAACGCTCTATAGAGATAGAAAGATCTTTACCAATGTCAGTAAATTGGAAAACGTATGGTTTTGACTCAAAAAGTTTTGTTTTAGAACCCTGATCTAAGATGGACTTGTATCTAACAACTAATTGGTTGTCACCATTGTTTAAGCTGAGAGTCTCCCCACTATTAGCCTCTACCTTATTCCCATTAAGTACTAGCACCTGTAAGCCAGCGCCTACTTCAATTTCAGACGCCACCACCATTGAACTAGAAAAGATAAAAGCACAAAAAAATACTATTACTTTCATTAGAATCGTTCTCTCAGATAAACAAAAAGCTGCCTTGGATAGGCAGCTTTTTTACTTTTAGTGTACAAGTAAGTTAGAATTTAACTTCCATACCTACTAAGAAACCAGTCGCGTCATCAGACTTCGCGTTTTTCACTTGTTTCTCTGCCCAACCCAACTCTACATAAGTCTTCACATTACTATGCATTTTGTATGTTGCGTTTGCATAAATGTTGCTGCCATCAGAGTCGTCGTCGTTTTCACCAAAGTTGTATCCCAAGTAGTATTGGAAGTCACCAACACCATAACCCGCTAACAACTCTACGTAGTGACCAGAATTTGCTTTGTCCTGAACGCCGCCGTCTTTCTCTTCAAAATCAGTGTAAGATGCACCAAGAGTGAACGCATCCATGTTGTAAACAGCACTTAACTGGAATGCGTCTTTGTCTGATTTAGCTTTTTTAGCGCCATTTTCGATTGGAGTCTGCTCAGCAGTCAAGAAGTATGCGCTAAGATCCAAACCAGCGATTGATGTACCTACGCCAGCATCAGTATGAGATGCTTCATTGACAGTTACATTACGCGTCAAAGTACCACCAGTCGATACAAATGATTCTTCTTCGCTACCGGACTGTTTTAGGTTATGAGCAATACCAAACCAAAACGCATCGCCATCATAACGGTACTTAATTACATTATCACCGCTCGCTGGGAGGCTACCATTCACACCTTCTAGTCCTAATTCGATATCTTCATTGATATTCGTATCATCCCAAAAAGTATACATACGTCCGGCAGTCACTTGGCCAAAACCGCCTTTGAAGCCAGCCCAAAGTTCGGTATTTTTGACGTCGTTGCCTTCGTTTTCAAAATCGAAGTATCCAAGCGCTGTCAGATCATCGCTCACCGCAACATCAATACCAAAATTTAGTTCGCCGTCGTCTAGACGAACATCAAGGTCTTTGTCTTCGCCGTTAAATTCATAATCTTGAAAAATCTGAACTTCTGCTGCACCGCCAATAGTGACAGATACACCATCTTGGTCGTATACAGTTGCTGCGTTTGCTGCACCAGCGACTAGAAGAGCTGGAACTGCCAAAGCTAGAATTGTCTTTTTCATGTTAATCCACTGCCTTTTCTTTATTAGAATGGAATTCCTGTTCCGGGATCCCTTTTATGGTTGCACTCGTCACAACGTCACAACAACGACGCAACAAATACGCTTTAACTTCGAAAGTTATCGTGCAGAACAATCTAAAATCTGTCAAATCAACCTAAAACAAACAAAAAAAGCAAAAAAACCTTTAAATACATAACGATAAAAACATTAACTTGAGCGGAGTCACGGTATTGAAATAGCATTGTCAATTTTCTGCAAAGTTGCTCGCATTTCCATATCAGAACAAAAAACCAAAATGAACCTTTAAAAATACAAAAAACAGCATATATAACTACATATTTGCAACCTACACAGTGAAAGGCATTCCCTTTGCTTTTCATAGTGATAGCTAATATTAGTTCAATCCATAATCGTGATCTCAGTCTCATAAATTAAAACTAATACGCGAATACTTGAACTCATTCACATTCTTTATGCGTGATATACTGCCCATCTACACGCCAATATGTGCCATCTATGCTTAGTCCATCTACCAAAAATGACATACGTAGCAGCTACGAGAATCTTCGAGCTCAATTGCAGAACTTTATTCCAAGAAAAGCCCAAAATTTTCTTGTGGCAGAGCTTGCCAAAACATTGGCGGGGGAATACAACCCAAAACGCCGGATCATGGTGGCAGAAGCCGGTACTGGGATTGGTAAATCAATGGCTTATCTCTTAGGTGCCATTCCCTATGCGCTGAATAACAATAAGAAGGTCGTTGTTTCTACAGCCACTGTCGCGCTTCAGGAGCAATTGATAGAGAAAGACTTGCCCTTATTTCGACGTGTCGTGCCCCGTGAGTTCAGCTTTGTGTTAGCGAAAGGAAGGCAGCGTTATTGCTGTGGGCAGAAACTCGCGGCATTTGCCAGTGAAGAAGGACACGGTCAGCAAGCGCTGTTCGATCATAAGCCTAAGAAAGCAGAAATTGACCTCATGAATGACCTCTACGCTGCTTACAGTAAAGGTAAATGGTCAGGAGATAGAGATGCGTGGCCAAAGTCCATTCCCGACACTGTTTGGCAAAGTATTGTTTCCGATAAGCACACCTGCCACTCCGGCCTCACCGCGCACAGAGGCTGTCCATTTGCTAAAGCGCGTGAAAATTTAGATAAAGCCGATGTCATTGTCGCAAATCACAGTTTGTTGATGGCAGATTTAGAACTGGGCGGCGGAGTGATCCTTCCAGAACCAGAACAAGCGCTCTACATGATTGACGAAGCGCACCACCTCCCGATTGTTGCGCGCGACTTTTCTGCCGCGTCTGCAAGCTTGCTCGGCGCGGCCTCATGGCTAGAAAAGCTTAACCAATCAGCATCGAAAATCGCCAATGCGGGAGACATCAAGCGCAGTTCACGTTTTTTGGACAGCTTACAAACGGGGATTCAAGATCTTATTCCGAGCTTAAGGTCGGTGCGAGACATGCTGTCAGATATGCCTTTAAACAGTGATGGCGTTTATCGCTTCGAAGATGGCGAGTTGCCTGAAGCACTGTTCAATTTATCTAAAGAAATCCAAAAAGCAGCTAAAAAAGCCAATCAATCGTTAGCGAAGCTCCATGATTTAGTTTCTGAGCGCGTCAAAGACGGCGAAATAGCCGCACGTCTCGCCGATCCCATTCAAGCAGAGTCGGCGTTTTTCTTACAGCGATTAGAAAACCTCGAAAAGGTATGGACCTTAATGGCGCAACCTAACGCTAATAAAGGTGCACCACTCGCACGTTGGATTCAACGCGATGCAGAACGAGAGACTGACCTCGTTGTTCACGTCTCGCCACTAGAGATCGGCTGGCGTCTAGACCAGCTTCTTTGGTCTAGAGCGGCTGGCGTTTCGCTAATGTCCGCGACACTTCGTGCATTAAACCAATTCAGCTATTTCTGTCGTCAGGTTGGGCTGGAAGAAAATGATGGAACGCGCTTCCTCGCTCTGCCTTCTCCTTTTAATTACGAAGAGAATGCACAGTTAGTCGTGCCGAACGTCCCCTTTGAGCCTCAACAAGAGCAGTTCACCGCCATGCTGCCAGACATTCTTTTGGAATACTTGGAAGGACAAACCGCCAGCTTGGTACTGTTTTCTTCGTACTGGCAGATGAACCAAGTGGCAGAGAAGCTTCGCCTGCAGATAAAGAAAAATGGTTGGCACTTACATGTGCAAGGCGAAGCATCACGCACAGCAACGCTCGATGCGCACCGCAAATGCTGCGAGCAAGGAAAAGTCAGCATACTCTTTGGGACTGGCAGTTTTTCTGAAGGTGTCGACCTTCCCGGCAATCAGTTAACCAACCTGATTATTACTAAAATTCCATTTGCCGTGCCTACATCGCCTGTCGAAGAAGCACATGCTGAATATATCGAGCGCAAAGGGGGGAATCCATTCATGCAGATCTCCGTGCCAGAAGCCAGCAAAAAGCTCATACAATCAGCAGGTAGGCTACTGCGAAAGGAACAGGACTTTGGTAGAGTTGTGTTGCTCGACCGACGTGTGATTAATCGACGTTACGGAAAAGCCCTACTGGATTCCCTTCCACCTTTTAAGCGTGTCATTGAGTACACATAAAGAGCCGTAAAATGATCGAGCTACTAGATCCAACCACCATTGCCGTTCTGGCGTTGGTGGCATTTTCTGCGGGTTTTATTGATGCCGTTGCAGGCGGTGGAGGCATGTTAACTGTCCCTGCTCTTCTCTCTATCGGATTACCCCCGCACATCGCGTTGGGCACAAACAAGCTTTCTGCGACCTTTGCATCGTCCACGGCTGCCTTCACTTACTATAAGAAAAAACTTTTCTCGCCCGCATTTTGGACCCAAGCTTTTATTGCCACCCTCGTTGGTGCAATCATTGGCACACTCATCGTCGATTACATCAGCACTGAGTGGCTTGAGAAATCACTGCCACTGATCATTCTTGCTGTCGCGGTCTACACCATTTGGCATCCCCAGCCAAAAGCGGACAACCATGAATTGCCAAAAGATGATCCGAAAATAAAAACAAAACAGTGGGGACAAGGTCTCGCGCTTGGTTTTTACGATGGTGTTGTCGGCCCAGGCACTGGCGCTTTTTGGACCGTCTCATCAATGTCGCTGTACAAGATGAATATCTTGCTATCATCAGGCCTTGCAAAGGCAATGAATTTCACCAGCAACATTGCCTCTTTGGTGACATTCATTATTTTGGGTCATGTAAATTGGGCTATCGGCCTGACAATGGGCATTTGCCTCATGGCGGGTGCTTTCATTGGCGCACATTCAGCCATACGCTTTGGTGCGAAGTTTATTCGCCCTATTTTTGTTACTGTTGTTGTTGTGATGGCAGTAAAACTCGCATACAGCGCTTGGTTCTAAGTTTTTATTTGAGAGCAAGATGGATTTATCGACGTTAAAACAACAATTACAAACCCTTGCTATTAATGCAGCGGACATTGATAGAAAACGGGGTGAGGCCATTAAGCCTTTGTTCGACGAGCGTCTTTTTAGTTGTCTCGCACGCTTGCTCACGCCTTGTGTTTCTGAAGCTCAGAGCCTTGTCGCAACACTAGAACGTGAGCAAGAAAGTGGCCGACTCACTGCTGCACGAGCAGATTATCTGTGCGAAAAGCTGCTTAACCAGATCAGCGCGTTGCAGCGAGAAATGGCAACAATCTCCATTCGACAAAAAGAAAGAAGTTTTGCGCCGCGATTTGGCACATCGACAAGCCAGCTTTATCAAGATCTCGCCCAACACCAAAGCTGGGAGCGACGTCTAGACGATATGGTGCGTGATGCTGAGGCGAAACTTGGCCAATGCCAAACACTTGTCGAACAACAACAGATGCAAAAGAATCTATTAACACTGGAGAAACGTCTCGCGCGTTGCAGTGAAGCAAGACAAAAAATCGAAGCCCGCATCACTTTTCGCGAAAAAAAGCACTGACATGTTGTCCGTCATTTATCACCCTATCTATTCAGATTTCCCGTTGCCCGATGGGCATCGCTATCCGCTACAAAAGTACCAATTGCTCAAGGCGTATATTGATGAGCACGCTTTACCCGTTGTCTCTCATCTACCAAAGCCGCTTCATCCTGATGCGCTGACCGCTATCCATGATCCTGATTATGTGAATGCACTTATCACAGGTACGCTTCCTCTCGTAAAAATGCGCAGGATTGGATTTCCATGGAGCGCGGCGCTTTTGCAGCGAAGCTTAACCTCTTTAGGGGGAACCGTTCTCACCGTGGATAAAGCCATTGAGGAAGGTGTTGCTATACATTTAACCGGTGGCTATCACCACGCACATTACGATTTTGGTAGTGGGTTTTGCTTGTTTAATGACTTGGTTTTAGCCGCAGACCATGCCCTGAAGAATGATGGCATCGAGAAGGTGCTTATCGTGGATTGTGACGTTCACCAAGGGGATGGAACCGCCACGTTAGCAGCAGAACGCCATGACATCGTGACATTCTCGGTGCACTGCGAGAAGAACTTTCCATCACGCAAACCGGATTCAGATATCGATTTACCACTCGAAAGACAAACTAACAGCAAAACGTTCTTAGATGCGTTTATCCCTACACTTGAACGCGCTGTTGCCCAGCATCAACCAGATATGATCATTTATGACGCTGGCGTTGATATACACGAAGAGGATGAATTGGGATACCTGTCAGTGTCTCAACAAGGCATTGCAGAGAGGGATATGGCTGTCTTTCATGCCTGTAAACGACACCACCTTCCCGTCGCCGCAGTGATTGGCGGAGGCTATCGCACAGAACAAACGGCATTGGTTCCGCTGCATGCGGAGTTAATACATTCGGCCCTCGCCGTCTTTTACCCACACTTATCGGAGAAACCCAACAATGAGTGATTCAGGCTTAGAACATGCACCTGATGAAATTAAATTGGCCGTCGATTTAATCTACTTATTGGAAAGCCACGATGTTGCGCCAGAGACAGTGCTCAAAGCATTAGCGATTGTGCAAAGTGATTTCGAGCGTAAGCTGCACCAAGAAGAGTGATGCTTATTGTTCTTTTATCTCTCTCATTATTTTTCCTTCTTTCTGTTCCCTCGCTCTTCAAAAATAGGTCAGCTCAACACAAGCATCGCTTTTCACGCGCTTTGAGCGCCAAATATAGACGCAAAAAAAGCAGAAGCACCAAAGTAACCACTTTGGAAAACATTTGGCTACCGTGTTAACGATTTATGGTGTTTATGTTGGATAATTATCTTTTCATTAAATTATTTGACGCATTTTTAATCAAATGACGAAATTTTAGGATGCTCAATATCTCAAATTGAAGTATTATCGCGCCGTTTTCTTGTAGCGTACACCTGTAAGCCGCAATAGAACTGGCCGTAGGATACATACTCAAATGGAATTGAAGATAGCGCCGCAGGCTCGCTGCGCACGAATACTGGCCATGAATCTCTGCAAGGAAGCGTCGCCAGGGCAACCATTGCCCGAGGCTCAGAGCTGAAAAGGAAGTTTCAGAGCGTTTGTTTCCTCCTTGTTCACTCCTCTGCCTTTCCTTTTTTGACGACAGTAGAGTTTGTTATGACGGAACTAAAAGATTTATTCGTTTCCTTTATCGATGCCGGAAATGGCTTGCTATGGGGAAGTGTGCTCATCTACCTTTTGATCGGCGCGGGCTTGTATTTCACCATTCGCACTGGTTTCCTCCAATTTCGTTCATTCGGGCACATGATTTCTCTCATCAAAGGCAGCCGTAGCGGTGCTGATGGTGGTATTTCCTCTTTCCAAGCATTCAGTACAAGCCTCGCGGCACGCGTGGGTACAGGTAATATGGCAGGTGTTGCCGTTGCTATCTACCTCGGCGGTCCTGGTGCTGTATTCTGGATGTGGATTACCGCCCTAGTGGGTATGTCTACCAGCTTCGCAGAATCTACCCTCGCCCAAGCTTACAAAGTGAATCACGACGACAACACTTTCCGTGGCGGCCCTGCCTACTACATGGAAAAAGGCTTAGGCCAGCGTTGGATGGGCATCTTATTTGCTATCTGCTTGATCATCGCCTTCGGCCTTGCGTTTAACGGCGTTCAATCAAACTCCATTGCTGCGGCAATGAACACCGCGTTTGGCACCGACAACACTTGGGTGGGTATTCTCCTTGCCGTCGCTGTTGCACCGATTATTTTCGGTGGTATGCGTTCTGTCTCTCGTGTTGCTGAACTTATTGTGCCTTTCATGGCAATCGGTTACTTGATTGTGGCGCTCTACGTTATCGCCATTAATATTACTGTGCTTCCTGACATCTTTGCCACCATCATCAAAAGCGCATTGGGCTTTGAACAAGCTGCTGGCGGTGCACTCGGTGCGGCAATGATGCAAGGCATCAAACGTGGTTTGTTCTCAAACGAAGCGGGAATGGGTTCTGCACCGAACGCTGCAGCAACAGCGACCACGCGCCCTAACCATCCTGTCGCACAAGGTTACGTACAAATGCTGGGGGTGTTCATCGATACCATCGTTATTTGTACAGCAACAGCATCCATTATCTTGCTTTCTGGCATGCTTGATACCACCAGCGATCTTACCGGTATTGCTTTGACTCAAGCAGCACTGGTCACTGAAGTCGGTGATTGGGGTGCACAGTTCATCGCTATCGCAATCTTGCTGTTTGCATTCACTTCTTTGATTGCTAACTACTCGTACGGTGAATCAAACATCGAGTACATTTTCAAAAGCAAACTCGCAATCAACATTTACCGCGTGGCTGTCTTAGCAATGGTTGTTGTAGGCGCTGTGATTGATCTACCTACTGTATGGGCACTTGCTGACTTGTCGATGGGTATGATGGCTATCGTTAACTTGGTTGCCGTACTGGCTTTGTCTGGTGTGGTCATTGCACTGTTGAAGGACTACGAAGCGCAACGTAAGGAAGGTAAAACACCGACTTTCGATCGTAAGAAATTCCCTCAGCTAGACAAGCAAATTGATAAAGATGTTTGGTAATACATTTTGTTTTAAATAGACCAACCATGAAAAACAAGAAAGGGAGCCGAATGGCTTAATGCATGTGAATTAAGCTGAATTACGCCTTCTAGAAGGCCTGGTCGCATAGCGACTGGGCCTTTTCTTTACTGCTCTTGGATATGTCCTCTCCCTCCTCTCTGGAAGCACAAAGCTCTCTGCCATATCGAGGATATACCTGAGCACTTCTGGATATCTTCCGGGCGCGACTGCCGGGAGCATCTGCAACTGACTCACCAAAAATATCGATGCCTGCTTAAAACCTATTTGGTATGGCATTACCGTATTCAAGGAATACGCCATCTGGCACATCATAAAACGCAGCAGGTTGTAGGCAAGCAACATCCCCCAAAGCTCCTGCTTGACCAACG
>NZ_FOWR01000047.1 GCF_900115495.1 Enterovibrio norvegicus DSM 15893 | reverse complement strand
GGATGGAACCGTAGCGATGAAATGGAATTTTATCGGTCAGGATGACACTTAGGACAACCCAGGATGGGGGCTTAAGGAATCACTTCAGGACGAAGTTAAGGACACCCTCAGGATGAGGACGAGAATCGAGACAGGAAAGCTCGATGGGTCATGGTAAGACCGAAGGACACCTCCAGGACGGAGAGATAAGGAAAACGCTGAAGGATTCAGCCACTGATCAAGGAATGATGCAGGGAGCACTTTCGTAGCAGGACAGCTGCAAGTAAGACCTCAGGGCGCGACTATATGTCGCGCCCGTTCTTTTTCTACCATCCCAAAACGGTGCAAATCGCCATGTTTGCAACGAGCTGGTTTTACTCTTCAACCACAGGGTAGGCGGGCATAAACACTTCTTGTAGCCTCATGCCTTTCATCACGGCATACCCTTGATAACAATCCAGCCCATTCACTGAAAACTCAAAAAAGTACCGTGTTTGGATATTCAATGGTCCTTTTGGCCAGCCAAACTTGTGGTTCCCTCGCGCAATAGAAATGAGCTGCACACCCACTTGCTGACAGCGGCGGTTAATGTATTGCTTTGCGAGCTCACTTTGACGGCGCTGTTGCCAAAATAGGCTGGCGATAACAGCAATAGCGATGATCCAAAATAAATCACTCATGACGATTTCACCGATGCTTGCAATTGCTGAACTGAATCCATTAATGCTTCAGAGGCTTGCCCATTGAGCAGAGAGAGCATTTGAGGGCGCAGTGTGGGGATCATGACGAGATCCGCCACCATCTGTTGGAAGAAAGTAGGATCTTTTTGATCAGCGACAGCAATCAAGAAGGTATCGAGCAGTGCGTTATCATTTAACGCATGCCAGCATCGTCCCGCAATTGCTATCAACATTTCTCTGTGTTGCAGAGCAGGGTAGCTGAGTACCTGGGTGATGGTTTGTTGTAGCTGTGTGGATTCTGCACCGGACAAGGCACGAACATACGCCGAGAGTAAAAACAGATCTGCCTCGTTCTGGGTTAGAACATCATTGATTTGTTCGTTAATTCTGTCGCTCAGTGATGCGGGCAGTGCGCAATGCTCCAAACAGCCAAGCAAGGCGTAACGTGGCGTATCAGGAAGGTTTGAAAGTGCCTTACGAATACGCGTGACATTGTTGTGGCGGTCCATACGGGCGCACAAATCGGCTAACCCTTGCAGTCCGACACCTTGCCAATCATTCCAGCCTAGCTCCCCGGATGTGTAGTGTTGAGCATGATCGTAATATTGGCTGGCGGGCTGATTAAGTCGCGCCGTTAGGAAGGCATGGAACATGGCCTTCTTGTCATCCTGTGGCGTAAAGGTGTATGGATTCGCAGCGAGCTTTTCTTGCTCTTCCTCTGTGGGTGTTTTGTTGAGTGTTGAGCCCATGGCTTGGGCGACGAACTGAATAAAATCACCCAAGGCTGCTTGTTGGAGCAACCCTCGCTCGTCCAATGGCATTTTCAGAAACCAAATCCAGGGCGATTGGTTGGGTTGCCAGAATGCGATGCCAATTTGCGCATGCTGTTGCGCTGGAAAAGGGTAGGCAACACGGTTTTCTTCAATGGCAATAAAATCTTTGTTGCTGATTTCCGTGACGCGACGGCTCAGATCAAAAACCACAAAGTCGCAGTTTGCTTGGCTAAAAATGGCGTTAAGAGAAAGAGTATTTTCCATGATCACTTCTAATTGGTCGTGCCGTCGTTGGCGGAATGCGAAGAATGGCCAGTATATCAATCCCGCATGTTGAAAGCGGGGAGAATGGTAACAAGGCTTTTCGCTGAGTGTTATGAATGATGATATGCTTGCGCCAAGTAAGAAATTCAACCCATACGGCCAGATAAGAGACAAAATCTATGAGCAAACACCAAGATGTAAAGGTGCTGCTGGTCAGTCTGCAGCAAGAGCTAGAACACCATGGGCACTGGCAAAGGGTACCGCCTTCTGACGAAGCCCTATCGAGTGTTGAACCTTTTTCTGTTGATGTCTTAACGTGTGCCGAATGGCTACAATGGGTGTTCATTCCGAAAATGCACCATTTGGTCGACCATGACTTGCCACTTCCCTCGGCATTCTCTATTTCGCCGTACGTTGAAGAAGCGCTTAAAGGGGCGCATGGGCATGAAACTATTGTCCGCGTCACTAAAGATATTGATGCTCTCTTTCAACCCTCCTCTCAGTGATAGCGACGTAAGATGCAAATCGAATTAGAAATACTCTATCGCGATGAATGGCTCATTGCTGTAAATAAACCTTCGGGCATGCTGGTGCACCGCTCTTGGCTCGATAAAGGTGAAACGCGTTTTGTCATGCAAACGCTCCGTGACCAAATTGGTCAGCATGTTTTCCCTTTGCATCGATTAGATCGTCCAACATCCGGGGTGCTACTTTTTGCTTTATCCTCTGAAATGGCGGCGGAAATGATGCCAAAGTTTGCAGGACGCGATATTCATAAAACGTATCATGCAATTGTTCGTGGCTGGATTCAGGAAGGGGCAACGCTTGATTACGCGTTAAAAGAAGAGCTGGATAAAATTGCTGACAAGAAGGCAACCAAAGAGCCTGAAGCGAAAGAAGCGATCACTGAGTATCGTCCTATCGCTCATGCTGAGTTGCCAATCCCGATGGGACGTTACCAAAGCTGTCGATATACGCTGGTGGAAATGAAACCGCACACGGGGAGAAAACACCAATTACGTCGTCATATGCACCATTTGAGCCATCACATTGTTGGTGATGTAAATCACGGCGACGGTAGACACAATCGATTATTCCGCGACGAATTCGACTGTCATCAACTTTTGCTACATGCATCAAGTACGCAATTTATTCACCCTGTGACGGGGGAAGAGGTGAGCGTTGAAGCGAAAGTCGATGCTGTGTGGCGTCGTGTTCTGGATGGGTTGACGTTGAGCGATAAGCTTTAGAAAAACGTTCGACGCTTTAAAACCAAAAAAACCGCCAATGTAAGGCGGTTTTTTTGGTTTGAGCGATTGGAGATTATAGCTTCTCTAGATCTGCCTCGATCTCTGCGATCTTGCTGGCGACCACTTTTTCTAAGTGGCGAAGATCGTGCAAAATCTTCTTCTTGGTGTCCTGTTCGCCTTGCTCTTTTCTCACGATTTTATCCAGCTCATCAACCACCAAAGACAGGCTTCGATTGATTTCAGTGACTTCGCGGAAACGACCACTGCCGCTGTCAACAACGACATTCTTACGTTGGCGTGGGTATTTGAACTTCACACTCTTTGCAAAGAGCTCGCCTTTAGACTTATGAAAATAAATTTTCAGTGTGTCGGAGTTTGCTTCTTGGCGCAGGGTGTAACGTTCGATGTTTTCAGGACTTTCGATGCCGATGTTCACAAGATTCTGATACATAACTACCTCTATACAAACACACTGAATAATTAGTGAAAATAGATTGCTTCACTGTAGCAGTTGCGTGCATCGACCCCCAATAGCCGAAATGATCAAAGACTGAGACTTGTGGTCAAGATCGCCTCGCATCGTACATTGGGGATCTATCCCGTTAAGACGCGTCATTTATTGCATCAAACAGCGCTTCTCTCAGTGACGTTTGTTGTTCTTCTGACAGGCTTTGGCGCTCGGTGTCCGTCACGATGAAAAAGTCTTCTGCGCGCTCACCAATGGTGGTGATTTTCGCGGCTTGAAGTGACACTTTTTCTCTCGCCAATATTGCCCCCACACGTGCTAGTAGCCCTGGTGTATCGAGCGCTACAAGCTCAATGAGTGTGCGTCTTCCTGTGCGCGTAGGGAGGAAATTGACTTGAGTCTTTACGTTAAACGCCATCAATTTACGTGATGCACGACGGCAAGGTAGCGTGATCGTGCCTTCTTGCATCAATGCATGTGTTACACCTTCTTTAATTTTCGTGTGACGGTCTGATGAAATGGCTTCGTTGTTTGCATCCAACACCATAAAAGTATCCAGTGCGAAGCCATCTTTGCTGGTCATGATTTGTGCATCATGCACGCTCAAGTTCTTCTTATCGAGCGATGCCACGACGCGAGCAAAAAGGCTAGGCCTATCTTGGCTATAAACGAAAAGCTCCGTGCCGCCTCGGGTGGCATTTTTGCTGACGAGCACGAGTGGTTCGTCACTGTCGTGCGCGAGGATATTTTCGCTATGCCATGCAATTTGCTTGTGTGTATGACGCAAGAAATAATCGGCTTTAAACCGCTGCCACAGGAGTTCAATCTCTCTTGGTGGGTGGCCGTTCATTCTCAACAGCGCGGAGGCAAGTTGCTGGTTATGTCTAATGCGTTCACGGATATCCGGTGGGTTCTCAAGGCCTCGACGCAGCGCTTTCTGCGTTGAGTAATACAGCTCAGCCAGTAAGGTGCGTTTCCAGCTGTTCCAAAGTTCAGGGTTGGTTGCATTGATATCTGCGACAGTTAGGCAAATAAGGTAATCCAGTCGCTCTTCATCGCGCACTGATTTTGCGAATTCAGTGATCACGTCAGGATCATAAATATCGCGGCGTTGTGCCGTTACTGACATGAGCAGGTGGTTTTTCACCAGCCAGCTCACTAGATTAGCCTCTGGACGCGAAAAGCCGTGTTCAATGCAGAAGGTATACGATTCTTCTGCCCCTATCTCTGAGTGATCGCCGCCACGCCCCTTACCAATGTCGTGGAAAATAGCCGCGAGCAATAGCAGTTCAGGTTTTGCTAAGCGCGGGTAGATATCACAACAAATCGGGTGTGTTTCGCGATTTTCAGTATTTCTGAAGCCGTTGATGTGCTTTAGCAGGCGCACGGTATGTTCATCAACCGTGTAGGCATGAAACAGGTCAAATTGCATCTGTCCTACAATTTGGCTCCATTGCGGTAAGTACGCGGACAATACGCCGTGCTTGTGCATCAACAGAAACGCCTTATGCAGGGCGTTAGGGTGGCGAGTAAGCTCGATGAATTTCTCTTTTGCTTCAGGAATGTCGCAAAGAAATCGGTTTAACCGGCGTCTAGCGGTACGCAACTGACGAAGTGTTGGTGCGGATATGGACTCAATCGACTTGTCGTTCGCGATATGCAAAAACATATCAATGATGGTGTCGGGACGCGCTTGGAATAAGGCGGGCTTTCTCGCTTCAATTTGACGCCCACGGCGTTGAAAGTCATCGCTGAGTACTTCAATTTTCTTATGATCTGGCTCGTCTTCAATGGCTTGTGCAAACAAGCGGATAAGCATCTTGTTCAGTTCTGATACGCGCCCCAGAGTGCGATAGAAATCCTTCATCATCAGCTCAATACCACGGTTGCCTTCCCCTTTGTATTCGAGGGTTTCTGCTACAGATGGCTGGTGAGAGAAGGTGAGGCGATTGTCGTAGCGTCTCAGTTCGAGGTGAAGGGCGAAACGAATGCGCCATAGCATGGTTTGGCACTCGTCCAGTTCACGGAATTCGGCGTCTGTGAGGAAGCCATATTTGCTCATTTCACGCAGGCTTGTTGCGCCAAAGTGACGTCGAGCAATCCAACTTAATGTATGGATATCGCGCAGACCACCAGGGCTGGATTTTATATCGGGCTCTAAGTTGTAAGCGGTGTCGTGGTATCTCGCGTGACGATCGCGCTGCTCTTGGACTTTGGCTTGGAAGAATTTATCGCTGGGCCAAAAGTGCTCAGAGTGAATGCAGTTTTTTAATTGATGGAAAATGCGTTCGCTGCCGCAGAGTAACCTTGCTTCTTGCAAATTAGTCGCGACGGTGAGGTCATTCAATCCAACATCTAAACACTCAGAAAGGGTTCTGACGCTATGGCCAACCTCTAACTTCAAATCCCAAAGCAAGGTAACAAATTCGCTCAGGCGTGTTTCGTATTGCTTCTCAATCCCGCTTTCACTGAGGATTAAGAGGTCAATGTCTGACAATGGGTGAAGCTCACTGCGACCATAACCACCCACTGCAATCAATGCGAGGTTCGGGTTGTGGTTGAATGCGTAGTGCTGCCAGAGCCGCTGCAAAAGCGCGTCCATGAACTCTGCACGTTGATAGACCAAGTCATTCACAGGGGCGTGAGCGAGAAACGCCACTTTTTGAGCATCACCAAACAAGGTTAATTGGTGTTTTAGCTCGGTCACATTGAGTTGTTCTTCAGTCAGGTCTTGAGGCTTAAGCAGAACGTCGTTCATGGTCTTCCTTGATATTTCTTCTGGGTGAAACCCAAATCAATCTGCGCGAAAAGGCTTGTCTACTCACCCTTATTTTTTTGGTCGTTATGCTGGTGAGGTAGATATAAAAAAGCCGGCGCTAAGGCCGACTTCACTGTGATGATTATGCATTGTTCAGAATGCGTGGAAGCGATTCATCACTGCGCAGGGTGAGAATTTCACACCCGTTGTCGGTGACGAGAATGGTGTGCTCCCATTGCGCTGACTTTTTGCCATCAACAGTATAAACCGTCCAACCGTCGTCTTCGTCCAATACAGTGCCAAATTTGCCCGCATTAATCATAGGCTCGATAGTGAAACACATGCCTTTTTGGATCAGGGTGCGGTCACTGTTTTTATAGTGAACAACTTGCGGCTCCTCGTGGAACTGCGCACCGATACCGTGGCCACAGTAATCTTTCACAATAGAGTAACGCTTAGGACGGTTCTTGATGAACTTTTGAATTTCAGTGCCTAAATCACCAATGCGTGCGCCTGGTTTTACTTTTTTAAGGGCTTGGTACAGGCTTTCCTGTGCAACGTGGCACAAGGCTTTATCTTCCGCAGATACATCACCAACCAAGAACATCTTGGATGTGTCGCCATGGTAGCCATCTTTAATAACGGTGATATCAATATTGATAATGTCACCATCTTTCAGCACATCGCTTTGATTAGGAATGCCGTGGCAAACGATGTGGTTGATAGAGGTACAAATCGATTTTGGGAACCCGTGATAATTGAGTGGAGCCGGAATCGCGCTTTGCGTCTCGGTGATGAATGTGTGGCAAATGTCATCCAGTTCTTGGGTGGTGACACCAACTTTGACGTGCTCTTCGATCATCTCTAGCACTTGTGCCGCAAGGCGACCAGCCTCGCGCATTTTTTCGATTTCTTCAGCCGATTTAATAGTCGCGCTCATTGCTATCTCTCAGTTGGTTCCCTTATTTAGCAAGGGATGAATTGATTGCTATGGGTACATATTATCAATCGCATCGCCATGTGGGAACCTCAAGCCGACAAGCAATGACTTTTTTATGCTGGATTTAAGGTCACTTTTTATGGTATAAAGCGCGCCGAAATACGCCTTCTTAGTAAATCTGCAAAACAGGTTCTAAGTATGGGTATTTCATTATTGATTAATATAACTCACACACATATCGACACATGCTCCGGGGTGCCCGTTTAGGGTCGGATGTATGGGATATGTGGAGGCCTAACCCCTAGAGGAATTTAAAATGGCTACTGTTTCAATGCGCGACATGCTTAAAGCTGGTGTTCACTTCGGTCACCAAACTCGTTACTGGAACCCTAAGATGAAGCCATTCATCTTTGGTGCACGTAACAAGGTTCATATCATTAACCTAGAAAAAACTGTACCAATGTTCAACGAAGTACTTGGCGAACTGACTAAAGTTGGTGAGCGTAAAGGTAAAGTACTTTTCGTTGGTACTAAGCGTGCCGCGAGCGATTCTGTAAAAGCAGCTGCAGAAAGCTGTGATCAGTTCTACGTGAACAACCGCTGGTTGGGCGGTATGTTGACTAACTGGAAAACAGTTCGCATGTCAATCAAGCGTCTTAAAGAGCTAGAAGTTCAAGCAACTGACGGTACTTTCGAGAAGCTGACTAAGAAAGAAGCCCTGATGCGTACTCGCGAGATGGAGAAACTAGAAAAATCTCTTGGCGGTATCAAAAACATGGGTGGTCTTCCTGACGCACTATTCGTTATCGATGCAGATCACGAGCACATCGCGATTAAAGAAGCGAACAACCTGGGTATCCCAGTATACGCAGTAGTTGATACCAACTCTGATCCAGATGGCGTTGACTTCGTTATCCCTGGTAACGACGACGCAATCCGCGCTGTTCAACTGTACCTGAACGCTGCAGCACAGTCTTACAAAGAAGGCCGTAGCCAGGACATCGTAGCTCAAGCTGAAGACGAGCTAGTTGAAGTCGCTGAGTAATATTTGCTCTTTGTGAGCATTCTTAGCAATCAGGCTGTCATGAACGGCGCTGTAAGCTAAGTAGGTTAGCAGGGGCCAAATTACGGCCCCTGATTTTTACCCAAAAGTTTCGAATCGAGGATTGAACAATGGCAACTGTTACCGCTGCCCTGGTTAAAGAACTGCGCGACCGTACAGCCGCAGGTATGATGGAATGTAAGAAGGCGCTTGTTGAAAGCAACGGCGACATCGAACTAGCAATCGAAAACATGCGCAAAAGTGGCGCTGCGAAAGCTGCTAAGAAAGCAGGTAACATCGCAGCTGAAGGCACAATCATCATCAAAGATGCTGACGGTGTTGCTGCGCTTGTTGAAGTTAACTGTCAAACAGACTTCGTAGCTAAAGATAGCAGCTTCACTGCATTCGCTAACGAAGTTGCTGAAGCAGCTCTAGCGTCTAAAGCGTCAGTTGAAGAACTGCAAGCGCAATTCGAAGAAGCACGTATCGCGCTAGTTACCAAAATCGGTGAGAACATCTCTATCCGTCGTGTTAACTACGTAGAAGGCGTATCAATCGCTTCTTACCGTCACGGTGAGCGCATTGGTGTTGTTGTTGCTGGCGAAGGCGATGCAGAAGTACTTAAGCACGTTTCTATGCACGTTGCTGCTTCTAAGCCAGAATACGTTAACCCATCAGACGTACCAGCTGACGTTGTTGCTAAAGAGCAGCAAATCCAAGTTGAAATCGCGATGAACGAAGGCAAGCCTCAAGAAATCGCTGAGAAAATGGTTGTTGGCCGCATGAAGAAATTCACCGGCGAAGTTTCTCTAACTGGTCAACCATTCATCATGGAACCTAAGAAAACTGTTGGCGAATTCTTGAAAGAGAAAGGCGCTTCAGTTTCTAGCTTCGTTCGCCTAGAAGTAGGTGAAGGTATCGAGAAAGCTCAAGAAATGAGCTTCGCAGACGAAGTTGCTGCTGTTCAAAAAGGTTAATCCCTTTTTATTGAACCCAAAAGACCGCAGAATCCTGCGGTCTTTTTACAATCCCATCCGTATAAGTTAAGTGCCTAAAGGTCGTGAGCATGACTACAAACCCAAAACCAGCTTATCAACGAATTTTGCTTAAATTGAGCGGCGAAGCGCTGCAAGGAAAAGAAGGGTTCGGTATCGACCCTGCAGTTCTTGACCGTATGGCTCAAGAAATTAAAGAACTTGTTGAACTTGGTGTACAAGTTGGCTTGGTTATCGGTGGTGGTAACCTATTCCGTGGTGCAGGTCTTGCCGAAGCGGGTATGAACAGGGTTGTGGGCGACCACATGGGTATGCTGGCTACCGTGATGAACGGTCTGGCGATGCGCGATGCGCTACACCGTGCCTATGTGAACGCGCGGGTAATGTCTGCAATTCCTCTTAATGGTGTGTGTGACAGCTACAATTGGGCAGAAGCAATCAGTCAGCTTCGTAATGGCCGTGTAGTGATTTTCTCTGCGGGTACTGGTAACCCATTTTTCACCACTGACTCTGCTGCGTGCTTGCGTGGTATTGAAATCGAGTCAGACATCGTGATTAAAGCCACTAAAGTTGATGGTGTGTTCACGGATGACCCAGCGAAAAATCCTGACGCAGTGCTATACAGCCACCTAACTTACCAAGACGTGCTAGAAAAAGAATTGAAAGTGATGGACCTGGCTGCTTTCACTTTGGCACGTGATCACAAGATGCCTATGCGTGTATTTAACATGAATAAGCCGGGCGCGTTGCGCCGAGTTGTGATGGGTGAGCAAGAAGGCACACTAATTAATAACGGTTAATCAAAATTAGTGGCATAATCCGCTAATTAGAAAAAAGAATCTTCAAGGATACTCTCGTGATCAATGAAATTAACGCAGATGCGAAAGAACGCATGCAGAAAAGCGTTGAAGCGCTGAAGAATAATCTGTCTAAAATCCGTACTGGCCGTGCGCATCCTGCACTGCTTGATGGTCTATCTGTCGAATATTACGGTGCGCCAACGCCACTTAAGCAATTGGCATCCATTGTTGCTGAAGACTCTCGTACACTTGCGATCACTGTATTCGATCGTTCAGTGACACAAGCTGTTGAAAAAGCAATCATGAGCTCTAGCTTGGGCCTAAACCCAATGTCTGCGGGTGCGGTTATCCGTGTTCCGTTGCCTCCGCTAACAGAAGAGCGTCGTCGTGACCTCGTTAAGATCGTTCGCGCTGAAGCTGAGCAAGGTCGTGTTGCTGTTCGTAACATCCGTCGTGATGCAAATGGTGATCTTAAAGGTCTTCTGAAAGAAAAAGAAATTTCTGAAGATGACGACCGCCGTGGCCAAGACGACATCCAAAAGCTGACTGACGCGGCAGTAAAAGAGATTGACGCGATTCTTGAAGCGAAAGAAAAAGAGTTGATGGAAGTCTAATTCCGGCTACACTCTGATTCCGTTGCCGAAGCGCTGTGCTAACAGTACAGCGCTTTTTATTTGCGAAGGATAATCATGAGCTCCCTATCATCCAATCTAGTGATGGATTCAAGCCTGCTCCCTAAACACATTGCCGTTATCATGGATGGCAATGGCCGTTGGGCTAAAGCACGTGGTAAAGCCCGAATGTTTGGGCACAAAGCCGGTGTCGATGCCGTCAGAAAAACCGTCTCAACTGCTAACCGTCTCGGGGTCGAAGTTCTCACGCTTTTCGCTTTTAGTAGTGAGAATTGGCGACGTCCTGAAGAGGAAGTTAGCTTGTTGATGGAATTGTTTGTCACTGTTTTAGGACGCGAGGTAAAGCGCCTACACAAGAACGGTGTCAAATTGAGAGTAATCGGCGATACCTCCCGATTTAGTAAGTCACTTCAAGATAAGATTGCGTCGGCGGAAGGGCTGACTGCGAATAACTCTGGTTTGGTACTTAATATTGCAGCGAATTATGGCGGTCAGTGGGATATCCTGCAGGCGGTGCAGAAGCTAGCAAACCAAGTAGCAGACGGCGTGATTCCAGCAGAGCAATTGACCGAAGCGGATATTTCTGTGCATTTGACGACAGCACCGCTTCCTGATGTAGACTTGATGATTCGCACCAGTGGTGAGTGCCGCATTAGCAACTTTATGCTATGGCAAGCCGCCTACGCTGAACTGTATTTTACTGAGCAATTTTGGCCAGATTTTAACGAAGTCAGCCTTACCGATGCCATTGCTTGGTACGTCAACCGTGAACGCCGATTTGGCTGCACGGGTGAGCAAATTCAGGCGATGTTAAAAGTAGAAAAATAAAGAGGGTTTCGTTTGCTGAAACAACGTGTTTTAACGGCCGCTGTGCTAGCCCCTATGGTTATCGCAGGCATTTTTTTATTGCCGTTTCATATTTTTGTTATTGCTGTTGCTGGCGTAACGCTGCTGGGTCATTGGGAGTGGACAAAATTTGTTGACGTGTCTTCTCGTCCTCTCGGTTTCATTGTGCCAGCGTTACTTCTTATAGGGTCTCTCTTTACTTTTCCTGTCAACGAAACAGGTTTAGAACTCACCGGTTTACACGGTGGTGTTATTGCATTGAGTGGTGCTGTTTGGTGGCTATTGGCCACCGTGATGGTGCTGAAATACCCTAGAGGCACAAATTGGTGGTCTAATAGCGCTGTTTTTCAGCAATTGTTTGGTGTGTTAACGCTGATCCCTTTCCTTTGGAGCGTTTTACTACTCCGTGCCAATGGCTACGACACACAACCTTACTTAGGTGCGAAGCTCGTGCTGATGGTGTGTTTGTTGGTGTGGGCTGCTGATACGGGCGCGTATTTTGCGGGTAAACGTTTTGGAAAACGAAAAATGGCACCTTCAGTTAGCCCAAATAAGACGATCGAAGGGTTGATTGGTGGCTTGGTGGCATCTGTATTGGTGACTTCAGGTGTTGCACACCTTTTCTCTATTCCATTTTCTTCTATATACACGCTGGGTGCGATTGCACTTGTGACCTCGTTTGCCTCAGTGCTTGGTGATTTGGCTGAGAGTATGTTCAAACGTGTTGCTGGCGTGAAAGACAGTGGTCGCATCTTGCCTGGTCATGGCGGGATTCTTGATCGCATTGACAGCCTAACTGCTGCATTTCCTGTTTTTACCGTGTTGTATTTTTGGCTGGCATAAAGAAATCACCGGTGATAAGCAGGTGATTTTTGATTGTCAGACGCTATGTAATGAATAATTGAGTGCTCTATGCGTAAGTTAACGATTCTTGGTGCGACTGGCTCTATTGGTAGCAGTACACTGGCGGTGGTTGAGAAGAATCCTCACGCGTTTGAGGTGTTTGCGCTAGCTGCAAATGCAAATGTCGAAAAAATGATCGCGCTTTGTGTGAAGTGGGAACCTCGCTTTGCTGCAATGGCCGATGCAACTGCTGCTAAAAATCTGCAAGACGCGTTGCGAAAAGAAGGTGTCAAAACTGACGTTTTAAGCGGTACTGATGGTCTGTCTGCACTTGCGTCCCATTCTGATGTCGATACCGTCATGGCAGCTATTGTTGGCGCGGCGGGGTTAATCCCCACGATGGCAGCAGTGAAAGCGGGCAAGCGCGTATTGCTGGCAAATAAAGAAGCGCTGGTTATGTCTGGACAGCTTTTTATTGATGCGGTCCATCGCTACGGCGCGGAGCTGTTGCCAGTAGATAGTGAACATAATGCCATTTTTCAATGCCTACCTACGTCCATCCAATCCCAACTTGGTGTGTGTGATCTCGCCGCTGAAGGCGTAAGTAAAATTCTGCTGACAGGGTCAGGCGGTCCATTCCGTTATACGGACATTGACGCTCTTACATCAGTAATACCTGCTCAAGCGATTGCACATCCTAATTGGTCGATGGGGCCTAAAATCTCTGTGGATTCAGCCACTATGATGAATAAGGGCCTTGAGTATATTGAAGCGCGTTGGTTGTTTAATGCCCAACGTGAACAATTAGATGTGATTATTCATCCTCAATCTGTTATTCACTCAATGGTGCAATACCGTGATGGCTCTGTCATGGCGCAAATGGGACGTCCTGACATGAACACGCCGATTGCATATTCAATGGCATATCCTCAACGTATTGAGGCGGGTGTGAAGCCGCTGGATTTTACCGAGGTGGCCGAGTTTAGCTTTTTGAAACCTGATTTTTCTCGCTACCCGTGTTTGAAGCTGGCCATCGATGCTTGCTACGTCGGACAATCGGCAACAACAACGTTAAACGCAGCAAATGAAATTGCCGTAGATGCCTTTTTGGATGGGATTATCGGCTTTACACAGATTGCTGACATTAACGATGCTGTGTTACAAAAAGCGGTATTTAGTGAGCCAACCTGCATTGAAGGCTTGCTCGACATCGACGCAAAAGTGCGTGCGATGGCAATGGATTGCGTTAATAAGGTGAAACGATGAGTGCGATTTTGTGGAATCTGTGTTTTTTCTTGATTGCACTGGGCCTTTTGGTTGCTGTACATGAGTTCGGTCATTTTTGGGTGGCTCGCCGATGCGGTGTCAAAGTCGAGCGATTCTCTATCGGTTTTGGCAAAGCTATCTGGCAGCGTGTTGGGAAAGACGGTACAGAATATACATTGGCCATGATCCCACTGGGTGGATACGTCAAAATGCTCGATGAGCGTGTTGATGATGTACCTGAAGTGATGAAACCCCATGCCTTTAACAATCGACCGTTGTGGCAACGTAGTGCCATTGTGGCCGCTGGTCCTATCGCAAACTTCCTCTTTGCTATCTTCGCTTATTGGCTTGTCATGCTCATCGGCGTACAAGCAGTAAAACCCGTTATTGGTGATGTAGCTCCGCAATCTATTGCTGCGCAGGCGGGAATTGAGTCGGGAATGGAACTAACCCAAGTATCGGGTATCAAAACGCCTGATTGGGAATCAGTTAATTTGCAGTTTATTTCCCACATCGGTGATGAATCGATGACTTTGACGGCGCAGCCTGAGAGCAATGTGGGATATGAAGTCACGAAGACACTCGATCTGTCTTCGTGGTCCTTTAACCCCGAGAAAGAATCAGCGCTGCGCACCTTGGGTATTACACCATATTCACCAGAAGTGACGAATGTCATTTCTCAAGTGGTCGAAGGAAGTGCCGCTGAGCGTGTAGGTTTACTCGCGGGCGATGAACTGCTGACGATTGATGGTCAGCCTATCGATGATTGGATGGAGGTTGTTACCCTTATCCGCAATCACCCGAATATGCCTGTTCCTCTCACTGTGCTTCGTGACGGTCAGGAAAAAACCATTGAACTGATTCCTGATGCGAGAGAGCAAGGCGATAAGCAAATCGGCTATGCGGGCTTTGCACCAAAAACAGAACCGTGGCCTGCGTCGTATCAAATTACAATTCAATATGGCCCGTTAGAGGCAATACCTCAAGCCATGGAAAAAACCTGGCAGATAGTGGTGTTGACCGCGAGCATGATAAAGAAATTGTTCACAGGCGATGTCGCCGTGGAAAATTTGAGTGGGCCTATCTCAATCGCGAAAGGTGCAGGGATGACCGCAGACTTTGGTCTGGTATACTTTCTCGGTTTTCTCGCACTGATCAGTGTGAATTTAGGGATCATTAACTTATTACCGTTACCGGTTTTAGATGGAGGACATTTATTGTTCTTCGGTATTGAAGCCGTAACACGCCGCCCAGTCTCTGAGCGTATTCAAGATGTGGGATACAGGGTTGGCTCCGCCATTATTGTGGTATTGATGGCCGTGGCGTTATTTAACGATTTTGCCCGACTGTAGGATTCAGCGTTTAGCAAGGACAAGTCAGAGCAGCAATGGCGATGAAAAAACTATTAATAGCCTCTCTTCTTTTTTCAAGTTCTGTCACAGCAAATGAGTTTGTGGTGGAAGACATTCGATTTGAGGGGCTTCAGCGAGTCAGTCTCGGTGCAGCATTGTTATCGATGCCTGTCCGAGTCGGTGACAACATAGGCGAAGGCGATGTGTCAGGGATTATCAAATCCCTGTTTGCCACAGGTAACTTCGAAAACGTACGTGTATTCCGTGATGGCGAAGACCTTTTGGTAAAGGTTATCGAACGTCCTACGATCGCGAGCATTTCCTTTTCTGGCAACAAAGCCATTGAAGATGAGCAATTGAGCGAGAATCTTGCTGCATCAGGTTTGCGCATTGGTGAGTCGTTAGATCGCACCACCTTGTCAAACATTGAAAAAGGCTTGGAAGACTTCTATTACAGTGTGGGTAAATACAACGCACTTGTAAGCGCTGTTATCACGCCACTTCCTCGAAACCGTGCTGACGTGAAGTTTGTGTTCACGGAAGGCGTCTCGGCTAAAATTCAACAAATTAACTTCATCGGGAACACTGTGTTTTCTGACGAAGAGTTGAAAGCCAGCTTCAAGCTTCGCTCTGATGTGCCTTGGTGGAACTTCCTTGCCGATGAGAAATACCAGAAACAAGCACTGGCTGGTGATTTGGAGAACCTTCGTTCTTTCTATTTGAACCGTGGATATTTGAAATTCCGCGTTGAGTCAGCACAAGTATCGATATCGCCTGATAAAAAAGGCGTTTACATCACGATGAACCTCGATGAAGGTTTGCCTTACAGTGTGTCGGGCGTCAATTTCCGTGGCGGTAAATCGAGTGATGATTTCGCGGCACTTACGACCATTGAAGATGGTGAAGTGTATAACGGTGAGAAAGTCACTGCGTTAGAAGATGCCATCAAGCGTCAGTTGGGCGAGCAAGGTTACGCTTATCCGCAAGTCGCAACCATCCCAGAATTTAACGATGAAAACCAAACCGTTGCGTTGAATGTCAGCATTGAGCCTGGTAAACGCGTTTACGTGCGTAACATTCGTTTTTCTGGTAACCAAATCACTCGTGATGAAGTATTGCGCCGTGAAATGCGTCAGATGGAAGGCTCATGGCTGAATGCTAAATCGGTTGAAACCAGTAAAGAGCGTTTGAATCGTCTGGGTTATTTCGAAACCGTAGATGTGCGTACTACGCGTGTCCCTGGTACGGAAGACCAAGTAGACGTTGAATACAACGTCAAAGAAGCGAACTCCGGTAACGTCAACTTTGGTGTCGGCTACGGTACGGAATCAGGCATCAGCTTCCAAGCTGGCCTACAACAAGATAACTTTGCAGGTTCGGGTAACCGTTTTGGTATCAATGCCATGATTAACGATTACCAAAAAAACCTGACGCTCGAATACCGTGACCCATATTGGACCTTGGATGGTATTAGTTTGGGTGGCAAGGTGTTCTTTAACGAGTTTGAAGCCTCTGATGCAAACATCGTTGATTACACCGATAAAAGTTACGGTACTAGCCTAACGTGGGGTTTCCCATTTGATGAATTGAATTACTTCGATTTCTCACTCGGCTATACACACCGCCAAATTGAAAACTTAGGTGGTTACTACCAGATTGAGAAGTTCCTTGATTCACAAGAAGGCAATACGACTGAAAATGGCTTGGAAGTCGATGACTTCGATTGGTCAATCAGTTGGAGCCGAAACAATCTAAACCGTGGTTTCTTCCCTACAGCGGGTAATTACCAACGCGCATCATTCCGAATGACAGTACCAGGGTCGGATGTGCAGTTTTATAAAGCGCAGTATGATGTCCGCAATTACATGCCATTAACCGAATCTCACAGCTTCTCGCTCCTACTGCGTGGTCGCTTGGGTTATGGTAATGGCTATGGAAGCAATGGCGAAAATGATTATTTGATGCCGTTCTATGAGAATTTCTATGCGGGTGGTTTCTCTACGCTACGTGGTTTCCGCTCAAACACAGCGGGTCCGAAAGCAGTGTATGACCAAGGTGCCGGTAATAACCCCGCGCTGGTAGGCAGTAATGATTCTGTCGGTGGTAATGCCACAGCATTGGCCAGTGCCGAATTGATTTTCCCAACGCCATTTGTGTCTGCAGAAGTGCGCAACTCTATTCGAACCAGTGTGTTTGTTGATGCGGCCTCGGTATGGGACACGGAATACGATCTTAACGACGCTCGCGTGATCAGCGGACAAGAGTACATCTACGACTACAGCGATCCGACAAACTATCGTGCATCCTATGGTGCAGCGCTTCAATGGCGTTCGCCGATGGGGCCACTTGTTTTCTCGTTGTCGAAACCTATCAAAAAATATGAAGGTGATGACGAAGAATTCTTTACCTTTACGATTGGCCGTACGTTCTGATTTTCAAATTTTAGGAGAATATTTTGAAACCATTTATCAAAGCGGCAGGCCTAAGCCTAGCCATTCTTAGTGCTTCAATGTATGCATCAGCAGCGGAAGCGGCGCAAAAAATCGGTTATGTATCGACCGGTCCTGTGATTGCGCAAATGGCCAAGCAAAGCAATGTAAGTGAAAAACTGCGTCGTGAATTCAAAGACCGCATTGCTGAAGTCGAACGTCTTGAAGGCAAGCTGAAAAAAGGCGTGGATAAATTGAAGCGCAACGGCGAGCTAATGAGCGACAAAGAGCGCACTAAGCTGCAGCGTGAATTGCAATCTCTGGATGCTGATTACAAGCTGAAAGTGAACAACTTAAAAGAAGATGAACGCAAGCGCAGTGCTGAAGAACAACGTAAATTGATTGAAAAACTGCAGAAAGCGATCGCTTCATTGGCGAAAAAAGAAGGCTATGACATGATCTTAGATCGTCAGGCTGTTCTTTTTGCTAGTCCGAAAGACGATCTTTCTGAGAAAGTACTGAAAGCAGTAAAATAAGTAAGGTAAAAAATGGCTTCTATTACTCTCGCTGAATTAGCGGAAAAACTGAGTGCTGAACTTCATGGCGATGGGTCTATCGTCATTCACTCAATTGCGGGTATGGATAAAGCGGGCGAAGGGCATATTACTTTTCTCTCGAGCAGCAAATATCGCAAGCATCTTGCTGAATGTCAGGCCAGTGCGGTGATGGTCAAGGAAGCCGACCTCGCTTATTGCAGCGGCAATGCGCTTGTCATGAAAGACCCTTATTTAGGGTATGCATTGACGGCGCAATTGTTAGATACCACGCCAGCGTGTGCGACGGACATTGCGCCAAGCGCGTATGTTTCTCCTACCGCGACGCTGGGTGAAGGTGTATCAATTGGTCACAATGCTGTGATTGAAGATGGTGTTATCTTGGGCGACAACGTGCAGGTTGGCGCGGGCTGTTTTGTCGGAAAGAACGCAGTACTTGGTGCGAATACCCGTCTTTGGGCTAACGTATCCATCTACCATGACGTGATAATGGGTGAGTCCTGTTTGATTCAATCAAGTACCGTGATTGGCTCTGATGGTTTTGGCTATGCCAATGACAAAGGCCGCTGGGTTAAGATCCCTCAGGTTGGCACTGTTATTATTGGTGACCGAGTGGAAATCGGTGCCTCTACCACCGTCGATCGTGGTGCGCTGGATGACACCCTAATTGCTGATGGTGTGATCATCGACAACCTGTGTCAGATCGCGCATAATGTCTCGATTGGTGAAAATACCGCCATTGCAGGCGCGACTGTTATTGCAGGAAGCACTAAAATAGGCAAACACTGCATTCTTGGTGGGGCATGTGTCGTTAATGGGCACATCGAAATTGCAGACGGCACCACCATCACAGGTATGGGGATGGTGATGCGGCCAATCACTGAACCTGGTATGTACTCTTCGGGTATTCCTCTTCAAAAGAATCGCGAGTGGCGTAAAATGGCTGCGCGTACATTGAAGATCGAAGAAATGCATAAACGATTGAAAGTTGTTGAAAGAAAACTAGAAGATAGCGAGTAAACGCTGTCTCAATGGCCTACTCTTCTGGCGAGTAGCAACATTGAGTATGACTCATGTTGTTTATTGCTTGCGGTGTAGGCCATTTTGCATTCAACAACAATAATAAGTTTTCACACGGGAATAATACTTTGATTCGCGAAAATAAAATTCTGACTATTAACGAAATCCGAGAGTTGCTGCCTCATCGTTACCCATTTCTCTTGATTGACCGCGTTATTGACTTCGAAGAAGGTAAATACCTTCGGGCGATCAAAAACGTGTCAGTCAATGAGCCTCAGTTCACGGGTCACTTTCCACAACTGCCAATTTTCCCTGGTGTGTTGATCCTTGAAGCGATGGCTCAAGCGACAGGTTTGCTGGCGTTCAAAACGTTTGGCGCACCTGCTGAAAATGAACTGTACTACTTTGCAAGCATCGACAATGCCAAATTCCGTGCGCCGGTAACACCGGGCGACCAAATGGTATTGGAAGTCGAATTCCTTAAAGAGCGCCGCGGCATTGCTGCATTTACTGGTATTGCAAAAGTCGACGGTAAAGTAGTGTGTTCTGCTGACCTTAAGTGTGCCAGAAGAGAGTTTTAAACGTGATTCATGAATCTGCGCAAATTCACCCAACCGCAGTTGTAGAAGACGGGGTTACCCTTGCCGCCAATGTTAAAATTGGTGCGTTCTCTTACATTGGCTCTGGGGTTGAAATCGGTGAAGGTACTGAAGTAAAAACCCATGTTGTTATCAAAGGACCGACAAAAATTGGTCGTGATAACAAGATCTTCCAATTCGCCTCTATCGGTGAAGAGTGTCAGGATCTTAAGTACGCGGGTGAGCCAACCACATTGGAAATTGGTGATCGCAACACTATTCGTGAAAGCGTCACCATGCACCGTGGCACTGTTCAAGACGGTGGTCACACTCAGGTGGGTAGCGACAACTTATTTATGATCAATGCCCATGTTGCACATGATTGCATCATTGGTGATCGTTGTATTTTCGCAAACAATGCAACGCTTGCAGGTCACGTGACCGTGGGTGATTTCGCGATTGTTGGCGGTATGACTGCGATTCACCAATTCTGCACCATTGGCAGCCATTGCATGTTGGGTGGTGGTTCTATCGTTGTTAAAGACGTACCTCCTTACGTCATGGCGCAAGGTAATCACTGCGCACCATTTGGTATTAATGTTGAAGGTCTCAAGCGTCGTGGTTTCGACAAGCCTGCAATCAAAGCGATTCGCTCGGTATACAAAGAAGTTTACCGTTCTGGCAAAACGCTAGAAGAAGCGAAAAAGCAGATCGCGGAAATGGCGAAAGACGAAGAAGCGCTTCAGCTGTTTGTTGAGTTCTTTGATAACTCAAGCCGAGGTATTATTCGATAATGGCTGTTGCAACAAAGCCGCTACGAATTGGAATTGTCGCCGGGGAAATCTCCGGCGATATTTTAGGTGCTGGCTTTATAAAAGCGGTAAAAGCCCAATACCCAGACGCTGAATTTATTGGGATTGCAGGACCAAGAATGAAAGCTCTTGGTTGTGAAACCCTTTTCGACATGGAAGAGCTTTCCGTGATGGGGTTGGTCGAGGTACTCGGTCGCCTTTCTCGTCTTCTCAAAGTAAAACGCGAGTTAGTGGATTACTTTGTTGCGAATCCACCAGATGTCTTTGTCGGTATTGATGCACCTGATTTCAATCTTCGTTTAGAAAAATCATTGAAAGACAGCGGCATTAAAACCGTGCATTACGTTAGCCCGAGTGTCTGGGCTTGGCGTCAAAAGCGCATTTTTAAAATTGCTGCAGCGACCGATCTTGTTCTCGCGCTATTGCCTTTCGAAAAAGCGTTCTACGATAAATTTGATGTGCCTTGTGATTTTGTGGGACACACAATGGCAGATGCCATTCCACTGGAAAGTGACAAGATAGCGGCACGCGAATTACTTGGTCTTCAACAAGACAAACGCTATTTGGCTGTGTTGCCGGGAAGCCGCGGGGGCGAAATGAAATTGCTCGCGCCAATCTTTATCGACACCTGCAAATTGCTAAAAGAAACACACCCTGAGCTAGGTTTCGTTGTTGCATTGGTAAATGAGAAACGCCGCGCACAATTTGAGTCGGCGTGGAAAGAAACTGCACCTGAAATCGATTTTACCTTGGTTGATGATACCGCCAGAAATGTGATTGCTGCATCTGACGCTGTGCTTCTTGCGTCAGGTACCGTTGCACTTGAGTGCATGTTAGTGAAACGCCCAATGGTCGTTGGCTATAAAGTGAATGCAATCACGGCATGGATTGCCCGTAAGATGGTGAAAACTGAGTTTGTTTCGTTACCCAATATTTTAGCAGGACGTGAGCTCGTACCAGAGCGTATACAAGAAGCGTGTACCGCGGAGATGTTGGCAAAAGAAGTGTCGCATTATCTTGATACTGACAACACAGATCTTCTGAATGAATTTACCCGTTTGCATGAAGTGATCCGCCGTGATGCGGATGTCACGTCAGCGCGAGCGGTGCTTAATCTGATAGGGCGTTAATTGATGGACTTCGAACCGTTTGAATATCCAGATGCGACTTTAATCGCTGGTGTGGACGAAGTTGGCCGAGGGCCGCTGGTTGGTGCTGTTGTCACTGCCGCTGTTATTCTTGATCCTAACAACCCTATTGAAGGGCTGACAGATTCTAAAAAGTTAACTGAAAAAAAACGCGAAGTGTTGTTTGAGCAGATCAAAGAAAAAGCACTCGCGTGGTCTCTTGGCCGGGCAGAGCCCGAAGAAATTGACGAAATCAATATTCTTGCTGCCACCATGCTTGCCATGGAGCGAGCCGTAAATGGTCTTTCCATTGCGCCTGACTATGTCTTGATTGACGGTAACCGCGTGCCATCGGGTATCAAAGTACCTGCACAAGCCATTGTGAAAGGTGATTTACGTGTTGCCGAGATCAGCGCTGCGTCGATTCTTGCCAAAGTGGTTCGTGATCGTGAAATGGAAGCCTTGGACAAAGAATATCCGCAATATGGCTTTGCCAAGCACAAAGGCTATCCAACCAAAGCGCACTTTGAGGCGTTAGAGCAACATGGTGCCATTGAAGGCTATCGAAAGAGCTTTAAACCTGTCAAAAAAGCCCTAGGCCTTGCATAATGTTCCGAGGGGAAACGCATTTTCCCCTCAACGATTTCTTTCCTTAAACCAGTAACGTACGAGTTCTATGTCAGACCCACGCTATATCCACCTTCGTGTTCACAGTGACTACTCCATGGTCGACGGCCTGTCGAAAGTGCCGCCTTTGGTCAAAAAAGTTGCTGAAATGGGCATGCCTGCAATGGCATTGACAGATTTTACGAACTTATGTGGTTTGGTGAAGTTCTACAACACGGCGCAAGGTTGCGGCGTTAAGCCTATTATTGGCGCGGATTTTAAAGTGCAGTCGGACGCATTCGGAGACGATTTGTGTCAGCTGACCGTGCTCGCAGCAAACAATGTAGGGTATAAAAACCTGACGTTGCTGATTTCTAAAGCTTATCTACGTGGTCATGTTCAGCATCAACCTGTGATTGACCAAGCATGGCTTGAAGAGCTTAAAGATGGCTTGATTATTTTATCGGGTGGTCGTCGTGGTGATTTAGGTAAGTCATTGCTAAAAGGCAATATGGGCCTTGCCAAGCAATGTGCTGAGTTTTATCAAACACACTTTCCTGATGCGTATTACATCGAATTGACGCGAACAGGTCGCCCTGATGAAGAGGCCTACCTGCACTTTGCTCTGGATTTCGCTTCTGAAAACGATTTACCCGTCGTGGCAACCAATGAAGTGTGCTTCATTACGTCGGATCAGTTTGATGCTCATGAAATTCGTGTCGCGATTCATGATGGCTACACGCTTGCAGATCCACGCAGACCAAAAAATTACAGCGAGCAACAGCATCTTCGTACTGAAGACGAGATGTGCGAACTGTTCCATGACATTCCAGAAGCCCTCGCTAACACGGTTGAAATTGCAAAACGTTGTAATGTGACCGTGCGTTTGAACGAGTACTTCCTGCCAAACTTCCCGACAGAAGGGCTAGAGATTGGCGATTTCTTGGTGAAGAAGTCACAAGAAGGCCTCGAAGAACGTCTTGAGTTCCTTTTTCCCGATCCTGCAGTTAGGGCGGAGAAACGCCCAGAATACGATGAACGCCTTGATATTGAATTAGGCGTGATTAACCAAATGGGATTCCCAGGTTACTTCCTCATCGTAATGGAGTTTATCCAATGGTCAAAAGATAACGATATTCCTGTGGGGCCGGGACGTGGTTCTGGTGCGGGTTCGCTTGTTGCATACGCATTAAAAATCACAGATTTGGATCCGCTGGAATTTGACCTCCTTTTCGAACGTTTCCTTAACCCTGAACGTGTATCCATGCCCGACTTTGACGTCGACTTCTGTATGGATAAACGCGATAAGGTGATCGATCACGTTGCCGAAATGTATGGCCGTGATGCGGTATCTCAGATCATTACCTTCGGTACCATGGCGGCAAAAGCGGTAATTCGCGACGTTGGCCGTGTGCTTGGTCACCCCTACGGATTTGTTGATCGCATTTCCAAATTGGTTCCGCCGGATCCGGGGATGACCCTCGCGAAAGCGTTCGATGTCGAGCCACAGTTGGGTGAGTCATACGAAGGTGATGAAGACGTTCGCGAACTGATTGATATGTGTCGTATCCTTGAAGGGTGTACACGTAACGCCGGTAAGCACGCGGGTGGTGTTGTTATCTCACCGACCACGATCACTGACTTTGCGCCTCTGTATTGCGATAGCGAAGGTCATTACCCTGTTACCCAATTCGACAAGAATGACGTTGAAACCGCGGGCTTGGTTAAATTCGACTTCTTGGGTCTGCGTACGCTAACGATCATCGATTGGGCACTCAAGATGGTTAACCCTCGTCTTGCGAAGGATGGGTTAGATCCTATTGCGATCGAAGCGATACCGATGGATGACGCGGCGTCGTTCCGTTTATTGCAAAACTACGAAACGACAGCGGTATTCCAGTTGGAATCCCGCGGGATGAAAGATCTTATCAAGCGTCTTCAGCCCGACTGTTTTGAAGATATGATCGCACTGGTTGCTCTGTTCCGTCCGGGACCATTGCAATCAGGGATGGTAGATAACTTTATCGACCGTAAGCGTGGCCGCGAAGCTGTTTCATACCCTGATGAAAAGTGGCAGCACGATTCCCTAAAAGAAATTCTTGAACCGACGTACGGCATCATTCTGTATCAAGAACAGGTTATGCAGATCGCACAGGTTTTGTCTGGTTACACCCTAGGTGGTGCAGACATGCTTCGTCGTGCGATGGGTAAGAAAAAGCCAGAGGAAATGGCCAAGCAGCGCGCAACCTTCCAAGATGGCGCAGTGAAGAATGGCGTCGATGGCGAGTTGGCGATGAAAATCTTCGACTTGGTTGAAAAATTTGCAGGTTACGGTTTTAACAAATCGCACTCCGCCGCCTATGCGCTGGTTTCTTACCAAACACTGTGGCTTAAAACGCATTACCCAGCAGAATTTATGGCCGCCGTAATGACGGCGGATATGGATAATACCGACAAGATCGTTGGTCTGGTGGAAGAATGCCGTCGCATGAAGTTGACGATGTTGCCGCCTGATGTAAATGCTGGCTTGTACCGTTTCAATGTGAATGAAAAAGGCGAGATCGTTTACGGTATTGGTGCGATTAAAGGTGTGGGTGAAGCACCGATTGAAAACATCATTAAAGCGCGCGAAGCAGGCGGTTATTTCCGTGACCTGTTCGATTTCTGCGCCCGTATTGATACCAAAAAAGTGAATAAGCGTGTTATTGAAAAATTGATCCAATCGGGCGCGCTTGATCGATTAGGTCCTCACCGTGCTGCGATGGTCGCATCGTTAGATAATGCGATTAAGTCAGCGAGCCAACATCATCAGGCTGAAGCATTTGGTCAGGCTGATATGTTTGGTGTGTTGACCGATGCACCTGAAGAGGTTGAGCACAAATATGCGAATGTGCCACATTGGCCTGAAAAGGTATGGTTGGAAGGTGAGCGTGAAACCTTAGGCTTGTATCTCACGGGTCACCCGATCAATAGCTACGTAAAAGAGCTCAAGCATTACATTACGTGGCGTTTGGAAGATGCTCACGCCACGAAGCGAGATGTGGTTTCTACCGTTGCGGGGTTGGTGATAGCCGCTCGCGTAATGACAACCAAGCGTGGAACGCGTATCGGTTTGCTGACGTTGGATGACAGATCGGGCCGTATGGAAGTGATGCTGTTCTCAGATGCATTAGAAAAGTACTTGGATCTCTTAGAAAAAGACCGAATTTTAGTCGTTTCGGGACAGGTCAGCTTTGATGACTTCAACGGTGGCCTTAAAATGTCGGCGCGAGAGGTGTTAGATCTCGCCCAAGCACGCGAAAAATATTTGCGTGGTCTTGCTATATCGGTGACCGAAGGGCAAATTGATAATAAATTCTTCGAGAGATTCAGTGAGATCCTTGAACCGCACAGAGCGGGAACGGTTCCAGTAAACTTGTACTATGAGCGTGACGATGCCCGCGCGAAACTGGTCTTAGGAACAGAGTGGCGCGTTACGCCAGACGATAAATTGATAGACGATTTAAAAACCCTACTCGGCGAAAAGCAGGTCGAGTTGGAATTTGACTGATACTTTTGCCTCGTTAAATGATTAATGGGGCATTTCATTACCTGAACAGGATTCTTTCTCTATGAGTCTTAATTTCCTTGAATTTGAACAGCCAATTGCTGAATTGGAAGCAAAAATTGAAGCCCTGCGCGTAGTGTCCAAGCGCGGTGACGATCCAGAAGCTGTCAATCTTGATAAAGAAATCGAGCAATTGGAGACAAAAAGCACTGAATTGACCAAAAAAATCTTCAGTGATTTAGGCGCTTGGCAAGTTGCTCAGCTTGCTCGTCATCCACGTCGTCCTTACACCTTGGACTATGCAGACCTTATCTTCACTGAGTTTGAAGAATTGGCCGGTGACCGTGCCTATGCTGATGACAAGGCGATGGTTGGTGGTATGGCGCGAATTGATGGTCGCCCAGTGATGGTTATTGGCCATCAAAAAGGCCGCGAAACACGCGAAAAGGTGATTCGTAACTTTGGCATGCCAAAACCTGAAGGTTACCGCAAAGCGCTGCGCCTGATGAAAATGGCTGAGCGCTTTAAAATGCCTATTATTACTTTCATTGACACTGCGGGTGCTTACCCTGGAGTTGGTGCTGAGGAACGTGGTCAATCAGAAGCGATTGCGCGTAACTTGAAAGAAATGGCAGGTTTGACTGTGCCAGTTATCTGTAACGTTGTGGGTGAAGGTGGCTCCGGTGGTGCGCTTGCTATTGGTGTGGGTGATTACGTGAACATGCTTCAGTACTCAACGTACTCGGTTATTTCTCCTGAAGGTTGTGCTTCAATCTTGTGGCGTGATTCTGATAAAGCCCCGCTAGCAGCGGAAGCGATGGGCATGACTGCGCCTCGTCTAAAAGAGTTGGGCTTGATTGACTCTATCATTGCCGAACCAATGGGCGGTGCACACCGTGATGCAGCTCTGACTGCTGCAAACATCAAAGCGCTGCTTATAGAGCAGCTAGATGATCTTGCACCGTTGGATGAAGAAGCATTGCGTGAGCGCCGTTATCAGCGCCTGCTGAACTATGGATATTGCTAAGCAGTTTTTATAGATTCCAGACAAGAAACTGAAAGGGCCTGATTAGGCCCTTTTTTGCATCTGAATGTTATGATTAGCCTAATCAGTTTGCTTTGAGGCACACATGTTGTTCTCTGTTTTTGAAAATGTTCTCGATGCCCATTTATCATCTTCTCGCCAAATCGTGTTGGCCTTGAGCGGTGGTATCGACTCGCGTGTCCTGCTCGATCTTCTCTCTACTTACAGGGACGTTCACCCGCAGCACCGTTATTTAGTCATCCATATCCATCACGGGCTTAGCCCACATGCAGACTCTTGGATGACGCAGTGTGGCGAGTGGGCGAGTGACGTTGGCATCCCTTTTAAAGGCGTTAAAGTACGAGTCAAAAATAACGGAGAAGGCATTGAAAAAGCGGCGAGAACGGCGCGTTATCAAGGGATTGAAGACAATGTAGAACCGAATGCCCTTATCTTGACGGGACAACATGCCGATGATCAGGCAGAAACATTCCTTTTAGCACTCAAAAGAGGCAGCGGACCCGCAGGGTTATCTGCAATGCCAGCACTTCGTCCAATGGGCCAAGCATTTCTTTTAAGGCCTCTGTTATCTGTAACGCGAAGGGACATTGAAGCCTATGCCGAGCAACGGGGGCTAAGTTGGGTAGAAGACGAAAGCAACCTTGATTGTAAATTTGACCGCAATTTCATTCGACAACGCTGGTTACCGCCGGCGCAATCTCGATGGCCTGGACTCGTTAAGGCCATTAACCGCACTGCGTCTTTATGTGCTGAACAAGAAGCCTTGTTGGAAGAATTACTTCAAGAACATGATGCCATTGTGTGTCCAGACTCTGTGGTTATCTCTCTGCATGCCCTCAACGGCTACTCAGCGAAAATGCAGTCAGCACTTGTTCGCCGCTGGCTGAAACAAACCACTGGGCTTTCTGCTTCTCAAGCTCAGCTAAGCATGCTGTTTTCCTCGGTAATTGCTGCGTCAGACGACGCGAACCCCAAGCTTTACCTTGGGGGTTGGCAAGTAAGACGCTTTCAATCTCAGCTTCACGCTGTCCCTAAGTATGAAGACATCTCTGATTGGCGTGCGTCACTGAAGCGAGGCGTGTTTATCGAACTGCCAAATGAATGCGGTCAATTAGGGATATTTGACGCTGAAAGCGCATTCAAATTTGATAATTTTGATGCTCAAGGTAATCGAGTTAGCGTGCAACTACGTAAACCTAAACTTGATGAAAAAGTGTCCATACGTTTTGATCCTGAAGGTGTGCTCGCTCATCCCCTTGGACGGCAGGGCAAACGCAAGCTGAAGAAGCTGTATCAAGAATATGGTGTGCCGAGTTGGATGCGAAGACGGACACCACTTCTATACTTTGGAGAAACAGTGGCAGCCGTTGCAGGGTTGTTTGTTTGTGAAGGCTTTGAAGGTCAGGACTGTGACTTTGTCTGGCACAAAACTCATTGATTAAGTGCGTAAATGTTATTCACGTGTAAAAATTGATTAGTTCGACATAACAATAAGTGAGGAAGCAATGAAACATCTTATCTCTTTGGGGCTGGTTGCCATGATGGCGGCTGCTCCCTCATTTGCCGCTGGAGATGCGGAAGCTGGAAAAGCGAAAGCAGCAATCTGTGCTGCATGCCATGGTGCAAATGGTATTGCTGCGATTCCGGGGTACCCAAACCTAGCTGGTCAAAATCCGCAGTACATTGTTTCTGCGCTCAAAGCCTATAAAAATGGAGAGCGCACCAGTGCGCAAGCTGCAATCATGAAGCCTCAAGCAACGATGCTAAGCGATGCAGACATGGAAAACCTCGCGGCATATTTCGCACAAATGAAGTAACCGTTCAGCAGGTTCTGCCAACAGAAGCCACAACAAATGTTGTGGCTTTTTTATTGCCTTCGGACTAACTCGCAGATTTATATTTTGTTCGCTCGTTTTTTAGCCATTCAAATTCACTGCTATTGCTATTAATGCCAGAGTTTACTAGTGTACTAGCTCACTGATACATTGTTAGAGGTTAACTCAATGGCAGCAGGACGTGAGCATTTTAGTTCTCGACTTGGTTTTGTTCTTGCCGCTGCAGGTGCAGCGGTTGGTTTAGGTAATATTTGGGGTTTTCCTACGCAAGCAGCAAGTAATGGGGGCGGAGCATTCCTTCTCGTCTATTTGCTACTGATCCTTGTGGTTGCTTATCCTATGCTCGTCGTCGAAATGGCGATTGGGCGTCATGGTCAGGCCAACCCTATCGACAGTATGCGTGCCTTAGGAAAGACACCGCTGACGAAAAAACTGGGTGGTGGCGTCGGTTTCATCGGATTGATGGTGCCATGCCTTGTCTTGGCGTTTTACAGCATCGTGGGTGGCTGGTTAGTGTCATTCATGTTGGCTGCTGGGGCTGATTTAGTCGGTTTACATGCAGCATCAGATTGGCTAAAAGGCTTCTCGGTTGGCCGCAACCTGTTTGGTGCAGGAGTGTTCTATTTACTGACTATTTTGATCGTTCAAGCTGGTGTGAAAAACGGCATAGAAAAGTGGTCAACGCGTTTAATGCCGGCGTTGTTTGTATTGTTCGGCGTGATGTTTATTTATGTGATGACATTACCGGGAGCAAACGAAGGCCTTGCACACTATTTGATCCCGGACTTTTCAAAGATCATGGACAGTGATTTGATTTTAGCGGCAATGGGGCAGGGCTTTTTCTCTCTCACCATTGGTGGTTGTTCCATGCTGATTTATGGCTCATACCTTAGCCGTAAAGAAAATCTACCTAAGATGGCGATGAACGTGACGCTGGTGGATACCGCGGTGGCTGTTGTAGCAGGCTTAGTCATTATGCCAGCCATGTTTGCTGCCATGGCACAGGGTGTCGAAATTTACGATCAAAACGGCGACCTGCTTAGTTCGTCCACACTGGTGTTTGATGTTCTTCCTATGTTGTTTGATGGTCTAGGTGTTGCGGGCACTTTCATTGCTTTGGTGTTCTTTGTTCTGATGACCATTGCAGCACTGACATCGTCAATTTCCATGTTGGAATGCCCTGTTGCTTTAATGAATGAGCGTGTCGGTACATCTCGCTCAACGGCGAGCTGGTTACTGGGTAGCGCGATTGCAGCTTTCAGTGCGGTGATTGTGTTTAACTTTGGTGATCTATTTGGCCTCGTGGCGACGGTTGCAACACAGTACGTCCAACCTATTGCCGCGCTTTTGTTCTGTTTGTATGGTGGTTGGGTTTGGAACCGTCATCAAAAGTTACAGGAGATGCGTGAAGGGTTTGACGATATTGAGCAGAGCCTGTTTTGGAAAGTATGGCCTTTCTATGTGAAATTCGTTTGTCCGGCATTGGTCGCAGCGGTTATCTGGATGTCTGTTGCGTAAACGCAAACCTGCGCGGCTAAGAATGAAAAAACGGAAGCTGATGCTTCCGTTTTTAATTGGGGGACGGTAAAGAGTTATCGAAACTGCTTTTGTTCTTCCATGTAGTCAAAACCAGCAGTCGCCAGTTTGTTTTTCAGTGCTTCGGCATCAATATCAAAGTATCTAACGAGATCTTCTAAAGAATTGAAATCATCTCTCAGCTTCATGTTCACAATGCTCATCAGCATCACTGTATCCATGTTCTCAAAGTTTTTCAGATTCATTAGGCATCCTCATGGTCACTGATCAGCAAATTTGCTGCCGCAAATGCTGCCTGATCGCGAGTCTCTTCTGGAAGAGAGTCGTCTGATGCAATTGAGTTTAAGGTTTTGATCGCACAGTGAATGGCTTTTGGAATATAGCCTTGTTCACCGCTGCCAATTTCTGCATAGCGTTGACGAACCAACGTGCAACAATCGTAGACTTGCATAGTCACTCCTAAATAAAACGCTGAGTGAAATATATCGTAAAAAGGGAGACGAAAGGAGAGAAAACGGCGTGAATAGGGGGGATTATGCAGGACGACGGCGGCTATTCTTGTGTCGGTACATACCTCGATCTGCACGCTCAAACATGGATGTGCTGTTGTCGCCTTGTTGATAGATAGAGCAGCCGACAGAACTGGAGATATTGTGAGATGTGAGCAAGGCATCTTTTGATATGAGTGTTTTTAATCGCTCATTCACTAATTGTGCTGACTCGCGTGTAGCGGGTGTCAGTAGAACGGCAAATTCATCACCACCAAGCCTGTAGCAACGATCAGAGGCGCGAATAGCTTGCTTCAAAAGCAGAGCAAAGCGGCGTAGCACTTTATCACCATCTAAGTGACCATAGGTGTCATTGACCTGTTTGAAATTATCCATGTCGAAAATCATTAAGATCAAACCATGATCTTGGCGTTCTGTGAGTGCGATAGATTGACGAATATCTTGTTCAAAACTGGTGCGGTTGTTCAGGCCTGTTAAGTTATCAAGCAAGGCAAGGTTTCTAACGCGATTGTATTCAATTGCATTGCTCAATGGCCCTGCTAGTAATCTGTGGTACGTGTGGATCAGGCTTATCTCATCAGTGTCGAGTTTGTAGGGCGTGCAATATTGCAGCATGCCCAATGGAGACTGCGCGAATTTGATGGAGAAGGTTTGACGGTAATCGGTGGAGCCACCACGCCGAACAATGTGAGAAATCTCGTTGTGTTCCCAGATAAGACGGGAGATATCGATTTGCTTTTCGAGTTCTCGGCAAAAAACCTCGAAAAGCGAATCTATCTCGAGCCTGCCTTGCAGTTTTTGTAGCACTATCAGACGCTGATCTGCGGCTAAAGGAACGCGGCGCGATTGTATCGCTGTTTGCTTTAACTGTTCCAGTTGTCGAGTACTCATCGATAATGCCTCTAAAATCCATTACTGCGGGCTAGTTATACTTAAAGCAAAAAGTATTCCAAATGATCGATCTTACGATGATTAATCTGTTTAACAGGTTTTATTCGATGGAGAGAAACGCCGTCAAATCGGATCGACGATTTTGAGCATCTTGGTATCCCATGTCAATTAAGTGGTTGATATATTTCGGCTCAAAAAGCAGATAACTGGTGATCGCTGCATCTTCAACCGGGCTAATGCCCAGTAACCTCATTAAGCCCCTAACAGCAATAGGCATATGAGAATAATACTTCTCAACCAAGGGCTCAAATGGGCTGGAGGGGGAGAGGTGGAAGGCAGATACTTGCCGCAGCGCCAAATTTTCGGCTTTTTTACTGTCGAGCGAAGAAACGATGTTGTTCATTCTATCGAGGTGCTCAAGATCGGCTGACAATGTATCGGCGAAGATCGCATCCATTAAATGTCCGCCTAGCGTCGCAAGCCCTGGCGCACTGGGTACGGCTTGTTTGCTCTTAGTTTGTGGTGGCGCTAAATCAATGATGAGGAGCTTCTCTGCCCCCATCTTTAAAGCGGGTCGTAGCGGTGCAATTTGGTGTACAGAACCATCCCCGTAATAACCATGCCCAATCTGAGATGCGGGGAAAACAATCGGAATTGCAGATGAAGCAAGCAAGTGTTCTGTCGTGATTTGGCATTGCTGCCCGATTGCCCGTGAGCGTACCCAAGGTTTGATCTCAGGTTGTCCCTGATAGAAGGTGACGGACTTACTGGTTTGATAATTCGACGCCGTAATGGCTAAGCCATGTAAGTGCTTGTTGATTATTTGGTGTTCTATCTTGTTGTAGTTTATGACGTTGTTGAGCAGTGTTCTGAGAGGGCGATTGTCGAGTAGGCCAAAAGGCGGGGCGCAGTGGTACTGTGCGCGCATACGCGCAAACCCTTGTCGTCCTAAATGATGCAGTATGTCGCCGTAGGAGCTACTAAAAACATCTTTGGTGTGAAGCTTCGACCAAAGCCAAGACAATTTTTTGACGCCGAGTCGGAAAGATGACGAATGGCATGCGAGCGATGTTGCGTTGAGTGCGCCTGCCGAGATTCCGCAATAAATCGTAAAAGGGCTGGCATGGACGCGTGGATACCATTCAGAAATCGCTTTCAACACGCCCACTTGATATGCAGCACGTGCCCCACCCCCACTGAGTATCAGAGCGACCTTTTGAGGTGCGCTTTTGGTGCTTTTATTCTTCTTCTTCATGTGATGGCCGATTCATCCTTGGATCTCTGTGGTTATAACAACTTTAGCATGCCGTATTAGTTGGGCTTGGTATGCATAGCGAGCTTTGAAGCTATTGTTATTCAACTGTTTCCATAACGAGTGTGATGGAACGCTAAAAGCTGGGTCATTTATTGAGCACTAGTCAATACAATAGAACGGTGAGTGTTATATTTTTATTCATGACTCGATGTTGGATAACTACATGGCCCCTTCATTCACTGCATTGGTTGCAGATGACGACAAAGCCTTAGCAAAGCTTGTTGAAGTACTTCTACGAAAATGGGGACTAGACGTCATTGTTGCAAATGATGGTCTGGAAGCATTAGAAGTCATGATGCATCCTAATCCTCCATCTTTGTTACTTCTTGATTGGGAAATGCCGGGATATAGCGGTATTGAACTGTGTGAAAAGATCTGCCAAATCGAAACATCAAACCCGCCTTATATTATTATTTGCACCGCGCGCGACAGTGCAGAACATATCGCGTTGGGGCTAAATAAAGGGGCTAATGATTATGTGCCCAAGCCTTTTAATACACAGGTGCTTCGTGCTCGTGTTGATGTTGGGATCCGTACGTTAGAGCTTCAATCTCGGTTGGTGGATGCGATGCATCGTTTAGACCATCTTGCCAGTTACGACGAACTGACGGGGTTGCTTAATCGCAGGGCACTGTTTGAACGTTTAAATGAAGATTTCTCTCGTATAGAAAGAGAGAAGGGGAAGTTGTGTTTTGCCCTGTGTGATATCGATTGGTTTAAGAAAGTAAACGATACTTATGGTCATCCTGGTGGAGATGCATTATTGCGCCAACTTGGAGGGCTGTTAGGTCACAAGCTTCGCCCTTATGACAGAGTAGGTCGAGTAGGGGGAGAAGAATTTTGCTTGGTGTTTTCGCCGCATGATGAAAAAGAAGCGTTCATTGTTTTAGAGCGGTTGCGTGAATCGATTGAGTTGTATGAATTTACGTTCGATGGAAAACGTATTCCGGTAACGATGAGCTTTGGGGCAACCATGGTTGATGCGAAAGAAAAGCTCGGAAGTGTGGACGAGTATTTTAAGCTTGCGGATGATGCCTTGTACCTATCGAAGGAGAAAGGCAGAAACTACGTCACGTTTTCCGAAAATGTGCTTTAAAAAAACGCCTCCAACTTGGAGGCGTTTTTGTTTGAATCATTAAGCCATTTGAGACTTAACGTATTCAACCATTGCGTCTATTTCAACAGGCACTTTTTCACCGTTACGGCGGTGTTTGTATTCAAACACACCGTTGTCCATGCTGCGCTCACCGATAATGATGGTATGTGGAACACCCACCAATTCAATGTCAGAGAACATAACGCCAGGACGTTCTTTACGATCATCAAACAACACTTCAATGCCCGCAGCCGTTAGAGCAGCGTACAGCTTCTCTGCCGCTTCACGTACACGCTCAGATTTATGCATGTTCATTGGAACGATTGCAACACTGAAAGGTGCAAGTGATTCTGGCCAGATAATGCCGTTTTCATCGTGGTTCTGTTCAATAGCAGCCGCAACAACGCGAGATACGCCGATACCGTAACAACCCATCTCAAGGATAGTGTTCTTACCATCAGGGCCCAGTACGCCAGCATTCATTTTTTCTGAGTAGTTTGTACCCAACTGGAAGATATGGCCAACTTCGATACCACGCTTAAGTTGAAGCGTACCTTTGCCACAAGGGCTTGGATCGCCGTCAACAACAGTACGGATATCGGCAACATCACCCAACTCGACGTCACGGCCCCAGTTAATACCGAAGTAATGTTTATCGTCGATATTGGCACCCGCACCGAAATCACTCATTGCGGCAACACTGCGGTCAGCAATGAAGGTCAATGATAGGTTTACAGGGCCAAGAGAGCCTGGGCCTGCGCCAACTGCTGCACGAATTTCTTCTTCAGTTGCAAATTCAAAAGGAACAGCAACTTGTGGCAGTTTTTCAGCCTTGATTTCGTTAAGCTCGTGGTCACCACGAACGAGCAACGCGACCAATTCACCATCAAACTCTTCCGATGCTTTAACAAACAGTGTTTTAACGGTCTTTTCAATTGGAAGGTTGAATTGCTCAACAAGCTCCGCGATGGTTTTTGCGTTCGGCGTATCAACCATCGTCATTTCTTGTGTTGCTGCTTCACGTTCACCTGCAGGTGCTAGCGCTTCAGCCATCTCAACGTTTGCTGCGTAATCAGACTCTGTTGAGAATGCGATTACGTCTTCACCACTGTTCGCAAGAACGTGGAATTCGTGAGAAGCAGAACCACCAATCGCCCCGGTGTCAGCAAGCACTGGACGGTAATCAAGACCCATACGGTCGAAAGCAGCACAGTATGCGACGTGCATTGCTTCGTATGATGCTTGTAGACCTTCTTTGTCCAAATCGAAGCTATACGCGTCCATCATTGAGAATTCACGTGCACGCATTGCGCCAAAACGAGGGCGTCTTTCGTCACGGAATTTCGTCTGGATTTGGTACAAGTTCAATGGAAGCTGCTTGTACGAGTTGATTTCATTGCGAACCAAGCTGGTAACCACTTCTTCAGCGGTAGGGCTCAGAATAAACGGACGCATGTGACGGTCAGTAAAGCGCAAAAGCTCAGGCCCCATCTTTTCAGAGCGACCCGTTTCTTCCCAAAGTTCAAAGGGCTGAACCACGGGCATTAGAATTTCAATAGCGCCAGCGTTATTGATTTCTTCACGAACGATTTTTTCAACCTTTTGAAGAACACGCAAACCACTTGGCATCCAGGTATATAGGCCTGACGCCAGTTTGCGGATCATGCCAGCACGCAACATTAGCTGGTGGCTAATGATTTCTGCGTCGTTTGGCGTTTCCTTCAGAGTACTAAGAAGGTATTTACTGGTACGCATCTATGCTATCCGTTTATCTAGTTACATTATGGAAGGTAATAAGTAGGCCATATTACCAGTGACAACCCTAATCGCAAAAGGCTTCTATCGTTGTCACAACGATGGTTGGTTCATCAACGATAAACTTCACGTTTAGATCGAAAAGATGAACAGCATATTCTTTCTTGTCGTCTTTGCCCTTTTTATAGGCTGGGCGAGGGTCTTGAGCTAGCACTTCTTTGATGACTTGTGCCTTTTGTTGGCCATCATTGATCTTTGATAGTGCACAATTTGCTTCCGCGCTGAATGAAACATCCAGTGTTTGTGGCGCTTCGCTTGCGTAGCCACCAATCGCATCTGGAACTGCATCTGAATACGGAATGTAGGGCTTTATGTCGACAACAGGTGTGCCATCAACAAGATCACAACTACCGATCTCAATGATAACTTGGCTGTCAACCCTGCGAACGTTTTTAATCGCTACAACAGACATGCCAATGCCGTTTGGACGAAAAGTCGCTCGACTGGCAAATACACCAACTCTTTCGTTACCGCCTAAACGGGGTGGGCGAACGGTTGGTGTCCAACCTTGTGTGAGGTTTTGATCAAACAAGAAGAGAATCCAAATGTGTGAAAATTGAGTTAAGCCGCGTACAGCATCTTCGTTATTGGCATCCCCTGTCAAAATGATTGATGCCTTTGCGCTAGGTGCTAATCCAGGCTGACGAGGAACAGCGAACTTTTCTTTGAATGGGGATTGAATGTGACCCACAGGGACAAGTGAGTAATTCATAAGGTAACTCTCTATTTCATTTGATGCAGACTTTACCACAACGAGATGAAGAGACCGTGTGACAATAGATGATGAGCGAATTGCATGTCATAATCGCGCACTAAGCATATATAGAGGGCATAGCTTTGGCCAATCCAGCGGTATTTATTGATAGAGACGGCGTTATTAACGTTGATCATGGTTACATCAGCAAAGTCGACGACTTTGAATATATCGACGGTGTATTCGATGCATGTCGTGCATTGAAAGAGATGGGCTACTTGCTTGTACTCGTAACGAACCAGTCAGGCATTGCTCGTGGTTATTACACCGAAGACGACTTCCTTTCCTTAACTGAATGGATGGACTGGAATTTTGCAGACAATGGCGTAGATTTTGATGGTATCTACTATTGTCCGCATCACCCTGAACATGGCGATGAAACTTACAAAAAGGACTGTGATTGTCGCAAACCTAAGCCGGGAATGCTTTTAGACGCGAGTCAGTTCTTGAAGATCGACATGGATAAGTCAGTCATGATTGGTGATAAAGCCGATGACATGCGAGCCGCCGAAGCTGCCGGTGTTGCTACAAGGATTCTTGTACGCACCGGAAAACAAGTATCAGAAGAAGGAGAGGCGTTAGCAACGGCTGTACTCGATAGCATTGCTGATGTGCCTGCCTATTTAAAAGAAATATAAGCCACAGGCGTATTTTCTTTTTAGTGAATATATCTATCTAAACAGCCCATTTGGGCTGTTTTTTTATCACAATGATGATGTTTTGAGCACTTGAACTGCTTTTTGAAGAAAAACTGATTTTTTTGTCAAAAAGGTATTGCCAAGAGCGATTCACTCCCTATAATGCGCTCCCTGTTGGCACGGCAAAGTTCGCAGCTAACATGAGGAAAGCAAAAGTGCTTGACTCAAAAAAGGAGTTGAGTTTAAATCTCTCTCCGCTCAGCGAAGCTGGGCAGCTCTTTAACAATTTGACCTATACAATCTGTGTGGGCACTCGTACTTGATAGACATAAGATTTATCAATGAACTGAGTGACCCAAGATGGTTGAGCTCTTCGGAGTGATGCTATCAACACAGTCAATGCAGATTTGCCTACGGGCAAAAAAGTAATTCAGTATTCATTGAGCGTTAGACCTGTTTCTTCGGAGATGGGGATAACAACAAAATTCTAATTGAAGAGTTTGATCATGGCTCAGATTGAACGCTGGCGGCAGGCCTAACACATGCAAGTCGAGCGGCAGCGACAACAA
>NZ_FOWR01000022.1:25630-92769 GCF_900115495.1 Enterovibrio norvegicus DSM 15893 | reverse complement strand
GTTTCTAGTTTCTAGTTTCTAGTTTCTAGTTTCTAGTTTCTAGCTTCGCTCTTCCCATTCAAATTCATCATCGTCGTCATCAATGGTCGAACCCTGTTTTGCATCTTCGTCATCAAAGAAGCCATTTTCCTCAACGTCATTTTCTGAGTACTGACCTTCCCTGTGTCGCTGGTTATCTTCAAGCAGGTCGAAGAAGGCCATCATTTCTGTCATGTCTTGGGACAGGATCCACATGTTCTCGCTGGCTGTGGTGGCTTGCTGCACCAAGGTGGCATTTTGTTGAGTCACGTTATCCATGCGTGTGATGGCTAAATTCACTTGTTCTATGCCGATACTTTGCTCCTGCGCAGCATCGCTGATGTCTTCCATCTTGCTGCCGACCTCTTCCACCATAGAAACGATTTCGGTGAGGGTTTTGCCTGATTCACTCACCAAATCAGAGCCGATACATACCTTCTTGTTGCTGGCTTGAATCAGTTCTTTGATTTCTTTTGCCGCACTTGCTGAGCGCTGTGCAAGGTTTCTCACCTCGCCTGCTACCACAGCAAACCCTCGGCCTTGTTCACCCGCACGTGCGGCTTCCACTGCGGCGTTTAACGCGAGCAAATTGGTTTGGAAGGCTATTTCGTCAATCACGCCGATGATCTCGCCAATTTCATCGCTGGCTGCACTGATTTCTTCCATCGCGCTGATGGTACGTGAAATCGCATGGCCGCCTTCGCGGGCTTTTTCACGTGCTTTCATGCTCACCATTTTTGTTGCGAGGGCATTCTCAGCACTTTGCTTCACCGTGCCCGTCATCTCTTCCATGCTGGTGGCCGTGGCTTGCAATGACGTTGCTTGCTCTTCGGTACGGGCGCTGAGATCTTGATTTCCTGTCACGATCTCTCGTGATGAGGCTGATATGGTGCCTGCGGTTTCACGGATTTTGCTGATCACTTCGGTCAGCTTATCAATGGTCAGGTTGGTGTCTTTTTTCAGTGCGGCAAAGCTGCCACCGTACTTTTTCTCCATGCGTTCAGTGAGATCACCTTGTGCCACTGCGGCGAGTATTGTCTGCATGTCTTCCAATGATGCTTCAACGTTGCGAGTGAGTGTATTTAGCCCTTCAGCCAAGTTGTAGAAGAAGCCTTGTTTGCCTTCCATGGTCAGCTTTTGGTTAAAATCCCCGCGTGATGCTGCCACGATAACGGCGTCAATTTCCCGTTCGATAGCGACTTCGGCGGTGCGATCTTTCCACTCAATCACAGTGCCGATACGGTGCTTGTCTGTATCGAAAATCGGTACAGCGTTTACGGCCATCACTTTATCGCCCACCGTGAATTCACTGCGATGAGATTCATCGATATGAGCAAGAATATATTGCTGGTGCGCTGGTTTTTTGTGGAACATGTCGATGGACTGTCCGACCACGTTTTTCAAATCGAAGTTGTGTATTTCTTTGGAGAAATCCCGTTCGTTATCACGCAGCATTTGATACGCCGCTTCATTGAGATAAATAATGATGTTGTCGACATTGGCCAACATGATGTTGTTTGATGCGCTGTCTAGCGCCTGGCGTACTTGCGCATTTTCTTCGGCGACTTTCTTTGCTTTCTTTTCGAAGGCGAGCTTGGCAGCTTCTGCTTGTTCAATGTTGTCGAGCGAGGTATTTGTCAGTGCTTTAATGGCGAGGAGATCGCCGCGATAGTCCCCTTTGACTCTGACGCTCAAATCGCCTTCGGATAGGCGCTTCATCACGTTGTTCATCTCGCTCAGCGCGCGTTGTGTCGAATCCATTAAGGAATTGAATGCCGCGGCTGATTGGCTTATTTCGTCATTGCCACGCACTCTCAAGCGCACTGAATAGTCGCCAGACTTGGCGATGTCTTCGAGTCGGCGTGTTGTGCCGAGTAATGGCCTCGCAACCGATCGTGTGATCACAAAGGCGATCACGGCGCCAATCAACAACCCAATGATACCTGATAGCCTAAGCACCATAACGACAGAGGCGTTCCACGCTTTTAGCTGGTTGACGTTTTGTTGTAGCGCCACGTTTTGAATGTCGATCATTTGCTGTACCAGTTCCCGTGAACGGTCAGCAATTGGCGAGGCTTTGCTCCCCACCAGGTACTGCGACATGTTCCAGCGTTCGGAATCACGGATATCAAACATACGTTCGACCAAGGGAGAAAAGCGAGCACGTTGACGTGCATATTGATTGAAGAGCATTAACTGTTCGGACGTCAGCAAATGTTGGTTATCTTCTATGGTGTAAAAACTCGTACTATTGGTTGTCCAATGTTGCAAGTAGCCCGCTTTAAATAACGGGTCACCGCTGAGCAGGTAAGAGCGAACAGAAGAAAGGGCGAGGGAGAATGACGCACTGGTTTCTGCAAAATGCCCCAACATTTTCTTGCGTTCTGGTGTGGCAGGCAATGTCTGTTCTATGGTGGTAAGTTGTCGGAGTGTCGCGAGCAGGCGAGTGATTTCAGGTAAGGTTTCATTCTCGAAAATCTTGGTGGCGGGTTGCTCATCCACAGAATGTGCAATGTTTTCCGCTTCATCTTGTGCCGCTCGAAGTTGCTGAAGTGTCTTCGAAAGCTCAAACAATACGTCTTGATAGCCCGCTTCAATTCGTGAAAGCTCGTTGGCTTTCAAAATGGCAACTTGGGCGTCAATGTTCTTCCACACGTTTTGTCTTTCGGCAATTAAGCTGACATCCCCCAACACAAGATACCCACGCAACACGGCAAGTGACTTGTTGATTTCTCCCATCAAGGCACTGCCAGCAAGGCTTGTGGGAAACGTGTCATTCACAAGGTTGTCTTCAACACGCTGCAACTCGGCCATTCGGCTGTTAGAGAAGATGATGGCAGACCCCATGATGGCGAGGACCAAGCCAAACCCCAATACCAGACGCTTACCAATGGTTAAATGTAAAATAGGCAGTCTCATCACTGTTTCTTACCTTTTCCGTAAAGGGGTTACTGCTGCTGTGAACCGGCGTCGAGCAACACGAACAATTTTCGATGAACAAGATCAACAAGGGCATACACGTCTGAGGGTGTTTTTGTTTTGTCGCTTTCTTTTAACGCGTAAAAATCGCCAAACGATTTGCCGTTTTCTATCCGCGACATCGCCATAATCAGCGAATCTAAACATAAACCTGCTTGCAAATAGACTTCTGCGGGAATGGCGTTGTTTTGTTCTCGTTCGATGCGTTTGATCAGAGGGAGATGATTGGCTTGCAGAAACCTGTCGATGTTGTCGCTCAGTGCAAGCAGTGCGACGAAGACCTGCTCGGGTGTGTAGTTGGACATTCGAATGGGGTCGGTCGGTAACGCGTTAACTATTTGAGGGCGGTGTTTCTGCGCATAACGCATGACCAGCGCGTCGATGTTTTTCACTAATTCATAAACTTGGGAGGGTGTGAGCTCGCCGTACAAATCGGAATACCCGTATTCCGATTTGTGGGTGTCGGCGAATGTCGCCGAGGGAAACATCGAGAAAAAACACAGGAGCGCACCAACCAGTAAACGTGTGATTTTCTGCATGGCAGGAAGGGCGAAATTCGTTAATGTTGACGGTACTGGCATCATCAGTCGTATCGCCCTGTCGGTTAGTGGATAGAAAGACTCACATATAAGAAAAATGGCTCATAAATAAGTTTAGTCAGGATTGACGTAAATGCCTGTTTAGCGGGGGAGTGTGTCTGGAAATGACGTATCTCACGCCATCTCTCAAAAGAGAATGAAAGCGCGATGTCTCGCGATGAGACAAGGATGGTGGATTAAATGGTCAAAATACGGCTTTTGCGTTGTGCGTATTACTTGTCAGGTGATGATGGCTGAGATTCACCCTGTGCCAAAATTTGCTGTAACCATCGACCTAGCTTCACGATCTCTGGCTGACGTGCACGGTGCTTTTTGTACACAAAGTAGAGGCTGTCGCCCGTGGGCATTTCGTGCATGGGAATGCGCACCAATTGCTCGCGGTCGATTTCGTTCATGAAGTAATAATTCAATAAGGTGATCCCTTGCTCATAGCGCGCGGCTTCTGTCGCCAGCAGCATGTGGCTAAACGCATGAATCTTCGCCGTGCTTGGCAATGAAAACCCACCCAAGCTGCACCATTGCCCCCAATCGTTTTCCATCAATGAGGTCACGGACAGCAGGGGATAATCCCACATGGCTTCTGGCAGGGGCTTGTCTTTGATTTGTTGCCAAATTTTGCGGCTACAAACAGGGTAGAGGTATTCGTGATAAAGCAGATCGTATTGGTAGTTTTTGCCCGGTTCAAAATCGATGATGAAGCAATCTGCAAGTTTGTCTGACAGGTTTGGGTGGTCGGCAAACATTTCGAGGGAAAGGTCGATTTCAGGGTGCTTTTGACGAAAATCGGCCAATTGTGGCATCAACCATTTCACGGCCAATGAGCTGAATACCGCGAGACGTAACTGGCCGGATTCCCCTTCACGCACTTGATGACTCGCACGGCTAATGGCTTGAAGGGGATCGCTGACATCATCGTAATAGCGCTGGCCGACAGGCGTCAGTTCTAAGTTGCGACCTTGTCGTTCAAACAGAGATTCCCCCAAAAAATCTTCGAGTAGCCGAATTTGGTGGCTCACGGCACTTTGTGTGACGTTCAGTGTATCCGCTGCTTTTGAAAAACTATTCAGTCGAGCAACGACATCGAAATATTGCACAGCGCGAAGTGGGGGAAGTTTCATTATCTAAAAAACTCATGAATAACGAATATTCATCATTATACGTCATGATAAACCCGCGCTACTATGCCGGTTCTGTGATCTAGATTAGATCTTTTGGCCCTTACTCTCGCGAGGTTGCACGTCAAAACGCCCTTTATTTTGAATGCCGCAACACCGTGAGAGAGGAAATACGACATGAACAGGAGCCTTTATCATGCGTAATATTTCAGTTGGGATGGCCATGACCTTGTTGGTGATTGGCAATCTTGCCGCGACGTTTTCTGACGCGTTGGTAAAAACCATGGAAGGGGGTGCTGATGGCGCTATCTTTCAATTTGCACTGTTTCGCCAGGTGTCTGCCGTTCTCATTTTGCTTCCTTTCTGTTTAACGGCACCGAAGAAAAACCTGACGCTTGGGCTTAAATGGCATTTCTTGCGCGCTCACGTGTGGCTTGTCGGTGTGTTCTTTTCGGTGATTGCGTTAACGACCATGCCATTGGCAACGGCGAATGCGATCTTCTATGCCGCACCCTTGATCATGCTTCCGTTGGCTGCGATTTTCTTGCGTGAGAAACTGTCAACGGCATCCATTATTGCGGCGGTGGTGGGTTTTATCGGTGTGTTGCTTTTGGTGCGCCCGACAGATCTTAGCTGGGCAGCGATTTCAGCGATGATCGTGGCGGTGACGCTCGCGGTGAACAACTTGTTGATCCCGAAAATTCCGCGTGAGCAGACGGTACCGCAAACCTTATTGCTGCATAACCTCATTGGTATTCCTGTCGCGTTAGGATTGGCGTTGTACGAAGGTGTGCCGTTTAGCATGGATTTGTTCCTCCGTGCATCCGGGTCAACCGCATTTATTCTGGTGTACGCCGCCACGTGCGTGATTGCTTATCGTGCAGCAGAAAGCAGCAAAATTGCGAGCGCCGAATACAGCGGCTTGGTGTGCGCGGTTGGCGTTGGCTTGGTGATGTTTGGTGAAGTGCCAGACATGCTGATGATTGTTGGAACCTCGTTGATCGTTGTACCGCTTATCTGGCTTGCGGGTCTCGAAAAGCGCAAAACAAAACGCGCAGCGAAAGCACAAGCATTGGCGGCAGAGACAACCTTTGCCAGCCTCACTGAAGACATGCGCACCGAAGATGATGACATTGCGTTGGCTGAAAAATCGGCAATGGCAGATAGCATCGTGTTACCCGATGATGAAGCCTTGTCGAATACTGATGAATCAAACGGCGAGCACATCATCCCTTCGAAAAAAGCCACTGGGGCGGTGTGACCCTGCTCAGTAAGAAGCGATAAACGCCACGCTAAACAGCGTGGCTTTTTTTTGTCTCATTGAATTTAGTAAGCATGTACTCACTTTCTTGGTATCTCAGAAAAAATAACACCTAAGAAAGTTGAGGCGGTACTTCCGTGACCATCCTTTGTATCAAGGCTTTTAGTCGTTTCGGCTGGTGGCGGTCTTTATGATAAAGCAAATAGAGCGGCACTTTTTCCACTTCCCAATCAGAATATACGTTCTCCAATCTGCCCGCTTGAACATGGCTTTCACAGTACAGCGCTGGGAGTCGACAAATGCCGTTTCCTTGCAGCGATGCGCTCATTAGCACATGGCCATTTTTACATTGTAAATTTCCTTTCACGTCGACATCGACATGCTGAGAATGCGCATCCACTTTTACGTAACGCCAACGCGTGACCGATCCCGTCAAACAATCATGTTTCTGCAAATCTCGTGGGTGCGCAAGGCGACCGCGCAGCGACAAATAATGCGGCGCTGCGTAGGTGCCGATTTCAATGTCACCCAAGTAGCGGCCAATTAATCGTGAATCATTCAGCGCGCCCATTCGCAGTACGAGATCAAAACGGGATTCAATCAGATCAACGCGCTCGCTGCTGAAATCCAGTTCAACATGAATATCAGGGTGGTCAAAACAAAAGCGGTGGATCACATCACCCACCAGCGATTCCCCTAATATGCCCCCAACACAGTTCACCGCGATGCGACCGCGCAATTGGTCTGAATCATCAATGGCATCCGAAATGGCATCATCAATCTGCATCATCGCCGCTTGGCAACGTGTAAAGAAGGCTTCACCTGCGGTGGTTAAACGTTGAGAACGGGTGGTACGAATAATGAGTTGAACGCCGAGGCGGCTTTCAAGCTGACTAAGCTGACGTGACATGTGCGCTCGTGATGCACCGAGCTTTTCTGCTGCTTTGGAAAAGCTGCCAGATTCGGCAATCGCCACGAACGCGCGGATATCACTGAGGTTGTCATTCAATGGATCTTTATTGGTGCTCATTACACAACACTGAGTTTTATTGTGACATATATATCAACAATCATGACTTATTTAGAATGCAGCCTCAATAAGAAACACCCAATAAAAACGCAATAACAAAAACAAACAATCCGATCGAGGTAGAACATGAAAAAGTTAGTTGTTATCACAGGTGCAAGTTCAGGCATTGGTGAAGCCATCGCAAAACAATTCTCAGCGCAAGGCCATCCACTGTTACTGCTTGCGCGCCGTGTTGATCGCTTAGAAGCCCTAAACCTACCAAACACCTTATGCAAACACGTGGATGTCACTGATAAAGCCTCTTTTGATGACGCAATCGCAGCAGCAGAAGCCATGTACGGCGAAGCGGATTTGCTGGTTAATAATGCCGGTGTGATGTTGTTGGGCGACATGGCAACGCAAGACGCGGCGGAATGGCAGACCATGTTTAACGTGAACGTGGTGGGTTTGATGAACGGCATGCAAGCGGTGCTAGCGCCAATGATTGCGCGCAACAGCGGCACCATCATCAACATCAGTTCAGTCGCAGGCCGTAAAACCTTCCCTAACCATGCGGCGTACTGCGGCACAAAATTCGCGGTACATGCGATTTCTGAAAACGTCCGTGAAGAAGTGGCAGCAGCAAACGTTCGCGTGATCACCATTGCCCCTGGCGCAGTAGAAACGGAATTGCTTTCTCACACCACCAGTGACGAAATCAAAGCGGGCTACGAAAGCTGGAAAGAAGACATGGGCGGCATCCTCGCGGCAGATGACATTGCCAATGCCGTGACTTACGCATACAGCCAACCACAGAATGTGTGTGTCCGTGAAATCGTACTAACGGCGACGCGCCAACAGCCGTAAGGTTTTTGGAAGTCGGTTAAGCAAAAAAGCCATCTGAAAAGATGGCTTTTTTCGTTCTGTTGCTCACCGTTGATACGTATCGTGCCTTGTTGCGTTTTGATCAGCGAGTAGCGATGATCCGTCTTGTTCATTGTGTTATGTTATAACATAACTAAAAATAATGAAGAGACGCTAGCAATGTCGTCAAGTGTGCAAAATAAGTTGCCAGTCACTGTGCTGTCTGGCTTTCTTGGTGCCGGAAAAACCACCATTCTCAGCCATTTACTCAACAACGTAGACGGAAAGAAAATCGCCGTCATCGTGAATGACATGAGCGAAATCAACATCGATGCGGCGATCGTGAAAGACCAAGTCTCGTTGAATCACAGCCAAGAAAAGCTCGTTGAAATGAGTAACGGCTGCATCTGTTGTACGCTGCGTGAAGACTTACTGATTGAAGTGTCTGCGCTTGCCAACAGCGGAAAGTTTGATTACCTCGTGATTGAATCCACCGGCATTTCAGAGCCTCTTCCCGTTGCTGAAACCTTCACGTTCGCGGATGAAAACGGCGTGTCACTGTCTGATGTTGCCGAGCTCGACACCATGGTCACCGTGGTCGATGCCGTCAACTTTTTAAAGGATTTTGATGAAGCCAAAGATCTTACCGAAACGGCAGAATCGCTGGGCGAAGAGGACGAGCGAAGTGTGGCCGATCTTCTTGTCGATCAAGTGGAGTTCGCCGATGTCATTCTGATCAGCAAAACAGATGTGGCCTCGCCCGACGAGCTGCAGCGTTTAATCGCCATCCTCAAGAGCCTCAACACCGAAGCCAAAATCATCCCGATTGCTGAAGGCAAGGTAGACACTGATACGATCTTGAACACCCGTCTCTTTGATTTCGATCGTGCCCAACAAGCACCGGGTTGGTTAAAGGAAATGCGCGGCGAACACATACCCGAGACGGAAGAGTACAACATTGGCAGCTTCAGCTACTTGGCGCGCCGTCCTTTCCATCCTGAAAAATTCCATCAATTCCTTCATCGCACCGAAAACTACGGGAAATTGCTGCGTTCGAAAGGGTATTTCTGGCTAGCGTCTCACCCCGATTTCGCATGGCAATGGAGCCAAGCGGGTGGCATGGCGAGATACGGTGCAGCAGGACTCTTTTGGAAAGCCGTTCCAAAAGAAGATTGGCCGACAGACAGCGATTACCTCGAATCAATCCAAAAACAATGGGTAGAGCCTTTCGGCGATAAGCGACAGGAGCTTGTCTTCATTGGGCAAGGGTTAGATCAGGCGCAAATGATGGCTGATTTGGATGCGTGCTTGTTGAGCGACGATGAACTATCAAAAGGCCACGCTTACTGGCAAGGCGTAAACGACCCATTTATTACCGCGGAGTGACCACATGTATTCTGATATTTCCCCTACTCAAACGAGCGACACTGAACATCATTCAACGGCACTACTGACACGCACAGAAGCGATAGGCCCACATCCAACCGTGCTGGGTGATATCTACCGTGATGACACCAACATTGCGATTTGGGAGCGCGATCTTCCAGAGGCGCTTCAACATGCGGTTAGCGCCTTGATCAGTGAAAAGCCTCACTACGGCGTGTCACTCAACGTCACACCAGACAATGTGCGTGAAGGCCTAGAAGAATCGCTCGATCTTGTGGTGCATCAAACACTGATTAATGACATCGAACTACTGGTAAACATGTTTTGCTGTTTGTTCGATCTCAAGCGAGTCGGTTTACGATTAACCGTGATTGATAAAGCCATGTGCCCGCGTTTTCACACCGACAAAGTCCCGTGCCGCTTGGTCACCACGTATCAAAACATCGCGACAGAATGGCTACCGCATAACCTGGTTGATCAAACGAAGTTGGGCAGAGGAAGTAACGGGAAACCGGATAGCGAGTCTGGCCTATATGCGCATGCAGAAGACATCCGACAGCTCAACTGTTTTGACGTCGCCTTACTCAAAGGAGAAAGCTGGGAAGGAAACGAAGAAGCAGGTCTCGTGCACCGCTCCCCCGCGCAGGATCCCGACCAAAGCCGACTGCTTTTAACGCTCGATTTTGCAGATTAATGGAATAGGTAGGGTTCGAGCCAGAAAGCCTTAAGCATATGGCCCCAAGCCCAAGCCCAAGCCCAAGCCCAAGCCCATGCCCATGCCTAACGCAAACAGCCCCCGTTGGGGCTGTTTTTCATTATCAGTGATCAAGCGGCTTTCGCCATACCAGATAGAGAACAAACACGCCGCCCAATGCAGCAGTGACAATGCCGACGGGCAGTTCTTGAGGCGCTAACACAGTGCGACTGACAACGTCACCCAGCAACAAAATTACCGCGCCCCACAATGCAATTAAGGGAAGTGCCAGCTTGTGTGTCATGCCTGAAAAGGGGCGGACGAGATGAGGCACCATCAACCCGATAAACCCAATCACGCCCGTGAGTGAAACGATCGATGCGGTGCAAAAAGCGCAGCAGAGAAACACTTCGCTTTGTAGCCGATGCACATTGATGCCGAGAGAATGGGTGGTTTGTTCGCTCACCAGTAAAGTGTCGAGTTCGCGATACCGTTTCAGTAGCAATACCACCAAACACAGTACCCCAACAGCGGCAAAAAAGAGGTTATCCCAACGGGCCAACCCCAAGCCTCCCATTGTCCAAAACAAGATGGAACTCGCTGCGCGCTGGTCGCCGGAATAAATCAGAAAACTGGTGACCGCACCAAACAAAAACGAGATCGCCAAGCCGCACAAAACAAGGTTGTTGTCGCCCCGTTTTTTCTGCATCGAAAACAGAAAAAGCACTGCAGATGCAGAGATGATCCCGCCGCAGAACGCTGCAATCGGCAATGACCACACGCCAAGGGCATCCCCCACTTGCGTGATCACCAATACTGCGCCCGCAGATGCACCCGATGACAAACCAAATAAGAAGGGATCGGCGAGGTCGTTTCGTGTCGCGGTTTGAAGCAATGCGCCAACCATGGCCAAGCCCGCCCCTGCAATCACAGCAAGTAACGCCCTTGGCAACCTCAAATCAATGAATATGCGGCTTGCCATGCTGATTTCTTCATCATTGAAAGAGAGCAACCCGACAAGCACATCATTCCACGTCAGTGGCACGGCGCCAAACTGTAAACTCATGGAGAACGCGAACAGCATGGCGGCGATGCCAACCAGCCATGCCATCCGGTATTTTTGGATTTTCATTCGGCGTTACGCTGCCTTCACCTTACTGTGGGAAGAAGGTATCTGAGAGCTTTTCAATGGCTTCGATGTTGGCTGGCCCTGGCGTCAGCTCTTCGTAACGCAGCTTTACATAGCGCTCAGAAGTCACGGCATTCGTGTGTTTCATGAGCGGATGTTCTTCCAAAAAGCGCTTCAAGGAATCCGCGCCGTTCGCCGTTTGATAGTCGAGAAGAATAATCACATCAGGGTTGGCACGCGCCACGTTCTCCCACGATGTGCGCGCCCAGCTTGTCGGCATGTCATCCGTAATGTTGCGCCCCCCTGCGACCTCAATCATGGCGTTAGGCATGGCGTATTTCCCCGCCGTGAAGGGTTTGTCTTCGCCCGAGTCAAACAAAAAGACGTTCGGAGGAGGCTTACCAGCACTGGCCTGTTTGTTCGCCAAAGCACTCAGTTTGGCTTTCCACTTGGTGACGAGTGCTTGCGCTTCATCTTGCTTATCAAAAATGATCCCCAGCTTTATGACGTCGCCATAAAGCAATTCCATGCTGGCAGAGCCATTTTGATCGCCGGTGTGAATGCAGCTTTCAGTCAGCACCAAGGTGTCGACACCGTAGGGTGCAAGTGTCTGGGGCGTGACATCCCCACCGACCTTCATGCCGTAATTCCATCCCGCGAAAAAGAAATCAGTATTGGCCGCGAGTAATGTTTCCAACGAAGGATATTTGGGTGCGAGCTCAGGAATATTTCCTAAGCGCTTTTCAAAAGAGGGTGACATTTTGTACCAGCCAGAGATGCCCGTTACGCCGACCATGTTTTCCTGAAGCCCAAGCGCAAACGCCATCTCGGTCATGTTGATATCGTGAAAAACAGCACGCTCTGGTTTCTTCTCAATGGTCAGTGGACTGCTGCAGTTATCGACGGTAACCGGGTAGTTGGTATTTGCTGCATTGACTGCAGCGATAGGTGAGAGAAAAAAGAACAGCGTCGAGATGACAGACAACTTCATTAGAGGGTTCCTACTGCGGGTGAATGAAAATGCGTTTGCGCCGCTTCAAAGTGATGAATCGTGCGATTAATGTGTGGGTGATTGATTGGGATAACGTTCAAGCCAAAAACGGGCGTAATAAATGTGTTTTGCATAACGATGTCGGGCGACGCGAAAGCCACCATTTTTTGCTTCGACATGAGCAACACTTTGTCGGCAAAGGGCGTCACCAGAGGTAAATCATGTAAGACGGCAATAGAGGCAATGCCTCGCTGTTTCACCAAGGTCAGCAGCTCAAGGCGGGCAAGGTGATCAAGGTGGTTTGTGGGCTCATCCAACAGCAAGAGTTTGGGCTCTTGCGCGAATGCCCGCGCAATACTTGCCCGTTGCTGCTCTCCCCCTGACAGGGAGCCAAAAGGTTGGTCGGCTTTATGCGAAAGGCTGACATCTTCAAGCGCTTGCCGAACAGCCCTCTCATGCTCACGCTTACCGCAACAAAAGGTATGAGGCACGCGTCCTAGCCAAACGTATTCGCTGACGCTCAAGCGAGGATCAACATGCTCATGCTGCGCGACAACGGCTACGGTCTTTGCCATTTGTTGCCTCGGCAGTGCATTCACGCTGACGCCCGCGATCGTTAATGTGCCCATCACGGTTTGGTGCTCGCCCGTCATCGCTTTAAGCAAGCTGGATTTACCGCTGCCATTAGGGCCAATAATGGCCACGCACTCGCCGCTGAAAACGTCGAACGTCACATCATTTACCGCTCGCCAGCCAGAAACCCCATCGGCACATAGCCCACGGGCAGACATTATGGGTTGTTCCATTTCATCCATTTGCATCATTGCATTAGCGCCTAAGTGTTATGTTATAACATAACACTTAGGCGCTAGCGGTTGTCAATAACGGAGATCGTCTGCGCGGGTTGGTCGGAGGTCTTTCTCAAGGAGAACACAGAGAAAGCAGAGGAAGACACTCTTAGAGCGGAGTGGTAAGAAAAGTGGTCATCGAAGGGCTGAGGTGGCATACGCTGGCGAACCGTGCGCATCACGTTTTTTTGTATGTATGTCGAACTCAATTGTATGTTTTGTGATCATAGTTACATTACTCACGGTGTTCCCTCTGCCGTTACTTTAGTAGGCTTCGAGTTGTTTGGGTATAAGTATCTGTTGAGTGGTTTGCGTAATAACCACCATTCCATTCCCCCGCATTTTAAAAGACGATAACAACGATGTTTTCTCGATTGGCCGTACAATCTATCTGTTATGTGATGTTGTTTGTCGTCTCGATAAGCACGACGTCTTTTGCTATCGGCGAGTTTCAGTCCCACAACCCTGTTTCAGCCATCGAGTTAGAACATGGCCATGGGCATGTCTATTCTCATCACCATGGGGAAGAGACAGAACACCCATTTCATCACGATGCCAGCAATCACTCGCACGACAAGGCCCACTTCAATGGGAGTCGTGTCTTTGTGATTTGCGCGTCTTTAGATGCCCAATTAGTTATCTCTGTCATTGGGTTACCTATACGTACCCCCTTCCAAATAGAGCGCCCTCCGAAGTTGCCATTGTTTGCTTAATATCCGCTACGCTGAAAACGTAGCGATACCATCATTCAATCAATATTACGGAGTTTTTATGATGTTACTTTCTTCACGGGAAGAAAGCCTGCTACCTATTGGGTTGGGAAACCACGTTAAAAAAGTGCTCTTTTTTTTCTCTCTTGTCTTACTCATGGTGATGAGCACTGATGCGCTTGCACATGCCGTCGCGCAAGGTGACAAAGGGTATATTCAGGAAATCACAGGCACAAACCTCATTGCGTTTATCTACCTAGGTGCAAAACACATGGTAACGGGGTATGACCATATCTTGTTTCTGTTTGGTGTTGTTTTCTTTCTCTATCGACTCAACCATGTTGCGTTGTATGTCAGCTTGTTTGCTCTAGGGCATTCCACAACCATGCTGCTGGGTGTTTACTTCAATATAGGGATCAACAGCTACATCATTGATGCCATTATCGGGCTTTCTGTCGTCTACAAGGCCATGGATAACTTGGGTGCGTTCCAGCGATGGTTTGGTTTTCAACCCAATACAAAACTGGCAACGTTATTATTTGGCTTCTGTCATGGGTTCGGTCTTTCCTCGAAAATTATCGATTACAACATCTCCCCTGATGGGTTAATGCCCAATCTCCTTGCGTTCAATATTGGCGTTGAAATCGGTCAGATGCTGGCGCTTTGCGTCATCCTGATTGTGATGGGGTTTTGGCGACGACACACACATTTCTATCGCCAGGCGTATACCGCCAATGTCGTCATGATGAGCTTCGGTTTCATGCTCATCGGTTATCAGTTAACGGGCTATGTTGTTTCCCAATAATCTAAAGGATTGAATTATGTATAACTCAGACATGCCTACCCGTGCAGAGTTGCCTTCTACCAAACAGCTTGTTCGTTCCACACTTATCGCATTGGTTTCGGCCATTGTGATTCTCGTAGCAGTGATCTTGCCTGCTGAATACGCGATTGACCCTACGGGCGCTGGTAAAGTGTTGGGGCTAACAGAGATGGGGGAAATAAAAAACCAGTTGGCACAAGAAGCTGCCGCAGACAATGCCGCTAAACAAACGGTCGTCATTGTTGAAACGACCGAACCCGTCACCGCGACTGAATCCACTGCTGAGTCAGCATCCGTCGTTCAGACATCTGATGCACAAGCCCCTGAGTGGAAAGATACTATCTTTCTTACTCTCAAACCTGGGCAGGGCGCGGAAGTGAAACTGGTGATGGCAAAAGGACAGACTGCAACGTTTGATTGGAAATCAAAGGGTGGGCCTGTAAATTACGACACACATGGTGATGGAAATGGCCGTTCTATCAGCTACGAGAAAGGTCGAGGTGTACCCAATGACCAAGGTGAGCTGCTCGCTGCATTCACTGGCAACCATGGATGGTTTTTCCGTAACCGAAACGCCGACACTGTCATGGTGATACTTAAAACCAATGGCGAATATGTGGAAATGAAACGCGTCCTCTAACAAAAATCCCCCCTGTATTGTGCAGGGGGGGTTATCTTCATTTTTTGTCTCAGGCTCAATCAGGCCAATAACTTCTAGCATGAAAATACCCTTTACGTGTTATCGCAAACACTCTTTGCGAATCGTTGCACTGAGTTTTGTCTTACTATTCCTAATAGTTATCTGAGCAAAAAGCCAAGTTAAAAAAGTCGCCTATGAAGCGACTTTATAAAGTTTTTGGCGAGTTTTATTCTTTGACCCAACCTTGTTGAATAGCATGAATTTTAGCCTTGCTAGTCAATATAAAACCTTCAATAGTCTCTCTGAATTGGGTGCGGCGATAATCTCTTTTAATGAAACCATCTTCTAATAGCTCACTAATATAAACCTCAGCGAATATCTTAGAACAACCTAGTTGCATGTGAAGTTCGTCGAAAGTGAAAAAGCCATTACCTCGGTTGTAGCTGTCTATCCAACTTTTTAGTAGTTCCGTTTTCTTATCGGTTACACTTTCTGCGGGTTTATCTACCACAGATTCAAAGGGGTTGTTACCGACAGGTGGCTCTTTGAATAATGGAGCTTCATGAATTTCACGGAGTAAATTATCAAACTGCAGTTCAAACTCGTCTTCACGAGAGAAATTAATGTGAAGGCGGCTCTTAAGAAACGTCGGTACATGGTGAGTACCGTTTTGGCGAATTAGAGGAATTACTTTTTTGCTATCGACTTGGCTCATATAATCGGCAGTCATAATCATCTTCTCGTAGCCAACCCCACCAAGTCCGTCGTTAGCTTTAGTTACGTAAGTATCGGTGCAAACCATAATGATACGATCTGATTCCGAAACACTTCTCTCCATGAAACTACCTAAATCATCACCTAGCCCAACACGGAATTGGTCTAAAATGGCGTCAACACCAGAGTTTCTAAGGCGCTGAGCCAGCTCTAGAACCCACTTTTTGTGAGCTTGGTTATCATGAGAATAAGAGATGAATACTTTAGGGACAGTCGTGCTCAAGATTAATTCCTTGTCATAGTTATATCGTACTACATATTGTGCTAAAGCTCTGAAATTTCAAGGATAGCTAGTGAAAAATATGAAACCATAGGCATTTGGTGTTAATCGACTAACAATCACGAATAAGTGTTGCGCAACCGAAACTTTTTTGGATGTTGAACAAGCCCGCCCTCTATTCAGTAAATTGAACGAATACGGACATGAAAGCTGTTGTCCTTTTCGGAATGAAAGCATTTTTGCCCAAACTCACCTATTCGAATCTAGCTGCTTAGAGTGTCAACCCTAAGTCGTTTCTGCCCAAAAGCGATTTAGGGCAATCCCCCTAAATCGCTTTTCCACAAACTGCCGAATGATCACGGACAAATGTAAGAATGGATGGTGATGCTGCTTATCTATGGCAGCACTGTCTAGGTCTATCCAAAAACCGCCCAAAAGCTGCCAATGTCGGGCTTTGCTTTCCACAATCCCAATATTCCCAGTTCTAGCACGCTATACGGTTTGACAGCTGACGTTGGCCCGTCCTTTACTTGGTGATGCGTATTTAGTGACTAGGGAATCAGGCATGGGTCAGCACACTTTTTTGCTTCACTCTAAGAATTCACCGGCGGGCGATCAGCCAGAAGCGATAGCAAAGCTCATCGCAGGGATTGAGGCGGGGAAAACGCATCAGACATTGCGGGGCGTAACAGGATCAGGCAAGACATTCACCATGGCAAACATCATTCATCGTTTGCAGCGACCCACCCTTATTCTTGCGCACAACAAGACGTTAGCCGCCCAGCTTTACCATGAAATGCTGGCGTTTTTTCCGCAAAACGCTGTGGAGTATTTTGTCTCTTACTATGACTACTATCAGCCAGAAGTCTATATTCCTGGCAGTCAACGTTTTATCAGGAAAGACTCCGCGGTGAATGCGCAGCTTGAACGCTTGCGGCTGTCGACCACGAAAGCGCTGATTGAGCGCAAAGATGTGATTGTGGTGGCGTCTGTGTCCTCGGTATATGGTCTGGGCTCACCCGATGACTACCGAGCGCTGCAAATTCCGCTAGCGCTTGGGGCGCAACTCAATCTTATGGTACTGGAGAACCAACTGGCCAAACTCCACTATGAGCCCGGCGGTGAGCCTTTGTCGCGAGGGAGCTACCGTATTAGCCCGCATAAGGTGGAGATTTTCCCGGCAGATTCAGAAAAAGAAGTGATTGTGGTCATGCTCGACAATGCCAACGTCATTATGCAATTGTTGCGGGTGGATAATGCGACCGGAGAAATCCTGGGGGAGTTGGAACACTATCTCGTGTCACCCAAAACCCTGTATTCAACGTCTCCTGAACAGGTTGCCCGTGCCTGCAAAGCGATCGAAGCCGAGCTTGAAGAGCGCACTGCAGCGTTGAGTCGTAACCATCAGGTGGTGGAAGCTGCGCGGCTTTACGAACGCACCACACGTGACATAGAAATGCTGCGCTTGCAGGGGTATTGCGGCGGAATAGAAAACTATGCGTCTTACCTCACGGGTCGAGACACGCGCTTGCCACCAACGACCTTGATGGATTACCTCCCAAAAGGTGGGTTGCTGTTTATTGATGAATCCCACGTGATGGTGCCGCAAATTCATGCCATGTATAAGGGCGATCAAAGTCGTAAAGACACCCTGATTGACTATGGTTTTCGTTTGCCGTCTGCCAAATTTAACCGTCCTCTTAGCTTTGAAGAGTTTGAGAAGATCAAACCACAGACCATTTTTGTGTCAGCGACACCCGGTAATTACGAGGTGCAACGCTCGGGGGGAGAGGTGGTTGATCAGGTTATACGCCCGACCGGATTACTCGACCCAGAGATTGAAATTGTGCCATTGGCGCAAACACAGGAAGACTTAATGGCACGGGTTCGCGCCTGCATTGAGGCTCAAGAACGGGTGTTAGTGACCACGCTCAGTAAGCAAAGTGCTGAAGCGCTTTACCATCAATACATTGAGGCAGGCATCCGTTGCCAATACATTCACAGTGATGTGAAAACGGAAGACCGCATTGAGATCATCCGTCAACTTCGACGTGGTGAGCTGGATGTGTTGATTGGGATAAACCTACTGAGAGAGGGACTAGATATTCCAGAGGCCTCCTTGGTCGCAATCCTGAATGCAGACCATGCTGGCTTCCTACGCTCCACGGAAGCACTGATTCAGATCATTGGACGTGCGGCCAGAAACGCGAAGGGTAAGGCTGTGCTCTATGCCGACAGTATTACACCAGCGATGCAAAGCGCCATGGATGAATCTAACCGTCGCCGAGCTAAGCAAATTGCTTATAACGAGGCGCATCAACTGCAGCCGAGAAGTTCGAGCCGGACCATTGATCCTGCCATAGCGCAACCACTTGAGAGCAAAGATGCCTTAATGTGCGCCACGCTTGAGGAACTGTGCCACCGGATCACGGAAACTGAGCGAGAACTGTTAAAGGTGTGTGCCGAAAATGGCGGAACGGAAAATGCGGAGACCAATGCCTTACGGGCGACACTCGATACCCTCTATCGGCAGTATATCTTTATGTAAGCGGTTGATGCTCTTTACTGAAGTGCACTTTGTTGTCTCTTTTTGATGGCGACGACTGCACCTAGACATAATGTGAACGGCATCCCGAGGCAGTGACCCAAAGCTCATCGCAGACTCAGCGCACTGATCATCCATCGCGGATAGTGTAAAAATGGGAAACAAACCTGTTTATGTACATAGGACGTGATAGTCATGACGTTGTTAAGTGTGAAAAGTGGGGTTATTGGCTTGGCGGTCATGCTGCTGAGTGCAGCTTTGCATGCAGAAGCGGTATGGATAGATACACGAAGCGCAGCGGAGCATTTTTTTGATAGCATTCCGGGGGATGTTCGCTTCTCTCACACCGATATCGTGAAAGAAGTGTCAGCGCTTTATCCGGATAAAAGCCAAGAAATTCGCCTGTATTGCCGCAGCGGAGTGCGTTCAGGTAAAGCGATGGAAGCGTTAAAAGCAGAGGGCTACCAAAACGTATTTAATGCCGGCGGCATTGACGACGCCAGAGAGCAGCGAGGTTTGTTCGCTGAATAATACTATCGTGTCTGAGCTTGGGTTCAACGAAACACGGTCTCGTTTCACTCCAAATGCTCTGTTGAACAAAGGGATGAACGCATAGGCGGGTTCAACCCTTTGGTATGCTGACGAGTCGTTACCATTTAACGGGACGATTTACGCCTCTTCCATCTTCAATGGTGGTTTTGATGACATTGTCCCCCTCTTTCGCTTGCAGAACAGCATAGTAGAGTGGCTCGTCAGTGAGGTTTCGCCAACAGCGAACACCGTTAGGCGAAACGCGCACCACCGATCCGGGCTCTACTTCAAAGCGCTCATCGTCGACCATGACCTCTCCTTTCCCACCCATGAATATGTAAATTTCTTCGTGTTCAACGTGAGTATGATGAAAAGGCATAGATGCATGCGGTGCGAGCTTATTGAGTGAAAGAATCCCGCCGGACATGCCCAGTGCTTCGCTGACAAATACCTTACCTTCAATCTGAAATGGCACTGCGTCATGCGCAAAGGTGAACTGGTCAATGTTATCTAAGCTACCGGTTGAGATAGCGCAGTGGTTACGTCCTTTTGAAAGTGTTTTTAGATTGTTCATTGTGTCGATCCTTCGTTTAACCATCTGAAATATAAATTGAAAGTGTTTTTTACGAGAAAGAAACCATGGATTGTTTTCTCTCTTTTCTGAGGGTAGATTAAGATGATTGACTATATGTTCAACATAATATTTTGGAGTCGGCATGCCTTGGCCTGAATCGAGAAAACTGGAAACGAGAAGGAAAATTCTGAAAAGTGCAGTGAGGCTTTTTGCAAAGAGAGGTTTTAATAACGTGTCGTTGGGAGATGTGATGAAAGATGTCAAACTAACGCATGGCGCTTTTTATGCGCATTTCAATTCTAAGCAAGAACTCTACAAAGAAGCGGTATATTCCGCGACGGAGTACAGCCCGTTAGCTGGGATAATCAGAGAGTCTGAAGGCGCGCTGAACGTTGAAACGATAGTGAAGACATATCTTTGTGATGACCACGTCGAGCATAAAATATCGCCATGTCCGCTCGCAGCATTCGCCACAGATACCTCCAATCAAAACGCAGAGACAAAGGAAGCCTATACCCTTGTGTTTCAAGGGATGATAGATATATTGGAAACCAAAACGGATGGACGTATCACTGACCGGCAAAGCGCCTTGTCAATGGCAGCGTTATTGATTGGCGGGGTGGTAGTGTCACGTGCATTAAATGACAAAGAGACGATCAGCGAACTGTTAGCGGCCTGCATATCTAAAGCCCCACAATTGTTGAAGTGAAATCGTCTGCTTTTGTCATTAATCTTGCTGTATTTTTGCATTTAAATCGATGTTAAGTACTCTGTGTTGCTGCTCACAATGACGATAGTTGCAAAGGTTGCCTTTGGTCTATCTCCCTTGTTTGGTCGTCTAGGTATGTGAGCCACGCATCGACCGTTAAGGGTTTGGCGAAGTAGTAGCCTTGCGCTAAATCACACCCTATTCCGCGGAGTGTGTCGACGTGAGATTGGGTTTCCAGACCTTCTGCTACCACGGTGAGATCCAACACTTGTGAGAGTTTCAAAATGGCCTGAGTGATTTCAAGGTCAGACTTTGATGTGTTGACATCTTTGATGAAGCTTCTGTCCAGCTTGATGTAATCGGCAGAGAGATTTTTAAGAACGGAAAGGGAGGAATACCCGGTTCCAAAATCATCAATCGCAATTTTGTAGCCTTTCGCATGGAGCGTTTCTATCGTTCTTACGCAGGTTTCAAAATCCCGCATCATGTCGCGCTCAGTAATTTCAAGGATTAGCTGGCTTGGCTTACAGTCGGTTTTATCAAGTATGTGCTGCAGCTGGTCAGCGAGATCTGTCATATAGAACATTCTGGCGGAAAAATTCACAGCAATGACCATGCAATCTGTGTTTATACCATTATGTTTCCAATCAGTGAGGAGCTGTGCCACCTTCCTAAATACCCACTTATCTATGTCAATGATAAGGTCGGATTTTTCAGCCACTTCAAGGAAAGCGGAAGGAGGAAGTAGGCCAAGTTTTGGGTGTTGCCATCTGATTAGTGCTTCCGCACCGATCGTGTTGCCCGTATCGAGGTTTACTTTTGGTTGGAAGAAAACGACTAACTCATCGCGGCGTATAGCGTCATGTAGGCCTCGATGTGTTTCAATGTGCTCATTGATTTCAGTTGTCATTTCATCGCTGTAAATACGGTACTGATCGCGACCTTGGCGTTTGGCGCAGTACATAGCGGTATCCGCATTTCGAATCAAGGTTTCGCCATCACGCCCGTGTGCTGGGTATTCACAGATGCCAATGCTGGCAGAGACAACAATGGTGTTGTCGACGATGTGATAGGGCTTTCTCAGGGCTTTGTTGATTTTCTGGGCGACTTTTTCTCCCTGTATCAAGCTGGTGTTTGACATCACGATCATGAACTCATCGCCCCCCATGCGGGCGACAAAGCCTGACGTACCAATCAGATCGGAGAGTGTTTTGGAAACGTTGGTCAGCAAGCTATCTCCGGCGGCGTGGCCCAATGAGTCATTGATTGTTTTGAATTCATCAATATCGAGATACAACAACACAAATGCGCTCTGACTTTTTTTGGCGAGGTCGATATTGCTGTTGAGCGATTTGGTGGCGAGCAAACGGTTACCGAGACCTGTTAATGGGTCATGGTGTGCGAGAAAGTCGAAGTTTTTCTTTTCATCGCTGATAGCGCTATAGGCTTCAGACAAGCGTGCCGCCATGTTGTTATAGGCGTTTTCAATGTCTCCCCATTCATCTGTCCGGCCCAAGTTAATAGGCTTCTTACCGTCTGTTAACAGGTGATCGAAGCCGTTTTTTAGATCATCAAGCGGCTTCTGAATGTGTCGTCGTATCACGCGGTTGATGAGAAATACGGAAAAGAGAAAAGCAACACAACTGATGGTAATCGCATTGATTTTGGAATGGCGAATGACCTCTTCAAGTTGACTGGTGAGGGTGAGGGTCTGAGATTGCACTCTCGATTCAGTGCGTTCCACCATTTCGAGCAGTTCTGTTTGCGCGTCAACCAATGCAGCCATCACTTTCCAGCGTTGATCCAAATTGGCTCGGATTTTTTTTAGCGCAGCGTGATAGCGTTTCAGTGTTATTTTCATTTGTGCTTTATGCAGCGAAACGTCTTGATGCTTGATGTCAACGTTTTCAAGATGAAGCAGGAAAATATCTAACTCTTTTTCGGCCTCGATCAGTAATACCTTCTCTGTCTCTGGTGTGATTCGACTATGGATATCGCCGACCATTTTACCGACAGTGAGGAAGGACTCCCTAAGCATGCTGATGAGGTCTAATTCATTGTTATATTTTATTAAATCCTTTTTATTTGACTGTTGAAGTTTACTTTGAGCAACCGAGAACTCGAGTTGATCGAGCTGTTTCGCCAGCATGCCGTCAATGGCATTTGTTTGCTTCAAGATGCGATTAAGTCCTAAGGAACTACCCAGAAAGCGGTGAAAATTTCCTATAAACGCGTCGATTTTGTAAGAAAGTTCTTTATTGGCAGAAAGGCCTCTTAGCCGTTGCAATTGAAAATCGACATTGAAAGCTTCTTCCGACAGCACTGTCTCACTGAACAGAAAAGTCTGCTCCAACAGCTTTACGCGTGAAGTGAGCGCAAAAACCCGACGACTGATTTCAGAATTAACGATCAATTCAGACACGTGGTTAGAGGCTTCGTTCTTCAATATCGATTCAACATAAGAGAGTGAGCGAATAACCAGAAATACAGCGAAGCTGAAGATAAGAAGAGACAGCAAGCTCGACACAATCAGTCGTTGAGTCACGCTCATTGATTTTAGGTTCATTGTGGCTTCCAAATCTTAAGGTATGCTTCTCGATAACCGTTTTTAGGGTCGTAGATACCGCTTTTTTGTCTAGTAATGAGCTCTCCGATATTGTCTGGTGTGACGATATGTACGGGCGCGGAATAGCCGCTTGGAGGGAGCTTATGAAAGGCTCTGTTTAGCTCATCAGTTATCTGCCAGCCCTGCAAGTATAATGGCTCTGGGACAGTTGCGAACTGGAACTTGTTGTTATGAATACGTTTGTATGCTGCTTTGCTGCCATCTCCCGCAGAGATATTTTGAGGGAGCGGTATGGTGCGCGCAGCGTTGGACTCTAGTGAGGGAATGGCGTAGTCAATATAAAGGTCATTAATGGCAAGAATATGTGTGATTTTTTTGTCGTATTTGTTCCAAAGCGTGTTGAATGCGTTAGGCATTTTTTCTGCGATTTCATCAAGCGGGAGTGCATTAATTTCTAGAAGTTCACAGCCTTCGCAACGGGAAATTGTTTTCGCCATAGCGTCGGCTTTGATAGACGCGATTTTGTAATTTGGGTCGGTGAAAATCAGTGTGTTTGCTTGGCCTTCAGAATCAACAATGGCAAGCAATGCAGCCACTTCAGCAACATCAAGAGGGTCTGTGGTAATGTTCATATACAGACCTATTTCGCTGTTACCACCTGCCAACTCAGTAGCATGCCAACCAATGACGATGATGCCACGGCGTTTCGCTTCTAGCAGAATGTCCTTGTGCCTTTGAGCATCCAGCCCACCCAGCACAATGGCATCGGGTTGAAACCCGATGGCCTTTCGGATACCAGCTCCCTGCCGAACGGCGGAGCCAAGCCCATCGATAAACCTCAGATGCCAATCTAAGTGTGCGATCGCTTCAGACATGCCTTTGCCAACGCCATACACCCCACCATTTCTTAAATCAGACGCGACGAAGATAATATTTTTACTTCGCACGATGTTTGGGCCTGTTGTTGGCCCATCCCAAACTTCTCCGCCCTTTATCGCTTTATTTACTTTTTCTTTCGCGTAAACAAGGAATTCTGCTTGAGAGGTCGTAACCTCGGCGAGGCAAAGTGAACTAAGAGTAAGTGACATGAGTATAAATATCGACGAAAAAAATCTAGTCATAATAAAAATATGATAATTCTAAGTTATGGTTTGAGTGTACTATTGATGATTATGTTAATCGTATTTTGTAGTCTGGTATACAATATGGATCGAGAAATTAAAATAGATATCTTTCGAGGCCTGATTCTGTGCTTATGTGTAATTTCCGGGTCTGTCTTTGCTGATGAAGATGTAAAAACATTTAATTTCCAACAAACTGTCAGTGACAAACCATTGCCAACGATTGCGGGCATGGTAAAGAAACCTGTGCGTATAGCCCTTATTTATCCAAGTTCTGATATTTCAGACTTTTGGGTGAAGAATTACACTGCGCTGAGCAAACGCTTATTGGCCCTAGCATTGCCCTATAAGATTGACGAGTTTACGTCGAAGCAAATCGAGCACTCGTTGCAGACCCAGCATACCGAGCATGTATTGAATGCCACTGAGCCTTACGACTTTGTCATTTTTGGCCCGTCTGAACTCGGCTTTCAAGCAAAGAACATCCAGAAACTCGCCGCCTCAGACAAGTTCAAAACCTTCATTTGGGCTTTCCACACGCCAAACAGTGAATGGACTTATCAACCCGATGCGTGGTTCGATTTTTCGAGTGCTATGGGGGCAGAGGTTCTGTGCAGTCATGTTGTTGAACACTTAGGCGAAGGTGTGGAGTTTGCGGCAAATAGAGGTATTCCTGGGATCACCGACACCCAGCGCTCAAAAGGTTTTATCGATTGTGTAGAACAAAAAGGTGGTTGGATTAACGTGTATGAACACTTTGGTCAATACCAGAAACTCGGCGGCGCTGATGGGGTAAAATTAGTCCTCGCTAACTTTCCTAGTGTAACGATGATCCATAATGCCAATACTGCGATGACCATGGGGTCGATTGATGTACTTCGCCAAGAAAAGAAGCTTTCAGACGTGTATGTAACCGGCTGGGGAGGCACAGCAAAAGAGATTGAAAGGATCCGGTCCGGTGAATTGGATGCAACGCCAATGAGAATGAGCGATGACTTAGGGGTTGCTACTGCGGAGGCCATCAAATTTTACATAGAAGGCAAAGCGTCTGACGTGCCGAAAGTGTACTTAGGGCGAATCACTGTTGTCCATAACAAGATGAGTAAAAAAGAATTAGATAAATTGACGGAAGAAGCCTTTCGTTACTCTCTAAGTAATTAATAGATAATTAAGTCTAATCTTATATTAAACATTAGTAATATATAATAAACAGTGAATTCAATGTGTGTATTATTTTGTTTTCATTTCAATTAATGTCGACTGGTTACGTCCGGGAAATAATGAAATAGCATCAATATGCATTTAGTTTACTATTAATCATTCCAATGTGTTAAGTGTTGTCTTATTTTTCGTACGGCCCAGCCTCAACAAATCTTTATATCCAAACAAATTGAGATTGAGTTTTCTAAGAGGTGTTCAACCGCATCCCGATGGTGTTTTAATATATTCTGTTGGCATTCAACGCGAAATTGCTGTGGTTTAGGCGCGGAATAAACATACAGACAGAGGCATTCATACATAGGCTTTCGTTGACGCCACAAAGGGAGAACACCTAAAAATCACACGCCGCGTCGAACGTCATGCGTTGGTGCGTGTAAGGGTGATCAAATGAAAGTTGTTCTGCATGTAGGTGAAGGCGTGTGTCGGGTTCACCATATAAACCGTCGCCAACCATTGGCATATTCAGCCCCATCACGTGTGCGCAATGCACTCTGAGTTGGTGGGTGCGACCGGTTTTCGGCTGCATGTGAAGTTTACTGCGACCGTTGTCGGCGTGGATGAGCTGCCAATACGTCGTCGCAGGTTTGCCATGTTCAAAGCAAACCAATTGGCGTGGTCTGTCGTCAGGATCGCCGCGCATCGGCAGGTTAATCTCACCGCTTGGCTGTTCCACAATCCCTTCCACCATCCCGACATAGCGCTTCTCAACACCACGGGTGATGAATTGTTTTTGCAGGTTTTTGTTTGCGCGTCGAGTAAGGGCAAACACCAACAAGCCGGACGTCGCCATGTCTAATCGATGCAGAACAAAGATCTCTTCAACCTCTGGCAGCATGGTAATCACGCGGGTGTAGGCCGAATCTTTAATGGTTTTACCCGGCACGGAGAGCAGGCCTGATGGCTTGTTCACCACGATGATGGCCTCGTCCTGATAAACCACCTCTAACGCTTTGTCTTCTGCCCAGTTGGTTTCAAGCGGGTTTGGATCAACCGTTAACCCTTCCAGCATGTGCCCCAGAATGGGATTGCACTTGCCGTGGCATGATGGGTAGAACTTTTTATGCTGACGTACTTCTGATTTCGGTGAAACGCCCCACCAAAACTCCGCCATCGCGAGCGGGATATATCCGTGCTTGTAGGCATAGTGCAGCAGCTTAGGTGCTGCGCACTCCCCAGCCCCTGCAGGCGGCGTCGGGCTGGTGGTTGGGGCAAAAATGGCGTTGAGGGATTTTTCTTCACCGTTCGCATTGAGGAAGCAATATTGCTCAAACAGTTTGTTTTGCAGAGCGTTCGACAAGGTTTTACGTTGCTGCTTCGCATCGTCAATGGCGGCGGTTAGCGCGGTTAACTCAGCGTGAAGGGCGTCGATTTTTTCATCCCATGCCATCTTGAGGTATTTGAGATCGTTTTTTTCGGCAACGCTTTGCTTGGCAAGTTGCTCTAACGCGGCGTGCAACGCCTCGCCCGTCAAGTGGGCTTCGGCATGCTGGCGCTGCTGTTTACGCTCTGCGCGTCCTTCAATCATGGTTTGTCGCTGTTGTTGCTCTAGCGCTTTGTAGTCGGCTTGGTATTGCGCGACTTTGCCACTCAAGTACGATATTTGAGGGTTGGCAGAAAGGGCTGTGACTTGCGCGTTAAGGGTGGTGATCGCTTCCAATTCGGTTTGGAAGAAACACTCCTCGGCCAGCATATCAAACACAGGAGGTACGAAGTTCGGCAGGATGTTTTGATCAGCAATTTTGCCGGAAAACGCACTGAAATAGCCGAGCTCCCCGCGTGGAGAGCGCACCAGCAAAACGCCAAACATTTTGCCTGTGCCTTCTGCCGTATTTTCGCCATCCAGTTCGTGCTCACTGTTAAGCCCAAAGTCGTGCTGCCAATCGATTTGCGTGGCAAGGTGTTGCTGTAGTTCTTGTGAAGCACGCACACAAAGCGGGTGTGGCTGATAGTAAAATGGGAAAGTAAACGCGCTCGGCAATTCGAGATGATCGATATCGGCTTTAAAGCGGGTAAATAGCCCGTCTGGTGTGAACGATGCGTCTGGGTGCATGGTAAAAGTCTATCAGCAACTCGATTGGGGGCGTGATTTTACCTGTTTAAGTGAAAAATACTACTTTGGTGATGCAACAGCGCCTACTGCTCCAAACTGGTTGGGATTGGCATCCCTAAGGCTGTGAGTTGTTGTCTGAGGGTGTCTTGGCCATTCTCTTGTTCATGTCGAACCTGCGTCTGTTCGAACTCTAGTGGGATTGAAAAACGCATTTTGTTTCTTTCTTCGAATACATTGAATTGAGGTTGCGAGCGACTGATTTGTCGGTCTTCATAGGCGATGGGCGTGTCGGAAAAATGCGAGATTCGAACGGCCTCAAGATGTGGTGGTGTTTCCTCCACGTCTTGCCAAACGACAAAACTTTCGGAAGAGTATTCAGCTTCAACGACAGCATGTAGGTCAACGTATGCATGGCCTTCGCGCATGGTCGCGGTCGCAGCGCGAATCATCGAAGCGAGGTTTTCGTTATCGTTTATAGCTTGTTGGAGTGCATTGGGCACTCGTGCTTCTATCGCATTTGATAATCGATTTCCGTCAACCGCACTTTCAACCCAGCCAGCGAGAAAAGCGGCGATTAATGAGATCAGGCCTGCGGCTTCGATAGACATCGCGCCACGTTGTGAACGTCTGATACGGGATGAAGGGATCCTGAGCCGTCTTGAACGTCGAGTAACGGGGCCACCTTCGTTTCGTTCATGGTGTGGTGGTGGCTCACGGCGTGGGAAATCCCATTCAAGGTTGCCCGTTGTTCGTGTTCGCTTTGCGGAGTCTGCAATGCGTTCTCGTGAGCGACGCGCTCGCGTTCCGCCTTGACTTGCTGCTTCTTGATACTGATACCCGTAAGTGGTGCGTGTATCGGGTTCACCATCGGACCCTCTGCGTCCTCGTCGTCTAATTATTTGGTGGATTCTGACTTCGCAGTCTTGGTCAGATGGTCCGCAGGGCTGACGTTCTGAATACATTTCGTGAATGCGAACACCACTGCCTTGTTGCCTGAAGAATTCGTCCACCATGACTTCGGTATGAGCGACCCCTGGACGGTTTTCAAAAACGTGTGTTTGCCGAACGCCATCGCTTGTAGAGTATTCAACGGCCATCAAATTGATGCTATCGCCAACGTGATGGTTATCACGACGGTAAGCTTGAGCCACACGACTGAGATGGGTAGAGCCAGGGACAACCTGCTCGGGCAAGTCGTGGCATTGAATACGCGTCGTTCGTCCCTCTGCTTGTTGAACAACATGCGCCAATTCGTGAGCAAGCAAACTTCGTCCCGTGCTTGTGTGAGGACGATAGAACCCGTTGCGAAAGGCAATATGATGGCCAACGGTGTAAGCCGACGCGTTTAGTGATTGGGTTGAAAGGTTGGCAAACTGACCGGTGTGGATCCTTACCTTGCTAATATCTCGCTGCAATATCGGTTCAAAGAACTGGCGAGAAGGTTGATCGAGTGGAACGCCAGATTCACGGATTGTTTTCCCAACGGAGGTGGGTGCGATCTGTGGGCGGTGAATATCTCTTGATGATGAGGAATAAATGCCGCTAACCGTGGCGGCTGAAAATTGGTCTGCTTCACGATCAAGCTTGTGATTGGGTGGTTGCACACGAAGACTAGAGGATGAAATAGAAGGTTGAGTGGATAAGGTTCGGTAGGCTGGCCAGTTTCGCTGGGGCGCAATGGCGTTGCTCATGCTTCCATTGTATATGCTCGTTGAACTCAACGTGTCTTTTGATGGTGTTTTATCCGCCAGTTTTATAGCATGCATTGATGAGCGCCACGCGCATTGCTGAGCCTTAGTTTTAGTGTATTTCAGATTGAACGTGGCAGTATTGTGTTGGCATTTCACTCTCAAAAAAAGCACGGCTTTGTAAGGTTCATGCATTTCAGCTGCCCGTGCTTTTACGCTTAGGTATCTATACACATGGAAGCATTGCCGTATCTCAAAGAGGTTAACTTAAAGCGGGATCGGGTTGATTCATTTAGCGCCTACCCGTTTTCTATTCCGGCGGTGAATCATCTTGATACGCTCGAATTTGCAAAAGACGTGACTATTTTGGTGGGGGAGAATGGCAGCGGGAAATCGACCTTGCTAGAGGCCATCGCCGTTGGAATGGGGTTTAACGCTGAAGGCGGCACCAAAAATTTCAACTTCGGCACCCGATCTACGCACTCGTCTCTCTATGCGTATTTAGGTTTTTCAAAATCCTACAAGAAGCACCGTGATGGATTTTTTCTGCGTGCGGAAAGCTTTTACAACGTCGCCACGAACATTGATGAATTGGATGAAGAACCCGGGCCCCAGCCGCCGATCATCAATTCATACGGCGGTGTCTCTTTGCATCATCAATCTCACGGTGAGTCGTTTCTTGCTTTGATGGTGGAACGATTTGGCGGGGAGGGGGTTTATACCCAAACGACCTGAATATGCTGGATTCAGCGAGTTTGACTGGCGTTGTGATCGCGGCGTCCCTTTGCCGATGTGGTCACCCCCATCAAAAAGGGACAACAAAGAGCACGGCGTCAGTCAACTCGCCCGAAGGGAGGCCCTCAATGCGCCCACTTCTTCGTTAAATTCCACGGAAATAGAATGACTATTCCTCGTAAAATTCACCTCGAATTGAACGCATTGATAACCTCTGAATGCGAGCATCTTCAGGTCGTTTGGGTATATATTCTCGACGAACCAGAGGCGGCGCTGTCGCCAACCCGACAGCTCTCCGTATTGAGCCGAATGCATCAACTGGTGAAAGCCAATTCCCAGTTTATTATCGCAACGCATTCCCCAATATTGATGGCGTACCCAGGCGCGCGGATTTATCAGATCGATCAGTCTGGTATCAACCAAATCAAGTACGAAGACACCGAGCATTATCAGGTCACCAAAGCATTTCTAAATAATCCTGCACCGATGCTGGCACAATTATTTTCGGATTAATCGCGCTTATCGGGCTTTGCAACCGCTTGGCCATTGTCCTTGAAAAACGGCGTCGGCACGTTGTTGCCCTGAATTTTGTTCTTGAGCATGAACGACATCATGGCCGCGAGTGAGGCAAAGGAAAACTTAGGGTGTGGGTTAGTGGGTGGCGTGCCTTTGGCAAATTTGCCCATGACATAACATTTCACTGGGCCAACAGCGGCTTCTTTGCCTTCACCTTGAAGCGCGGTGAGCGGAATGCCAGCGAACGGCATTTTTCTGCTGATGGTGTTAACAATGGGGGAGTGACAGCACGCGGTGTAGAAGCGATAAACGCCTTTGGGTGTCATGCGCATGCAGCGCAGTTGGTCTGCCCCTTGATAGATTTCCACTTGCGAAGGTGCCAGTTGGAATAAATCTGTGCCGCCAAATTCATCCAGCCATTTCTCTTCATTGCCAATGTACTTTGCGAAGCCTTGGCAATCGTCACAGTAGCAAACCATATGGTTGCCTTTCTTGGGTGACACATTCTTGACCGTGCCTTTTAATGCGCCGCAATCACACTGCAATGATAAATCTGTCATAAGAGAATTCCATCCGTTGAAAAAGGTAAGCGAATTATTGCTACCCTCTTTTGACACTATAACGAATGTTATCAAAGCGCGAGTGTATGGACGGGCGATTGAGCGCCCGTCTCAGAAAAGATCCCACTATTTCCGTATCTTACTTAAATATCCCCGCCTGGATTAAGCCCGCTAGGCACTGCGTCTGGAATGGTTTTGTCAAATCCTTCATCGGTAAGCGACATCAAGAAGGCTTCAATGGCGTCGATGGTGTCGCCGTTATTATCAAAGTCTAATGCGGCGAGGTCAGGATCATTGCTTGGGTTACCGACGCCGTTGTAAAAAGCAATGGCATCTCTTAGTGTCCTCTCCGTGCCGTTATGCATGTAAGGCGCGGTGAGGGCGACGTTTCTCAAGCTTGGTGTTCTGAATTTGCCGTCAACGCCGTTGTCGTCAATGCCTGCATTCGTGAGTTTAGGGTTGGTTTCAACGGCGAGTTGGTGCAACGCATAATCTGAGAACATGGGTCCACTGTGGCAGGCATTGCAACCCGCATCTATGAAGGCATTTAGCCCGCGAACCTGCTGTTGCGTTAATGCAGATTCGTCGCCTCGTGCATAGCGATCAAAAGGGCTATTTGCTGAGATCAGCGACCTTTCGAATGCAGCAAGCGCCTGTGCAATGCGTTCATCATTGATGGTGCTATCACCAAAAGCGTCGGTGAACAGTGTCATGTAGTCACCATTCGCATTGAGACGCGACACCACCTCATCTAAGATTTCAGCTTCCGTGAACTGGTCGCCGCGCATTTCTTCCTTCGAACGAATGGGATCGAGTGCTTGGTCTTCCAGCGAGGTCGCACGGTTATCCCAAAACATGACGGTCGCAGAAGGGTCGTAGTTGCTGTTCTCATCAATCCCGTTGTAAGCCGTGTTGACGATGGTGGGGGAGTTTCTCTTAACCAAAGCGCCAGAGATACGCGCTTCGGACAACCCTACACCGCCAACACCCATGCTGACATCAATGTGCTCTGCGTAGCCATTATCAGGGTGATGGCATGTCGCGCAGGCCACATCTTGGTTGCCTGATAAAATCGGGTCCCAAAAGAGCTGTTTTCCGAGTGCGACTTTTTCGGCGGATGATGGGTTATTAGCTGGCTCGATAATGGTTAATGGCAAGCTGCCGACCTGCTCGCTTGTTGGGTCATCACTGGGTGATGCACCACCACAGGCAGCCAAGATGAGAGGAAGCATTACAGCGCTTAATTTCTTCATGATGAAAACCTATTTATGTGTGCATTAGAAGGAGTATGAAAAGCTAAGTCCGCCGGTGAGGTCATTGGAACCGTATTGGTTTACAACGAGCGTCGTACCGAAGGCTTTTTGCCATTCAACACCCAGTCCCAGCGATGCTTTGAAATCAAACTCTGAGTATGAATTGTTGGCTTCTCGATCAAGCAGCGAAACGGCAATCTCTTCATTGATGTAAGCCCCGCCAATGGAGGCTTCCAAGAAAGCGCGATTTCCCCAAAATTCTGCAAAATCCCATTGCGATCCAACATCCGCATACACGATATCTACCGCGCTGCCTTCTTTGTCGATGTCAGTTTTGTAGCCAGCGGCGAGGAAAGGGTGAAAGGGAGTGGTAGGCAGAAAGAAGTATTTGAATTCCATGCCGACGAGCATTTCATCTTCACCGCCGAGCGCACCTGTGGCAAAGGCTTCACCAGAGATTGCTATTTGATATGGGTTTCTCTGTTCGGCTTGAATCATGCTAGAGAAAAGAGCGAGGGGTAGCGCAACAATGGGTATTAAAAAAGGCGCGTTTTGAGCCGAAAAATGGGTTTTCATCATTTGGTTACCGGAGACAACAGTGCGTGAATGGTTCATGTGCCGACAGGTATAAATGATGGGATGTGAAAGAAATGTAGAAATTGTTAACGGTTTGCGTGGGGTGTTTTGTTTTCGCGATGTTATGCAGTGCAGGTGCAAACTGCTAGCGTGGTAAGTGCGAGCAAAGAAAGGGTAGAAAAGGCAAATGTTGTGTGTATCAAACGGTGTTTGTTAAGCCTTTGCCTTTGCCTTTGTCTACATAAATAAGGCTTAAAGGCGCTTGTCGTTAGAATCCGCGAAGATCTAACTCTACGGTATCTCCAAGCCAATACGCATGTTTAGTGTGGTCAGCAAGATCGTCGCCAGTGCTAGCATGAACAAGCACATTCAATGTTTTTCTTTCCTCATCTAACCAAGGAATGAAGCGGTCGAAGTCTGCGTTGAAGAAAAGCACTTGATAGCTCCACATCGTGTGTGGGCCAACAGGTCTTTCATGTATTCGCCCTAATTTTAGGGGAAAGTTTTGCTGAATTTTCTGATGAAGATGCTTTGCTGTATCCAGTGTGCTCTCATCAAAATACACATGGGCATGGTAGGCCTCATGGTTGTTTATCGGTCTTTTAGGGCTGTCCATCCTACTTCTCCTCAGCCTGAGTTTTATAACTAGCCTAGCGTATTTTACTTTGTACATTCCATACTTATTGCCGGATGAGTGCGAGCATCGGCATTGTCGGTAGCGCCTATCGCTGATTTATGAATAATGAGGGTGGTGCAGTTGTCGCTGTGTGGCAGGAGAGACTGGGTATTCAAAACATCCCTCCTCAATGAATCAGTAAGGAATCGGTTTGGCTAAAAAATACTATGTGGTTTGGAAAGGTCGTAAGAGTGGTATTTACACTGACTGGGCGCAATGCAAAGCGCAAGTTGACGGTTTCCAGGGTGCAAAATTCAAATCGTTTCCCACGTTAGTGGAAGCGGAAGCAGCGTTTGGTGGTAAATCTAGCGCAGCATCAGCAACGTCTTCTGCCGTTAAGAAAACGAATAAATCAAAGCCTGTTCCGTTATCCGAAGCACAAATCGCAGCGATGCCGTTTGATATTAAGATTTTTACGGATGGAGCGTGTGAACCTAACCCTGGTGAAGCGGGCACGGGTTTAGCGGTATATGAAAATAACCAATTACGCGAGCTGTGGTATGGACTTTATCAAGCGGTAGGCACGAACAATACGGCTGAGCTGCATGGGCTAGAACAAGCGTTCATGCTTGCGCAAGAGAAGCTTGAAAAAAAGCAGTCCGTGGCGATTTATTGTGACTCAAAATACTCTATCGATTGCGTGACAAAGTGGGCTGAAGGGTGGGAGAAAAAAGGCTGGAAAAAGGCAGGCGGTGAAATTAAAAACCTCGACATCATTCAGTCGGCTTATGCGCTCTATCAATCAATGAAATCTGACATTACGATCCATCACGTGAATGGTCACGTTGGCATTGAAGGCAATGAACTTGCAGACAGAATGTCAATTGTGGCGATTGAACGTCAAGACCAAGGGTTAACCCTATTTCGTGAAACGGATGATATCGCGGAAATTCTGGCGCTCAGAAAAGGGTAGTGCATAGCTTTGGTATGGTAACGCTGGCTCCCCCTGTTTCTCGACGATGTGAAGTAATACCGTGATGCTGAGTGATTAGGCGCGATGAGTCAAAAATATGATACATCTTGCGTAGGAATACCCCGCTACCTTAAACGAGTACAGCTTGACAATATAAAGGTGCGGGTATGAATGAGATCGATGAAGCAATTGGTAACGTTGTTGACATGCACAGTAGCGGAAAGAATAAAGTGGAAATTGCAGGTGAGCTTTCCCAGCAAGGGTGGAGTTTTTACGAAGCTCTTGAATTTACCAAAGGTGTATACGAATGTGAGTCCCTGTCCGACCCCATCATGATGGGGAGCTCGCTTGAAGAGATGCGAAAGAAACCACCACTCGATATTTGATGCATTTGAACAAAAACAGTCAGCATATTTGCTGGCTGTTTTTTTCATCCTGTCTATTCGCTTCAGTATGCATATTCACCATAAGCACTTAGGTGCATTTTTCTTAAGTGTTCGTCACGAGAAACACGCCGCGCGTAGCATTTTCACCCTTCAAACAGACCATCTTAAATCAAAGTGCATAGACTGAGAGTGAATAAAATTACGCATTTTTTGGGTCAACTCGTTGGGCTTACAATGATCTCTCGACGTCGTTTCATTCAACAAACAGGCTTACTCACTGTGACACTTCCACTCGCTTGTCACCTTGGCGCGACAACTGCGCGCACTTCAGGTTGGCTAATGCCTGATGAGGCTGCACCTCATGCACGTACTTGGATGGTTTTTGGCGCCAATAAGGACATTTGGGGGCGACGCTTATTCCCAGGCGTACAGGAAAACCTCGCGAATATTGCTCTCACTATCGCTGAATATGAACCGGTTTCCATGTTGGTCGTCAATGTGACATGGCAAGGGCGTATGCTTTGATGGGTGACAGAGTCGATTTCATTGAAAGCAACATGAACGATCTATGAGCGAGAGACACAGCGCCGTTGTTTGTTGAAAGCTCAATGGGAGAATGTGCCGCAATAGATTTCAATTTTAATGGTTGGGGTGGCAAGCAAGCCTATCGATTGGATGCGAAGGTGGCGGCACTGATTGCCAATCATGCCCAACTCCCGCGGGAAAAAGCGTCTGTGGTGATGGAAGGAGGGGGGATTGAGGTTGATGGCCAAGGCACCGCAATCGTCACGGAAAGCTGTGCCTTGAACAAAAACCGAAACCCCGGCATGTCCAAAGCCGAGTTTGAAGATGCGCTCTCGCCTTTGTTGGGGCTGCAAAAAATCATCTGGCTACCGGGCATAAAAGGCCGAGATATCACCGATGGGCATACTGATTTTTATGCGAGATTCACCACGCCGGGCAATGTGGTGGTGGGCATCGATACCGATCCAGATTCCTATGAATATGATGTAACACGCGAACATGCTGACATACTCGCCAACGCCACCGATGCGCAAGGCAACAAGCTCATGGTTCACCCACTGGATACGCCAAACACAGTGCGTGAGAGATACGACAGCCCTGATTTTGCCGCTGGTTACGTGGGGTTTTACGTGTGTAATGGCGCAGTGATCATGCAAGAATTCGGCGATGTTGAGGCAGACAGAAAAGCCAAAAACACATTGGCTTCGTTGTTTCCTGATCGTGACATTGTGGCGCTGAATGTTGATGCCATTGCGGCAGGTGGTGGCAGCATCCATTGCGCAACGCAGCAAGAACCAAGGTGTTTGATGTAACGAGCGCTTCGAGTGCGTTTTTCTGCTATCAAGCGGCAGAATGAAAAAGGTAAAACGATACGGGCAACATGCCAGTATCGCTTTTTATGGTACTCAGATCAGCTTAAATGCTGCAGCCATTTTCGTCACAGCCTGCTTGAAGGGTTTCATCAACCGACACGCTTTCCTTTTCTTTTTGAGACACTTTTTCTTCCAATAGAGAACCTATGATCGCACCCAGTTGGAGCTCATTTACCGCGCCAAAGTGATTCAGCCTCAGTTTACCCGATTGGTCTATCAGTAATATTGTCGGTGTGCCTCCAAATTGATAGGCCTTCATGGTCTCAGGAAGGTGGCTATATTTGCTCGGCGTATCCACGGCGATTGGAAATGTGAGACGATATTCATGAATGAAGGCTTCCAACGCTTTGGGCGTCATCACGTCATGATGCTCGAAAACCGAATGTAAACCAATAACCTGCACGTCTTCATTGCGAAAAGACTGTTGGATGTTTTTCGCGAGTGGCAACCCGTGAGACACACAACCTGGACAGAGCATTTGGAATGCATAGATCACTACAACACGCCCTTTGAAGTCAGCCATCTCGAGGCTTTTATCGGTGTTAAACCACTCACTGACGTTGAGAGTAAATGTATTTCCCGAATGATTGTTCAACATGGTGTTCTCCTTACGGTGATGGAGTGAGTTATTTTAATTAGTATCGATGCGAAACAAATATCTCACTAGCACGATGCATTGTCAATTGTTGTATCGCATCGAAACTAATTTAGGTGGGTGTTTAGATTCAATGTGCGAAGCACGATGAGATCGATGCGCTTAGCGTTTCGTAACAAGAAATGAGAGCAAGAAAGGTGTTAACCCCTCTGTGCGAGAAAAGGCTTCTGGTATTATCAGCAACTAAGCACAGTGAGCATGAAGTAGAAAACAGCATATGGTCGTTTTCTGTCTTGCATGAAAGGAGAGCAATACATGGATCTTAAAGGTCTGGAAAAATATCTGGCAGCGAACAATTATGATTCAAAATCTGTCACAGGGGGTGTTCTGATCAACTTAGGCGCACTAGTCGGTCGTGTGCATGTGAAGTATGACGAAACCTCGAAAACCATGAGTTTTAACGACAAGTCTCGCTGGATCACGCAATCTATTCTCGCCCTCATCATGTTGTTTTTCCTGACCACCAATTTCAATGTGTATTCTCAATTGCAATTGTATTCTTGCATTGCGGTTACCATTGGTATGTTCCTGATTTTTTGGTTTAAAGAAAAGAAAATCACCGCATTGAAACAGGCCTTAGAAGCGGCTGGCGCTTCACAAGGCGCACCCACAAAGAAATAACCCAGCGATAAAGACGCGAGTGAATTGCAACAACGCGATCAGGAGGAAAGCATGGAATTCCACATCGTGAATGATCCCAACGCGGACGACATCATGGATGTGCGACGAGGCCTGATTGCGTTCAATGACCCGTTTGTTGAGGACGCACAAGACATTGATGTCGGCGTGTATGCCGTGGATGATGCGGGCAAGCGTGTCGGCGGCATCGTTTCAAAAATCTGGGGGAATTGGATGTATATCCGCTTCCTCTGGGTAGATCCTGTATCAAGTGAAAAGGGCATTGGTACCCAACTCATGCAACGAATGGAGCCTACGCGATTGAGCAAGGCTGCCATTCGGCATGGGTTGATACGCTGAGCTTTCAAGCCAAACCCTTCTACGAAAAATGCGGCTATCAATGCCAAATGACCCTCGATGATTACCCTGTCGTTCATCAACTGCATTTTCTGACGAAGAAACTCGTGGATACATCTGGCTAACGCTTTCGCTTATTGCGTATTCAGTGCGTTGAACTCCAACACCACCCCATCGGGATCCCGAATAAAACAGGCCACCCTGCGTTCACCGATACGTATTGGGCCTTCTGTGATCGCAATGTTGTTAGATGCGCAGAATTCAAGAAACTGCGGCATTGAATCAATGACAAATGCGATGTGCGTTATTCCTGGGCGCTTGGGTTGAGCATCCTGTAGCGGATTGTATATTTTCGGGTTGTGCGCTTCGCCATTGAAAATTAAATTCACCGTGATGCCATCCGCGTTAGTGAGTTCACATGCTTGATGATCGGGCAAGTGGACCACTTCTTTAAAGCCCAGCAATTGATAAAACCGAACTGATTCTTCAGGGTCACTGACGCGAATACCGACATGTTCAACCTTGGTGACACGAAAGTGGACTGACATTATGCCAATCCTGGCATAGGGATGAAGCCATCGAGCGCTTTTATGTCTCTTATCCAACGGTGGATATTGTCATAACCTTGAAGACTGACGCCCCCTTCTTGCACCAGTGCGACATAGGGAAAACAAGCGATATCGGCAATCGTTGCGCTTTTGTGGGCTAACCATGTATGTGTGGCGAGATGTGCATCCATGATATCCAGGCATTTTTTCGCGTTGTTTCTTGCGGTATCAATATCGAGGGGAAGGCCAAACAAATCGTGCAAGCGAGCATCGTTCGGGCCACGAGCAATGTCATTTGCGGAAAAAGAAAGCCACTCCATGATGCGCGCCTGAGTGAGGGCACTGTGTGGCAACCAGTGATTTAAACGGAAGGTTTGCGCGAGGTAGATAAGAATGGCATGCGAATCTCTGATCAGCACTCCCTCATCGTCAAGCACTGGGATTTGTCCAAGAGGGTTGATGTTGAGGAAAGCCGCTGATTTGTGCTCGTTAGCGAGATAATCGACCGGAGCAATGTCGATTTGAATATTGTTCAGTGCACAGAAAAGACGAATCTTATAACAGTTACCGGACAGTTCTAGATCATACAACTTCATGGGGTGACTTCCTTCTAAGGGATGATTGAGTTCACACCACTGTAAAAGGAGAATGACGACATTAACATGGAGGTTTACGCAATGGGTGATGGCAAAATTGCAGAGCCAGTTTGGAATGATTTAAAGATTTTCTTTGCTGTAGTCAAAGCGCGCTCACTTTCAGGTGCATCTAAAGCACTGAATATCAGTCACTCCACGGTATGCCGGCGGGTTGCTCGTCTAGAAGAAACAGTGGGAGTATGCCTCATTCGTCGAACGACTAACGGCATTATATTCACCCATGATGGGCAGCAGTTGGGCACATTTGTTGAACGTATGGGAGACAATGTCAATGACATCCGTTTTTGGTTGAAGAAGAAACAAGAGCACATTGAAGGCACGTTAACGGTAAGTTGCTGTGATATTGCGTTACCGAGATTGTCTTCTCTGATTGGAGCATTTTCAGCAACCAATCCAAACACTAACTTTGAGATCAGTGCTACGCCCATGCATGTTGACCTGAGGGAGGCGAGCACCGATCTGGCTATTCGGGCAACTAATTCTCCAGACGAAGATTTAGTGGGTATACGTTTGCACTCTTTCTCATTACAGCTTGCACAGAAGCGTGAGGCACAGAAAATCGATTCTGCGATTTGGGTGGGGTTGAACGATTGCTTTGCGCATCTGCCAGGGGAGCGCTGGCAAGGCGAACAAAAGGATGCGTGTACCTACCAACTGAAGGCTGACAGTTATATGTGTGTTGGGGAGATTATTCGGTCTGGGGTTGGTATCGGTTTACTACCTAGCTTTATCGTCGAAAACGATGACACACTAAAAAGCGTTCCTACATTGACCCCTTTGCCTTGTTGGAACCTGTGGCTGCTCTATCATCCTTCCTTAAATAGGAACCCTTTGCTCACCGCATTTGCTAGCCACCTAAAAAACAGGTGGTAATGGCAATGATTATGTAAAAATTTCTTTGCGAAAAGCCCAGATATCTTTCCGGTTCAGATCACTTCAATGTTCATCTTTGTGACAGGCATTCCGGAGTTGTCGTTACGTCGAGAAGCCTTGTCACATCCTGCGTTCTTTTACTTTTCTCCTATCTGTTTAAGAGTTATTATTCTTCGTGAAATAAGTTAAATCCTGCAATCGTAAATTTCTCAGTCTGCAGTTTATGTTTTGAGCTCATTAGCCTTTCATTATTTGGGCGTTGAGCCTGCGTTAAAGGAGAGCGAATTGCAAAGTTATCGCTGGTATGTTGCGTGTACACACCCAGGTGAAGAACAAGATCTCGCCGGTCGCCTTCAACGTAAGGGGATAGATGTGTATTTGCCTGTTCGCACCTTCTCGCAAGTGGTGAATGGTAAAAAACGAACGTGCTACGAGCCCTTGTTCAAATGCCACGTTTTTGTTCGCACTACGCCTGAAGGGCTTCAGTGGGTAAAAACGGCACCGGAATTGTCTCACTTTGTTAGGCATGGCAAATATTTGGCCTCTGTTCCAGGGTGTGACATCGTTAAAATTAAAACCGTGCTGCACTATTATGAACAAACCGAATCCATCAATAATGACAAGGTAGATGGTTGTACCATTGCCGTGATCAACGGTTCGCTGAAAGGCATTACCGGAAAATTTGTTGACATGGGAGAGGTGAAGCTGATTGCCACGCCAGTGACACAGCTAGGGTTCTCTATGTTGCTCGATCTGCCTTCTCGCTGCTACGTAAGAACTGAAATATCTGAATTTACTTGGTAAACAGTCACGCTGCGCCCTGATTGTTTCCATACCCAGCCAAGGATGGCGTTCGTAAGTGTCCTGTTACATCTCCTGTCACATCTAAATGCATTGATCTTTCCCCTGTTTTTCCACGCCTTTGTTTTCAATTCCGCTACCGATCTATAAGCTTTAGCTTGAGATGAATACCGCAAGGATGGCTGTATGAAGTTTATTAAAAGCGCCAATTATACAGCTGAACGACCATGGGGTGCGATGGACATCGCCAACATGAACGGCATTACCACGCGCCTTCATTGGACCGACCAACCCTACAAATGGCACATCAACGACGGAGAAGAGATCTTCGTTGTGCTCGATGGCAAAGTCGAGATGCGCTATCGCGAGAATGGCCTTGAGAAATCTAACCTGATGGTCGTCGGTGATATTTTTTACGCCGCAGTGGGCACTGAACATGTGGCGCACCCTGTTGGCGAAGCACGCATTTTGGTGATCGAGAAAGAAGGCAGTGTGTAATTTCTAATAACCTCTTAGATATGGAACGAAAAGATGCTGAAATGCGTAGAAGTTGAACCGAAAATTGCCGCTACCGCGGCTGTGATCTGGCTACATGGTTTAGGCTCTAATGGCCATGATTTTGAGGCGATTTTGCCTGAACTCCGCCTTCCTGCAGATGCGCCTGTGCGGTTTATTTTTCCACACTCGCCGTCAATACCTGTCACGGTAAACGGCGGTATGGTGATGCCTGCTTGGTATGACATTTTGGAAATGGGGGCTGGGCGAAAGCTAAATACCGAGCAACTTCTTGCATCTGCAAACCAAGTGAATGAATTGATCGAACAAGAAATCTCGCGAGGTATTGCTGCCGATCGCATCATTCTGGCCGGCTTTTCTCAAGGCGGCGCCGTCGCCTATCAATCTGCGTTGAGTTTCCCGCAATCGCTGGCGGGGTTGCTGACGTTATCGACGTATTTCCCTACCTCCGACGTCATTGAATATTCGGATGCAAATCGTGATATCCCGATTGAAATCATGCATGGCAGTTTTGACCCCGTAGTGTTGCCAACGATGGGGGAAGATGCGCGTGACGATTTGATTGCCGCGGGTTTTAAACCTAATTGGTCTACCTACCCGATGGAGCATCAGGTGTGTATGCCACAAATCAATGATATTTCCGTGTGGCTTACTGCACGCCTTGGTTTGTGATTTTCTCGGCGTATTCTGTGCGTTTAAGGCAAGCTTCTCAAGCGCAGTCGGCTTTCTGTCGCATTGCTGACGGGATAAGTTGATGTTCGAGAATCCCAATGCTAAATCTATTTATTATAAGTAAGTCTATGTTTTTAAAGCACTGTCAGGTAAGTGTCGCGGCGGTGTCGTAGCCAATACATGCCGGTTTTTCGTAGATTTTAAGGGCACACAGCAGAAAGGAAACGAAATGATTATCAGGAAATTACGATTACAACGTGGGTGGTCACAAGAGCAACTTTCGGAGATGAGCGGCCTGAGTGTTAGAACCATTCAACGCATCGAAAGGGGTGACAAACCGGGATTGGAATCGCTGAAATCGTTGGCTGCTGTATTCGACGTTCAAGTATCAGATCTTCAAAAAGAACCGGAGCCCGACATGCCAGCTGACGTAAAAATTACAGAAGAAGAAACCCGCGTGATTAACCAAGTGAGAGAAATTAAAGGCTTCTACTCACACCTAATGACCTATGCGTTAGTGATCGCGGGGTTGTTCATTTTGAACTACATGACCAGCCCGGAATATATCTGGGCGTGGTGGCCTGCTATGGGGTGGGGCATTGGCATTATTTCTCACGGATTAAGCGCATTTGAAGTGCTGAATTTCTTTGGCGCTGATTGGGAACGCAAGCAAGTGGAAAAGCGGTTAGGGCGAAAGCTATAACCCCAAATTGTCCACTACCACTGATTGCCTGATCGTGTCTTGCCAACATGCCCCATCACATTGGCAATGATTCATCCAGCCTACACCCGCTTTCGGCGGGTTTTCTATTGGGCGTCACCCCGGAAATATGTTGATTTGGCGGTAAGTTGCCGGCTTTTCAAAAATAACGATAGCGAAGAAATGTGACTGAATCCGCCTTCGTGGGCATCTATAGAAGTGTTGATTGCGGTGAGCTAGGCAAAATCACTGTGCGAACTGATGGAGACAGTGACGTGAAAGCGGGAGATCAAATGGGTCTGTCATTTCACACCAACAAGCTTCACTTTTTCGATAGCAAAGGGGTTTCTGCCGCTTACTCGTGACAACACTGCTCACACCTTGTGTGTTGGTATGAGCAGCGAAACATTCTCCCTATTTGTAGCAGTTCTCCCAATGTAATTCTGCTAATAAAACCCGGTATTCCTCTTTGGTTTCCGGGCTTTTTTTTGCATTTTTCTCGTTTCTCGTTTCTCGTTTCTCGTTTCTCGCTTTAAGCCGCTTTAAGCCGCTTCATGCGTTTTTGTGGGCTCTTTCGGCGGCACCATTAAAGGCATCATCTTCACATCGGCAATCTGGTTATGCGCCAATTTGATGATTTCAAAACGCCATGATTGATAGCTGATCACCTCACCTTCGTTCGGCAGACGCCCCGCCACCCACATCAATAAACCGTTCAGGGTTTGGAAGCCTTCTTCCGCTTCTCCCAATAAGGTGCTGATGTTTAGTCGACTTTTGAACTCGGCGATGGGCATCATGCCATCCATGAACCAACTGCCATCGGGAAGCTGTTTCGCCCATGCATCTTCTTCCGACAACGACAAATCACCCGCAATGGCTTTCAGTAAATCGTAATGGGTGACTAACCCTTGGATGTCACCATATTCGTCGACGATAAACGCCAATTCACCGCTTTTTCGCTGCAAATAGTTCAGCAAGGTTAATCCGCGCATGGACTCAGGCACGTAAACCGGACGTTTTAAGAGGCTAGCTATCACGGGGATCGATAAATTGCCCGCTTGATTAAGCATGGCTTTGGAAGAAACCGTGCCCACCACGTTATCTAGATTGCCTCGACAAACAGGAAACACGCTGTGTTTGGTTGTTCGGATACGTTTGAGAACCTGGTCGACGGGTTGGTCGATGTCGAGAAAATCAATGTCACGGCGCGGTTTCATCAGCGAGCTAACCAGCCTGTCATTGAGATGCAGTATGTTGTTTATCATCTCGTGCTCTTGAGGCTCAATTGCGCCAGACAATGACCCTTCACTGACCAGTGCCTGAATGTCATCTTCGGTCACTGTGTCGTCGTTTTCTTGGCTGACGTTCAGCGCGCGCAGTGATGCTTCTGTGGAGTGTGTCAGTAAGGCAACGAAGGGCGTAGCGATTTTGGACAGCCAGTAAATTGGCAATGCCACTAACACTGAAAGTCGCTCGGCATTTGATTGTGCAAAGCGTTTAGGCACCAATTCACCGATGACAATGGCGAAGTAAGTAATCGCTAACACCACGCAGGCGGTTGAGAAAATATCTGCGGTGTACACATCCAAGCCCATCACCACCAACCATTCAGCAAAGGGCACAGACAAGGTCGCCTCACCGACGATGCCGCTCAGCAAACCAATCACGGTAATGCCAATTTGAATGGTTGAGAGGAATCGTGTGGGGTTTTCTTTGAGGGTCAGTGCAACGTGCGCGGCTTTACTTCTTTCCGCTAAACGCTTCAATCGACTGCTTTTGACGGTGACCAACGCAATCTCCGACATGGCAAAGATACCGTTAATAACAATTAAACTAACAAGCAGTAGCACGTCCTTAGTGTATTGATTCCGCTGATGAAATTATCTACAGATTAATCTGGAATCGTCTTGCTGAATGTGATTATACCCAAACAACCTACGCTTACTTTTTCCGCGAAACTGAGCGAATTGATCCGCGACTGAACGCTCGTCATGCCGTTTTATGAAATCTATCTTGCCAAAGTCTTATGGACGTGAAGTTTGCCCACATTTTTGGCTGATAAAATACACGATCTAAAGCAGGTGATCGACGAAGTTTGTTGTTGCGGTATTTGAATGCCTGTGAGGTTGTTTGGGTATAACTACAGAGAGGAAAAGAAGATGGATATTCGATTCGGTACATTTAATCTCTACCAATTCGCTGCGCCTCCGGTGGCATGGTACGCCCCTCAGAATACGTATTCAGACAGCGATTGGTTAGACAAAAAAGCATGGGTAGCTGCGCAGCTCGATACGATGGCGTGTGATGTGGTGGGCTTTCAAGAAGTGTTTAGCCCTGACGAGCTTGAAGCCTTGGTGAACGCTGCGGGATACCCGCATTTCGCGGTGGTAGATACGCCAGCAAAAGGGGATGACGGCGACAATGTGTATGTGGGGCCTGTGGTGGCCATCGCCTCCAAATTCCCTTTGGTATCGGCGGAAAAGGTGTCATTCAATGACAACTCCAGCCAGCATTTACCGTTGAAAGAAGACACAGATTTTTCGCGTACGCCGATTCGTGCTGAAGTCCAAATCGACGGTGCAGCCAATGCGATTGTGTACGTCGCGCACTTTAAATCAAAACGTCCTGTTTCTATTCCGTCAGATGTTTGTGATAACGCAGGGTGGAATGAGCGCGTGTTGGCAGCGATGCAAGCGAGATCCATTGGCAACGTGGCGTCAATGCTTCAACGCGGTGCGGAAGCGAGCGAGCTTTACGAGAACATTTCGAAAGATTTGCATGCGTCGTCTGAGACGCCTGTGGTGTTGCTAGGGGACTTGAATGACAGTATTCATTCTATCGCCATTGAGGCCCTTTCAAACCGTGGCCGCGTGTATGACATTGATGGCGTTGCTTGGGCAGACCTGCCCATTGAGGCCAAGGTCGCAAGCTACAAACTCAAGTTATATGATGCCTTCGACATGGCCCCTAACCCTGATGGCACCCCAAGAACGCCGACCCACTATCATCGCGGCGAAGGCGGCACGTTGGATTACGTGTTTGTTTCAAATGCTCTTAATGAGAAGAACAATAGCGCTGCAGGCCGAGTGTCTGGGTTTGATGTATACGACGCCCATTTGAAGAATGATGGCGTAGGGAACAAGAAACAATCTGACCATGCGCAAGTGGTGGCGACAGTGGCTTTTAACTGATCTGTCGGTTCTTATCATGAACGAAAGCGGCCATTGCGCCGCTTTTTTAATGGGGCGCGATCTGAAGTTTTGGCCACTGCTGTAACCAGTTCTTAGTTGCAACCCTTTGTTCAAAAAGGCGCTTATCCCTTTTAGGGTTATAAGTCAGAGACAGTGAAAACAGAGACGTCAATCCAAAGGGCGCGATGCATTCATACTCCCTGTCCCCCACTTTTCGGATGCCAATCGCTGTTTCTTTTTCCGGCCAGTAACGCATAGCATCTTCACTGCTTGCGTAAGGGGCATCGCCATTTCTTAGGTGCATGTGCGCCTGATTTCGAACTTGCCAGTTAAGACTTGGCATCATGTTTTTCAGCGTTTCTTCATGCTGTAAATCGGCAGCAGTATCGACACTGATAGGGTCAAAATAGATAACATCTATGTCATTTAGCGGCGTAGGGATGTCCTTTTGATGCAGGTAATCCCACACTCGGTTGCGAACAAACCCTGCTGCGATGTATGCATCGGGAAGTGCTAACGTGAAGAGGCAATCGAGGGCTTTTTGGCGAACAGGATCCTGTAAGACGAGAGAAATAACCTTTTCATTCATGGCTAATTGTCTAACAGCCCATCCAGACCTTCGGCAACCATGGAAGGCTCGAATTCCATGATGTCATAGTCTGCCACACCCGCTTGATAGAAAGGATCTTCACGCAGAATAGCATCAAGGTGTGCGCGATCGTTGGCGCGGGCCAGAATGATCCCGCCAGTGCGCGGCACTTTGCGTCCTGATGCCAGAAAATGTCCCTCTGCGTACTGTTTTTCTAAGTATGCAATGTGCGCGTCAATGTACTGATCAACCTCAGAGAGCGCGACGGTATACGTGAGTGATACAACAAACATGGAGAGGCTCTCATCGTTAAAAAATCAGGGACTAGTTGGCTACTGAGTCGATATTTGTAGCAATGATTTGAAACGCAGAGATAAGGGTATCTCTAAACGTAGTGTCTGTAATGAAGACCGCAAGAATGATGGAGGAGATGCCAATACCCATAATGGCGTACTCTACAGCGGTAACCCCTGATTGATCCTTCATATAGCGGTGAGCGAGTTGAGTTAAGGCTTTCATATTTTTATCTCGACAACTGACGGCAGATTCTGATCTATAAGTAAACAGGGGTATTCGTCCTGAATGACCCCGTTTACTACAACCCGATTAGCGTAGCCACTAAGTTTATAATCTTCCAATAATAAACCAGAATTCTTAGATTTATTAACGCGAAATCAAACTCTTATGATGGTGGTGGCATATCTTTTCGTATGAATTTTAACCGCTCAGACGCGGCGCACCTCAGTGCAATATCGTTCAATACTTAGCGATACGCCTAACGTATTCTCAAACACTCAAGAGAAGGATAGATAGGTGTGGTTGTGATGGAAAATATCCTTGTCGCCATGGCGACATTCGCGTTTGTTGGCGCTGTAACGCCTGGGCCGGTTAATATTCTGGCGACCAGCACGGCGATTAACTTCGGCGTGCGTGAAGCTGTTAAACATGTAGTGGGTGCATCGGTCGCGTATGCAGCGGTGGTGTTTTTCTCTGGCAGTGTCATGCAACTGTTGTTGTCGTTGCTGCCCAAGATGGAATTGGGCATGCGTGTTTGCGGGAGCGTGTATTTGTTCTATTTGGCGTACAAGATTTTTACAGCGCCAGTATCAGGCATTGATGCGTCGAAAAAAGGGCGTTCAGGGCTATGGACAGGGTCTCTCACGCAACTGCTGAATCCAAAGGCATGGTTGGTTGCGATGTCTGGCATCAGTTTGTTTGTGGTGGGGCAGGATGATGAACAAACTTACCTCATGTTATTTACCTTGGTGTCTTTGGTCATTTGTTTGATAGGCGTCGGGGTATGGGCGGTTATCGGCACCGTTTTGGCTAACTACCTTGATAATCCTGTCCAACAGCGTCACTTTAATAGAGTGATGAGTGTGTTGCTTGCTGTGTCAGTCACTATGATGTGGCTTTGAACGCCATCAGTCATCATTTGCATCGGGCGAGGGAAGGTTCAAGGGTTTTGCGGAAGGACGTTGAGCACGCATGAAGAAGGATAAAAGCGCCAGTTTTAAGCAAAGCACATTGCTGCCTTGGGTTGAACTGCGTGTCGCCAATCAAAGCGCTGCTTGTTATGAAGCGCATTCGCACGATGAGTTTTCTTTCGGGATCATTCAGCAGGGCAGTGCCAACTACAAAAACCGGCAGACGACGCATGCGATCGGCAAAGGGGATGTGGTGACGATTAACCCCGCTGACGTGCATTCCTGCAACCCTAACGTGGGGACTTGGTCTTACAACATGTTGTTTGTGGATACCCTCAAAATGGGCGATGTTCAGCGTGATGTGTTACAAAGCGACGCACACGATTACACCCCGTTTATTTATGATCTTGAACGTAGTCCCGACATTCAGCAGCGTTTTAGTGCTTTGTTTGAGGCATTGAAAAGCGACGCGAGTGTGCTGCATGCTCAGGTATGCTTTTATGATTTTATCGAGGGCATTTTAGGGAAACAGCAGCAAGACTCACTCAGAGTGATGATGTCTCAACCCCCGCTTATGCGCATTCGAGAGCGGCTCTTGGATGATATTGAACACACACATCAGTTAGATGAGCTGGCACAGGAAGCGGGCATGAGCCGCTATCAACTGCTTCGCGCTTTCAAACATCAATTTGGTTTACCACCGCATGCTTATTTGATGGATGAGAAAATAAAACGCGCCAAAATCATGCTTAAATCGGGCGATGATATTTCTGATGTTGCACTCAGGCTCGGTTTTTCAGATCAAGCCCATTTCCAACGCCAATTCAAAAAGAAACTCGCCGTTACGCCGAAGTTTTATCAATCGCACTTCGTGATGAAATAACCTTAGATGTTCGTTGGGCAGGTCGCTGCAAAGGTATGCTGCGGCGCTAGCACGGCGGCAATTTTCTCATCCGCTTCATCACTGCCGAGCTTCTTGGCCTCAAAGAAATAACTCACCGATTTCATGATGTCTTTTTCGACGATCACGCCGCGGTTGTGCCAGTCAGCCAGAATCAGGTTTGCGTGAATGTTTTGTTTTCCGGCTTGTTCAAGGTAGTAATCACGCACAAGGGCGATATCGCTTTCTGTGGCGTTACCCAATTCCAATTGTGCGATGAAGTTCTTTAGCCCGCGCTGGTGGCCCTGGCTGGCGGCTTTTGCGTACCAAGTCACCGCCTCCTCAGCGCTTTCTGGCGAGTTTTCCTCGAGATATACCCCGTAGTTGTTTTGCGCACAAAAATGCCCATTTTCTGCCGCGGTTTTTAGGTAGCGAATACGAGCCTCGTCATCATAAAGTGGACTTTCTTTATTGGCATGAAGGCTGGAGAGAAACCAATTCGCGAGGTTTTCATTGTTGTCTGCGGCATCAAGCAACAATGCCTTGGCCTTTTCCTCGTCCGTGTCTAACCCTCCCATGCCATACATATAGGCTGCGCCTAATCGCATTTGTGCCCGTTGATTGCCTTGTTCATAGGCCAATTGATAAAGCTCAACCGCTTTTACTGCGTTTTCTTCAACACCGTCACCAAACTCATAGAGCTCCCCAAGGTATGTTTGACCTTTTGCATTGTTCTGGTCGGCGGCGAGTTGATAGTGCTTAGCGGCGGTTTGAGCATTTTTTTCAACGCCATCCCCATATCGGTAAAGTATGCCTAGATTGACGTGAGCCGATGAATTTTTCAGCTCGGCCGAGCGTGAATACAATTCAAAGGCTTTGTTCAAATCTTTGGGTACGCCTTCGCCTATCTCATATTGCCACCCAAGGTTATTGAGGGCAGAGCTGTGCCCATTGTCGGCAGCTTGCTGAAGTAACGTAATGGCTTTATTAAGGTTTTTAGCCACCCCTTCCCCTTTTCGATAGAGAATCGAAAGGTTGTTTAGTGCCGAGGAATGACCTTGGTCGGCAGCCAGTGTGTAGAGCGAAACCGCGCGCTTAGGATCTTTCTCAACGCCTAAACCTTTGCTGTAGCAATAAGCCAGCGCCCATTGTGCAGAGTCTTTTTCTTGATTTGCCGAGAGGGTGTAAAAATGCACCGCTTTTTCTAAGTCAATCTCAGCGCCTTTTCCAAAGCGATACATATCCCCCAAGTGATATTGGGCATCAGCATCGCCTTTATTTGCCGCCAGCGAGAATAGGTTCATGGCGGCAGCTAAATCTATGGGAACGCCGTCGTCACCATATTTATACAAGAGAGCCAATTCATATTGTGCGGGGACGTACCCCTGGTTTGCGGCGAGCGTATAAAAATACTCGGCTTTCACAGCGTCTTTTGGTAGGTTTTCTCCTGCCTCATAGATGGCCCCTAAATTGGTTTGCGCCCAAGCAATCCCTTTCCATGCCGCGCGCTCATAGAGGGAGATAGCCCTCTTCTCATCTTTCGCCACGCCGACGCCATTATTGGTTAGCCAACCCAAGGTATATAACGCTTCAGCATGATCTACTGCGACCAATCTGTTGAGTTGAGGTAACGCTTTAGTCGCCCAATACTGTGCGCCATCCTCATCTTTTGGCCCAATTAACCCGCGCCATAGAAACTTGGCTACGGCTGCCTGAGCAAGGGGGTTTTCATCATTTGCCGCTTCGAGATAGGCAACATATGCCGCTTCATCGTCGTTACCGTGGAAATACTCACGTTGACCGATTTTAAAGTTTTCATCATCAAGGTAATCGGTATCACTGGATTTAGCGGTGAGGTATTCGTAGAAAGAGACAATGGGTGGAACGGCTTGAGACAAGGCGATAACCACCGCCGTGATGATAATGATGGATGCACCGATGGGGTGGTTAGCGACGCGCTTTTTTAGGCGAGAAACCAAATCATCTTGTGGGGGATCGGCGACGTGATTTTCATCGATATCATGGTGGCTCATGCAACAACTCCCAACGACATATCTCATCAAATACAGTAAACAGTATTGATGTGAACGTTGGAGTCGGATGTCTATATTTCAGGAATATGAGGCGTTGAAAGCTATGCAACCATGTGATTTTAAGCAACAAAAAAGAGCCCAAATACGTTGGGCTCTTTTGTGTTTTTTGCGTTAGCGCTAAGCGCTTAGCAATTAGTCTTCTGAGGTGGACGCAATCTTGTGAATGGCCAGGTCAGCACCGCTGTATTCGTCTTCTTCGGTCATGCGAATACCCGCCGTTTTATCTACCGCCGTGTAAACAATCCAACCGCCTACGAAGGCAATGACAACACCTGCAATGGTGCCGATGAGCTGAGACATAAAGCTCACACCACCAAGGCCACCCAACGCTTCTAAGCCGAAGATGCCCGCCGCAAGGCCACCCCACATACCACACACACCGTGCAGTGGCCAAACACCCAACACGTCATCAATCTTGAAGCGATTTTGGGTCAAGGTAAACAACCAAACAAATAACGCACCTGCAACACCACCGGTGAAGAGCGCACCAATTGGGTGCATCAAGTCAGAGCCCGCACACACAGCTACCAATCCGGCGAGTGGACCGTTGTGAAGGAAACCTGGGTCATTTTTACCTACTACGAGTGACGCAACGATGCCGCCGACCATTGCCATTAAGGTGTTCACCGCAACCAAACCGCTGATGCCGTCGAGTGTTTGCGCGGACATGACGTTAAAGCCAAACCAACCGATGGTAAGAATCCATGCGCCAAGGGCAAGGAAAGGAATGTTTGAAGGGGCAAATGCAATCAAACGGTCGCCACGGTAGCGGCCTTTACGCACACCGAGAATGAGCACGGCTGCGAGTGCAATCCACCCGCCCACAGCGTGGACGACGACTGAGCCTGCGAAATCATGGAAAGCCGCGCCAAATGTCGCTTCTAGCCAGTCTTGGAAACCAAAGTTACCGTTCCAGATAAGACCTTCGAAAAACGGATAAACAAATGCCACGATGGCCGCTGCTGCAATCAGCATTGGCGTAAACTTCGCGCGCTCTGCGACACCACCCGAAATAATGGCTGGGATGGCGGCGGCGAAAGTCATCAAGAAAAAGAATTTAACTAACTCATAGCCGTTGTTGGCGGAGAGGGTTTCTGCGCTGCTGAAAAAGGTGGTGTCATAGGCTACCCAGTAGCCAATGAAAAAGTAAGCGAGGGCTGAAAAACCGAAGTCTGACATGATTTTAACCAGTGCATTCACTTGGTTACGGTGTCTGACGGTGCCGACTTCTAAAAAGGCAAATCCGGCGTGCATGGCTAGAACCATGATGGCACCCATCAAGATAAAGAGCGTGTTCGCGCTTTCGGTCAGCGTTTGAATCGCGCTACTGATATTTTCCACAATGTTTTCCTCTACTTCCTTGAGAACAAATTTTCCTAGTGGGTGTTTAAGCACGAATCGTGCCGAGTTGCTCAAGCAGGGTGCATGGAAACACCAATAAGGTGCATATTGTTTTTAAAGTATTGATATTAAAGGAATATAAAATCACGTCACATTGAATGAATTGCACTAATCGTTAACGTGCGCATAACGTTGAATGCATCATGCTTGTGCAATGAAAAGGTGTTGTGCGCACCAAAATGGTGCTTTAGCAGGAAAGCCGAATAGGTAAGATGGTTTAGGCGGTATGTGTGTTGTCGATTTCAAGATCAAAGAAAGCACACTCGCGATGGGCAAGTATGCTTATCTGGGTCAGTAAACGTTCTGGTGCAATGCGTTAAATTGCGTTCCAGTTACTCAATTCAACATTATCACCACGATAAAGCAACGTGCTGCTTGGGTCATTGGTCTCAGTGACTAATAACTCCGAACTGTTTTTCAGTACCTTCCATTCTGTTGGGCTCATAACACGAGTGTCGTTAATGCGTCTGAGTGTGTCGATGGGTTGCAGTTTTCCACTCGCTTTATCACGCATCCATACCATTGCAGTTTCTGAGGGTAGATTTGTTTCCCGTAGGTTTCGCTGTAAACGGATCGTTGATTCACCAGGCTTCGTCCCTTTATACGCGACCAGCGCGAACTGATTCTCACCAATATTGGACGACATCATCGCGAAGTAGGCTGCAGGTTGAACGAGCGAAATCAGAGACGTTGTCTGTGTGGATTCGCTTGTAGGGATGAGAGGAGCAGTCGACACAATGGGCCTGAGGAACAACCCCAGCATGAGCGCACACGCAAACCCCACAGGCGTAAACCATGTCGGCCACAGGCGACTCCGTTGGTTTTTGGCTAGATTTGGAGCGTCTCTTTGTGTGCTTGGGAACAACGCGAAAGAAATGTGCTCCCATACCTTTTTGGGGGCGGGGGAAAACCCTTGTTCGTCGAGGAGATCATCCATCGAAGGGGTTAATCCACTAAAGTGTTTCTGCCAATGAGCGATGGACTCCCACCAAGTTGGATCTTGTTGAATCAATTGTTCGAGTCGACGGCGAACGCGCGGTGTCAACGTGCCTAAAACATACTGCGCAGCGAGTCTGTCGCGAACCTCGAGTGACGCGTAGCGTTTTGCTGTTATTCGGTTAGGCATCGTTTCAACTCCTGTAGTCCGCGTCTGATCCACGATTTTACCGTACCCAGCGGAGAGTTTGTGTACGCAACGATTTCTTGGTGTGTCATGCCGTGTTGGTAGGCGAGCACGATGACGTTGCGCTTTTCATATGGCAACGCCTCGAGACACAGATCGAGGCGTTGAGGCTCATTTGTATTTGTAGATGATGGGCTGTCATCCGCGACCATTTCTTGGGAAAGAAACGTTGGATCCGCATCGTTTTGTTGTCGCCGTCGTCGTTGGCGTAGCTCATCAATGGCAAGGTTCCGCATGATTTGGCAAATCCACGCCCACGGGTGTTCAACCGGGTGACGCTTGCTACTAAACCAGAGCTTTAAAAAACCTTCTTGGAGGAGGTCTGCAGCGAGTTGGTCATCTTTCACGATGGATTTTACTAAGCTGAAAAGTCGCGCATTCGTCAGAGCATAAAGCGCTTCGAAAGCCTCTCGGTCTCGAAGCGCTATGCGTGAGAGTAGCGATGTTAGTTGCTGTTTATCGACGCTCACTGTATGTCCTTATCGCTCCACGATATGCCAAACGTTCTTCACACCATCACCGGTCGTGTCGCCTGGCTTCTTATCTTTAAACCATAAATACAATGGCTGGTTATTGTGCATCCATTGGTAGGTACCATCCGTTCTTTCTGTGATACCAAACCCGCCTGTAAAAGACAGTGAATCAATGCCTTGAGATGTGATGGTTGACGAAACAAGTGCAGGTGGCCATTTCACCGCGCAATCGCCATAACAGACTGACTTTCCGTCCATGTCTTTATCAAAGGTATAGAGGGTGAAGTTATTCTCATCAACAAGAATACGAGTTTTTCCCGTGTTGTAGAGCTTGAGAGAAACATCATCGGCGCGCGCGAGTGGCCAAACGCCTTTAATGCCCGCGCCAGAAATATCGCCGCGTTTTTTGTCTTTTATCCAGCGATAGAGAGGCTGGCCATCTTTCGCCCACTGCTTGCTGCCATCAGCCCGACGAATCGTTGAAAAGCCTTCTTCTTCAGCAAAGAGTGCGTTGTTTGCTTGGTCTGCGAGCAATGGTGGCCATTTTGCGGCACATCCGTCATTGCAATTTGACACGTTTGGCACATCCTTCGCAAAGGTATACAAGGTTCTACCCTTTGCATCGACATAGACGTCGCCAATGTCAGTCTCTTGTGTGATCGCAGCGGCAGAGGCCAGCGCTGGAAAAAGTAGAGCCAATAAAGTCCAGTATTTCATTTATTTATCCTTTCAAAGTACTTCGGTGTCGAAGTGGTAAGCGCATTGCTTTTTCTCACGGCCATGTGAAAAGAGTTTTCAAGATAAGAGACGACGGGGTTTGGGATTTAGATGCAGGGCAGATGAAAAAATAGGGATAAGAAGGAAAGCAAGGTCAGAAGTATTTGTTGAAAAGAGGCGTTATGTCGATACAAAAAAGCCCAAGTCCTCAGTGATAGATTTCTTGAGCTTTAGGCGCTGACGCTACATTCAGCTTTTGTCGAGGGTTACTTGGCGTTCAATGCTGCGCGGATAAAACCATTGTGTTGTTCAAGGCGCGCTTTTGCTTCTGATGCATCAATCTCTGCCAATAGCATCAAGATGGCGGTCTTACAGTGGCGATTGCAAGCATTGAGCGCAGCTTCCGCTTCTTCGGGGCTTGCGTCTGTCGCTTCCACGACAATGTTCACTTGTCGTTGTACCAATTTGGCGTTAGTGGCTTCCACATCGACCATCAAGTTGCCATACACCTTACCACTGCGAATCATTGCCCCGCTGGTGAGCATGTTGAGCACTAACTTCTGCGCCGTGCCCGCTTTCATGCGCGAAGAGCCTGTGACCACTTCTGGGCCAACGATGGGAGTGATGGCGATATCTGCTTCTTCTACCATTAGACACTGCGGGTTACACGCGATGGCGACGACGGTTGCCCCCACTGTTTTTGCATAGCGCATACCGCCCAACACATAAGGTGTTCTGCCACTTGCAGCAATGCCGACCACGACGTCGTTGCTTGTCAGAACCAGTTCCTCAAGGTTGCGTTGACCCAACTCGGCATTATCTTCGGCATTTTCAACCGCTTTCAAAATCGCAGGGTGACCACCCGCAATTAAGCCGACAACCATCTCGGGTTTTGTGCCATAAGTAGGCGGGCATTCGCTGGCGTCTAAAATACCGAGTCGGCCTGATGTGCCCGCGCCCATGTAAATCAAACGACCCTGGTTTGCGAAGGCGTGTGTAATCGCATCGACCGAGCGGACGATATTGGGAAGTTGCGTTTCCACTGCGAGCGCAACCTTTTGATCTTCCTGATTGATCACCTTGAGCATGTCCAGCGTCGATAAGGTGTCGATGTGTGCACTGGCGGCATTTCGGCTTTCGGTCACCAAGCGGGTTAAATCAATCTTCATTGTGGATCTCTCGTCATCATGATGGTGACCAGTATTCCTTATTGGGCTGGGAAACCACAACGATTTTTTCCTCAATTCGCAAAGCTGAAATGCAAGAGACTGTGCCTGATTTGGTTTTGGTGAATCCGCCTTGTCGTGGCTTAGAAAAAGCGCTCGTCAGGCAGTTGGTCGCGCTTGCCCTGCAACATATTCACTATTCAAGCTGCAATCCAGAGACCTTGTATGAAGATATTCAAGAAATGCCGTCTTACGTGGTAAAACGTCTGCAATGGTTCGATATGTTCCCTCACACTGAGCATACTGAAGTGATGGTGTTGTTAGAAAAATAATAAAGAAGGGGTAGGGTATATATTCAAGCGCTTTAAGCGTCAGAAAACATTGAATTTATAATAAAGGCGACAAGTTGTCTTTAAAGCCATTTTCGTCTTAATTGAAATAAAAAAGGCCATGAATATATCGAGTTTATTCATGGCCTTTTTTTGTATTCCAATTTTCTATACAAAAAATAGTGTTCAAGCAAAGGGGTGCTCAGTCATTTTTGCCGCCACAGCGCAGGTTAAATAAAGATAGTAACCTTAGTTGTTGATAATTTTAGACATATCAAGTTCGTTATTATTTATTCATAAATGGTTACTTATTTAGGCGTTTTGTTGCGAGTCATATCACTTACTTCTTATTTCATGTTCAACGTCATTCATATATTACTAAAAAGGTGAATCGTATTTTCGATTCCATATTTTAGTTGTGAACTTAGGAAAAATAATGAATAAGAAACGGACGATCGCATTGGCAATTAGCGCTGCTATTGCTTTTTCAGGGGCTGCATCAGCAGCTGATAGATATTACGAAAACCGTTGGCTCTTACCTGGAGACCCACTTCTCGCGCACCAATGGAACTTATTGAATAATGGCCAAGCGGCATTTTCTGCCGAAGGTGGCCGTTCTGGTTACGATTTAAACTTGTGGCAGACGCACTTATTTGGCTATCAAGGTCAGGGTGTCACTGTCGCGGTGGTGGATGATGGACTTGAAATTGCTCACCCCGATCTCGCGAGAAATGTAAAACCGGGTTCTTGGGATCTGGTGAATAACGATGATGATCCGACGCCTTGGGATCCGAATGCGTCTCACGGCACCTCAGTGGCTGGGATCATTGCGGCCGTGGGGAATAATGGCGAAGGGGTCCGTGGCGTAGCACCGCAAGCGGGCTTGAAAGGCTACAACTACTTAGAAGAGCAATCACTACAAAGTTGGTTGATTGCACACGGTGCTGATGCACGTTCAAGTGATGCGCGTGTGTTTAACCAAAGCTATGGAGGAAACGCTCTCTTTAGCATGCCTTACGATTTAGAAAACGACTTATCACTCGCCCTCCAAGATTCGGTTTACCAAGAACAAAGTACCACGGCACATCAGGGGCGTGGTGCTCTGTATGTCAAATCTGCGGGTAATGGTTTTGGTCGAACGGGCATTACTCTGGGTGAGACCACATACCGCATTCAACCGAAAGATTTCGACACGGCTGATGTACCCAATGAAGGCCTACCTTGGCAAAACAGCAACCTCTCTGCGAACAATTCAAACTACTGGAACATGACCGTGAGTGCGCTTAACGCTGATGGCGAGCTTGCGTCTTACTCATCCGTTGGTAGCAACGTCTTTCTGACATCTCCAGCTGGTGAGTTTGGTCGAGACAAGCCCGCGCATATCACAACAGACTTAACGGGCTGTGATCGTGGTTATAACACCATCGAAAAAGCAGATCGTAATGGGCTACATGGCGGCACAGCGGAGGATCCAAACTGTAACTACAACGGTGTTATGAATGGTACGTCTTCTGCCGCGCCAAACGCATCGGGTGCTGCGGCGTTGCTGATGACTGTTCGCCCTGATCTTTCTCAGCGCGATATTCGCCACCTTCTCGCGACGACAGCAAGTAAGGTTGATCCTACGCACACGGACACACTGATTAGCTATGTCACAGCGTCGGGGGTTACGCGCACCGTGACAGGCTTTGAAGGTTGGTCAACCAATGCGGCGGGTTATGATTTCAGTCCTTACTACGGTTTTGGATTGATTGATGTGGACAAAGCCATGTTTGAAGCGCGTTTGCATCAGCCACTCCCGCCACTTCAACTCACGGAATGGAAAGCCAGCGAAGCCAATGTTGTGGTGCCTGATGCGGGTGATGACGCCGTGGGCGATAGTATCGTTGTAGCAGACAATCTGATTGTTGAATCTGTGCAGGTGAAAGTCGACATTGACCACGAACGTACCACGGATTTGCTGATTGAATTGGTATCCCCTTCGGGCACAAGCAGCGTGTTGATGTCACCTCGAAACAGCATGATTGGACGCTCTTTCCTTATCGGATTAGGCCAGCAACCTGGCGATGAAAGCCGTGGTTACCGCGATCATCTTATGCTTAGCCACAAGTTTTATGGCGAGCAAGCCTCGGGTGAATGGCATCTGCGAGTGACGGACACCAGCAGTGCGTTTGATTATTGGGTACTGAAAAACCGTTCTGATGAATCTGAGATTTATTACTTTGGTAATGAGAACAATAGTGTACCTGGCGTGATTAATGATTGGTCGATACGTCTAATCGGTCATCAAGGATAAGAAGGAGAGCACAATGAAAGCGAAAACGATTTTATTTACTGCGGCATTGTTGTCTGCGCCAGTACTCGCAAACACGGTATCGCCGTCTGACTTGGGTTTATCAACACCACAAGGCGAAGCCGTTGTGATTAATGGTAAAACCTTCTACAAAAATGCACCTCAGGCGTTTTCTTTGCGTGCCCTGTTCGGTTTTGAAGATGCCCCAGACGTGTATGCAGGTGAAACTTTGACAGACTCGACAGGTTTGGTTTCCCATACAACCAGCGGGTTAATACTCATCAAAGCAGACAAAGAAACGGCGCAATCTGCTGCAAAGCAAGAAGGATTAACCTTGGTGTCGCATGTCGGCAGTATTGCAGTATTAAAAGCCGATAACGATACGGAACTCACTGAGTTGGTATCGCAATTAGACGCGCAAGGTTTGAAAGCACAGTTAGAGCTGTTTAACTCGACATTACAACCTGAGTAAAGCACCTCACTAACGTCATACTTATGACAAGGCCACCTCTTCATCGTGACAGTTAACGTTGAAGTGGTGGCTTTTTTTCTTCAGGAAGTCTTGAATGATAATCTCGATTACTCAAGCGAGCGGGTTATTAGCCCACTCCTTTTCGTTTTGGAAGTCATCGACTAGTTGCGGAAGTAATCGATCACCTGAATCTCATGTGGCTTTGCACCGCCTAGCAGTGTTACGTCAAATTGGTACAGGGATAATCGATTGATCGCCTCTTCGGGTTGTCTGAAAACGTCGATGCCTTCTAGCTTTTTAAACGGCTGATCTGCGCCGTAATACATGTTGAGAGTGATTGTCTTCGGTGTGTTTGTCGTTAGTTCAAATCGGCATATCCCTGTTGGACACACAACATCAAACTGAGTGTCTGATTGCTGCGTTATCTGCTCAATGCCTTGAATGGGCGTTGCTGAGATGCTGTCCTTGCCGTTCAGAAGGCTTTGCTGGCTGCAACCCATCAAAAGTGTGCTGCCAAGTAGTGCCATGGATAGCATGATTTTCTTGGTCATTTTGTTCTTATCCTCTTTTCTGCTCAACGCAACATTTGCTCGAATAGCGCATTCAAATAGCAAGTCATTCCATGTGCAAATTTCACATCCACGTCGTGCTCAACGTGCATCGTTTTTCTCTGCACGCTCTAGTGTGCATTCTTATGCTCTCATTGACCAACAAAATAGACTGTTTTATCGACAAGAATGCTGTTTAACATGATGATTTAGCTTTGTTTTTTTGATGTTTTTATCTGCAATAGTCTCACTAATGTGGAAGTAATATCGCCAATGAGAAAAAACGCCTTGCACCAAGATCAATGAATTGCATATTGCTGGCTGCGACTTCTTGATAACTAGATGAAAATTGGATCTGAATCACATAATTCTAAATAGAACGATCAGGGACAATTTATGAAATTAACACTTTTGTCATTGCTTATAGGAAGTGCGTTAGTCAGCCTGCCGGCACTTGCAGAAAACACCACATTGATGTCTTTGGGAGAGCAAACCCGTGCTTCACTCGAAAATATGCAGCAGTTGGCGCAAAATCCCGCCAATGTTGTTGAGCGAGAGGGTCGTCGTTTTCTGACATACCAAGGAAAAGAGTACTGGTTGAACCACGATAATTTCCCGCGTTTCCCACTCAATGATACCAACGGCGAATTCAGCACCGCGTTTCCATTTGTAGATGCTGATTGGGAATATGTGCCCTACAACGGTGGCTTCTATCTGATGCACCGCGAATGGGGTGTGATGACCGCTGATGATACGGGTTGTTATGTTGAGTACATTCCCGCTGCACGTGGCTCGCAGCATGATGATGGCAGTTACATTTGGGAAAGCGACATGGTGCTCCGCACGGTGATGTCCGACTGTGGTGGCATCGCAACCCCTGATATCACAGAGCTTCAAACCGCCTCTGTTTCTGATAAGGGCGCTCAACTGGCGTGGAAAGCGACCAGTGAAGATGCGAAATACAACATCGCGATCACTACCCATCCTGAGAATGCATCTTCCATCACGTTTAACTACAAAGCGACGGGTTCCCACTTTTACATTGGCGATCTTGAACCGGACACTGAGTACGACGTAGTGCTAAAAGGCTGTAATGCCTTGAGCTGTGACACAGAACAGTTGACCTTCAATACCTTGCCTGCTCGTTTGAGTTACAACGATAGCCGCGACGCGCAAAACCATCTGTTGGGTAACTTACGTGGACACGTGAACTTCGCCCAAACACACACCAGCGTGATGCCGAATGGCAACGATGATTTGCGTCATCCGAACCTGGTGATGGATCGTGCAGCACAATTGTTAGTGACGCCTTCTCAATACGGCATTCACCAATTGTGGGTCGATGTCGCCGTTGATGGTGTCAGCATGGGACGTTTCCCTATGCAGCCACCAAGTGCCTTGGCAGACACGGATCAGATCAAAACCGATCGTAGCAAAGTGGTGTTCTCTCACCATGCATGGAGCTTCCCACTGAGCTGGGAATGGATGAAGCCGGGCTTATCCCTGCGTTTCAGCGATAACCGAGGCCGCGAAGGCGATCTCACCAGCGACAGCTTGGTCTTTGGTGGCGCACCTGAGATGGTGATCCAAAACATCGATATCGGCATGCTCGTTGAACCGCGTGACCGCTATGACATGATTCAGCAAATGCCAAAGTTGGCCACGGATTACTTCCAGAAGATCCCCGTGTCCAAGCTGGTGATGGCAGATTACACCCCAGTCCACTTGAAAAAAGTCACCCTACCAAACGGCAAGGTGTATACCAAAGCCAGTGAGTATGAAACGCCGGGATGGCACGGTGGTGACATGCGTGAATACGTCGGTAAGCGCCTGTTCTCTATCGGTATCAATAACGCTAACTTCGGCGTCACCGATACAGCGGGAGGAAACGCTAGCTGGCCGCGCCCATTTAGCCACATCACCTCGCACAACAGCCGCGGACGATACTTGGCGAAAGATGCAGAAACCGGCGTAGTCACCTCGAAAGTTGTACAACACGGCGGAAGCGGTGGTGGCGGCATTGTGACGCTCGATGCAACACGCGGAAATGAATGGTCTCACGAGTTAGGCCATAACTACGGCCGAGGACACCATCCTCAGGGCTACTCCATCCATGATATGGAATCCGGTTGGGGTTGGGATGCACGCTACAAGCGCTTCATCGGTAACCTGCACTGGACGGATACACCGATCACGATGGAAAATGAAAACAGCGGTGAAATCGTCCCTCCGTTTGCTGGCGAATTCCGTTTTATGCGAGAAGCCATGGGCGGCGGTGAATACGCAAAAACGGGCCTAATCAGCCACTATACGCTTGAGCACCCAATCGCTGCGCGTGTTACGCAAGATTGGTTCAATCGCTCGAACAATCTGGACATGAATAGCAGTACTGGCTTTTCTCAGTGGGATCAAACCTCGCAGCAATATGTTGAGGTAGATTCAGACTTTACCAAGCCGGAATCAAAAGGCGTTCCAGTGATCACTGTGTTGGGTATTTACGACCCTGCAGAACAGAACGCAAGCCAGATCTATCCGTTGATCTACTCAAACTACGGTAACCTGTTTGAGCTTCCTGCGCCGAGCTATATCGAAACGCAATTGGAAGGTTGGCAATCGGTGAGCCACCTGAGCGAATCTGATCGTCTAAGCACGGAATGGCAAACCCTGAAAATTGATAATGCGCAGTTGCCTGTTTGTCAGTTCAGTTATACCAACGCAAACGGCGAGCAAGCCAACTTTGTCGGTTATGAAGATGCTAACGACAACGTGTGTCGCACGGCGCCTGAAATGTATTGGGCGGTTAACGGGCAACGCGAAAACCCTGTTTCTCCGTTAATGGATTATCAGTTGCTCTCGGCCAAAGGTGAGCACCTTGGCGCTGTCACCTATACTCCTACCGCTGCTTTGGGTGAACAAACGCTGTGTAGCTTAGATAAATCAGGCACTTCTCACGATGGCGCCGGATTTATTGCCGACGGGAAATGTCAGCAAATTGATGACGTAAAACACGTCAATGGCGCAAGATGGTCATATGCTGCTCACCAAGGTGGCATTGCGCAATATACGTTGCAGTCCCAAAAACAGTGTGAGTTGGCGGTTGAAGGCGAGAATGGCTCTGTACAGCGTATTGCGCTAGCAAGCACTCGCTACAGTAGTGGTGAAAGCAACAAGTTCCACATTAACTTGCCAATGAATAACCACCCTAAACGTATCACCCTAAGCTGTTCACATGCCGATGGTGCCGTCAGCGTGCTGGATAGCCAAGAGACGCCACGCAACCCTGCGGTGAATGATTTGGTCGGCCCAGTGATTATTGGTCAAGAGCATGGTTATGAGGCATTCGAATCAGCCTTGCCACCAAGCTGGTTCGCGCACACAGAAACCTTTGACCCTGCGGACCTGTCGAAAGCAGACCTAAACAATCTGGCGACATTGCGTTTGGGTAATGATTATCCGCATGTTTGTCGCTTCCCAATGACCGTGAGCGGCGTTGAAAAAACGCTGCACGGTTATGTTGAAGACCTCGGCAACGATGAATTCCAATGTACAGGTGGGGATGACATAACGGTAAGAGATGCAGACGGTGAACGTCCGATGTTCTCTGCTGTTAACCAGTTTGAATGGCTGTCATTGAACAACCCTGCAGGGATTGGTGAACGCGTCAAAGCCAAAGCTGGCAGCGATGCGAATCTATGTAGCTTAACCAGCGGTGGAGAATTCTACGGTGCTGGCTTTGTGAATGAAGGCGGCCAATGTGTTCAAGAACCTGAAGTGTATTGGTCAAACGGTAACCGTTGGGTTTTCTCAAGCCGACATGGTTCTTACAGTTACCAATAGTGTTTGTCGCTCATTTCTATTTTCTGTCGATAAGCGATAAGCAATAACTCGCTTCCCGCCCTCTGGCCGTTTTCGTTGTCAGCGGGCGGGATGTTTTCCCCTCCATGTAGATTGAACCTTGCGAACCTTCCTTCTTGCCTGCTTCATTTCTTCAATCGCAAAATGCTCCTTTGTTCATAACAAAATATTATTCATTTTATAAAAATCGATAATTTCAAATGCCGAGTGATCATGCGTATTCTCATCGCTATTGAGTAATAGGAGTCCGACATGACCCATGCATTGTTTCAACCGATCCAACTCGGTTCGCTTTCTCTAAAAAACCGTATTGTGATGCCTCCAATGACCCGCTCACGCGCCAGCCAACCTGGCAACGTCGCGAATGACATGATGGCCACCTACTATGCGCAGCGTGCCAGTGCGGGTTTGATTGTTGCCGAAGGCACGCAAATTTCTGAAATGGGTCAGGGGTATGCGTGGACACCCGGCATTTACAGCCAAGAACACATCGCAGGATGGCGAAAAGTCACCGATGCGGTCCATGAAAAAGATGGCGTGATTTTCGCGCAGCTTTGGCATGTTGGCCGTGTGACGCACTCTGATAACATTGGCGGACAGCAACCTATTTCATCCTCTGCATTGAAAGCAGAAAACGTGAAAGTCTTCATCGACAACGGCTCAGACGCACCGGGTTTTGTTGATGTGGTAGAACCTCGCGAAATGTCCAAAGACGACATCAAACACGTGATTGCAGAGTACCGCCAAGCAGCACTGAACGCGATAGAAGCCGGGTTTGATGGCATTGAACTGCATGCAGCGAATGGCTACTTGGTGAATCAGTTCATTGACTCTGAAGCCAACAACCGCACTGACGAATACGGCGGCAGCATTGAGAACCGTTTGCGCTTCCTAAAAGACGTGGTTGAAGCCATGGCAGACGCGATTGGTGCTGAGCGCGTTGGTGTGCGCCTTGCACCATTCACCTCGCTCAATGGCACGATCGATAGCACGCCAGTTGAAACTTATGTCGCGGCGGCGGCGTTGTTGAACACGTTGAACATTGTCTACATTCACATCGCAGAAGTGGATTGTGACGATGCACCAGAAACACCCGCCGTGTTCAAACATGCCATGCGTAAAGTGTATGACGGTGTGTTGATCTACGCGGGTCGCTACAACGGCGAAAAAGGCGAGCAAGCTATTCAAAGCGGAGAGGCTGACATGATTGGTTTTGGTCGCCCATTTGTAGCAAACCCAGACCTGCCGGAACGCATGAAAAATGGCTACCCGTTAGCACTGCACGATCCTAGCACCTTGTTCGGGGGTGCTGAAAAAGGGCTGTTGGATTACCCTGCCTACCACGCAGGCTAACAACCTCTTAGCATTAAGTTTTTGAAAGCCGCTGTTTCCGACAGCGGCTTTTTTGTGCCTAAAAATGGTGTCTCCCTGTTGAACACGCGGTTGAATGCACAGGTAGATTTGAAGCACACGCATTATTCATCTAGACTGAATGGAAACGTTTACATTGCGTGTTTACTCTTTAAACGGTGGCGAAATTACACGTTCTTGTGAATCGAACACTAAAGTAAACGCGAGTGGCGAGCCTTAAACAGACATTGCTGCGCTGTTGAAAAAACATGCCACGAATTTCGCTTGAATGGATTGAGAGAGCTGACATGGATAACACTGAATTTAATCCCGTCGATCACCCACACCGCCGTTATAACCCGCTAACGGGTCAATGGGTGCTGGTGTCTCCGCACCGTGCAAAGCGTCCTTGGAGTGGTCAGGATGAAAAGCCCTCGACAGATGTTTTACCTTCATACAGTGACAATTGCTTCTTGTGCCCCGGAAACACCCGAGTGTCTGGTGATGAAAATCCAAATTATGAAGGCACCTATGTATTTGGTAATGATTTTGCCGCTTTGATGCCAGATTCTCCGGATGCCCCTGAACCGACCAACCCCTTATTTCAAGCACAAGGTGTAAGGGGGTTGAGCCGCGTGATTTGTTTTTCCCCCGATCACAGTAAAACGTTGCCCGAGTTGCCTTTGTCAGCGATTCGCGGGGTGGTTGATACATGGAATGCGCAAATCGAAGAACTGGGTCAACAATACGTTTGGGTTCAGGCATTTGAAAATAAAGGTGAAGCGATGGGGTGCTCTCAGCCGCATCCTCACGGGCAAATCTGGGCGAACAGCTTTCTTCCAAATGAAATCGCGCGCAAAGACGTACTGCTGCGAGATTATTATCTGCAACATGGGCGTAATTTGCTGGTGGATTACGTGGAAGCGGAAATGTGCGACGGTGCGCGAACCGTGGTGGACACAGAGCATTGGTTGGCGGTTGTGCCGTATTGGGCGGCGTGGCCATTTGAAACCATGTTGCTCCCTAAAACGCACATTCGTCGCTTAGAAGAACTGACCTATGAGCAGCGTGATGATCTTGCGTTGGCAATCAAAAAGCTGACGACCTATTACGATAACTTGTTCCAGTGCTCCTTCCCGTATTCGATGGGATGGCACTATGCGCCGTTTTTTGACGCGGGGACTGACATCGAACATTGGCAATTGCATGCGTTGTTCTACCCACCTCTTCTACGAAGCGCATCGGTGCGCAAGTTTATGGTGGGCTATGAAATGTTGGCAGAAACACAGCGAGATTTAACCGCAGAACAAGCGGCCGAACGCTTACGCGCGCTGAGCGACGTGCACTATAAAACTCACATGGATTGAAGAGTAACGCGTTATCCACGCTCATAAACAGCGTGCTAGCGAGAGATAACTTTATGAAAAATATTATTCAAAACGCCAACAACGCGTTTCAGCAGGCGTTTGGCTATGACGCGACACATGCCATTCAAGCGCCAGGACGCGTGAACCTGATTGGTGAACACACAGATTACAACGATGGCTTTGTGTTGCCTTGCGCCATCAATTACCAAACCGTGGTTGCGGCTGCAAAACGAGATGACAACCAAATACGCGTGGTCGCCGTGGATTTTGATAACGAGCAAGATCAGTTCTCGCTCGATGAAAAGATTGCTTTCCTGCCTGAGAAAATGTGGGCGAATTACATTCGTGGCGTGGTTGTGTGTCTTCAACAGCGTGGCTATGACATCGGTGGTGTTGACTTGGCGGTGACCGGTAACGTTCCGCAGGGGGCAGGGCTGAGTTCCTCCGCATCACTTGAAGTGGTGATTGGTCAAACCTTCAAATTGCTGTTCCAGCTGAATGTCACGCAGGCCGATATCGCCTTAATTGGTCAGCAGGCAGAAAATGAGTTTGTGGGATGCAATTGCGGCATCATGGACCAACTTATCTCCGCGGAAGGGCTTGAGAACCATGCCTTGCTCATCGATTGCCGTTCGTTAGATACCTTGCCTGTTTCTATGCCCAGCGACATTGCTGTGGTTATCATCAATTCGAACAAAAAACGTGGTCTGGTCGACAGCGAATACAACACACGTCGATTGCAGTGTGAATCAGCAGCCCGTTTTTTTGGCGTGCTGGCATTGCGTGATGTGACCCTCGAAACATTTGAAGACAACGCTGAGCACCTGAATGAAAAAGTTGCGCGTCGCGCTCGTCATGTGATCACCGAAAATCAACGTACCTTAGAGGCTGCCGATGCCCTTCGCCGTGGTGACTTGCAGACAATGGGCGCGTTGATGGAAGCATCACATGCGTCAATGCGTGATGATTTTGAAATCACTGTAAAAGAAGTCGATACCTTGGTCGACATCGTTACATCCGTGATTGGTAAAGACGGTGGTGTGCGCATGACGGGCGGAGGTTTTGGTGGGTGTATCGTCGCGTTAGTCATGCCATCTCATGTTGACGCCATCCGTGAGGCTGTTGATACGCAATATGAAGCGTTAACGGGCTTGAAGGCCGATATTTATGTGTGTCAGGCGAAAACGGGTGCGGGGTTAGTGAAAGACGCCGCGATGGCGTAGCGTCTAGACCGCCGTACTATTAGAGGAAGAGGGATTGCGCCTCTTTCTCAACACGTCATGCTTTTCTCGCTTCTCGCTTCTCGCTTCTCGCTTCTCGCTTCTCGCTTCT